>CALEYQ010000082.1 GCA_937924855.1 uncultured Bacteroidota bacterium | reverse complement strand
GGAGTAAATCAGGAAATAACCAGACCCTTTTCAAAACTTGAATTTTTTGCGCGTCAAACCGTGGAGGGATTCATTACCGGTTTGCACAAAAGTCCGTTTCATGGCTTTTCAGTTGAGTTTGCCGAGCACCGGCTTTACAATACCGGAGAAAGCACCCGGCATATTGACTGGAAGCTTTATGGCCGTAGCGACAAGCTATTTGTAAAGCGGTATGAGGAAGAAACCAATTTACGCTGTCAGATTGTAATTGACTGCTCCAAATCAATGCACTTTCCGCTTGATTCCGGAAGAAAAGAGGAAAAGAAAAACAAGATATCTTTTGCCGCTTATTGTGCTGCTGCTTTAACCGAATTACTCCGAAGGCAGAGAGATGCAACGGGCTTGTCTGTTTTCAGCGAAAAACTCCACCTGCATACCCCGGCCAAATCCGGTTCGCCTCATTTGAAAATGATTTTTCACGAATTGGACAAGCTGGCCGATGCGCCCCCTCCCAAAGCCGGCTCCGACACAACCACTCTTGTAGAAACCCTGCACATCATTGCCGAAGCCATAAATAAAAGATCGCTGGTAGTAATTTTTTCAGACATGTTCGAATCCCACCATGACACGAATGAAATATTTTCTGCCCTTCAACACCTCAGGCACAAAAAGCACGAGGTAATTTTGTTTCATGTAACCGACAAAAAGATGGAGCAGGATTTTGAATTTGAATCGCGCCCCATGCGTTTTATTGATTTGGAAAGCGGCGAAGAAATAAAAGTAAATCCGGGAGACATCAGAAATGATTACGCGGCTGCCATGGAAAAATTCCGGAAAAACTTAAAAGTACATGCGGCAGGCTTCAGGATAGACTGGATTGATGCCGATATTAATACCGGACTGAATCAGGTATTAATGCCATTTCTGGTTAAGCGGATCAAAATGTCCTGAGTTCAATCCAGGAAAAATTCCTTTTCTTTTGGGGTGGGAACCCTGCAGGAGTCCATCTTTCCAAACCATTTATACCTTTTCCCTGCCACCCAGCGGTAAACATTGTCGCGTATAATGGGGGGAACAATTAAAAAGACCAGCATTAAATTCCAGAGGCCTCCAAGCCGGGCGAGGGCTCTCAATGCGGCAGAGGACAAAATATAGGTTTTTCCCCGGTCGAAAAACACAACGGTTTCCATGCTTTGCTCCCAGGTATTGATTCCTGCTTTTTGAAAAGCAGAACCCTGAAGTGTAGCAAACAACAAATTTTTACGGGAATTTTTTCTGATCAGAAAATTCACAAACCGGTTACAGAGCTTACAAACTCCATCAAAAAAAACAATGGATTTATCCTGATCAATTTCGGGGGTTCCCAAATCAGTTTGATTTAATTCCAACCTTCCGGTTCATGCAATCAAAATGCCATTGGTATTTTTCCATCACATCGAGGCTTAAAACTCCTGAAATTTTAAATCCCATAGTTTTAGCTTCTTTCACATTGAATAAAAATTCATTGGGAGCCGGTTTAAACAAAACTGCGATATTCTCAGAGCCCATGCTCAGGTTTACGGGGGTATTTTTCTTTGCTTTTATTTTTTTTGCACCCGCGGAAGACAGCAAAGAAGATCCGGTAAGGCTGCTTGAAACAGTAAAGAAGTTTCCGGGTTTGCCCTTGAAAGAGGCATCGAGGTAAAAAAGATTTCCGGCCATTTTCGATTCCACCATAATTTGATTCGACATAGCAGAGCCTTCCTTATTGGAACCGGTAGAAAAAACCTCAATATTCGATTTTTTAAAATCTACAATGATGTAGTTATTTCTGAAAACAGGATACAGGCCCAGGCGGCCCCCGAAAACTTTTCCTCCGAAAAAAGCAGAGCCCAGCGCGGCGTATTCGGAAAGGGCGGGTCCGTCATCAACGATGGCATTGATTCCATTAGTCTTTTTAGAGGAAATTTCAACACTGAAGAAGCCTTCGCCTGAATATCCGAGTTTATCGGCAGCCTCTTTGGAAAGAACCATACCTTCCGAGCCCGTATCAAAGAGAAAATATGCTTCAACTACTTTATCCCGGAATTTGAGTGAGGCTTCCAAAAAATAGAAACTCCCCGCCTTTTTCATGGAAATAGAATACAGGGAAGATTGGGAAAAAACAGGGGTACAAAAGCCAAAAAAGCCTAAGAGAATCAAAAAATTTCGAAGCATAAAGCAGCCGTTTATTTTATTACCGAATGAAGGTAATAAAAAAAACATAAACATAATAGCCTGCTTTTCAGCTCCTTAATTGTCGAAATATTTCCTGATTTTAGCCACCAACTGATTCCGGGTAATTTTGGCGGAGCGCTTGGCATCGAGAACCACGCCCTTTTCGGGAAGGTTATTGTTATGCCATGCGGCGAACTTTCCAGGGGTATTTCCGGTACCGAAAACCACTACCTCATCATTTTTCCCGATTTTTCCGGAAACCTTTTTGAAGAATTTATCGGTGGAATTTTTTTTCCGTTCAAAAAACTTCTTTTCATTATTTGAATGTTGCCCGCCCCAAAACGAACCTTTGTCGCCTTCTCTTCCGGGATTTGATTTGGTTTCAATGTCAGATTCAATTTCCTTAATTGTTGCCCCATCTTTTCCGAGTTTCACGAAGACCGCTTTTTGCGTATCTATCCATATTCCTAATTGCTTTGCCATAGTTTAAAGTTTATTTTAAAAGTACCATGGCTTGGGCAGGGGGGAAATGATGCAGGCCTTAAAAAATATGATGAAGGTCATGTCATATACCGTGGATATTGGACTTGCTAAAATGTATTTAACAGGGTGAATAAACAGAAAAAGAAATTGGGGAAAATTCTCAGTTTTTTTTCGTTGCGGTCCTCGACCGCCTTCGCTCGCCAAAAAAAATGCTCGCCTTCCGCTCCTAAAGGAGCTTCGGCGATTATGACTGGTAGCCAATTTAACTCCTGGGACTGATCATCCTAAAAATAGAAATCTCAACCAAAACCAAACTCCAAAATGTCGATAAACCTAACTTGAAAACAACAAATTGGTTTTCTTAAATCAAATGCCTTTTTAAAAAGGCACGCCCCGATCCGGATTTCAAATATTTTTCAAAATAAAAGGCCTTGTATTTATCCTTAAAAACCGTGTAGCTTATTACACTAACCGGTCGTTTGTCCTTTGTAGCCGGAACAGAGCCCCTGCTGTGCCTCTTCAACCTATCCTCCAGATCTCTTGTACATCCGGTGTAAAGGCTTTTATCTGAGCACAAAAGCGTATAAACAGTGTATTTTTCCATGGCCCTTTTCTCATATAGGCGGTCTACGACCGCCGAAGCTCGCCAAAAAAAATGCTCGCCTTCCGCTCCTAAAGGAGCTTCGGCGAGCGAAGGCGGTCCGGACGATTACCTGCGTCTTGCTCTTGCAGGACTTCGGCAATTAAAGGACTCTATAATAACATTCGATGGTAAAGCACAGCTTTACCTGATCCGGTTTTGAAATACTTCTCCAATCTGCGGGCTTTACTTTCCGTTTCAACAGCAACATACAGTTCTACCTTATAGGGAAGATACGCCCGAGTGGACGTAACAATGCCCGAATTGTGTTCTTTCAACCTACGGCCAATGTCATTGGTGGATCCAATGTAAATAAAGTCTGAATTCAGACTTTTCAAAACATAAACAAACCACATTAGAAAAAAAATGGCCTGCCAAACGAAGCCATAGGTGTGACTTGCGCGTGGCAGGCGTAGTTTGGCGGGAAGGTTAGGACTCTCATCGAACCTCATTTTCAAAGACTTAGTGCGTATTAATGCTTACTCAAGAATACGAATGTACTTGCTTGATAGGAAATGCTTGTAAATGCTATAATTCGGCAGCTTTCGGAAGCCAGTGGCGGATGAAGTTGGTGCAGGTTTCCGTAGTAAAGATGATACCATCTCTTTGAGTTCCCCAGATTTCATTATTGCTCTTGAATTCCTCGTATTTTTTCTTCCAAGTATCATTCCATTCAGGGATATAGTAATTGGCAAGAATCATTTTGCCGTTCAATGTAGGCAGGCCAAGATTCTTGTTGTTGTATTTATCATAGCCATAACCCAGGAAAAGGATGGAGTCTGCCGATGAAAGAAACTCTTTGGATTTTTGCAAATGTGGGTTACTGTTATTCCTCTTGTCATACATCAGAATCACAAACTCCTTATACCTCAATATTCCCTCGATATCATCATTGCGATGACCGAATTCCAGGAAGCCATTATCAAATTGCGCTTTATCTTCTTCCTGCCATCCAAGCGGTGCAATTTTATTGTATACATGGACCACGGAATTGTCAACAAATTCCTTAATCGCCTGCCCATGCTTACGGAAGAGAAATTCCTCTATGAGCCTATCGTAGTTAAATGTGACAATTTTTAAATCAACAAGGCGATCGCTCCACGTGTTTAAACGATATTGCTCAATAAACTTGTTCAATTCTTCGAGCCATGAAGGTTTATTAAACGATGCATTTCTTAGACATGCGCCCTCGTACCCAAAAATTTCAAATGCGATTGAAAAGGTCCCGATTTTACCAAAATCGTCTATAATTTCAGGATGTTTTTCCCTAACCTCATTTAAAAAATAATCAACAGAACACCCAATAGATTTATATTTATCAATCAAGCGTACAAATTTTTTTCTTGTGATCTCATTCTGGTTAAGTTTTTCAAGAAGATTAACAAGATACCCGTTCTCACCTCGTGCCAATGCTGTACGGTCGGTAACTCGGTCAGAAATATTCTGAATAAGATCCTTCCCCGTTCCCATTTCCGGCTCAACGTCATGGCTGGCTCCAGCACCGACAACCAATACGATATTTTTTCGGGGCGTCACGGTTTTTCAGTTTTTTCCTGTTCCTTTTTTATTCGATAGGCATGAAGAGCTATCCTGGCGAATTTCTTTAATGCATCAACAATTTGTTCGGCTTCCTGATCGGATAAGTGTTCCAGCCCTTTATATTCCCTCAGGGTTTCAACAGTTAGCTGCTTCTTTGCTTTCATTTTTACCGGCAAAGTTGCAAATCCCGGCATCCCCAAACAAAAAATGGCGTTTAACATCTTTTGGAGACATTAAGCGCCATTTTCCTACAACTGCGGGAAGGTTAGGACTATCATCGAACCTCATTTTCAAAGACTTAGTGCGCATAAATGCTTACTCAAGAATACGAATGTATTTACTTGAATGGAAATGCTTGTAAACGCTATAACTCGGCAGCTTTCGGAAGCCAGTGGCGAATGAAGTTGGTGCAGGTTTCTGTCGTAAAGGTAATACCATCTCTTTGATTCCCCCAGATTTCATTATTACCCTTAAATTCCTCGTATCTCTTTTTCCATGCCTCATTCCACTCGGAAACATAATAATTAGCAAAGACATTTTTCCCATTTACAAAAGGTAATTCAAGATTATCATTGTTGTATTTGTCATAACCATAGCCTATAAATAGAACTGAATGTGCTGCCAACAGGAAGTTTTTAGCTGTTTGCAGATGTGGATTATCACTCTTCCTATTATCGTACATTAATCGTATGTACTCTCTGTACCTCAATATTTCCTTTATATCATTATTTGGATGACCGAAATCCAGAAACCCATTTTTGAAATCCTGTCTATCATTTTTCTGCCATTTTAGAGGAGCAATTTTGTTATAAACATGAACTATGGAATTAGCGATAAAGCTTTCTATTGCTGCACCATGCTTACGATATAAGTACTCTTCAAGAAGTCGGTCATAGTTGAAAGTCACGATTTTTAAATCAACCAACGGATCGCCCCAGGTGTTTAGTCTGCATCGCTCAATAAATACATTTAATTCATCAAGCCAGGAGTATTTATTAAAAGTTGCTTTTCGCACACATGAAGCTTCATTACCTAAAATATGAAATGCAATAGAGAATGTGCCTATGTCCCTATATTTATCCTCATCTTTTTTCTGATTAAGAAAATAATCTATGGAAGCCCCATCTACGTGATCGTTCTTATATTTTTCTAGGTCCTTTTCAAATTTCACTCTTTGATTTTCATTAATATTAATTCCTTGCAATAAATCTGAGAGATTTTTATCCTTTGAATCCCTATCATTAACCCGATTGATAATATTAGTAATCAAAGTAGCACCCGTGTCCATTTCTGGCTCAAAATCATGGCTGGTTCCAGCACCGACAACCAATACGATATTTTTTCGGGGCATCACTGTTTTTCAGTTTTTTCCTGTTCCTTTTTTATTCGATACGCGTGAAGTGCTATCCTGGCGAACTTCTTTAAAGCATCAACAATTTTCTCGGCTTCATGGTCCGATAAATGTTCCAGTCCTTTGTACTCTCGCAGGGTTTCAACGGTTAGCTGCTTCTTTGCTTTCATTTTTACCGGCAATGGTGCGAATCCCGGCATAAACAAAAAAAAAATGGCGTTTAACATCTTTTGGAGA
>CALEYQ010000081.1 GCA_937924855.1 uncultured Bacteroidota bacterium | reverse complement strand
CTATTTTTATTTCGTTTATCTGTGCTGCCACCAACCCCTACCTCGTTGACTCCTCCGAAGCCGCCGGAATATCGGCTTTCAGTATGGATGCCATTCCCCGTATTTCACGCGCCCAGAAAATGGACGCCCTTTCCTCCCAGGCCAACCTGGCAGGATATAAAGCCGTGTTGTTGTGCGCGAATGAACTGGGGAAAATTCTTCCCATGATGACCACCGCGGCAGGTACCATTCGTCCCTCCAAAGTTGTAATCTTTGGTGCCGGGGTTGCCGGACTTCAGGCCATTGCCACCGCAAAGCGACTGGGAGCCGTAGTGGAAGTAACCGATATTCGTCCCGAAACCAAAGAACAGGTAGAGTCTTTGGGTGGCCGCTTTATTGAAGTAAAAGGCGATGATTCTATCAAGATTGAAGGCGGGTATGTAAAGGGCGTTTCGGAAGAATTCCTGAAAAAGCAACAGGAACTGGTTTCCAAACATGTAAAAGACGCCGACATTATTATCACCACCGCATTGATTCCCGGCAGAAAGGCCCCGCTTCTGGTTACCGAAGAAATGGTTAAGTCCATGAAAAACGGATCGGTTATTCTCGACATGGCGGTAGAGCAGGGAGGAAACGTGGCCGGTTCGGCCCTTAACCTGAATGTTAAACGCCACGGTGTTACGATTATCGGCGAATCCAATATTCCCTCCTTGCTTCCCATGAATGCCAGCGATCTGTACGCCAAAAACATTGCAACCTTCCTGGTGCATTTGGCAGATAAAGAAAAATTCCACTGGGATATGAAAGAAGAAATTACTGTTGGTTCTCTCATTGTTCATGAAGGAAAGGCAGTTCACCCCAGCGTTACCAAATCTGTTTCAGCTTAAACCAATTTTATGGAAAATATTCTCGATTTCTTTTCTCTTCATCGCGAGATGATTTATTTCATCATCCTGTCGGTTTTTGTGGGTGTTGAAGTTATCGGCGGGGTTCCCACCGTATTGCATACCCCGCTTATGTCCGGTGCCAATGCCATTCACGGTGTGGTTATCGTGGGAGCCATTTATGTTATGCTGAATGTTGATCCGGCCGATTATGTTTCCCTGCTCCTGGGAACGCTGGCAGTTTTGCTGGGAACCCTTAATGTGGTGGGCGGATTTGTGGTTACCGACCGCATGCTGGAAATGTTTAAAAAGAAAAAGTAAAAGACACGGAAAACTATTTATATGAAAGGAAGTATCCTTGAAATCTGTTACCTGATCGGCTCTGTGACTTTTATCCTGGGCCTAAAAATGATGGGAAATGCCGCTACGGCCCGTAAGGGAAACCTAATCGGCGCGGCAGGTATGGGAATTGCGATTGCAGGAACCATTTTCCTGCACGATGGAAAAATTAGTCCCCTGGTTTATGCTCTTATTTTCGGAGCCATTGGGTTGGGAACCGTTATTGGCTGGCTTACTGCCGTTAAAGTTCAGATGACCAAAATGCCGGAGCTGGTTTCCATCTTCAACGGTATGGGAGGAGCCTGCGCCGCCCTGATATCCCTGATTGAATTTCAACACCTCCATCACTCTATTGGCGGGGGAATGTTATTTGTGCTTTCCAGCGAAGCCTCCGGAGAAATTTACGGACAACTCATTGCCATCGTGGCCGGGCTCATCATTGGCAGTGTTTCCTTTTCCGGTTCCATCATTGCTTTTCTAAAGCTGAACGGAACCATGAACAAACCCATTCGCATTCCGGCTTACAATATTGTAAATACACTGATCCTCGTTGGTGTTTTCGGCTTTGGAGCCTGGATGGTTTACTCTGGCGGAAATCCCATGCTGATCTGGTTACTGTTTGCAGCTTCGCTTTTTTACGGTGTTATGTTTGTGTTTCCCATTGGTGGTGCCGATATGCCGGTGGTGATTTCATTGCTCAACTCCTTTACCGGACTGGCTGCGGCCTTCGGCGGGTTTTTATACGATAACAAAGTGATGCTTACCGGAGGTATCCTGGTGGGATCCGCGGGAACGCTTCTTACCCTGGTTATGTGTAAGGCCATGAACCGTCCCCTCAGCAATGTAATATTCGGAGCCTTTGGTGCTGGATCAGGTGCTGCGGCAGGTGGCGATGTTCAGGGATCTATCAAAGACATTACCACAACGGATGTTGCGGTATTGATGAATTATTCCAAGAAGGTAGTTATTGTTCCCGGTTACGGACTTGCGGTTGCACAGGCACAGCATGTTATCAAAGAACTTGAAAATCTTCTGGAAGAGCGTGGGGTAGAGGTGAAGTATGCCATTCATCCCGTGGCCGGTCGTATGCCCGGTCACATGAACGTGCTGCTGGCCGAGTCTAATGTATCCTACGATAAACTGGTGGAGATGGAAGACATCAATCCTGAATTTGAACAAACTGATGTAGTGCTTGTGGTGGGAGCCAATGATGTGGTGAACCCTGCTGCCAAGACCGATCCCTCTTCGCCCATCTACGGCATGCCTATTCTGGAAGTGGATAAAGCCAAAAACATTATCGTGAATAAGCGAAGCATGAGCGCCGGTTATGCCGGTATTGATAACCTGCTGTTCTACGATCCGAAATGTTCGATGTTTTTCGGCGATGCCAAAAAGGCACTTACCGACCTGGTTGCTGAAATAAAAACCCTGTAAGAATTTTAATCGCGTTTCAACACCGCGATTATCTTTTCTGCCAGCTCAATCCCGATTCTTTCCTGGGCTTCTGCCGTACTGGCTCCAATATGAGGGGTGGCAATAATCCGGGGGTGCGATAGCAAAGCAGGATTCGGCGTGGGTTCGTTTTCGAAAACATCCAATCCCGCCATAGCCACGGTGCCGTTTTCAAGTCCTTTCAAAAGTGCAGCCTCGTGAATTACTCCTCCACGACTTGCATTTACCAGGAAAACACCCTTTTTCATTTTTTTTATTTCGGCTTCGCCAATGAGCTTTCCACCGGGAACATGAACCGAAATAATATCGCTGGTTTCCAGGAGTTCGTCCATTGGTATTGTGTTGATTTTTACCTTAATAGGTGATTTTTGGTAAACATCTACTTCAATCTCCGCTTCTGAGATATAAGGGTCGCTGGCGATTACCTTCATGCCGCAGCCCAGGCCAATTCTTCCCAGACTTTGTCCGATTCTTCCGAACCCTATTATCCCCAGGCTTTTTCCCCGGAGTTCAAGTCCTGAACTGAATTTCTTTTTGAGGGCATTGAACTCCGTGCTTCCGGTTGAAGGCATTGAAATGGCT
>CALEYQ010000080.1 GCA_937924855.1 uncultured Bacteroidota bacterium | reverse complement strand
AAAAAGTTTTATGTCTGGAAAAGTTTCTTGAATTTGTTTTTCTATAATCTCTGTACTTTTTTTCCCTCAGGTCCTGTTTGATGAGTTATAAGTATTTTACCCATCATTTTTTTTTTCTCTTTTTCTTATTTATCAACATTTTTTATTTTTAAACCATTTTTTGAACATGCCTAGCGGAAAGAAAAGAAAGCGTCACAAAATGGCCACGCATAAACGCAAAAAGCGTTTGAGAAAGAATCGCCATAAAAAGAAAAAGAAGTAGCCTTTTAATCCTTCAGCATATTCCCATAGGGTTTGTGCAGGATTGGCTCCTTCAATCTGTTACCTGTTTTTCCGGATTCCGGAATAACCTAATGTGCATTTTCATTGGCCAGCGAACTTATTATTGACAGCGGAGATTCCGAAACTGTTATCGCTTTATTGCAAGACCGGCGGCTCGTAGAGCTTCACCGGGAAAAAAGCAACAAAAGCTTTAACGTAGGCGACCTGTATCTGGGGCGCGTAAAAAAGGTCATGACCGGCCTGAACGCCGCCTTTGTGGATGTGGGCTATGAAAAGGATGCCTTCCTTCATTACCTTGACCTGGGTCCTCAGGTTTTATCATTTCTGAAGTTTACAAAAACCGCCCGCGAAGGGAAAGGAAATGCCAATCTGGAATATTTTTCCAAGGAAAGAGATATCCATAAAGACGGCAAAATTTCCCAGGTGGTACAATCGGGTATGCCCATTCTGGTTCAGATTGCCAAAGAACCTATCTCCAGTAAAGGTCCGCGCATTACCACCGAGATAAGTCTGGCCGGAAGGTATGTGGTTTTGGTTCCTTTCTCAGATAAAATTTCCGTTTCTCAAAAGATAAAAGAGAGGGAGGAAAAAGACCGCCTGAAAAATATGGTTCAGGCAATTGTTCCTGCCAACTACGGCGTTATTATACGTACCGTTGCCGAAAATAAATCGGTGGCTGACATTCATGCCGATTTGAACGACCTGCTGAAAAAATGGGAAACCTGTTATAAAGAAATTAAAGGTGCAGCGCCTCCTCAGCGAGTTTTGGGAGAGATCGATCGCACCAATGCCATTTTGCGCGACCTGCTCAACGAAGGATTCAGTGCCATTCATCTGAACGATCAGAAAATGTTTGACGACCTTCGCGATTATCTTAAAACCATTGCCCCCGAAAAAGAGAAAATTCTGAAACTCTACAAAGGTGATAAACCCATCTTTGAACACCTGGGAGTAGACAAGCAAATTAAAGCCCTGTTTGGCCCTCATGTAACCATGAAATCAGGAGGCTACCTGATTGTGGAGCACACCGAAGCCATGCATGTTATTGATGTAAACTCCGGAAATCGTGCCCGCTCCGATAATACCCAGGAAGCAAACGCACTTGAAATAAATCTGGAAGCGGCCGTTGAAATTGCCCGCCAGCTCCGTCTCCGCGATATGGGTGGAATTATCGTGGTGGATTTTATTGATCTGCACAATCCCGAAAACCGGAAAAAACTTTTCGATCGGTTGAAATCGGAAATGAAGTCCGACCGCGCCAAACACAATATCCTTCCTCCCAGCAAATTTGGACTCGTTCAGATTACCCGCCAAAGGGTACGACCTGAAATGAATGTGGTAACCGTTGAAAAGTGTCCTGCATGCCGCGGTACCGGAGAAGTTCAACCCACTGTATTATTAGTCGATCAGATTGAAAATAACTTACGCTATGTATTCAAGGAACTGAACGAAAAAAGCGTAACCCTTACCGTGCATCCATACCTGGAGGCCTTTCTTACCAAAGGAATTATGTCGGTCAGGAGAAAATGGTCTTTTAAGTTCGGACGGAAAATAAAAGTGAGACCCTCAAACGCCCATCATTTTCTGGAATATCACCTCCTCAACAAAGACGAAGAGGAAATTAAAATCTGATCATTCGTTCTGCAGTTTCTGCCGAACCCGTTTGGCAAGCACATTTGCTCTTTCGGCATAAAACCCGTTTTCTTCTACAATCTTTCCAAGCAATTTTTCCGCCTCTTTATATTCTTTTAACTGAATCAAAGCATTGACTTTTTCCCACTCCGCCTCTTCCGAAAAGGAATGATTTTCCAGGCGGGTTAAAAAATTAAGATATACCAGAGCATCTTTGGCCCTGTTTAACTGGAGATAGCAAACCGAAGCATAAAACAGGGCATTGATATCCTCCTCGTTATGTTTGGCAAGGATGTTGAACAATTTCAGGGCATCGGGATAATTTCCTTTTGAAAAATGTTGCACGGCTTTTTCAAGTACCATAGAGGTGGTAACATACTCAAAGGCATTTTCTTCGTTGTTGAGAAGCTTTTTTTCAGCGTTTTCAAATTTGGCATCGATGCCCTTAAAATATTCCGCAATTTTTTTCGGGTCGTTGCGGTAAAGCTCGCCGTAGCGCGAAATTTTCAGGTCATACATGAAAGTATCGCGGAAAGTTTTTCTTACTCCTTTTAATTGCTCCGGCCTTCCCCTCAACCCTGAATTTATTTCAGGAAGGGTTTTAATGGGCATCATCCAGATAGAAGGGTCTTCCTTCCCGAATTTTTCAAGCGGCATTTTTTCGGGTGCTTTCCGTGAGATTATTTTTTTTATTTCGGAATCAGGTCTAATAATATGAACCTGTTTTTCGGTGGGAACCGGGATTTCCGGTTCGGAAGTATTATCAGCCTTTTCCGGTATGTCGGTCTTTTCTGCAACCGTTTTCCCGGGCGGGACAGGCTCCGGAAAAAGTGCGATACCCAGCCAGATTAATCCCAAAACACCTGCCACAAAAATACCCCATTTTAAAAATAACTTCGACCCGGTTGGCTTCAGCCCTTTTGAAAATCCGGACTGTTCAGGAACTTCATTTAGCAGATGGGGGTTTTCTTCAAATCCTTCCAGGGCATCGGAACAAAGCAGGCAGTCCAGAAGATGATTTTCTATCCTCCGGGTTTCCAAAGCACTTGCCTTACCTTCCAGGTAGAGCGACATTTCCTTCAGGTTAAGGCAGTTGTTATTTTGCGGGGAGGTTTTCATGATTTTCAATTAATTTTTTCAAATTTCTTTTTCCGTTTTGCAAGTGGCTCTTTACGGCCTTTAAACTCAGGCCCGTTTGTTCGGATATTTCACGGTATGATTTTTCATCGAGAAAAAACAACTTTACGCATTCCCGTTGTTCATCCCCAAGCCGGTCAATCAATTCCCGGATTTTTTCAGGATTGAAATCCACTTCACTTTCTTCTTCCGAAGCCAGGTTCTCTGGCCATATATCTTCTCTTAGTAAAACGTTCTTTTGTTTTTCCCTGAGCAGGGAAATGCAATGGTTCCGGGTAACAAAACCCAGCCATCCCGGGAAATTATGAATGACCTGCTTCCGCAGGGGCTCTATAATTTTTTCAAAGATTTGGGCGCAGGCTTCCGAAGCCATTTCCTTGTCCCTTAAGTATTTTAAACACATGCCAAAAACCAGGTGGCGGTATTGGGAATAGAGCACACCCATTATTGCCATATTCCCGGTTCTGAAATAATCCGTCAGGAGATCCTGAACCGGCTTGTCTTCGTATTTACCTTCCCCTTGCATACCTGGATTTTAAAGACGGAGTTTCTTTGAATTTCCATAAAAATAGATTAAATTTTTTTTGAGAGGGTTTATGGAATTTAGACTCCCTGCCGTCTTTTTGGCGAAACATCCCTCAATTAAAATATAAAGACCATGAAAAACGCCATTAAAATTTTATTCCTGAGTCTGCTTTTTGGACTGTTCGGAAACACAGGTTTTGCCCAAACGGGTGAAATTATAGGAATCGTTTACGACGAGAATGGAATGCCATTCCCATTCACCCCTCATGTTAAGGTTAGCTCCGGGGGTACCCAGATAAGAGTGATAATGCCCGACGAAGACGGAAAATTTGTTGTGAAGCCACTGGAACCGGGATTATATACCGTTCAGATATCACACCAGGGCTATAAAACTGCCGTGACCAGTGTTTCCGTCAGTTCTGGAAAACCCTTGTTTTTGAATGTAAATCTAAAGACTTCAGCCACTCTTATGGGTGAAGTAGATATCCTTCCGCCCGTTGAATCCATGGTAAACGAAACCATGTCGACCGGCAAAAAAATCGACATGCTGGATTTTAAAAATATTGCCTCCTCGCGGGGCGACGTGGTAAATATTGTCTCCCAATTAACCCCTGGGGTAATGCCCACTCCTGATGGAAAAGACCTTTACATCCGTGGGTCACGCCGGGGTACCACAGGATATATCATCGATGGGGTCAGGGTAACCGGCAGCTTCGATGTTCCTGCCCTTTCTGTTCAGGGTGTAACCGTGTATACCGGTGGTGTTCCGGCCATGTATGGGGATGTTACCGGAGGTCTGGTAGTTATTTCCACCAAGACTTACTTTTCCGGAATGGGAGAGAAGATGAGAATGACCGAACAGGTAAAAAAGAGTAAAGAGAATGAGAAGTCCTCAGGTGATATTATTGTGGATCCTGAATAGACTGAAATTTAAAAACCTGGAAAATAATTTGAGTAGCACCGGCAATGCCGGTGCTATTTTTTTGAAATGAATCTGATATTTCGTTCCGGTAAAATTATCCAAAACTCCTTGAATTCGAAGGCTTCTTTTCGAAATACCCGAAGCAGACCCAGGAAACAAATAGAGAAGGATGGCAATCTGGAAGGGAAACAGTAAGGTTTTGTGTTCGGAATCCTATGCTTTGGATATTTCAATTTCCTGACTATTTTTGAGATAATAATAATCCTCCTCCCATGCAAAACCAGGTCATTGATTTTTCACTTGATGAAAATGCCTTTAATATTCTATTTTTAACAGGATTGACCCTGCTTTCTTTTTTTGTTTTCTGGTATCCTGCAAACAGCCCCTGGTGGAGAGAAAGAGTCTTTGGCCGACTGAGTTTTGATGAGGCCAGCTCCATTCACAATTTTTCCATAAAGGTTTACGGTTTTATCATTATGGCACCCATAGCTTATCTGGTGATTTTTCTGGTTAAGCCCGATATTATTTCTTCAGCTCCGTCCATTTTTGCATTTCATGATGCAGGTTCTGTTTTAAAATGGACCCTTCTTGGGTCTGCGTTTATTATTCCGCTTTCTATTGTAAATGGAAAGATAAAAGCCAATCGTCAAGTGTATCCTCAGGTAAGAGCCAAAATTTGGAACCTCAAAATATTAATCAGGTATCTCGCCGGCTGGGGTTTTTATTTGCTGGGGTATGAGATTCTGTTTCGTGGGATTTTGTTTTTATTATTAATGCCATACACAGGATTTTGGCCTGCTCTGGCCATAAATGTTTTCCTTTATTCCGCTACCCACATGCCCAAAGGCAGAAATGAAACCCTGGGGGCCATTCCCATGGGAATTATCTTTTGTTTTATTACAGCTGAAGTGGGGAATATATGGCCGGCCTTTATTATTCACATGTTGGCAAGCTGGAGTAACAGTCTGTCGGCCCTTATCGGCCACCCGGAAATGCAGCTTAAGCTTTCAGAAAGATAATTTAAAAAGAGAAGATTTTTTTTCTGGCCCCGGAAATAATTTTTTCGGCCTCTTTAACACCGTAGTGGGCAAAATCGGAATACCTGTGGTGTACATCTTCAATTTCCAATAAGGCTTTTTCAACTACCACTTTGTTCTCCCAGGTGGAAAGATCATTTAGCACTTTTTCCAGACAACCTTCCTTATAGGCAATTTGACCGAGTACATGAATGAGCGTATTGCGGACCCGGGCAGTGGAATCGTTTTGTAGTGCCCTCAACAAGGGTAAAATCTCTTCCGGATGAGTGCGCCCCCGCAGCTCAATACCATGGCAAATTTGCCTTCTTACTTCTTTGTCGGGATGGGAAAGGTGTTTTTCCGACCACCTGATTAATGCTCCCGGGTTTTTTTGTCCGGCTTTTTTTATGGATCCGATGACTGCATTTCTCACCTTATGATGGGTGTCGAGGATTCCGGCATCAAAAAAGCCACGAACAGATTCAAAATCATACTTTGCAATTTCACCTGCCGCATTTACTACCGTTTGTCGTACCAATTCATTTTGCGATGAAAAAAGATGCTCAAGAAAGGTGGTTATTTTTTCCGTTTTCGATTTTTCTTTCAAATATATTTTGCCTACGGCTTCGTAACAGGCTTTTCGTATGTAGGTGTCAGGGTCAGAAAACAAATCAAAAACTTCGGATTCGTTCATTTCATTAATGGCCGAAGAAATACGCAAATATATTTCCTCTGTTTTTTTTACCCGCCCGGCTTTGCTTAAGTCGTAAAATCCCATTCTGGTTTAAATTTTTTATTCAGGACTTCCCGTGTGAATGACCACTATTTTTTCTCCTTCAACAAACCGGCCTTTTTGAATCTGGTCGCTTAACCCGTAAAATAATTTCCCTGTGTACACATGTTCAGTAATAATACCTGTTTCAAGCTTTAAATCTTTCATGAATTGTTCAAGTTCTCGGTTTCCGGCTCCAAACCTTCCAAAGTGGTAACCGTGAATCAATTCATAAGCGGCAGATTTTCCGGGTATCATCTTTTCAATTTCAACTTCCAGATATTCTGAACGAGCCATTACAGGGAATCCCAAAACTTTTTGGGAGGGTTTCATCCTTCCGGCCAGGCCTGCCAATGTTCCTCCCGAGCCCACCGCCAAGGCCAGGTAATCATAGGGAATTTGAATCAGGTCAGCAATTTCAGCAGCACCTTTTATTCCATGTTCGTTACTGCCTCCTTCAGGGATAAGGTAAAAATCAGGAAAGGAGGATTTTAATTGTACCAGAAAATCTTTCTCATTTTTGTTGCGATACGATTCCCTGTCGATGAATTTAAATTCCATCCCGTTTTTTCCTGCTTCCTCCAATACCGGATTCGATTTTTCATGTAATTCATCACCCCTGATAATCCCCAGACTTTTCAGGTTCAAAAGACGGGCGGCTTTCGCCACGGCCGAAATATGGTTTGAAAATCCCCCTCCGAAAGTTAACAGTCCCCGGGTGTCCTCGGATATGGCTTGCGCTAAATTGTATTTTAACTTGAACCATTTGTTGCCTCCGATGGGATGGGAAGTTTTATTCAGAGGCAGGACGAATAATTCCAATCCGAAGCTTCGGGTCCATCGCGTTTCAAACCTCACCGGGGCCGGAATAAGGGGCTTGTCAAAATACTTACGGAAGATTTCTTCCCTGTTCATGCTAACGGTTACCTCCCGTAATGATAATTCCCGTGGTTTTTCCCCGGAATTTTTCGGGTTTGGAGAGCATGGCGGCAAAAGGGACTGCAGAGGAAAGCTCGACCGGAATTCCAAGGTGTTTTTCCATTAACATTCGGGCCGATTCAATTTCCGGTTCGCTTACCCTGATAATGCCAGCACAATTTTTTCTGATAATCCTCAGGGTGAGCTCGCTTAAACTGGTTCTTAACCCATCGGCCATAGTCTGGTTTCCGGAATCGTTTTTTTCCACCTTTCCTGAGATAAAAGATCTATAGGCATCATCAACTTCCCGGGGTTCACACCCATAAACTTCAATTTTATTTGAAAAATGTTTAGCCCAAATGGAAGTGCCGCTTAATAATCCTCCGCCGCCAACGGGGGTAAGCAATAGCTCCAGGTCAGGATAAATCTCCAGAAATTCCCTGGCCGCAGTTCCCTGTCCGGCTATAATGTCGGGATGGTCGAAAGGAGGTATAAACGAGGCCCCGGTTTTTTCTACCACCTCTCTCAACATGGCCTCTCTGGCCTCCTGTCCGGGTTCGCATTCAAATATTTCGCCTCCCAGTTCCTTTACCCCTTGTTTTTTTACCTCGGAACTGTTTGAGGGCATAACTACAAAGGCTTTACAGGGAATTAATGAAGCTGCATAGGCAAGAGCCTGTGCATGATTTCCCGAAGAGTGGGTAGCCACACCCCGGGCCACTTGCTCAGGTTTCAGTTTCATTACGGCGTATAGAGCCCCACGGGCTTTAAAGGCTTTTACCTTTTGCAGGTTTTCGCATTTGAATAAAACCCTGCCGCCAACCATTGCATTAATGTCCGGTTTTTCTATTACCGGCGTTAATTCGATAAAGGGTGAGATGATTTTGTGGGCTTCAATTATTTTCTCAGGGCCCGGTTCTGGTAACAACATGGCTAAATTTAAGAACATTGAATAAAGTACACTCCCGTCCAACACATTTTTTGGATATTTGCACCCATGAAAGCCCTGGGCTACTATCTTACCTATCCCGTTCTATGGCTGGTTTCTCTCCTTCCATTTGCGGTTTTGCATCGGATTGCCGATGGGCTGGCCTGGTTAAACTGGCATGTTATTAAATACCGGAAAAATGTGGTGCTTGATAATTTGAGGAGGGCTTTCCCTCATTGGCCGGAGGAGAAAGTTGAAAAAACCGCCCGGGCTTTTTTCGTTCATTTGTTCGACGTTTTTCTGGAAACCGTAAAAGTTATTTCCATCAGCCGCGAGGAGATCGACCGGCGATTTGTTTTGGATGAAAACAGCCGGAATGTTCTTCGGAAGTATAAATCGGAAGGAAAAGCAGTTATCATGGCTCTGGGACATTACGGAAACTGGGAATGGGGTCCGGTTAATTTTGGTGGAGTGGAAGGCTTTCAACTGCTTTGTATTTACAGAAAACTGAGCAATCCCTATTTCGGAAAACTAATGAACCGAATCCGGGGAAAGTTTGGCAGTGTTCCGGTTGAAGCCAATGAAACATACCGGGCCGTGTTAAAACGAAAGGGGGAATGTACCCTGACCGCACTTATCAGCGATCAAACCCCACCTCCGGAGGGCGGCTTGTGGATCAATTTTCTGGGACGGAAAACCCCCGTTTACCGGGGCGCAGAAGTTCTGGGAAAACGCACGGGCTACCCTGTACTTTTTGCCCATATAGATCGTACCGCCAGGGGACAATATCATGCCTGGTTCGAAGTTGTGAGCGAAAACCCCTCCGAACTTCCGGAAAATGACCTGACATTGAAAATCAGTAAAATTCTGGAAGCCGATATCGTTAAAAAACCCGAACTCTGGCTCTGGTCACACAAGCGCTGGAAGCATACCTGGAAAGAAGAATATGGATTTTACAATCCGGATTAAAAACGGTAATTCAGTTAAGAAATTTAAAGCATGAAAATTCTGATTATTGGTTGCGGACAAATGGGTCTTTGTTTTTTAAGAGCCTTTTCCAAATTTAATGTGGCAAGCCCCGATAATATTTTTTTGATGGAGAAAAGCGAAGAGAGGAAAAATAAAATTTCCGGATCTCTCCCCGGTATTTTTATGGATCCATCTGAAGTTTTTGCCGATAAAGATTTTGTGGTGCTGCTATGCGTAAAGCCCCAGGATTTTGAGGGACTGAAAGAAATGCTGGCCGGAAAAATCCACCGCGATGCCCTGGTGATTTCCATTATGGCAGGAATTTCAGTGGCCAAAATCAAGCAGGATCTCGGAGTTCAGTTTGTAATCAGGGCCATGCCGAATGCGCCCTCTGAGTTGGGACTAGGAATGACGGGTTTCTATGCCGACCCCTCGATCCCCAATAACCTCCTTCGTAAAGGTGAAAATATCCTTGGCACCATTGGAAGAACCATGTTTTTTGAAGAAGAAGAACTTCTGAATCCGGTAACCGCTCTGAGCGGGAGCGGTCCTGCTTATTTTTATTATTTCCTCCGTTCAATGATTGAGGCCGGAAAGGAAATGGGGGTGGAGGAAGCAAAAGTTTCACTGCTCTTAAAACAAACTATGTTAGGTGCTTACCATTTGCTGAATCACGACCGAAGATCGCCCGAAGACCTAATTGCGGTGGTGGCTTCCCGTGGCGGAACAACGGAAGCGGCTTTGCGTACTTTCGCCGATGAAAAGGTGGGTGAAGGAATTAAAAAGGGCTTATTGGCAGCCTGTCGCAGGGCAAAAGAACTGGGATCCTGAATTATTGATTTTCAGCTACCACTTCTTCCACGCCGGGAACCATTCTCTTAAGAAGTCCCTCAATACCGGCTTTCAAAGTAAGCGTAGAGGAGGGGCAACCGCTGCAGGCGCCCCGCAGCTGTACTTTTACAATCCCATCCTGAAAAGATTGAAAGGTGATTAGTCCCCCATCCTGTTCAACAGCGGGACGGATATATTCTTCCAGCACCTCAATAATTTTATTTTCCGTTTCGTTTTGGGGAGCCGCATGCTGGGTGTGAACCGAAACGGTTTCTTTAAACCCGGAATCTTTTGGGACTGCTTTTTCAGGCACTTTTAATATGGCATCCTTTCCGGAGGCCAAAAACTTCCGGACAAAATCCCGGATCTCGCCCATTACCTCGCCCCACTGAACGGATTCATTCCGGGTAATGCTTACATAATTTCCGGAAACAAAAATGGACTTTACAAAGGGAAACTGAAAAAGAGCCTGAGGCAGCGGAGCTTCGGAGCATTCATCCGCTGAAAAATATTCAACCGTTACCCCCGGTTTGAGCATCAGTACATTCGAAACAAATTTCATGGTTGTTGGGTTCGGAGTCATCTCCGCATATACCATAACCGGTTCTTTTTCCATACTGCAAAGATCGAAAATAAAACCGGATTTTAAGTCTTCTTTGCCTGCCCATTACACAGGCTGTTCCATTTGAGAGAAATATATATCGTAAATTTAAGTCCGAATTTCCCAAATGTTGAAAAACGACTTTCTTGTTATTGGTTCCGGCATAGCCGGATTGAGCTTTGCCTTGAAGGTGGCGGATCAGGGTAAAGTGCTGATAGTTACCAAAGCAGATGAGGAAGAATCAAATACCAAATATGCCCAGGGAGGTATTGCCGCTGTTATGTACGCGCCCGACTCTTTTGAAAAACACATAAAGGATACCCTGGTGGCAGGCGACGGTCTTTGCGATGAAAAAGTGGTTCGCATGGTTATTTCAGAATCGCCCGAAAGAATAAGGGAATTGATTGACTGGGGGGCAGAATTCGACCGGAATCCCGACGGAAATTTTAATCTGGGACGGGAGGGAGGACATAGTGAAAAGCGGATTTTACATTCCAAAGACCGCACCGGCCTGGAAATTGAAAGAGCACTGCTTTCCCGCATTCATGCGCATAAAAACATTGAAATCACCGACCATTTTTTTGCGCTTGAAATTATTACCCAACACCATCTGGGGGTTTATGTCAACAGTAAAACAAAACCGGTGTTTTGTTATGGAGCCTACGCCCTGAATCAGAAAACCGGACAGGTGGAAAAAATACTTTCCCGGGTTACGGTAATGGCTACCGGAGGTGCCGGTCATGTTTACGCCTCAACCACAAATCCTGTCATTGCTACCGGAGATGGGGTGGCCATGGTTTACCGTGCAAAAGGAAAAATAGAAGGAATGGAATTTTTCCAGTTTCATCCTACCGCCCTCTATAATCCGGGCGAGAAACCTGCCTTTTTAATTTCGGAAGCCGTTCGCGGTGCCGGTGCCGTTTTAAGAACCCGCGACGGAGAAGAATTTATGCATAAATACGATCCCCGCGGCTCTCTGGCCAGTAGGGATATTGTTGCCCGCTCTATTGATCATGAGATGAAAATGAGGGGCGATGATTTTGTATGCCTCGATGCCACCCACTTGGAAAAAGGAAAATTTAGAGATTCTTTCCCCGGCATTTTTTCCCGATGCGAAGCCCTTGGAATAAATCCTGAAACAGATTTTATCCCCGTTGTTCCCGCCGCACATTATTCCTGTGGGGGCATTGCCGTTGGAATTAACGCTGAAAGTTCTATCGAAAACCTCTATGCTGTGGGTGAATGTGCGTCCACCGGATTACACGGTGCTAACCGCCTTGCCAGCAATTCTCTTCTTGAAGCGGTTGTTTTTGCCCACAGAGCAGCCATGGATGCTATCAAAAAATTCAAGGAGATTAAATTCCAGACCGATATTCCCGACTGGAATGCCGAAGGGACCATTAAGCATGAAGAAATGGTACTCATCACCGAAAGTCTGAGGGAAGTTCAGGCCATAATGAGTCATTATGTAGGAATTGTCCGCTCCGACCTGCGTCTGAAACGAGCCCTTGATCGCCTGCTTATTTTACACCGTGAAACCGAAGAGCTTTATCAACGAACCCGGGTTATTCCGGAACTTTGCGAATTGAGGAACCTGATAAAGGTGAGTTATATCATTATTAAACAGGCCCTTGCCCGCCGTAACAGCGTGGGGCTGCATTATAACCTGGATTGCCCAACCCTGGAAAAACTGAGCGCTAAACATTGATAATCAGGATCTTTGTTAATCCTGTTAAGGAATGTTAAGGCCCGAATTAATTGCTATTATCAGAATATTTGTTTATATATTTGTATATGCGATTTTTCGCCAGAAACTTTTCGATTATTTTCCTTGCCCTGTTGACGATTACCGCCACAGGGGGTATCACCATTTCAAAAATGGTATGCAATGGAAGTGGAAAGCAATCCTGGTTTTTGGGTAAATCACACGATTGTTGCAAAAGCGAAAACAAACATGGCGATCAGCTCAAAGGCGATTGCTGTGATGTTAAATCGGCTGACATTAAAGTTAGTCAGTACCAATCAACCCGCGAAACGAACGCACCTGATGAAGATGTTCAAACCGATCGTTTTCCGGTTTTGTCTTTTTTCCTCAGATTTTTTGATGCACCGTCTTCAACGGGTTCCGGAGGCAAATCTCCACCCTCTCTTTCCATTTCCGGATATTCTCTTCTGAAATTTATTTCCGTATTTCGTTTGTAGCATTGGGCTTGCCGTTTAAACGGCATTGATTTTTGTTTTACTCAAAATTCAGTCCAATGAAATATTCAGTTTTAAGTATTTTGATTTTCCTGTTATGCCGGGGCTTCCTGGCCGGGCAGACTTTTTCCGGCATGGTACATGAAAAGTCGCCTGACGGAAAGTTTCCTCCGCTTCCCTTTGCAAATTTAACCTGGGTGGGAACCGGGATTGTGTCCTCGTCCAATGAAACAGGACATTTTACCATTCAACTACCTGATTCTTTTCCTGCCCGGCTGGTAATTTCCATGGTGGGATATGTTTCCGATACCCTAATATATTCAAAACCCCCTGAAAAACCTCTGCATCATGTTTTACGGTCGGTGAATGTTTTGAATACGGTTGATATTGTGGAAGACAAGGACGCCACTTTCATCAGTTATGCCCCCATCAGAACCGAAAACATCACGAGCCTCGAATTGAAAAAGGCCGCCTGCTGCAATTTGGGCGAGAGTTTCGAAACAAACGCAACGGTTGATATTACCTATAAAGACGCCATCACCGGAGCCCGGGAAATTCAGGTGCTGGGCTTGTCCGGTTCCTACACATACCTCCTTGTTGAAAACGGTCCTCTGTTATTGGGCCTGGCTCAAACCTATGGACTAAACAGTATTCCCGGATCACAGATCGATAATATCAGCATTGTAAAGGGCCCCGGCTCTGTAATCTTTGGCCACGATGCCATTGCTTCCATGGTGAATGTTGATTTGAAAGATCCGTTTACGGAAGAAAAGGTTTTCGTTAATGCCTATATTGATAATCAGCTCCGGAAAGAAATAAATGTAGATGCCAAATGGAAGGTGAATGAAAACCTGTCCACCCTAATGATGGTGCATGCCGACCATTCGAATTTTAAATTCGATAATAACAAGGATGGTTTTATGGATATGCCTATGCTCACTTCAGTTTCATTGTTGAACAAGTGGAAATTCCTGAATAAGAAGGGTGTGATCTCACAGAACTACATTAAATATCTGCATGAGGACCGCATGAGCGGACAAATGGCTTTTGATTTTGGAAACGGCCATGATTTCACTCAAAATGTATTTGGTCAGGAGCTGAACGCCCGTATGCTTGAATTTAACGGAAGAACCGGGTTTTCCCTCAAATCGAAAAAATACCAGAGCCTGGGATTTCAGTATTCTGGATTTGCACATTACCAGACCGGATTTTACGGGCACCGGAATTATAATGGAGAGCAGCATAACATGAACCTGCGTGCCATATACAATATCGCATGGAATAAGTTTAATGATCTGAACCTCGGATTAACCTGGCGTTTCGACGAAACCCGGGAAAAGTTTGGAAATTTTTTGTTGAACCGCTATGAAAATTCACCCGGTTTTTTTGCCGAGAATACTTTTAATAAGGATCAGATCCTGGCTTTGATTGCCGGTTTCCGGGCCGACTGGTTTAATGGGAGAATGTACTATACACCAAGGGTAAGCCTAAAGTATGCCCTCGATGAAAACACCGACTTCCGTGCAAGTGCCGGCACCGGATGGAGGTATCCCTGGATTCTGGCCGAAAACTCAAATGTGATGGTTAGCTCCCGTAAGATTTTTATTCAGCCCGGACTGCTGCCCGAAGAGGCTTTGAATACCGGTGCAAATTTTGTTAAACGGTTTAAACTCTGGTATCGTAAGGGTTCTTTCCTGATGGATTTTTACCGTACCGATTTCCGGAATATGGTAATTCCTGATTACGATTTCGATTCCCGCGAAGTTCATTTTGAAAACTGGAAAGGAAGCGCTTTCTCCAATGCCTTTCAGGTTGAACTTACCTATGAAATAATCAAGAACCTGGACATGAAATTGGCCTATAAGTATCTGGATGTTCGAAAAATAAAAGACGGGGTTTCCAACCAACTTCCCTTCATACCCAAACACCGGACGCTGGCCACCTTTTTTTATGAAACGTTTAACCGGAAATGGAATATGACTTTTACCACCCAATGGTACGGAGTCAAACGCCTTCCCGCCACCGTGATGAACCCGGTTTCATACCAAAAACCACTTTATTCCGACTCTTATTTCAAACTAAATTTTCAGATAAACCGGATTTTTAAGAAGCATGAATTTTACCTGGGGGCAGAAAATTTGCTTAATTTTATTCAAACCGATGCCATTGTGGCCGCCGATGACCCCTTTGGTCCGTATTTTGATACATCTTTTGTATGGGGCCCTGTGGATGGCCGGAAAATATATTTGGGATGGAGATATGTTTTTAAATAATTAATAAAAGGAATTAAATCATGAAAAATACATCAATAAAGTTCTTTGCCCTTATGGGCTTCCTTTTCCTGCTTTTTTCGACTCCTGCTACCGGGCAAACTGTTCTTTCCCCGGGTAATTCCGGGCAGGAGCAGAATCAACCGAAAAAGGAGAAAAAAGGAAAGAAAGTGGAGACGGTAAATGTATTAATTACCGGGATGACCTGTCAGGCCGGATGCGCAAACGGAATACGGGATGCGGTTTATCGGATTAAAGGAGTAAAATCATCTGAGGTGAGTTTTGAAAACCAAACCGGGACCTTTATCTTCGACCCTGATAAAGTAAGTGTAGATAAAATTGTGGCTACCATCGAGTCTTTTAATTCCGGTGAAGGGATGACCGGTAAATACAAAGCAACCATTATTAGCAAGAAATAATTTATGAAAACAAAACTTATTGCTGCCTTTGCATTTCTTTTTCTGGGAATAGGCCTTGAGCGGTCCTTTGCCCAATGGGGAAAGGAAAAAGCGGTTATTAAAACTTCTGCGGAGTGTGCTATTTGCGAGCAGCAGATAGAAAAGCTGGTTAACAGCCTGAAAGGTGTTAAAAAGGCGGATCTGAATCTTGAGACCAGGGAGCTTACGGTTGTTTTCAAACCGAAAAAAGTTTCACTTACCGATATCAAAACCATTATCAGTAATGCCGGATGGGACGCCGATGAAATGAAGGCCAAAAACAAACATAATGGCAAACCGAAGGCACCTCAAAACCCACATTTGAACCCTGAAGAAAAATAATGGGCATTGTAAAAACTGTAAGAGGTAAAACTCCTGAGTTCGGAAGCAATTGCTATATATCCGAGACCGCTGTAATAGTGGGAGATGTTATTTGTGGCGACGATTGCTCCTTTTGGTTTAATGCCGTAGTCAGAGGCGATGTGCATTATATCCGCATGGGAAACAAGGTTAATGTACAGGACGGAGCCGTTATTCATTGTACCTATCAGAAAGCTCATACTCAAATTGGAAATAATGTATCCATAGGACATAATGCCCTGGTTCACGGTTGTACGGTGGAAGATAATGTGCTGATAGGCATGGGAGCCATTGTTATGGATGGCTGCGTGGTGGGAAGTAATTCCATTATTGCCGCCGGAGCCGTATTGCTTGAAAATACGAAGGTTGAACCCGGATCAGTATATGCCGGAGTTCCGGCCAAAAAGGTAAAAACCATTTCCCAGGAGCTGGTGTCCGGTGAAATTGATCGCATAGCCAATAATTATGTGATGTACGCTTCCTGGTTCAAAGAATAATTACTTCCAGATTGCGGCCTCTTTCAACCGGATTCTGTTCCGGAAAAAGAAATTGGTACTTTTCTCAAACGACTCTGTGTGATCCGAAACAAAGAAATGGTGCACCGGGTTTTTTTTGTTGTTCAGTAACCCGTCTTTTTTCAGCAAAGCCGCTACATGTTCGGCAACCACCCCTGCGGAATCAATTACTTTTACATCGCCCTTATAAAAATCCTGGATTTCAGGTTTAATAAGCGGGTAGTGGGTGCAGGCCAGAATTAAGGTATCTATCTTCCTCAGTTTTTTGCTGGAAAGGTAGGAGTGGATGATGGTGCGGGAAATTTTATTATTGAAAAATCCTTCCTCAATCATCGATGCAAGCAGGGGAGTAGCCAGCGATGCTACCTCAAGATTACTTTTCAGCTCCTTGATTTTTTTTGCGTAGATATTGCTTTTTATGGTTCCCTTGGTTCCAATTACACCAACCTTCCTGGTGGCCCTGTCGCTAACAATTTTTTTCACCACAGGATCAATAACATTTACCACACGGGCCTGGTTCCCAACAAACTCTTTCACAATTTCATAGCCCATGGAAGAAGCCGTGTTGCAGGCAATTACAATCATTTTGCAGTTTTTTTGAAGTAAAAACTGGGCAATGCGTATGCTGTAATATTTGATGGAATCGGGCGATTTATCTCCGTAGGGAAGGTGAGCCGTATCACCGAAGTAAATGATTCGCTCTTTGGGTAATTTCTCCTTTATGGCATTGGCCACGGTTAAGCCACCGATACCGGAATCAAAAATTCCAATGGGCTGGTCTGGACTTGCGTTTTTTAATCGGGTTGCCACGGTACAATGATAAAAAAAACCCCGGCCATTTGGGCCGGGGCGGTAAAATATTGGTCTTTTACTTGATCTTCAGTTTGGCCTTTACCAGGTTCATAATATCGTCGGAAGGCTGACTGTACAGCACATTTCCGGCCCCGGAATCAAGTACATAGGCATACTTGTTTTCTTTGGCCACATCCTCAATGGCCTTTCGGGCTTTTTTCTCGATGGGACTAAGCAGGGAGTCGTTTTTTCGGGCCATTTCCTGCTGGGCGTTTTGCTGAAACTCCTGAATGTTGGCCTGGAGCTGTTCCAGATCCTTCTTTTTCATGTTCCGGATCAAATCGGTCCAGTTTTTTTCGTTGGCCATATAATCCTGGTACTTGGTGTTAAACTCATTTACCAGTGATTGGTATTGATTGTCGAGTTGTTGGGCATAATCCTGCGAATCCTTTTTTATGCTGTCCATCTTGGGCATAAGAGAAATAAGAGAGTCGAAATCAATGTGTGCTATTTTCTGAGCCTGGGCATTGTATCCAAAGCCAAGAGCGAACATACACAATACAAAAAGAAGCTTTTTCATAGATGGTTTTTTTTGAGTCGGTAAAGATACATTTAAAATTTATTTTCCTTTCGCGTTTTTTACGGCGTCAATAACTGTCTCACTCCGGTCGTAACGCGGGTTGGAATAGACAATATTCATGTCGTTCGACTTGTTGAACATTACCATAATCTGCTCCTTGTCGGAAACGGCTTTAATGGCATTATAAACTTTGTCCTGGATGGGTTTTACCATTTCCTGGCGCTTTTTAAACAGGTCGCCGTCAACCCCGAACCGCTGCTTTTGAAGGTCTTTTACTTCTTTTTCCTTCATCATGATCTCGTTCTGACGCTTCTTTTTCATTTCTTCGGTCAGGAGGAACTCCTCGGCCTGATACGACTTATAGAGCTTATCCACTTCGGCAATTTTACTCTCAATTTCCTTTTGCCACTGAACGGAGATTTTATCGAGTTCGGCCTGGGCGCTTTTGTATTCCGGCAGGCTGTTAAGGATATATTCCACATCCACATAAGCAAATTTCTGCGCGTACAGGTTAAGTCCGAAGGTCATAACCGAAACAAGGGTCAGCGTTTTGAATAAGGATTTCATTTTTCCTTTTTTTGAGTGATTAATTATAGTTCTCCAAGATTCATACCAATTGTAAAATGGAGCTGTGATTTTTGCATAAAGGGTGCTGTGTTAACATTATCAAATCTCCAGCCATAATCCAGTCCCAGCAGCCCAAACATGGGTAAAAATACCCGAATTCCCACCCCCGCAGACCGCTTAACGTTGAATGGGTCAAATTCCCTGAAGGTAGCCCAGGAATTACCGGCTTCCGTAAACCCAAGGGCATAAACTAATGCGCTGGGATTCAATGATATAGGATATCTGAACTCCATGGAGTACTTCACAATGGCAGAGGCTCCGTTCCGGGGCGAAAGGCTTTGGTCGTCATAACCCCTTAGGGCAATGATTTCACGACCGTCCAAAGCAAATCCGGTTAATCCGCTTCCACCAAGATAGAAACGCTCGAAAGGCGAAAGACCGTAATCTTTGTTAAAGGCCCCCAGGAATCCGAACCCAATGCGGGAATTCAAAACGAGAGAATTCTTTCTTTCCTTACCGATAAGTTTGGTGAACCAACTGGCAGTGAATTTGAATTTGTAATATTCCAGCCACTCATATTTTACCTGATCAGTGGCTTCCTTAAAGTCTATTTTTCCGAATAAAGACCGGGCATAGGGGGTAAACTGGGTGGTGGCACTGATTTGTCCGCCACTGGTAGGAAAGTCGAAGGCTGGAAAATCAATGGAATTTCTGGAAAGCACCAAGCGTAATTCAGGAGCCTGGGCAAATCCATTGTTGAAGGAAAAGAAGGAACGATAATTATTCAGGTCGTAGTACTTGTAGTTTGCTTCTCCGTAAAACTGGAAAAAGTCATCCGGCCATTTCAACCTTTTTCCAAATCCAACGCTTAAACCGGAAATTTTTAAAGCCTGGCGCAGGGGATTAAGTGAATCGGGATTTCTGGAAACGTATTTTTTTTGTCCGTTGGTCTGAACACTGTGATATAAAGTAACACTTAATGAGTTTGGCTTTTTTCCACCAAGCCAGGGCTCGGTGAAGGAAAGGTTGTAGCTCTGAAAGCCAATACCCATCGATTGGGCTCTTACACTTAATCTTTGTCCGTCGCCGCTGGGAACCGGAGTCCATGCTTTTTTGTTAAAGAAATTACGGGCCGAGAAATTATTAAACGAAACGCCCAGGGTTCCCACAACCCTTCCGGCTCCGAAACCTCCGCTCAGCTCTAATTGGTCGTTGGGCTTTTCCTCTACCGTATATTCAATATCTACGGTTCCGGTAGCAGGATTGGGAACCGGATTAACGGCCATCTTTTCCGGATCGAAATAACCTAAGCCCGCAAGTTCCCGCTGGGTTCTTACAATATCGCTCCTCCGGAATAAATCACCCGGGCGGGTTCTGATTTCACGCATTACTACCCGGTCGTTGGTTTTGGTGTTCCCGATTACCGTTACTTTATTTATGGTAGCCTGCTTGCCTTCGTAAACCCGAAGCTCAATATCTATACTGTCACCCTCAACCAGAATCTCAACGGGATTTATCTGAAAGAACAAATACCCGTCGTCCATATATAGCGAGGACACATCCGTGCCGCTGGCACTCATAAACAGTCTTGAATTAAGGGTGCCCTGGCTGTAAATATCACCCTTTTTAATTCCCAATACCCGTGTCAGGTCTTTGGAACTGTACTTGGAATTGCCCACCCAGGTAATATTCCGGAAGTAATATTTGTTCCCCTCATCAATAAATAATTCGAGTCCGATTCTTTTGGGACCAACCCGATACATGGTATCAAAAATTATTTTGGCATCGCGGAATCCTTTGTCGTGGTACTTTTCAATGATTTTCTTTTTATCCTTTTCGTATTCGCCTTCATAAAATTTCCCGGAATTGAAAACATTATACCATGTTTTTACCTTGGTGTCTTTCATGGTCCGGCGTAATTTTCCGGTTTTGATCTGGGCATTTCCGTTGATTACTATTTCACCCACTTTTATTTTGGAACCCCGGTCAATGGAAATGAAAAAATATACGTTGTTGCCTTTGGTAGTATCCGGCCTTACCTCAATGTTAACTTTTACATCCAGATAACCTTTCTCAATAAAATATTCCTGGATGATGTATTTGGAGTTGGTTACCAGGTCTTCGGTTACGATAGATCCGCGTACCAATCTCATTTTTTCACTCAGATCCTCGGCTTCCGATTTGCTTACCAGTTTTGGTTTTTCGTATTTGTAATACGAGAGCCGGGGTCGTTCTAAAACTTCAATGGTAAGAAAAAGTGAATTCCCGATGCGTTTGTGGGCGTAAATTTTTACATCTTTAAACAGCCCCTGTTTCCATAAATTCTGAATAGCCGTTGGAATGGCATCTCCGGGGAAACGGATTTTATCGCCACGAATCAGTCCTGAAATGGCCAGGATAAGATTTTTATCGAAATAATCCGGGGCAACAATATTTATATCGGCGATGAAATAATCACGGGGGTTGGAAAAGTCAATCTCCATACTGTCTTTTCCGATAGTCACCGTTTTTTGTGCAAACAAGCCTGATCCGAATAGGAAGATGCAGGAAAAAAGTAGAAGTATTTTGAAGCGGCTTTGCATATTAAGTCTTTACCTGTTCACTGGTTTTTCCGAATCTTCGTTCGCGTTTCTGATAATCGTCCAGGGCTAAAAAAAAGTCCTCTTTTCCAAAATCCGGCCACAGCGTTTTGGTGAAATACAGTTCGCTATAGGCCATCTGCCAGAGTAAAAAATTGCTGATGCGTTTTTCTCCACTGGTACGGATGATTAATTCAGGGTCGGGGATTCCGGCTGAAGAAAGGTGGCTGCTGATAGTTTCGTCATTTATTTCAGAAGGGGAGAGGAGTCCTTTTTTTACTTTTTCGGAAATCTGTTTCAAGGCATGAGTTATTTCCCACCTGGAACTATAGCTCAGTGCAAGCACCAGGCTTAAACCGGTATTTGATGAAGTAGCCTCCATGGCCTGGGCAAGTTCGGCTCTGGCTTTTTCAGGCAATGATTCCAGATTTCCTATGGCCAAAAGACGAATTTTATTTTTGTTCAGCGTGGGCGTTTCCTGACTTATGGTGGCAACAAGCAAACTCATTAATGCGTCTACCTCGGTTTTTGGACGGTTCCAGTTTTCGGTAGAGAAGGCATATAAGGTCAAATATTTAACGCCTGCCTCTGCAGCCGCCTCAGTTGTTTTCCGCACAGACTCCACACCGTGCTGGTGCCCGAATACCCGCTCTTTCCCTTGCTGCCGGGCCCATCTTCCGTTACCATCCATGATAATGGCTACGTGTTCGGGAATTTCGCCCTCCTTAATTTTAGAAAGAATGCTCAAGGGAAACCAAAATTTATTTGTAACTGTTACACGACTGGTAACGGTTTCTGAGTTTAAACATCAAAGATACTCCGGCAAAAGAAAACCAGTCTTTATCGCTGGGATCTCCCCGCTGTTTGCCCACATTAATTCCTGTTCCTGCCATTGTTCCGGTATCGGAAAAATAGGAAGCTACGGGCCCCCTCTCTACACCAAGTCTAACGGGATCCACATAAGTAGTGCTTACATCATCGAGGTAATCGGTAAAGGTTTTTCTCCAGCCCCATTCAAGAGCCAAACCCACCCTCGATGAAATCCAGGCTTTTACACCCACCCCGAAAGGAATGGCAAGTTGGTTTAACTTGTATCTTTTCTGTCCGTTAAAGGTGGTTTCCTGTCCCTCCGTGGAAAGGGGTTGAAGGGCAAACCAGTTCCCGTCAACCTGGGCTTTCGGGTTGAATTTAAATCCGGCAATACCCACGAAAACATAAGGCGTGAAAAGTGTTCTGTGGCTGCCGATTACATAATTCATAAAATTAAATTCTATTTCACCGGCCAGCTCGGTTAATGGGCTTTTAAAGTGAAGGTTGCGTTGCTCCTGAGCCGGTACGCCCGAACGCGCGTCATCTGCAAACAGGGTTCCGAACAGCATATTGGCTTTGAAACTCAGGCGGGGATTGAAATTATAACGGTAAATAATTCCACCGGCAGGTTTTGTAAAGCTGTTAAAATGCCCGTTGCGGTTCAAATCGCCTAAATAATAACTCCCGCCTAAAAACAATCCAAACTCCGAGCCCCGGTAGTTTTTTTGGGCCAAAAGAAAAGTGGGCATCAAGGCCGGAAACAATATGGCTAAAACCAGTTTTTTCATAATAGTCTCAGGAGTGCAAAATTAACCATAAAAATCAAACGAAACCAGGGGCGGTTTATTGTTTAATTACGACTGTCTTTTCCCCACAACAGTTTGTTTCTCAGGGTGGAAAAGAAGTTATAACCCTCGGGGTTAACCAGGTTGAGGGTGTGGGAAGACTTCCGGATAGTTATTTCTGTTCCGGCCCCAATAACGGCCGACCGGCTGTCGAGGGAAACCAGGAAGGAATCGGTCCGGCCTTCTACCTTGAATTTCAATACCCCGTTATCGGGCAAAACCAGAGGCCTTACGGTTAAATTGTGGGGGGCAATGGGGGTTATCAGGAAAACCCCGGAACCCGGACAAACAATAGGACCCCCGCAGCTCATGGAATAGGCGGTTGAACCTGTCGGGGTAGCTACAATCAGGCCATCTGCAAAATAGGAGTTGATCAATTGCTCGTTAAAATAAGCATCCACGGTAATCATGGAGGCACTTTCCTTGTTTTGCAGGGTTATATCGTTTAAGGCCAGGGCAGGAGTTTGAAAAAGGCCGGGAGAGAGAATCTCAAGCAAAGTCTTTTTTTCAGAGATCAGGCGCTTGTTTTTTATGTCGCTCACAGCCCTCGGAATTTCTATGGGGGCGGTACTGGCCAAAAATCCAAGCCGGCCTGTATTGATTCCCATAACGGGCAGGTTGAAATCCTTCACAAATTCTAGGGTCTCAAGCAGGGTTCCATCTCCTCCCAGGCTAATCATTAATAAATCTCCTTGAGGAAGATCAGCCGAAACGGAAAACAAACCGGGGGTGTTTTTGAAAGTAATATTCCCGGAAATGAACTTTAAAAAAGGTTCAAAAACCAACACCCTGAAATTTTCCTGCTCCAGATTGGTAACAAGAATCTGAACGGCTTCAGACCGGTTGGCATCAATGTTTCTTCCGTATAAGGCTATGGTCTTCATATAGGCGCTGCAAAATGAAAAAACAATCCCGGTAAATTCATCCGGTTCCCGGATACCTCAAGCCGGAATACAAGGTCGTAGTAAGTTACGAAATTTAAGCCTGCTCCGTAACCGTATTGTAGGGTATTGCTCATGGTATTTGCTTTGTAAAAATAGCGGTCCTCGCAATATCCTGCATCAAAAAAGGTTTCGACATATAGGGCATAATGCAGCTTTCTGAATTTGGGCTGGCCTATAAAGGTAATCTCTTTTATCCTGGGTTTTATGAGCGCATATTTTATGCCTGTTTTGGCCAGCAAATACTTTTGTCCGTCGATTACATAATATTCATACCCCCTTATATAATCCCGGTACCCCAATCCACGGTTCAGAAACCAGGGTTGGAAATTCCCATACGACCATTTCCCCCTTAAGCTGCCGGCTCCGTAAAAACGCCCGCCCAGCTTGAAGAATTTCCTGAAAGTTCCCGTTGCGGTCCATAATTCCAAATCTTCATTCTTTAAAATTCCCAGACCCGACTTCGATATTTCCAGATCCGTGTAGTACCCTTCCAGAGGGTAGGGCTTGGCGTCGCGCCGGTCGATGCGATACAAAACCCCCAGGCTGAAAAACTCAAGCCGGGTTTCTCCGCTCTCAAAAAAATCATCCCGGATCCGGGAAACGGTATCGTGAATTTGAATATTAGTATACCTTCCCTCAACCTGAAAAGTGGAATATATCCGGGGACGGTACACATAATTAAACCTGCCACCCGTTTCTGTTTTTAAGGTTAAAACAGGATCGTTGTAGAAGAACAAGCGGTCGTTTTTACTTTCGATGGGAACCTCATGGTTTTTACTGCGAAAAACGGAAAACCCAATACCCGATTTCTGACCGGCATCAAGAAAGGGAATCTGGTAAGCCAAACCCAATTGCCTTGTGTATCCGGCTCTGAAAATGAGAGTCAGCCGCTCTTTCCTTCCTCTGAAATTTTCCCGGAAAATGAAAAAACCATAATTAAGCCGGTCCGGATCCCTTGTTTCCCACCAGATGTTAAAGTTGCGGTCGGCAAATTCCAGGATGGGAACCGGCCAGGTATACCAGCGCTCTTCTACTTTTACCTCCACATCAATGCTGTCGCCCGGAAGCTCCAGGGTGTCGAGGTTCACAAAATTAAACAGCGAAGTGTTGAGCAGGTTCTGTTTCGATGCCGTAAGATGGGTCGGAATTTCTTTCCCCTGAACCCGGTTTCCCGGATGAAGGGTTATTTCACGGGTTACTATAAAGTTTTTGGAAACCTTGTTTCCGCTTACTTTAATGTTTCTGACAACAAATGACTTTTCTTTTTTGATCAAACTGTCGGGAGGCTGACCTACGCCTCGGAGGCAACCCGGACAAGGGTTGATCAAGGGTTGTTGCAACAGAATAAATCCAAGAAATCCGGCATAAAACATTTCAGATGTTGAGGTAATTCATAAACTCATCCATCCTGCGCTTCATATCATCGTGGTAGGAACCCAAATGAAAACTGGCTTTAATGGTATAATTGTAACGATTGAACGTTTGAATAATTCCGGACAAGTCTTCCTTGTTAATTTTCAGGGTTACCTCAATCCGCTCCCTATCGTAGCGCGCCGTGATATAGGAACTTAATATTTTGGCGTCGTTGCCTTCCACAATTTGCGCGATCTGACTTAAACTGTAATCTTTTTCAGGAACTTCGAGCATGATAATGGCACCGGGTTCATTTACGAAAGGCATTTCCGCTGTAATCTCCAGAATTTTTGAAGCGGTGATTACGCCCAGATAATCCTGGTTCTCATCGAGTACTGGAATAACTGAAAGGCGTTGGGCGGAAATAACTTTTAATACCTCGAACACATGCTGTTTGGCTCCCACACAAACCACCTGCATGTTGATTTTCAATTTTGAAATGGGCTGGTCGGTGCTTTTTAAATCCAGCAGGTCGGTATCGGAAACAATACCCGCCAGTTTTTGCTGTTCCACAACGGGAAGGTGGGATACACGGAATTCTTCCATCCAACGCAAAGCCCGGTCGCCCGTATCGGCCGGTTTAAGCGGAGGCAGTTCTTCACTGATAAGTTCTTCGGCTAACATAGCGTTACAAATTTAAGTAATTAAGACGGGCAGGAATTATAAATTTAGCAGGGATTAATAATTTAACGAATTTTGCTTAGATTCATTTTATGTAATGGTCCGATTAAGTGTTAATATCAATAAGGTTGCCACAATTCGCAATGCCAGGGGTGGGAACACGCCCGATTTGTTAAAAATTGCAAAATTGTGTGAAATGGCAGGTGCCATGGGAATTACCGTTCATCCCCGGCCCGATGAAAGGCATATCCGCTACCGGGATGTGCTGAGCCTCGCCCCCATGCTGAGTACGGAATTCAATATCGAGGGTAACCCACGGGAAAAGAAATTTGTGGATCTGGTCCTGAAAGTCAAACCTGCCCAGGTTACCCTGGTCCCCGATGCCACCGGGCAACTCACCAGTGATCATGGTTGGGATGTGGAAAATAACCTTTCTTTCCTTTCGGAGATGATAGCCACCTTTTCCGGTGCCGGAATCCGGACCAGCATTTTTCTCGACCCCGATCCCCGCCAGATTCCCTTTGCCAAAGAATGCGGTACCCATAGGATAGAACTCTACACCGAATCTTACGCAAAGAACTTTCCGGCTAACCCGGAGGCGGCTCTGGAACCTTATTTGAAAACTGCTGAAGCCGCCAATAAACAAGGCCTTGAAATTAATGCCGGTCACGACCTTAACCTGGATAACCTGAATTTTTTCGCAAAAAATATTCCGGGCCTGAAAGAAGTCTCCATAGGGCACGCCCTTATTTCCGATGCTTTAATTTTCGGATTGGGGGAGACTATAAAAAAATACCTGGCATGCCTGAAAATATGAGCCCGGAATTTTTTTTCAGAACCTACGGAAGTGGTAAGCCCCTGGTGATTTTGCACGGACTCCTGGGTCAGAGCGATAACTGGAATACACTCGGGAAAAAATGGTCTGAAAAATTCAGGGTAATTATTCCCGATGCACGGAATCACGGACTTTCCTTTCATCACACCCGTTTCGATATTCCCGCCATGCGAAACGATCTTGAGGTTTTACTTGATCAATTGAATATTCATGAGCCCGTTTTTCTTCTGGGGCATTCCATGGGAGGAAAAGTAGCCATGGATTTTTCCCTCAATTTTTCCGCGCGGGTGGAAAAACTTGTGGTTGCCGATATGGGAATCAGAGCCTATAATCCGGCTCATGATTTAATTTTTGAAGCCCTTTCAGAAGTTGATTTTTCAAAAGTGGAATCCCGCAGCGATGTGGAAGATATCCTTAAACAGAAAATCACCGATCAGGGAGTAATACAGTTTCTGATGAAAAGTGTTTATCGCGAGGGCGATCGCCTGGAAGGATGGCGGTTCAACCTGAAAAGCATCAAAAACTCCTATTCCGAAATCCTGAAACCTGTTTCCGGAGAAAAACCGTTTAACAAACCGGCTCTTTTTATTTCCGGAGGCAAAAGCTCTTACATAAAAAAAGAAGATGAAGCAGGTATAAAGTCCTTATTTCCGGGAGCGGAATTTAATTCCATCCCCAATGCAGGCCATTGGCTTCATGCCGAAGCACCCGATTTGTTTTTCAGGATCGTTACTGAATTTATGGAGCGGCCCCTTGATAAAGTTTCATAGTTTTGCCGCATGGATCATAAATCCGGATTTGCCAATATTATAGGGAATCCCAACGCCGGGAAATCAACCCTGATGAATGTCCTTGTGGGTGAACGGCTTTCCATTATTACCTATAAAGCCCAAACCACCCGGCAGCGGATTTTCGGTATTTTAAACGGAGAAGATTTTCAACTCGTTTTTTCCGATACACCCGGCATAGTTTCCCCCTCGTATAAATTGCATGAGGCCATGCTGGCCGAAATTTCCGAAGCGCTTTCCGATGCCGATATTTTTCTGCTGGTTATTGATGTGGCTGATAAGGAAAAACCCGCTCCCGAAATTATTGACCGAATAAAAAAATCCGGACGACCCGTGATCGTGGTATTGAATAAAATGGATCTGGTAAAACCCGATTTGCTTTTCGGACTGGCGGATTACTGGACGAAAGAAATTCCCGGTTCCGAAATAATTCCGGTTTCGGCCCTTAAAGAAAAAAATACCGACCGCCTCCTGGATCTGGTGAAGTCTTTGTTGCCGGTTCATCCTCCTTATTTCGACAAAGAAGGACTTTCCGATAAAACCCTCAGGTTTTTTGCGGCCGAAATAATTCGTGAAAAAATATTCATCCATTGCGAAAAGGAAGTTCCCTATGCAACCCAGGTGGTGATTGACGCCTATCGTGAAGAGGATCATATCGACCGAATTTCTGCCACCATTTTCGTGGAGCGGGAGTCCCAAAAGGGAATCCTGATAGGCAAAGCCGGTACCATGCTTAAGCGGATTGGAACCGATGCCCGGATTGAAATCGAAAAATTTACGGGTAAGAAGGCCTTTCTTGAGCTTTTTGTGAAAGTTGCCCCCAATTGGAGGAACGATCCAAAGGGACTGAAAAAGTTTGGTTTCAGGAATCCGGAGCCCTGATTTCCTGCCCCCCCTCTATTTTTGTACCTTTGCAGGAATTTTAACGGCACCCGTAGGGATTTTATGGCAAATATTTTAGCAATTGTTGGGAGGCCCAATGTAGGGAAGTCGACCCTGTTTAACCGCCTGGTCGGTGGAAGAAAGGCCATTGTAGATGAAATTGCAGGGGTTACCCGCGACCGCCATTATGGCAAATCGGACTGGAACGGAATTGAATTTTCAGTAATTGATACCGGAGGGTATATTACCGGTTCCGATGATGTTTTTGAAGGTGAGATCCGCAGACAGGTTGAATTAGGAATTTCCGAAGCCCAGGTTATTTTTTTCGTGGTAAGTGTGGAAGATGGCATTACCCACCTCGATAATGAAGTGGCTTCCATTCTCAGGAAATCCCGGAAGAAAGTTTTTCTGGTAGTAAACAAAACCGATAATACCGAACGCTTAAATGCATCTCCTGAGTTTTACTCCATGGGGTTAGGCGAAATTTATCCCATTTCATCCATTAATGGATCCGGTACCGGAGAGTTGCTGGATGAGGCGGTAAAGTTTTTTGAAAATGAACCCCTGCCCGCCGAAAAGGGTATTCCCCGTGTAGCAATTTCCGGAAGGCCCAATGTGGGAAAATCAAGTTTTCTCAATGCCTTGCTGGGAACCGAACGATCCATTGTAACGCCGATCGCGGGAACAACACGCGATTCTATCGATACCCGGTATAATTTTTACGGACATGAATTTATTTTAATCGATACGGCCGGCATCCGGAAGAAATCGAAAGTGAAAGAGGATATTGAGTTCTACAGCGTAATGCGAAGCATCCGGGCCATCGAGGAATGCGACATTGTTTTTCTTATGCTCGATGCCACCCTGGGTTTTGAGTCTCAGGACATGAATATATTCAAACTTGCCGTAACGAACCGCAAGGGAATTGTTATACTCGTAAATAAATGGGATCTGGTTGAGAAATCAACCAATACCATGAAGGAATTTGAGGCCGAACTCCGGAATAAAATTGCCCCTTTCCGTGATGTTCCTATTGTGTTTATTTCTGCCTTGTCGAAGCAACGCATCATGAAGGCAGTTGAGGTAATGCAGGAAGTATTTGAAAACAAAAAACGAAGAATTCCAACCAATGCCCTGAATGAATTCATTCTTCCCCTCATCGCCACCCGTCCTCCCCCATCCATGAAAGGGAAAGAAATTCGTATAAAATTTGCCCGGCAATTACCCGGAAAAAATCCAAATTTCGCGCTGTATTGCAACCTTCCGCAATACGTCAGGGAATCCTATGTGCGGTTTATTGAGAATAAGATCCGCGAAAACTATTCCTTTACCGGGGTTCCCATTGAAATTGTACTGAAGAAAAAGTAGAGAATTCAACATTTTTCTGTTAAAAAGTAGAACCTGCGGGATACATTCCCCGTAAATCTTCAGGTAATTTTGGAAAATGGGCTTATTAAGGACTTTTATTTGCTTACCCCTTCTTCTTGTTTTTACTGCGGGAATTTCCCAGCCGGCAGAGTATCGGCTTTCGGCCACCGAATACATTGAGAAATTTAAAGAAGATGCCGTAAAGGAAATGTTGCTTCACGGCGTGCCGGCAAGTATAACACTGGCTCAGGGTATGCTTGAAAGCGGAAACGGAAACAGCGCTTTGGCCATTTATGCCAATAATCATTTCGGCATAAAATGTCATGCCGAATGGACCGGCATGACCTACATTCACGACGATGATAAAAAGAATGAGTGTTTCCGGAAATACAATTCTGTTTTGGAATCATTTACTGATCACTCACTTTTCCTCAAATCCCGCGACCGGTATAGTTTCCTTTTCAAACTCCAGGTAACCGATTATAAGGGCTGGGCTCACGGTCTTAAACAAGCCGGTTATGCAACCGATCCACAGTATGCCTACCGCTTGATTGAAATCATTGAAAAGCACAATCTGAATGATCTGGATAAAATGGTTTATGTGCCCTCAAAAAAGGATCCTCAAAATACCATAACCCCTTCACAGAATATCAGTGTGCGCGATGGATTAAAGGTTAAGAAAAATAACCAACGCGAGTATGTGGTAGCCCGGAAAGGCGACACCTATAAGAAACTGGCCGATGAACTCGATATGGGTTTATGGCAATTGTATAAGTACAATGAAAAGGGAAAGGATGCTGTTTTAGTTCCGGGCGAATATGTGTACCTCCAGCCCAAAAGAAAGCAATCCGAGAACCAGGATTTCCACATCGTAAAAAAAGGCGAAACCATGCACGCAATTTCACAAAGGCATGGTATTAAACTGAAATACCTCTACCGCTGGAACAATATGGAGTTTGGAACCCAGCCTCAGCCCGGTCAGAAGCTGAAACTGAAAAAGAAAGCCGGAAAGTAAATTCCCGTTTATTGCTTCACAAATTTTTGCGTGGAGTAAATGCCATCATTTCCTGAAATGGAAAGAAAATAAATTCCCGGACTCAGAAAATCCACAGGAATATTAACCTGGTTTCCGCCCTGATTCACATCTACGGGAATAGTTCTGATGGTTTTTCCTGCAATATCGGAAACGGAGAGGGTCAGATTTTCGCTTTTCAGAGCATTAAATCCTGCCGTTAGTACATCACGGGCAGGATTTGGAAATGTAGAAAATCCGGAAACCGGGGAGGCGTTGTTTTCGTTGACGAGCAAAGCTCCGTTGGCATCAAAAACAAACAATCCGTTCTGCATATCCGAAGCCAGAATAATGCCGCTCGGAAGCCAGGGGTAAGCACCCCAGCAACCGCTGTAATTGGGGTTGGGTAATCCAATGCCATCAGTAGGGTTGGTGTCGTAATATCCGGTTCTAATAACAGAAGATGGATTGCTGATGTCGAATATCTGAAGTCCATCCTGATAATAGGCGATGATGGCCCGGTTGTTTCCTTTCACAAAAGGGTTGTGAGGCGTTGCCGTAGAATTTGCGGTAGAGCGGAAGGTAGACATGACGCTGATGTTGCCGAGGTTGGTAACATCTACCGCTTTACAGGGCAGGCCCACTGGAACCTCATCGAGCATAATAAGGGTTTTTCCATCGGTGGTAAGGGAAGTGCTGTGGTTATAGCCCTGACCGGGATAGGTGGTCAGACTGTTAATCAATGAAAAGGTGTTGTTGGCATTGAATTTATAAATAAACAACCCGGAATAAGACTCGGAAGCGTATACCGTATCATTTCTCACAAACATGTCATGCGCATAATCGGCATTCGGATAATCGCTTTCAATTTTCCGCAATAGGGTGGGAGTGGTGGGATTCGACAATGAAAAAACAGCCATGCGGGAAGATCCGCTAACCGCAGGTCCTTTGGGAATACCGCAGTAAAGCTTATTTCCATCAATCCAGATAGTATGTGAGCGTTCCAGAATGGTGGCATCATCGCGAAGAATGTGGACGGAATCGGGCAGATAGGAAAGGTCTACAATTTGAAAACTGTTGGGCGAGGAATCATCACTCACCATATAGCAATAGTTTTGATAGGTTTTAATTTCCCGCCAGATGCAATTGTTTCTCCGGCCGGGAACATAATCTCTTACCACAGGCGCGGTGGGAATGGTAACTTCTATAAAATAAACACCCTCGCTGGATCCTATAATGGCATATTCTTTATTGTCGTTCGGATTTACCCAACCCCAAACCCCATTGTATTTAATGCCATACACGGGTTCAGACGGGGTGCTGGGTTGCGACCAGTTTGAAAGAAGGGTAACGTTCTGTGAAATCTGAGACGTTATGGATCCCGTCAGAATTGCCAGTGAAAGGCAAAGCCAAAAGTGTTTCATGTGTTGGTAAATTGGTTAAGGGGTGTTTTAATCAAAGATAGGTATTTTCCGGATAAATTACTGCCGGTTGGGAAGCCTTGCAGGTTTGTGGGAATTGAAATATATTTGGAAAAATCCTATTCCTATGAGAACCGTAATTACTCTTGCCCTTCTGTTATTTATGATTCCTGTTTTTTCTACCGTGCGTAATGTGCCGGCTACTTATGCCACAGTACAGTCTGCCCTTAATGCCTGTGCGGCAGGTGATACCGTTTTGGTTCTGCCAGGCACCTATACGGGAAACATTACCTGGCCTTCCATAATGGCAATAAAACTTTTTAGTGCCGGCGATTCCTCCAATACCACCTTAACAGCCAATAACAGCGGAAGGGTTTTAACGATTTCTTTTTCGGGTTTGGATACCAATACCATCATCAGGGGTTTTACCATTACAGGAGGATATTTGACAACCAACAGTTCTTATGGAGCGGGTGTTAATGTTAGTTCGGGGAGTGTAAAATTTGACCGGGTTGCTATTAAAGGAAACCGGTCTTTTGCTCCGGGAGGTTATGGATACGGCGCTGGTGTCTATCTGAGTAATTCCAATAGCGTATTCAGAAATTCATCACTCAGGTTGAACTCAGTTGATTCGGCTCAATGGTGTTATGGGGGAGGTGTTTATATTACCGGAGGAGCACCTCGGTTCTACGATTGTACCATTTCATCAAACCGGATGAACAGCAGCTCTTGGTGCTATGGATTTGGAGCTTATGTCAATAACTCAAATGCCATTTTCAGAAATGTTAAATTAATGGATAACACTTCCGGTGCGGCGGCAATTTGGTATTATGGAGGAGGTTTGTACATCAACGGTGGTACCTCCAATTATATAAATATTCTGGTGTCCGGCAACCGTCTCAACTCCGGAGGCAACTTTTACTATGGGGGTGGCATTTTTGTAGATGGAGGTAGTACCACGGCTAACTTTTTTAATTGTACCGTTGCAGAAAATCAACGAAACGATGGTGGCTCTCTGAACGGAACGGGAATTTACATTCGAAATGCTGCGGCCGACTTCACCAATATTGTGTCCTGGAATAACACTACAGGCACTGAGTTCGGGAATAACGCAGGTACTGTAAATGTAACTTATAGTTGCATCCGGGGCGGATATTTTGGAACCGGAAACATTTCAAACAACCCTTTGTTTGTATCCACTACCGACTTTCATCTTACACAGGCATCCCCATGTCTTGGCGCAGGAACTCCTGTCGGTGCTCCTGCCAATGACCTTGACAACAATCCCCGGCCCATGCCCGTAGCTACCAACCCTGATATGGGGGCCTATGAACTAAATCAAACTCCGCTTTCAACCACGGAATCATTTATTTCCGGAATTTCCATTTTCCCAAATCCTGCCCGTGAACAGGTATTCATAACAAATCTTTCACCGGGCACAACAATAACCGTGTATACTATGCTGGGTGTTTTGGTGAAATCAGAAATGTATCAGGGAAATGCAGTCTATGCACTTGACCTGTCCGGATTTTCACCCGGCAGATATATTGTGCTTGTTTCCTCTGAAGGAAAAGTTGAAACCCTGAATTTTGTAAAAACGGAATAAGGGATTTGTCGGGAGTTATTTTAAACCCCTGATCAACTCCCTCATTATGGTTGTCATTACCGGTTCTGATTTTTCTGCCACCTTTTGAATTTCTTCATGCGTAACCTTTACAATTTTGCCCGGAACTCCCAGGTCGGTAATGATGGAAATGGCAAAACAAGGCAATCCCATATGTCGTGCTGCAATTACTTCCGGAACAGTACTCATACCTACGGTGTCGGCTCCCAACACACGCATTGAACTATACTCGGCCGGAGTCTCCAGCGCAGGCCCCTGCAATCCTGCATAAACCCCGCTGCGTATTTTCAGCTTTTTCAGTTTGGCAATTTCTTTTGCCGCCCGAATCAGGCCCTTGTCGTATGGCTCGCTCATGTCCGGAAACCTTGGACCCAGGGAATCCAGATTTTTCCCCCGCAATGGATTTTCGGGAAATAAATTAATGTGATCCGTTATTACCATTACATCCCCAATCTTAAACCGGTTGTTTACTCCGCCACTTGCATTGGAAAGCAGCAGGTGGCGAATGCCCAAAAATTTCATAACTCTTACCGGCAACACTACCTCCTCCATGGTGTAACCTTCGTAATAATGAAACCGCCCCTTCATGGCCATTACTTTTTTTCCTCCGAGAGTCCCGAAAATAAATTGTCCGGCATGCCCCTCCACGGTGGATTGAGGAAAATCGGGTATTTCAGTGTAATCCAGGCGGTGCTCCACTTTTATTTCTTTTGACAATCCGCCAAGTCCGGTTCCCAATACTATGCCTGCAGAAGGTTTAAATCCGGTTTTGTCAAAAATAAAACGGGCAGTGTCCTGAATTCTTTTTAAAGGATCCATGATTACGGTTTTTTATAATTGGAAAAATCTAAAACAAGCTGATTGAATTCTTCCTCCTTTGAAACAAAGGAACATTCTATGGGAAGATAATATACCGGCAAATTTTTAAAGCCGGGATGCTCCATACGCGCTGCGTCTTTTTCCGTGGTGATGATAATCTTTTTTGCGCCTCCGAGCGCATTGAACCGCCCCCTGATTTTATCAAATTCGGGTTCGTCAAAATATTTATGATCCTCAAACTCAAGATGCGCCACATGACGGAAGACCCTCCTTAAATATCCCGCCAGAGGCTCGGGATTTGCAATGCCGGTAACCAGTAATACCGAGGTCGATGGGTCGGAAGGAATGGGTTTGTGGGTATCGAAGGACAGTAGCTGACTGTATTTTAGATAGGAAAAGAAAACTTTTTGGTCTTTCCGGGGATTTATCCGGTTTATTATTTTTTCCTGTTCAACCGGAGATATGTTTTTCGGGCACTTGGTTACCACAATAATATCAGCTCTTTTCTTTCCCGAACGCCATTCCCGCAAATTGCCCACCGGAAAAACAAAATCTTTGAAATAAGGCCTGCGATACTCCGTAAGCATTATTTGCAATCCGGGTTTTATTTTTCGGTGCTGAAATGCATCGTCGAGTATGACGCATTGTAAAAGCGGATGCTTTTCGCGAAGAAGGTTCACACCGGTTGCCCTGTCCTCGCAAACGGCCACAACGATATCAGGAAACTTTTGCTTGAATTGTCGGGGTTCATCTCCTACTTCTGAGATGCCGGATTGCAGACTCGCTTCAACGAATCCTTTTGTTTTTCTTTTATACCCACGGGAAAGGGTTGCGCAACTTTTTTTGCCCCGTAAAAGCCGTACAAGATATTCCACCATGGTGCTTTTCCCGGTTCCTCCCACACTCAGATTGCCAACTCCGATTACCGGAATCCCGGGTTTATGAGACTTGAATAATCCTGTGTCGAAAAAAAAGTTGCGTATTCCCGTAATAATCCCAAATAAGAGGGCAAAAGGGAAAAGTGTAAAGCGAAGAAATTGCATCCTGCAAATATAGGAGATTACACAGGGGTTTTAAGCCTATAAATTTTTAAATTTGACTATGCTCTCGATTAATCCTGAATCAGTTTATAAATTTTATCGGGCCGGGGTTTTCTCTGCCGGTCATCAGTTACTGCCCGTAATCAATCCCTATTCCGGGGAAACATTTGCCGAAGTTTTTCTGGCCGGCCCCGACGATCTGGAAAAATCCATTATTGAGGCGCGGAACAGCCTGCCTACCCTGAAAGCCCTTTCTTCCTATGAGAAATCGGAAATGCTGGGAAAGATATCTTCAGGTATTACTAAAGAAAGGGGGCGGCTTGCCAACATCCTGAGCCTTGAATCCGGGAAGCCGCTTCGGTATGCATATTCGGAAATTGACCGGGCTGCGGCTACTTTTTTTACCGCAGCACATGAAGCCCTGACGCTTTCGGGTGAGTTTTTTTCTCTCGGATCGGTTCCTCAGGGAAAAGGCCGGGAAGCTATTGTAAAATATTTTCCGGTAGGGGTGGTGGCCGGCATTGCACCCTTCAATTTTCCGATGAATCTGGTGGCCCACAAAATGGCTCCTGCCATGGCGGCGGGTTGCCCCATCATCCTTAAGCCCTCTTCAGAAACTCCCCTCTCGGCCCTGGAACTTGCAAGAATTATCGACAATTCCGGCTGGCCAAGGGGATCGGTTTCTGTTTTGCCCATGCCAAGGCAGCTGGCCACCGTTTTGGTGGAAGACCCCCGGATTGCCCTCTTAAGTTTTACGGGATCACCGGCTGTGGGCTGGGACCTTAAATCCCGGTGTGGAAAAAAGAAAATCCTGCTTGAATTGGGCGGAAATGCCGGAGTAATTATTGCTCACGATGCAAACCTTGATTTTGCCATTGATAAATGCATTACCGGTGCCTTTGCCTATAGCGGACAGGTATGTATTCATGCCCAGCGGTTTTTTGTGCATGATAGTTTATATGATGATTTTGTCTCCCGGCTTTTGAATGCTGTAAAGAAAATAAAAACCGGACCGCCCCAGGATCCCAACACCGATTTTTCAGTAATGATAGATGCCAAAAATGCGGATCGCGTTATGTCCTGGATAAACGAAGCCGAAAATGCAGGGGCCTCAGTCCTTTGCGGTGGGAACCGGGAAGGAAATCTGATTTTCCCCACCGTTATTTCCGGTGTTCAGGATTCCATGAAAGTGGTGTGTGAGGAGATTTTCGGCCCCGTAATTACCCTTGAGAAGTATAAAACTCCGGAAGAAGCTTTTTCCGGAATCAATAATTCACGGTTCGGACTACAGGCCGGAATTTTTACCGAAAGCATTTCTCTCCTGGATAGGGCTTTTTCAGCTATTGAAGTGGGCGGCCTGATTCATAATGATGTTCCCTCATTCCGAACCGATCAAATGCCGTATGGCGGAATAAAAGAATCGGGATTGGGGAGGGAAGGGGTAAAATATGCGATGATGGAAATGATGGAACCCCGGGTGTTGGTAAAAAGGGAAGGATAATCCTACCGTGTAAGCACCACGAAATCTTTCAGAATGGTTTTCAGAAAATCCATGGAAGTAATGCCTTTGGGGTCAAGGTTAAGTTTTGCCGCAATATTTTTTGCCGCAAGATTAAGGGCATTGGCATGTGAAGGATTGGAAAACCTGTTGTATCGTTCCAGCACCATTTTTACCGTCAGAACATCTTCTTCAGAAAGATTTTTTACCTCGGGGAATCGGGGAGCGTAATCATTTATGGATTGAATCTTTAACAGATCGTTGAATCGGATCTGAATCCGGGGTGTTAGTCTGACCACCGTAGTGTGGGAGAGTAAATCGCCGATGCGCTGGGCCTTTTCGGTAGAACTGACCAGCATGGCAGCCACGGTTCCCAAACTGAAATAAATGTCCACCATACGGAACATCCACCGTGTTAAATAATCCGACATTTTTACTTCGGCACCATCGAGTCTGACCACCTTCAGCTTCAGAGCCATTTTTCCAACGGTTTGCCCATTGAACAAAATTTCCATTGAAGGAGTATAAAAAAAGAAAATCAACAGCTCTAAAACATATACTACATACCACATTTTGCTGTCCCAGGGAAGCGAGGAAATCATGGCAAAAATCTGAACAATCAGGATGGAGCCGAGAATGATTACAAAGTCGAGCAAAAATGCAAGGGAACGGTCTCTTACTCCCCCTAATTCATACACAATGGGGACATTCTGGGAGGTATTGATTTCGACGCTGTGCATGATTATGCGAAACTAAAATAAATTTCCCGGAAAAGACAGAAATTTAGTTTTCAGTCCTCATGTAGTTCAATCGGGGGATTATTTAAATTTACGGAATGCGGGAAACGGGCTTCATTAATCAGAACCAGGAAAAGTGGAAATCCTTCGAGAAGACCCTTGGCGAAGCCCAAAAGGATCCGGATGTATTAAGCAAACAATTCATCCAGATTACCGACGACCTTTCTTATTCCAGAACCTATTACCCTAACCGGTCAGTAAGGCTTTACCTTAATAATCTTGCCCAGGGGGTTTTTAATCGTATTTACCGTAACAGGGCCCGCAAATGGGAACGCTTTGTTAGGTTCTGGAAAGAAGAACTTCCCCGTCTTAGTTGGGAATCAAGAAAGGAATTGCTGATTTCCCTTGTTATTTTTCTGCTTTCTTTTCTGGTTGGTGTGGTTTCCAGCCATTACAATCCCGAGTTTCCTGCCCAGATTCTTGGGGAGCATTACATTGCCATGACCAAGGAAAATATCGAGAGTGGAGATCCCATGGCGGTGTATAAAAAGAGCAGTGAGGTGGATATGTTTTTGGGTATTACGGTGAATAACCTGAGAGTGGCGGTTTTGACTTTTATTCTGGGTTTCTTTTTTTCCATTGGAACCATTGGCATTATGATTTACAATGGAATTATGGTTGGCTGCTTTCAGTATTTTTTCTATTCCCACGGCCTTTTGAAGGAAGCATCACTAACCATCTGGCTGCATGGAACCCTTGAAATTTCTTCCATCGTAATTGCCGGAGCTGCGGGATTAGTCTTGGGCAGAGGCATTACCTTCCCCGGCACATATACCCGTCCTCAAGCCCTTCGGCTTTCGGCCCAGCGGGGCGTTAATTTACTGCTCGGAACCTTCCCGATTTTTGTTTTTGCCTCACTGATCGAAAGTTTTATTACCCGTTATACCGGAGTTCCTGGTATTATTAAAGGTCTTCTGATTCTTGTTAGTGCTGTTTTTATGGTGGGGTATTTCGGCGTGCTGCCCTGGCTGAAAGCAAGGCGCGGGTTTCCTGAGTCCGACTTTGAAGCCCGCTTGCCGGGCTCTCCGGAGGAGGGTATAAAGGTGGACAAGCTGAAGGATTCGGGTGAGATATTCCGGGATACCTTTGTTCTTTTTCGGTCCATACTGCAAAAATTCATCGGCCCCTCCTTGTTCATGAGCCTGTTTGCAGGGGTGTATTTCACCGCTTTTTATCTCGAGGATGCAATCGTTTCATTTACCCTTCATCCCTGGTTTCCCTTTGGATGGATTGAAAACACCTTTCGGTTTATGGGCGATCTGACCTCTTATTTTAACTATCAGAACTATTATTGGATGCTTCCGGTAAATTTTGTCTTTTTCAGTTTCGCTTCAGCATTGTTTGGAAACCATTATCTGAAAAAGACAGGTTCAGGCATTCAGGTCTCCATGCGAAAGCTCTACCTGAGAACCCTTGGCCCCGGTTTGTTTTTTTCAGGACTTTATTTCCTTCCGCCGGCTTTTGTCTGGTGGATGCTCGCCCTGTTTATGCCTGTATTTCTGATGTGGCAGATTATTCTCTTCCAGGAATCACCAAACCCGTTTAAAGCACTTGGAAGAGCATTTGGTTTTTGCTTCGGCAGCTTTGGGAGGGTTTATGGGATTTATTTTATTTTTTTAATCGTGGCCTTTATTGGGCTGTTACTGGTGGCAACACCCGTTGTTATCTGGTTTCTGTATGAGATTATTTACTGGTTTTTAAATATCCGGGAGGAAATATACCCCTATTACTTTCTTGGATTTTTTACTACCGTGTCTTACATGACCCTCTTTCTATTGCTTCCTCTTTTTTACGGTGCATTTGGCATTATGTATTACACCCTTGTGGAAATCCGTACCGCCGGAAATCTGCTCGACAGGGTTCGAAAGATTTTTCCGGGAAATGCTGCGGTTTGGACGCTTGTGCTTTCCGGATTTTTGGTTTTTTATTCCTCACCTTCCCATGGCCAAAATGAAGATGTCAAGGAGTACGAAACCACATCCATTCCACCCCCTGATACCGTAGCCATTGAGAATGTGGAATATTACGAAATGGATAACGACAGCAGCTACTATTACGAGCAGCAATCCAAAAGAGAAAACCATCGAAAGTATTTTAAATCAGAACTCAGCCCGAAAAAGTTTGATGAATCTGCCGTGAAAAAAGCAACAAAGGATTTGTCTTATGAGGAGGAGGAGATCAAACGCAAACAGCGCGAAAAAAACTGGTTTAATTTTAAAAAGAAAGATGGGATTTTTTCTGCAGCTACGGCCCGCATTATACTTTTTGTTCTGGCTGCCGGGGTAATTGTTTTTGTGTTGTATTTAATAGTAAAAAGAAACCTCAGTTCCCGAAATAAGGAGTTAAAGAAAAAGGTGTATTCGCTTGAAGAGGCTGAAGAAAATCTACACGAAGCCGACCTGGAAGCTTTACTGGATAGTTTTCTTAAAAAAGGAAACCATTCCGCTGTGGTAAGGATGTATTTTCTTATCCTGCTTAGGGACCTCCATGAGGCCGAACTTATTTCCTGGAAGAAAGACAAAACCAACCGGGAATACATTCTGGAGATGTCGGACACACCACATGCTGCGGAATTTGTTTCCCTCACTGCGATTTATGAATGGGTTTACTTTGGAGAACTTCCCATTTCGAACTCAGACTTTGAAATGGTGCAGGCCCGATTCCGGCAACTCATTGGGAAAATTGAAGCAAAGGAGGTTGCCTCATGAAACAAAATAAGGCCTTGTGGATAGTTTTAATTGTTTTCCTGGTGGCTCTAACACTGTTCCTGTTTATTTTTTTTGGAGGAGAAAAGGATAAATACATTTGGTATGAACGCTACCAGCACGATGAAAAAGAACCTTACGATCTTTCTGTAATTCACGATTTGCTGCCATCGCTGAACCCCGGATCTAAACTCAGAGATATTGAAAATCACATGGGCAGAGAAATGGAAGAAGTAGGGAAGGGGGGAGGACAAAACTATGTTTTTATCGGAGGCGGAATTTTTATGGACTCCCTTTCCAAGGAAAATTTATTTGAATTTGTTGCAGAAGGAAATAATGCCATTGTGATTTCCCGCTATGTTCCCCAGGAAATCATGTTTCGGCTCTATGATTTTTATTGCCGGCCGGATTGGGAGTATTTTGATGAATTACATGATACTCTTATAAACCTCAATTTTTTTCACCCCTCTCTTTCTGTTAAATCGGGGTATAAAGCGCGATTTTTCCGAAGGGATGAATTTCAACCCTATTATTGGTCGTATGTGGATGATGGGTATTTCTGTGGCGACAGCACCTCTACATTTATTCCTGTTGGTTTTTTTAAATCTGGTGATTCAGCAAGAATTAACTTTTTCAAGGTTAATTATGGCGGAGGGGCATTCTATTTCCATACCAACCCGATTTTATTCACCAATATTTTCATGCTGGACACAAGTTACAGGAAATATGCCGAAGGCGTTTTTTCCCACCTTTTGCCGGGCGATATATATTGGGACGAACGGAGTAAAGGATATTATCCCCCCAACCTGAAAAAGAAAAAATACCCCGGAGCCCATGAGGTTGGAGAAAGTCCACTCAACTATCTTTTGTCCCAAACCCCTTTGCGCTGGGGACTTTATGCAGCTCTTGCCATGATTGTTTTTTACATGGCATTCAGAGCCAGAAGGCGGCAAAAGGCTATCCCCCTGCTGGATCCCAATGCTAACACCTCGCTGCAGTTCGTTCAGTCTATCGGCCGTTTGTATTTCCTCGAGCGAAACCATCAGAAATTAAGCATCCAGAAATTCCAGCAGTTTCTGGCTTTTGTGAGAAACCGCTACCGGATTCAAACCAATATCCAGGATCCGGAAACCGTTAGAAAAATTTCCATCAAATCGGAAATCAGCGAAGAAGAAATACAAAAGATAATTAAGGAGTATACATGGATTTCTAATACCTCTATTGCCATCCGGGATGATGAATTGGTGAAATTTCATCATCTGCTGGATAACTTTTATAAAAACTGTAAATAAATAATCATGGAAGAAAATTCAATTACACAAAACCGAAATCAGGAAGTGCTCGACAAGTTCAATGCAAACTTGGGAAAAGTAAAAACTGAAATAAAAAAGGTAATCGTAGGCCAGGAAGAACTCATTGACCTTTTGTTGGCAGGATTATTTTCGGGCGGACATGTATTACTGGAAGGAGTCCCCGGAATTGCCAAAACCTTGTCGGCTAAACTGCTGGCAAAATCATTTTCGGTAGATTTCTCGAGAATTCAGTTTACTCCCGACCTGATGCCAACCGATGTTACCGGAACCTCGGTTTTTAACATGAAAACCTCTGAGTTTAGTTTCAAGAAAGGTCCGGTGTTTTCGAACATTGTTCTGATAGATGAAATCAACCGGGCTCCCGCCAAAACCCAGGCCGCCTTATTTGAAGTAATGGAAGAAAGGCAGGTTACCATCGACGGGGTTACACATAAAATGGAATTCCCTTTTTTCGTAATCGCCACCCAAAACCCTATTGAGCAGGAGGGAACCTATAAACTGCCGGAAGCCCAGCTCGACAGATTTATCTTTAAGATTAAAATAACCTATCCTACCGCTGATCAGGAAAGAGAGATCCTGAATAAGTTCAAGAGTGATTTTAAGATGCACTCTGTTTCCGATGTTAAGGCGGTGCTTTCACCTGCCGAGATGAAGGAATGTATGGAGGTAATTGAGAAAATCCATATTAAGGATGAATTGATCGATTATATTACCAAAATAGTTGTAAATACCCGGAATAACGGAGATTTATTCCTCGGTGCCTCCCCGCGGGCTTCGCTTAATATCATGCGAAGTGCAAAAGCCGTTGCCGCCATGAGTAACCGTGATTTCGTGACTCCCGATGACATTCGCTACGTATGTGTGCCGGTGTTAAACCATCGTATTATTCTTACTCCCGAGCGGGAAATGGAAGGCCTTTCCACGGAAGATGTAATTAAGTCAATTGTTGAACAAATCGAAGTGCCCCGGTGAAAAAGTTTATCCAGGGTATTTTTCTCGGACCAAGGTTTTTTCTGGCCTTCGGAATAATAGTGTTTTTGTTTTTCCTGAGTTTTGTATGGCCCTATTTTTTCCCACTGGCTCAAACCCTCCTGGTTATTTTGTTTGCCGTGTTACTGGCCGATTTCTTTTTGCTGTATAACCCCCTGCTTCGGCTTTTCGCTTCAAGAAAACTACCCCGCGTTCTTTCCCTGGGTAGTGATAACCCGGTATTTCTTGAATTGAAGAGTGATTTCCCCTTGCCCTTAAAGGCGGTAATCGTTGATGAATTACCCTTTCAACTTCAGGAAAGAAATTTCAAAATCAAATCTACCCTTAAGCCCAGGGATCCAAAAATTATTGAATATAAAGTGCGACCCACCACCCGGGGGGGCTATTCCTTTGGCCGCCTGCACCTGTTTTTAAACACCTTTTTGGGCCTGGTGGAAAGACGGTATTCTTTTGACCTGGATGGGGAAATCCCGGTGTATCCCAGTGTAATTCAAATGAAACAGTTTGAACTTAAAACACTACCTAAAATTTCCCGGTATCATGGCATTAAGAAATTACGACGCCTGGGTCATAGTTATGAATTTGAACAAATCAAAAATTATGTTCAGGGCGATGATATCCGAAGCATCAACTGGAAAGCTACCGGCCGGAAAGCAGAACTGATGGTGAATCAATACGAGGATGAAAAATCGCAGCAGGTTTATAACCTGATTGATAACTCCCGTAACATGCGTATGCCTTTCAACGGCCTCAGCCTGCTCGACTATGCCATTAATACCTCACTCGTTATTGCCAATACCAGCTTACAAAAACAGGACCGGGCAGGGTTGCTTACTTTTTCCGATAAAATAGGAACCTTTATCAGGGCGGAAAGAGGAAGTGGACAATTGCAGAGAATTCTCGACGGCCTTTACAAAGAAGAGCCCCGGAACCTGGAAGCTAATTACGAACTCCTTTATCTTACGGTTCGCAACATGATTCCATCACGATCCCTCCTGTTTTTATATACCAATTTTGAGAGCATTCTGAATATGGAGAGAGTGCTTCCCATTATCCGTAAAATAAATAAACGCCACCTAATGGTGGTGGTAATATTTGAGAATACCCAGATCAGTGAATTTGCGGAAAAGGAAACCAAAAGCCTGGAAGATATCTACCTCCAAACCATTGCCAGGAAATTCATCCTTGAAAAAGGGGCCATTATTCAAATGCTTCGCCAATTTGGAATTCAATCTGTCTTTTCACGCCCGGAAGACTTATCCGTCAATACCATTAATAAATACCTGGAACTAAAAGCCAGAGGCATGATCTGATTTCAGAGTATGCCTTTCCAGGTAACGGCAATAAAAATGGCCAAAATCAATCCCCCAAAGCCGGCCAGGAAGGCAAGGATGGCTAATATACCCGAAGCCATGGAAAGATTTTTCAAAGCTCTGATGGCAAAAACGAGTTGGCTGGGTTCCCCGGTTTTTGCAAATAATCGCATCATGGATGAAAAGCGGAAAAGTTGAAACAATAAAAAGGCCGCAACTATAGTCCCTAGTAGAATAAAGAAAAAAACCAGGAATCCATCCCTGGGCATCATAAGCAGCGCAAAAATACCAAAGAGCAAAGCTCCGGCACAAAGTATGGCTCCCACCCATGAAATTAAGGTAGTCCAAAGTGAAATTATTTTTAAACCTGCAATGGCTTCTGAAGGTAATTGCAATTTACTTTCAAGATCCTGATCAATTTGAATCATGGAGTTTTAGTTTTTTGAAATTTAACATCAGGGGCAAAGCGGAAACAAGGATGAAAATCCCGCCAATCATATAGGCATAGGCAATGTTGGAACCTTGCAGAAAGAAGGGAAGGGAAAAGAAAAAAATAAAAACGCTGCGGGTAAGGATGTTTATAACCTGAAATACACTCCCGGTTCTTCCCATCATGTTATTGGGAATTTTATTGAACAACCAGGTAACCCGAAGAATCCTCGTGCCGGCATTGGTAACTCCAAAAATAAAACTGAAAATAAAAAAGAGGGAAACACTTTTAGAAAAAGTAACCCAAATCAGAAATCCACCAATAAGAAACATCATTACAATTATGCTGGCGGTGGGAGAAAATTTTCTGAGGGCTTTCCTTATGAAAAAGCCCGCACCCAATGCTCCGATGGAGTAAAACACTTCCGAAATGGCATACACATCGGCGCCCGCCAGAAGATGGTTCTTTATATAAGGAGATAAAAGAAGTTGTACCTCGATCAATAGGATCACAAAAATGGAAAAGGTTAGATTTCCAAACCAAAACACCAGGGGATTTTCCCTGAGAAACTGTATGCCCATATTAAGTCGTTTCAGGATGCTTCCTTTATGAACTTCCATTTCAATGATTTTATTGTATCTGATGGGGTAAATTAAAACCAGGGAAAGTAAATAAGTGAGAAAATCAAGAAAGAAAATCTCATGAATCTTCCAGGGTTTAAAAACCAGAAATCCGGGTAATTCCCCTGCCGATAAACCCAGAATGCCATTTTCGGTGCCACTGAGCAATAAGGCGCCCGCCCCGCCCGCCAGAATGGAGGTGGCCTGAACCTGAATCTCAAACAAAGAATTCAGTTTGCCGAAATTTTCCCGCTCGGAAATTTCCTGTCCGAAGGCATACATACAGGGAAAGTGAATGTTGTATATAAAGATGGTTCCCCCGAAAACAAGATAAATCATCAGGTCAGCGACATGCCCGGTCAGAAGTCCAAACAGCGAAACGCCTCCTAATAGTATTGCCCCTGCCCAGTTTATGGTAAGAAATATGGCTTTTCGTGAGTAGCGGTCGATCAGGGTTCCGGCATATAATCCCCAAAAGGCTGTGGCTAAGGTAATTCCTATGTAAACCATTCCGAAAATTCCGTAATCCTCTGTCTGGGTAGCAAAATACCAGGGTATGGATAGCATGGATATGCCCTGGGCAATGCCCGATACCGAGTTTGCTGCAAGTAAAAGGTTCAGAGCCTGCCTGTTGCGCATGGCTCAAAGGTACCGGTTATTAAGATGTTCCAAAATTCAGATTTTTGAAATAATTTTATATCGTGGAACGCAAATGGAAAATTTCAGGTAAAGTAATAGACGACTGCCTGTGTATTACCCTTCTCGGAAGTTCAAGTGAGGAAGAAATTCTTAACGAAATTACTCCTACAGTCCTGAAGCTTGCCGGTGAGTATCACACTCCCCGGATATTTGTGGATGTTAGACCCTTTGAAAGTCGACTGGGAGTGGTGCAGACATTTCTTTCCGTTGAAGAATATCCCGATTTTATGCGCTTTTATAAAATTGCAGTCGTTGATATTCCTGAGAACCGACCCACTTTTCAGTTTCATGAACTGGTGGCTCAAAACCGTGGTTTTAACATTCGCTTCTTTACTGATTTTGAAACTGCGAAAAATTGGTTGCTTACAGACTCCACCCGCACCTGATTCTGTTGTAATTTTGCCGCATGGCAAAGCCCAAATCTATTCCTCCTCTCATGGCACTGGAAAAAGCCAAAGCTTTTTGTGCCTACCAGGAACGAAGCCAGGAGGAAGTGAGAAAAAAGCTCAATGGGTTTGGGCTCGAACCGGAGGTAGTTGAACATCATATTGCCTCTCTGATTACCGAAGGTTTTCTTAACGAGGAAAGGTTTTCCCGTTCCTATGCCCGGGGAAAATTCAGAATCAGAAAATGGGGTAAAAACAAAATCCTGTCCGGACTTCGTGTTCACAAAGTTTCTCCCTATTGCATTAAAGCTGCCTTGTCTGAAATTGATGAAGATGAATACCGGGAAACCCTCAAAACACTGATAGCGGCAAAGTTGGGAAAGGCGGGAAAGGAAATTTCTATCGCCACGAAAGGAAAGCTATATCGCTTTGTATTGGGTAAAGGGTTTGAACCCGAATTAATATTTGGCGTTTTTAAGGAATTAAACCTTTAATAATTACTTTTGTGCAAATTCATGTGGTATGATAACGGGCGAGCAAATTAAGGAACTTAAGGGGCGTACGAGTGCGCTAAGGGGGCATCTTTGACCTCGACCGAAAGTTACGTGAAATAGAAGAAGAAGAAGAGCGAACCCTTGCTCCCGGCTTCTGGGATGACCCCAAAAAGGCCGAAGCCATTCTGAAAAAAATCAATTCCAAAAAATTCTGGACCGATTCCTTCCGTCGTCTGGAGCGTTCCATTGATGACCTGGGCACCCTGATGGAGTTTTTCCGTGAAGGCGAGGCAAGTCAGGAAGAGGTTGAAGCTACTTTTAATGAAGCCACCCGCCTCCTGGAAGAACTTGAATTTAAAAACATGTTGGGCCGGCCCGAAGACAAAATGAATTGCGTGATGGAAATTAATGCAGGTGCAGGTGGAACCGAAAGTAACGACTGGGCCGGCATGCTCATGCGTATGTATATAATGTACGGCGAGAAAAACGGGTTTAAGGTTTCTGAACAGGATATTAATCAGGGTGAGGTAGCCGGCGTGAAAAGCGTAACGCTTCAATTCGAAGGCGATTATGCCTTCGGTTACCTGAAAGGTGAAAACGGCGTTCACCGGCTCGTAAGAATATCACCCTTCGATTCCAATGCCAGACGACATACTTCCTTTGCCTCGGTATATGTTTACCCACTGGTCGACGATACCATTCAGATAGAAGTTAAAGACAGTGATATAGAATGGGAAACGTTCCGGTCGGGTGGGGCAGGTGGCCAAAATGTGAATAAGGTAGAAACCGCGGTTCGGCTTTACCATAAACCTACGGGTATTACTATTAAGAACCAGGAATCCCGCTCACAGGGTACCAACAAGGAGAATGCCGTTCGTATTCTCCGGTCCATGCTCTATGAACTGGAAATGAGGAAACGAATGGAAACCACCGCCCAGATTGAAGCCGGTAAAATGAAAATTGAATGGGGATCCCAAATCCGAAACTATGTGCTGCATCCCTATAAACTGGTAAAAGACCTCCGGTCCGATTACGAAACTTCCGATACACAGGGTGTTTTGGATGGGGACCTCAATGATTTTATTAAAGCCTACCTCATGAAAATGGGCGGAAAAAATGCGTAACTTGTTATCATGGCTCAACCCGTAATAATTTTTCACAAAACAACCTGTTCCACCAGCCGGAATGTCCTTGACGCCTTACGAAAAGGAAAAGTGGAACCCGAAATCCGGGATTACATTTCAAACCCTCCGGATGCTGAAGAATTGAAAGGCATTCTTAAGAAGTTAAAATTGCCGGCCGAAGCCCTTGTCAGAAAGAAAGAAGCTCTGTATAAGGAAAAGTATGAGGGAAAAAAGCTGTCGGAAAGCGCATGGATTAAAATTTTATGCCAAAATCCCGTTTTGATTGAGCGACCTATTGTAATTTCGGGACGAAAAGCCGTGCTGTGCCGTCCCCCGGAACGTTGGAAGGAAATTTTAAAAAAATAAGCATGAACCTTACAAAAGCTGAAACTATGAATTACAGAATTGAAAAAGATACCATGGGCGAAGTAAAAGTGCCCGCCGACAAATACTGGGGCGCCCAAACCGAAAGATCCAGAAACAATTTTAAGATCGGTCCTGAAGGAAGTATGCCCCTGGAAATTATTCATGCTTTTGCTTACCTGAAAAAAGCCGCGGCTCACGCAAACTATGAGTTAAAGGTTCTAAGCCTCGAAAAAACCGAGCTTATTTCCAAAGCATGCGATGAAATTCTGGAAGGAAAACTGGATGATCAGTTCCCGCTCGTTATTTGGCAAACCGGCTCCGGAACTCAAAGCAATATGAATGCCAATGAAGTTATTGCGAACCGGGGTCATGTTATTTCCGGAGGAAATCTGGCCGATGAAAAGAAAGTTCTTCATCCCAACGATGATGTGAATAAATCACAATCCTCCAATGATACCTTTCCTACCGCTATGCACATTGCGGCCTATAAATCGGTTTCAGAAATTACTTTACCCGGGATTAAAAAGCTTCGGGATATACTTCATAAAAAGACCAATGAATTCAGAGATATAGTAAAAACGGGCCGCACCCATTTCATGGATGCCACACCGCTTACGCTCGGACAGGAATTTTCGGGGTATGTGCAACAACTCGACAATGGAATCCGTGCCCTCAATCATGCCCTAACGGCAGTGGCTGAACTTGCACTGGGAGGAACGGCGGTGGGAACCGGACTGAATACGCCAAAGGGTTATGATGTGCTCGTGGCAAAAAAGATTGCGGAGTTTACAGGATATCCATTTATTACCGCTCCTAATAAATTTGAAGCACTGGCTGCACACGACGCTATGGTGGAACTTTCCGGCGCTTTGAAACGCTGTGCTGTTTCTCTGATGAAAATTGCCAATGACATTCGTATGCTCAGCTCAGGCCCCAGATGTGGAATTGGAGAAATTATTATCCCCGATAACGAACCCGGTTCTTCCATTATGCCCGGAAAAGTAAACCCAACCCAACCCGAAGCCCTCACTATGGTATGCGCCCAGGTTATTGGTAACGATGTGGCCGTTTCATTGGGCGGTGCCACAGGACATTTTGAGCTGAATGTGTTCAAGCCTGTTATTGCGGCGAATGTGCTTCAGTCTGCCCGACTTATTGGTGATGCCTGCGTTTCTTTTACTGAAAAATGTGCTGAGGGCATTGAACCCAATATGGCCGTTATTAAGCAACACCTTGCTAATTCTCTGATGCTTGTTACTGCGCTTAATCCCCATATCGGCTATGAAAAAGCTGCTGCCATAGCCAAAAAAGCCCACAAAGAAAACAAGCAGCTTAAAGAAGCCGCTGTGGAGCTGGGTTACCTTACGGAAGCCGAGTTCGACAAATGGGTAAATCCCCTGGATATGGTAGGATCACTTAAATGAAAATTTTTCCAAGGACTAAGCCATTGCTGAAGTTATTTTTTTCCGGCGTCGCCCTATTGTTCTCTTTGGGAGTAAACCCCGTTTATTCTCAAAAAGATTCCGTTTACGACAGGGGAAAACAATTGGAGCATAACGGAAATTTATATAAGGTGTACAATAACTGGATCAGCGGAGGTGCCGGTTACGGCTTTTCCTATAGCCCCGATCGTGATATTTTCCACCTGGGACTGGATTATAACTTCCATATTAAATGGCATTATTTCAGAACCGGTTTTTTTCTTTCCGGACGCAGGTTTGGCGATTACGACAATACCAATTTTCACGCCTGTTATGTTCTGCGAAAGGAAACCATCAAATATAATTTTTCCGGCTTTGCCGGCCCCTCGCATTCATCGGGATTTCGCTGGACTTCCGGAAAACCCGACTATAAAAATGTTTACCGGGAGGTGGGACTGCTGGGCGGAGTTCAGGCCGTTTGGAAGTTAAAATATGACGTGGGGTTGGGCCTGAGTTTAATTGGAGATTGGAACAAGTATCAAAGCATGGTGCTCCTTCGGGCTGACCTCTATTTGTCAGGCGCGTATGCAGGAAAAAAATCGGATAGAAATATCAGATAAATTTTTCGCCCTTCGTAACCTTCACATCATTTACAAAATTCCTGATTTGCTGCTCATCCTGCTTTTTGCAGATTAAAATGATATTGTCGTTTTCCACCACGATGTAGTCATCCAGCCCCTCAATCACCACCAGTTTTTCATGACTTACATTCACGATGCAGTTTTTACTATCGTACATCATGACATTTTTCCCGACTATACCATTCTGATGGCCATCCTTTTTGATTTGCTCATACAACGAACCCCAGGTTCCCAGATCACTCCACCCGATTAAACTAGAACGAACATATACATTCGGAGCCTTTTCCAGAATAGCGTAATCGATGGAAATGTTTTTACATCCGTTGTAGGCAAGGGTAAGAAATTCTTTTTCGCCGGGAGTATTATACTTGTCCATCCCGGAAAGAAAAATCCCGTGCATTTCCGGCATGTGTTTTTCAAAAGCATTTTTTAAGCTTTTCACACTCCACACAAATATGCCCGCGTTCCAGAGAAAATCGCCGCTTTTCAGAAAAAATTCTGCCATTTCCTGGTTGGGCTTTTCAGTAAAAGTTTTCACCTTCTTTATCCGCTTGTCTTTTTCAGGAGCATCACTTTCCCGGAATTGAATATATCCATAGCCTGTATCAGGTCGGGTAGGTTTTATTCCGAGCGTAATCAGGCAGTCCTCTTCACGGGCTTTCGAGAGGCAGGATTTAATAGCCTTATGAAAGGTGTCGGTTTTCCGGATGAGATGATCGGAAGGAGCAACTACGGTAATCGCCTCGGGATTTATTTTGGATATTTTATAGCAGGCATACGCCACGCAGGGCGCTGTATTTTTTCTGGCCGGTTCAAGTAAGATATTGGCTTCGGGTAATTCCGGTAATTGCTCTTTTACCAGATCCAGATAACCGGCATGGGTAATTACATAAATGTTTCCCTTTGGAATGATCCCGGTAAAACGATCGTAAGTTTGCTGAATGAGGGTCCGGCCGGTTCCCAATACATCCAAAAATTGCTTTGGATGAGCCGTACGACTCATAGGCCAGAAACGGCTACCCACTCCTCCTGCCATAATAACACAATAGTTGTTTTTAGCCATGGATCAGGAAAGCTTCTTCAAGGCATTCTTTATATTCTGCAAAACTTCCGGAATCTCTTCCTCACGCGAAGTGCCGATACTCAGGCGGTACCAATCGCTTTCATCCGAAGTGCCAAAGGCGTAGAAGGGGACAAGGGCAACTTTAGCCTCGTTCAAAATGTACGCAGTAACTTCTCTGACCGAACTCAGGGTTTTTCCCTCCGGGGTTTTCTTTCCTACCAGAGAAAACTGTACAGTAAGGTAAATAGCCGCCTGGGGCGGAATGCTGTTAACCGCAAATCCCTCTGTGCGTAAGTCCTGAAATCCCTTGTGGAAAGCGTCCAGACGCCGGGTGATTTTGCCACGGATTTCATCGATAAATGCCTTATAAGCTGCAGTGTCTTTAAGATACTTTGCGGTTGCCACTTGTTCGGGCCGTGGTGCCCAGGCACCCACATGGCCGATGATGGATTTCATTTTGTCAATTACCTTTTTCGGACCCATGGTCCACCCAACCCTTACGCCGGTTGCGGCAAGGGATTTGGAAATGCCGTCTACAAAAACTGTATAATCCTTCATTTCGGGCCGCAATTGAACCGGGTTGTAATGTACGGTATCCTTCAGCGTCAAGGCCCAGTAAATCTGATCATACATTACATAAACCGGTTTCCTGCCCGTGTCCTTTCTCCGACGGTTTTCATCCAATACCAGATCGCAGATTTCTTCAAGATCTTTTTTGGAAAAAACAGTACCGCTTGGATTCAATGGCGAACAAAGGGCAAGAAGGCTTATGTCCTCGATGTGGGGCGCAATATCGCGAGCCGAAGGCATAAAACGGTTTTCAGCCTTGGTTTCTATGGCAATGGCATCTGCTTCCAGCAAATAGGAATAGTGATTGTTGTTCCAGCTGGGAATGGGAAACAGTACTTTTTCACCACGATCAACCAGGGTTCTGAAAATACCATATATAATTGGTCTTGCTCCACCGGCAATCAGTACCTGGCTGGCGGGATAATCCAATCCCAACGAATCTTTCATAAAACCACTTACCGTTTCCCGTAATTCGGCAACACCATCCGCAGGAGGATAATTGGTTTCATTGTTTTCATAAGCCCTGATAATTTCTTTTTTTAAGGCCTCCGGAATAGGGAATAAGTTGGCATTGAAATCACCCACGGTGAAATTGAATACTTTTTCTCCCTTCTTCAGCTTCTCGTTTATCTCAGCAGCAAGTTTCAGGATTTCGGAACCAATAATGTTCTCCGCAATTTCCGATACAATCATCTCCGTTTGTTTAGTGGGGGCAGTTAATGACATACGTTCCTTTTTTCGTTTGCTAAAATATAAAATATGACCGAATGCCTGAGACAGGGTTAATAATTTAAAACCCTGATTCAGTGCTGATTTCGACCCGGGTAAGGGCATAAAAGAGATATTCCCGGCCCGAATTAACTTCGCGGCATAAAATGCGCGTGCGGCGCTGGGCAATTTTTTCAAATTCCCTCCCTTTGCTGTAATAAAACCGGGCCCCGTTTTTCAAGGCTTCTACCGGAACTCCTGACAGGTTTTTATCGAAATTGCTTAAAGCCCTGTGCAGCGCGATATCGGTGCACCCTGAGGCAGCCGGATTTTTCATGTATCGAACCAGATTCCGCTCTATTTCCTCCGGAAAAATATCCCGGTTTAAAAAATTTTGCATCAGAGCCCTGAAAATTTCTTTCCATTCCTTTCCATGGGGCGCTACGCTGTTTCCATGCTTATTCCAGTTGGCCAGATGGGCTATTTCATGCACCAGCGTTATCAAAAAGGCAAAGGGATTCAGGTCATGATTGACCGTAATCTGATGTGTTTTTTTTCCTGCCGGCGGACAGTAATTCCCGTACACCGAACTTCGTGACCGGGTTATTTTAAGCTTGAAACGGAAAGCTTCAATCCAGGAAACTATCAAAGGCGCAGTTCCCTCTGGCAGATATTTCTCAAGAACCTTCAGGTTTCTTGATTCCCGGGATGCAGGTGCCGTCATGCCCGAAATTTATCATTTTTAGCCCTGAAAACCGTCCTCTACTTTTTAACATTGTTTTGCATTTTCTGGTTTCAACCGTGATTTCTGTCAGTTTTTGGGGTTTTTGGAGAACCTCATGGGCATTTTTCTGATATTCGCATACTTTAGAAGCTATGAAAAAGAACGTTGTAATTATTGGTGCCGGGCTGGTGGGTTCCCTGTTGGCTATTTACCTGATAAAGCGGGGCTTTAATGTCAGCATTTTTGAACGCAGACCTGATCTCAGAAAGAACAGAATTTCTGCCGGAAAATCTATTAACCTGGCCCTGAGCGACCGCGGCTGGAGAGGCCTGAAAGCCGTAGGGATTGATGAGGAAGTGAGGAAGGTTGCCATTCCCATGAAGGGCCGGTATCTGCACCCTGTTACCGGATCTCTGGGATTTCAACCTTATGGAAAGGATAATCAAGCCATTTATTCGGTTTCGAGGGGTGGATTAAATTGTCTTTTGATGGACCTGACTGAAAAGTTTGGGGCACAAATCTTTTTTCACGAACGCTGTACGCATGTTGATTTAAAAGCAGACAAAGCCCTTTTCCAAAATGAAATTTCAGGAACATCACGGGAAGTAAACGCCGATATTTTTTTTGGGGCCGACGGTGCCTTCTCTGCCGCCCGTCTTTCCATGCAACTTTCCAACGACCGTTTTCAATACCAGCAGTTTTACCTGGAACACGGATATAAAGAACTTACCATTCCCCCGGCAAAAGACGGCAATTTTGCCATGGCTCATGACGGTCTTCATATCTGGCCCAGAGGAAAATTTATGCTTATTGCCCTGCCCAATCTGGATAAGTCCTTTACCTGCACACTTTTTTTTCCGTTTGAAGGAAAAGATTCTTTTGCCGGCCTTGATACACCTGAAAAAATGAAGAATTTTTTCAAAACAACTTTTCCCGATGCCTGTGATTTAATGCCGGAACTTGAAAGTGATTATTTTAATAACCCCACATCCTCACTGGTAACCGTTAAATGCAGTCCCTGGGTTTTTGAAGATAAACTGGCTCTTATTGGGGATGCGGCGCATGCCATAGTTCCCTTTTTCGGACAGGGGATGAATTGCGGCTTTGAAGATTGCTTTGTGCTGGACTCCCTGTTTGATAAATTTGGAAATGATATCCCGGAGATTTTCAGAACCTATGAAACCCTCCGAAAGCCCGATGCCGATGCTATTGCTGAACTGGCCATTGGAAACTTCATTGAGATGCGTGATAAGACTGCCGACGCACGGTTTTTACTCCAGAAAAAAATCGAAGCCCGGTTTTCCGAACGCCACCCCGAACTTTGGATTCCCCTCTATAGCATGGTTACTTTTCAACCCGATATTCGTTACAGCGATGCGCTCAAACGGGGAAAAATACAGGAGGGCATTATGCAGGAGGTAATGCAGATTCCAGATATCGAGAAAAAGTGGGATTCGGATATCGTCGAGAAGAAAATGCTGGAAATCCTCAGCGGCCTCAGGTAAGAAAGGGGTTGTGCAGCTTTTCAAATCCTATGGTGGTTTCCGGACCGTGTCCGGGCAAAATCCTCCAGGCATCGCCAAGAGGAAACAGCTTTTCCCGGATGCTTCGAAGCAGAGTCTGATGGTCGCCCCCGGGCAAATCTGTTCTGCCTATTGAGCCGTAAAACAACACATCCCCTCCAATCCCCACCTTATCCTTTCGATACAGGAAACAAATGCTGCCGGGGGAATGGCCGGGCGTAAAAATTACCTCCAACTCCTCTTTTCCAAGGGTAACTACATCCCCCTCTTCCAGAAATCCTGCCGGTTCAGGTGATTTTTCGACGTTTACACCATAGAGCTTTCCCACCGTTTCAACACTCTCTAAAACAGGAATTTCCAGTCGATGGATTTGAGGCTTAAGCCCGTACCTGTCGTAAATAAAACGGTTCCCAAAAACATGGTCGATATGACAATGGGTATTCAAAAGTAGCACAGGTTTAAGGCTGTTTTCACTGATATACCCTTCCAAAAGCGATTGTTCTTCCCGGTCGTAACAGCCCGGATCAATAATGGCACAGTCGCCCGAGGGGTCAATGGCCAGCCAGGTGTTCTCCTGGAAGGGGTTAAAGGTAAATCCTACAATTTTCATCCCGGTTTATCGTTTTATTAAGAACCCAAAGATAGAAAACCCTACATGGATTTTTGGTATATTAGCAACATGTTGGCAAGGCATCTTTTTGCACTCCTTTTTCTCTTTTCAACCGGCGGATTTGCCCAGTTCTACTATGGGTCGCAGATGGACTTTGGGAAAAACCGTGTGCAGTTTGGTCTTCCTCATTACTGGACCTGGTACCGGTTCGAGAAATACGATGTTTATTTCTACAAAGGAGGCAGGGAAATAGGGGAGTATGTTGCCACTTCCGCCCGGAAACACATTCCTGAAATCGAAAAACTTCTGGATTTTTCCCTCGATTCCCGAATCGAGTTCATGGTTTATAACAAACAAAGCGAGTATAAGCAAAGTAATCTCGGACTGATCACCGATGAACAATATAATGTAGGTGGAGTTACAAGGATTGTCGGTAGTAAAGTAGCCGTTTATTTCGATGGCGACCATAAACACCTCGAAACCCAGATTCGTGCCGGCGCGGCACAGGTTCTCATTAATCAGATGATGTATGGCGGAAATGTAAAGGAAATGGTTAAAAATTCAACCTTCCTTACACTTCCTGACTGGTATACCGAAGGCCTTGTCTCCTACATCTCAAATCCCTATGATATTGAAGTTGAAAACCGGGTTAAAGACGGAATCCTGAGTGGGAAATTCTCACGGTTCAACCACCTTACCGGTGCCGATGCTCATGCTGCCGGTCATAGCCTCTGGGGATTTGTGGCAGCTACTTATGGCGAAAATGTAATATCCAACATCCTTTACATGACCAAACTGAGCAGGAATGTGGAGAATGCCTTCCTTTTTGTGCTGGGTGTAAGTGTTAAAAATGTAGCTCAGGACTGGAATGATTATTATAAAACACGGTACGGAAAAAACGATGCCGACAGGAAACTTCCCAATGGAACCCCAATCCTTACCAAGCCTAAGCAATCCCGGGTTTATTCCCAGGCAAAGGTTTCTCCCGATGGAAAAAAAGTGGCCTATGTTACCAATGAAATGGGACAGTATAAAGTGTTTATTTATAACTCCGAAACCAAAAAGCACAAACGAATATTAAAGCGCGAGAAGAAAGTAGACCGGATTAATGATTATTCTTTTCCCCTGCTGGCCTGGCATCCCACAGGAGAAATTTTGGCCATTATCACCGAATACAAAGGCGAACTCCTCATGACGTATTATACGCTGAGCTCGGGAAAAAAGGACGCCATCAAAATGGTCAATTTTGAAAAGATCCTGGATCTTTCCTATTCTCCCGATGGGAGAAAAATTGTTTTATCTGCCATCAACAAAGGACAATCAGATATTTATGTTTTCAGTATAGCCGGCGGAGCCATTGAGCAAATTACCAACGACGTTTACGACGACCTTAACCCCCGTTGGATGAAGGGTGGAAAAAAGATTATTTTTTCTTCGAACCGTATCAGTGATACCCTTAGGCCGAAAATGACCCCCAAGGGGAATGTTTCTTTTTATAAAGACCTCTTTATTTATAATTATGCTCAAAAAAGCCTCGTTTTGAAAAGGGTTACTTCAACACCCTACATCAACGAAACGGAACCTTTTGAATACGACTCAACCGCTATTTGTTTCCTGGCCGATGAAAACGGAGTGCGCAATCGCTTTGTTGCCACCTTCGACAGTGCCCTGGCTTATGTAGATACCGCAGAACATTACCGGTACATTACCAAAACAATGGCTATTACCAACTACAGCCGGAATATTATTACACAGGATTTTAATTCCCCCTCGGGAAAATTTGCCCAAATTATTTTTTCCGATGGCTACTACCGGATATTTGTCGAGGATCGGACCGCGTTTTCTGCTTTGGTTCCCATTGATCTTACCAATACTGCTTTCGCCGATCAGATTAAAAAAAATCAACCGCAAAGGGATAAGCACGGACCGAATGTGTCCGTAAAGGTAAAATCAGGCGATAAAGAGAATTTTAATCCGAATCGCGATTCTACCCTTATCAACATAAATAATTATACGTTTGATAATGAAAAATTGCGCGAGAAAAAAGAAGAGAAAAAGTTTGAAAGCGTAAAACAACCCCCCTTAATAAATCCTGTTAAAAAAGATTCCTCAACCGGACTGTCCAATATCGATTTTGGTCAGATGCGGAATTATAACCGCTTTTTTACAGCCAATAATGTTATTACCCAGCTCGACAATAACTACCTGAGCCCGATTTACCAGAAATTCAGTGGTGGTACTTCGCCCATTTGGATCGATCCCGGATTTTCGGCCCTTTTCAAAATTGAATTGACCGATTTGTTTGAAGATTATAAAATTACCGGAGGTGCCCGCCTTCCCAGCAACCTTAACTCTAACGAGTTTTTCCTCAGTTACGAAGACCGTATGCGTCGCTGGGATAAACAATATATCCTTCATCGGCAATCGCTGCTGGATGTGGTTCAGGGCGCATTTCTGATAAAAATCCACACCCATCAGGGAAAATATGTGCTTAAATATCCGTTTTCCGAAGTGGCTTCCATACGGGGAACCTTTACTGCCCGTTACGACAGAACCGTTTACCTGGCTTTGGAAAATGTGAGTCTTCAAAAACCTAATCTGAATGAATACTGGGGAGCCTTTAAACTGGAATATGTTTTTGATAATACCATCCGCCGCGGATTGAACCTTTATAACGGACTTCGGTTTAAACTGTTTGCCGAAACCTTCAGTCAGGTTAATAAAGCGGAAACGGACATGACCGTAGTTGGGTGTGATTTCCGTTTTTATAAGAAAATTCACCGGGAATTTATCTGGGCAAATCGCCTGGCTGCAAGTACTGCACTGGGTAACCAAAAATTACTTTACTATATGGGTGGGGTTGATGGCTGGCTGGCTCCGCGATTCAATACCTCCATTCCGATTTCCACAAAAGAAAATTACGTGTACCAAACGCTGGCAACACCCATGCGGGGCTTTGAACAGAACATCCGAAACGGAAACAGTTTTGTTTTGCTGAATTCTGAATTGCGGATGCCCATTTTCAGGTATTTATTTAACCGCCCCATTAAATCCGATTTTCTGCACAATTTTCAGGTTGTCGGGTTCGGAGATGTTGGAACCGCATGGAACGGCCCCGATCCTTATTCCGATCAGAATGCCCTCAATACCCTTACCATCGGAGGACCTCCAGTTTTCGTGATCTTAAAAAACCAGCGCGAGCCCATTGTAGGTGGCTATGGATTTGGACTTAGAAGCCGGGTTCTGGGTTATTTTGTAAGAGCCGACTGGGCCTGGGGTGTGGATGACGGAATTGTTCAGGACCGGGTATTTTACCTTTCTCTCTCTCTCGACTTTTGATAATGATTAAAGCCCTGCCGTACGGCTTTTTCCTTTCACTGGTATTTTTTCTTTCCACTTCCTTTTTTAAACCCAAAACTCATTTTTTTGACCTCGGGTTCTATAACATGGAAAACTTTTTTGATACCATTGATAACCCCATGAAAGGAGACAATGAATACCTGCCTCAAAGCAAAAAGAACTGGGACTCAAAGAAATATTTTCATAAAGTGAAACGGATGGCGAATGCTTTTGACAGCCTTTTTCCTGTTGCTCCGGGCCTGTTCGGATTTTGTGAGGTGGAAAATGAATCGGTTGTGAAAGATATGTTAAAAGCTTCCGGAAAAAAGGAAAGTGATTTTGGAATTCTGGTTACCACCGAGAACGACCAACGCGGAATGAACGCCGGATTGATGTATTTTAAAAAACAATTTTCTCTTAAGAGCTGGAAAACCCTTAACGCCACCGTGCCTGAAAAACCCAGACACCCTACCCGCGACATTTTATTTGCCCACCTTATCTTTAATAATACTACGCCTGTATTTGTGTTTGTGATTCACTGGCCAAGCCGCCTGAAAGGCGAAAACGAAACCGAATACCGGAGAAAATATGCCGCCGCGATCATGCGTGAACATTGCGATGAACTTTTAAAGACAGATCCTCAGGCCCGGATAATTATAATGGGTGATTTTAACGACTATCCTACCAATTCCAGTCTGGGCCTTACACTGTTGGCTATTGCAAATCCGGTGGGTGTGCGTGAATTTTATAACCCGTTTTACGATTTGCACCTTGCCGGAAAAGGTTCCCACTATTATAATGGGAAATGGGGATTTTTCGATATGATTTTATTTTCCGGTGCCTGGCTGCAGGAAGGGTCTGCAATGGAGCTTGAAAAGAAATCCTGCCGGGCATTTAAGTCCGACTTTCTCCTGACCACTGAAAAAAAAACCGGGGAAAAAGTTCCTTACCGGACTTTTGCCGGATTAAAATATCTTAACGGGTATTCGGATCATTTGCCGGTAACCTCACGAATAATATATTTGAACCCATGAAATTCAAATTGCCTATGAATGAAATGTATATTTTACTGGCCCTTGGGCTGGTGGCCGGGATTTTCAGCGGACTCGTTGGAATCGGTGGTGGACTGATCATTGTTCCCGTGCTGGTTTATTTCCTTAATTTCACCCAGCATCAGGCCCAGGGAACTGCCCTTTTTATGTTTCTGTTTCCCATCGGAGTATTGGGGGTAATGAACTACTGGCAAAAGGGATTTGTTGACTGGCGTGTTGCATTGGTAATTGCCATTACCTTTATCGCCGGGAGTTTTTTAGGATCCAAGATCGCCGTTTCCCTTGATAAAACTACCGTACAGCGTATTTTTGGTGTTGTTATGTTTGCCCTGAGTATAAAAATGATTTTAGGAAAATGAAGGAAAACCTGAATACTGAAATTCAGAACCTGGCCCGGAAATTATTTCCTGAGATCAGGGAGTGGAGGCGGCATATTCACGCCCATCCCGAGTTGTCGTTTGAAGAAAAGGAAACGGCCCGCTTTGTGGCAGGAATTCTTAATAAGCTCGGTATCCCCTTTCGCGATAAAGTTGCCGGCACCGGGATCGTAGCCGAAATTCATGGCAACACTAAAGGAGATAAAGTATTTGCGCTGCGGGCCGACCTTGATGCCCTGCCCATTCAGGAAAAGAATGAGATTCCTTATGCCAGTAAAATTCCGGGCCGCATGCATGCATGTGGTCATGATGTTCATACGGCTGTTTTATTGGGTGCTGCGGCAATTTTAGCCGAAAATAAAAATTCCTTCAACGGTACCGTCCGCCTTATTTTTCAACCCGGCGAGGAAAAACTTCCCGGAGGTGCTTCGCTAATGATTGCGGAAGGAGTACTTGAAAATCCAGTTCCCTCCGGAATTCTGGCCCTCCATGTCTTTCCTTCCATGGAGGTTGGAAAAGTAGGTTTCAGACAAGGAATGTACATGGCATCTACCGACGAATTATATCTCGAGGTAAAGGGCAAAGGTGGACATGCCGCCATGCGAAACGAATATGTTAATCCTTTGCTGATTACTGCAGAAATTTTAAAAGAAGTTGAAAATAAATTTGCCCTGAATCTTCCAAAAGACGCACCTCAAACGGTAGTAGCTTTCGGTAAAATAGAAGGGCAGGGGAGTACCAATATTATTCCCGACAGCGTTTTGCTGGAAGGGACTTTCCGCACCCTCGATGAAAAATGGAGGCATAAGGTTCATACCGACCTAATACAACTTTGCGAATCAACAGCCCATGCCATGGGTGGAAAAGCCATCCTGAGAATTGAGTCGGGATACCCGGCCCTGCTTAATGATGAGGACCTGACAGGGAGGATAAAGAAATCGGCCGAAACACTTTTAGGTAAGGAAAATGTGGAAGAATTACCCCTCCGGATGACGGCGGAAGATTTTGCCTGGTATACCCACAAAATCCCGGGTTGTTTTTTCAGGCTGGGAACCGGAAATTCAAAATTGGGAATAACCTCAGGGGTTCATACACCAACTTTCGATATTGATGAAAATGCCCTTATAACAGGAGCCTCATTGATGGCCTGGGCGGCGATATCAGAATTGAGTGATTAGTTTCCGAATTCACTCAGGAAACGAATGCGCATCAGCCGGACTTCTTCTTCGGAATATTCTTCCTCTCCCAGCTCTTTCAATGCGGCCGTAAGGGAATCGGATTCAGACTCCTTGAAATACTCAAGGATGTCGTCTTGCTTTTCCTCGTCAATAACTTCATCGATATAATACCCAATGTTAACCCGTGTGCCGGATTGAACAATGCTTTCAATCTCCGAAAGTAAATCGCCCATTTCAATGCCGCGGCTATTGGCAATAACTTCGAGGTTTAGCTTCCGGTCAATGCTTTGAATAATTGCAACTTTATTGACCGATTTATTTACAATGCTTTTTACAACAAGGTCCTGAGGTCTTTCAATTTCGTTTTCTTCAACGTATTTCCGGATTAAATCCAGAAAAGGGGCTCCGAATTTGCTGGCCTTTCCAACCCCCACCCCGGTAATTTTGGTTAGCTCATCCTGATTGATAGGATATTGAATAGCCATTTCGGTAAGGGATGTTTCCTGAAAAATCACATAGGGTGGAAGATTGTTTTTTGTAGCAACCTTTTTAACCAGATCTTTTAACATGCCGTAGAGTACTTCATCAGCACCACCGCCTTTTTGGCCCCCGGCTCCCACAAATTCATCATCTTCTTCTTTTTCGGAACCTTCATAGTCATGGTCGCGGGTAATCATAACCGACCATGGCTTTTTCATAAACGACTTCCCTTCCTTCGAAATTTTTAATACGCCGTAAGACTCAATATCCTTGGTTAAAAGCCCTAATAAAACAGCTTGCCGGATAACCCCGTTCCAGAATTTCTCGTCCTTGTCATCCTCAAGTCCTTTTCCAAAAACATCCAGGTCTGAAAATTTATAAGATTTAACGGTGGAATTGGTAATTCCAAGCAACACATTCAAAACATCTCTGGGTTTGAATTTCTCCTTCATCAGTTTTACGGTTTCGAGGAGCAGAGACATGTCATCCATCCCTTCGAATTTTTCTTTGGGGTGGCGGCAATTGTCGCACATGGAGTTGCAATTGCTTTCGTCAAATTCTTCACCGAAATAATGAAGCAGGAATTTCCGTCGGCAAACGGAAGTTTCGGCGTAAGAAACCGTTTCGTGAATCAGTTGTCGGCCAATTTCCTGTTCAGCCACCGGTTTTCCCTTCAGAAATTTCTCGAGTTTCTGAATGTCGTCGTAGGAGTAAAAGGTTAAGCAATGCCCCTCACCGCCATCCCGCCCGGAGCGTCCCGTTTCCTGGTAATATCCCTCAAGTGATTTTGGAATATCGTGATGAATTACAAACCTTACATCGGGCTTGTCGATTCCCATTCCAAAAGCAATAGTGGCTACAATAACATCAATGTCTTCCATCAGAAACTTATCTTGTGTGGAAGCCCGGGTGGAGGCATCCAAACCGGCATGATAGGGAAGGGCTTTAATTCCGTTAACCTGAAGGGTTTCGGCAAGTTCTTCAACCTTTTTCCGGGATAGGCAATAAATAATGCCCGATTTCCCGGTATGTTTTCTTACAAATCGGATAATCTCTCGGGCAACATTGATTTTGGGTTGAATCTCGTAATAAAGGTTAGAGCGGTTGAACGAGGATTTATAAACCCTTGCCTTGGCCATATCGAGGTTCTTGAGAATATCCTGCTGCACCTTGGGTGTGGCAGTGGCCGTTAGAGCCATAATGGGAGTCTTGCCAATTTGTTCGAAAATAGGTCGCAGGCGCCGGTATTCAGGGCGAAAATCATGACCCCATTCGCTGATGCAATGGGCTTCGTCTATTGCAAAAAATGAAATTTTAATTTCCTTAAGAAAAGCAACGTTTTCATCCTTGTTGAGCGATTCCGGAGCTACATAAAGCAATTTTGTTTTTCCGGAAGAAATGTCGGCTTTTACCTGAAGGATTTCGCTTTTGTTAAGGGAAGAATTTAAAAAGTGGGCAATGCCGGCATCCGTTCCAAAACTCCGGATATTATCCACCTGATTTTTCATCAGGGCAATCAGGGGAGAAACGATAATAGCTGTGCCTTCACTGATAAGAGCAGGCAATTGATAACATAGCGATTTGCCGCCTCCCGTAGGCATAATTACAAAAGTGTCATGGCCATCCAAAACACTCTTAATAATTTCCTCCTGCTGGCCCTTGAACTTATTAAAACCGAAAAATTTCTGTAGGCAATCTTGAAGGGTCCTGGTCTCCGACTCGATCATTTTTTTATTTGGGGATGGTTAATGGTAAATGTGAATATACTGAAAATTTGGCTTGGCATTTAATAATTTAAGTAATTTTAATAACCGATATTTGGTAACCGGGTCTATGGTAAATATAAGTGAAATAATGGCAAAAAGAAACTACTGTTGCCCCTATTTTCTCACATTTATACAAACCCCTTTTTTAGCCCGACAAATTGGATAATTCCCCGACTAAAACCCTGGCTGCCAAAATAGCTGTGATTATTCCTGCCTTTAACGAAGAGCAATCTATTGTATCTGTAGTTAACGCTGTTTCAAATATTTCAAATACTGCAGGCATTAAACTGGTTCCCGTTGTGGTTAACGATTGCTCTACGGATAACACGGCTCTGGTTTTAAAAGAAACCTCAGCCGTTTTGCTGGATTTACCCGTAAACCTGGGCATAGGTGGCGCGGTTCAAACCGGAATCCTCTACGCACTTGAGAATAACTTTGATTTTGCGGTTCAGGTGGATGGCGACGGGCAGCATCCGGCCCAATTTATTCCTGACCTGGTGAACGCTGCTCTGAACCAAAAGGTGGATGTTGTGGTGGGAAGCCGGTTCATGACAAAAGATGGTTTCCTCTCTACCAAAACCCGAAGAGCAGGAATCAAATGGTTTTATCTGCTCAATCGTTTTCTTACAGGAACACGGGTGCTCGATGCTACCAGCGGCTTCAGGTTGTTTAACAGAAATGCCATTCGGCTTATGGCAGATAATTATCCCGACGACTACCCCGAGCCCGAGGCTATTGTGCTTTTTTCCCGAGCCGGATTGAAGATTGCAGAGATTCCTGTAAAAATGAAGGAAAGGGAAGGCGGAGTGTCTTCCATCCGGGGTTTTTCTACCCTCTATTATATGTGGAAGGTTTCACTCGGAATAATATTTACTTACTTTCGAAAAATAAAATAATACCATGGAAAAAGTTCAGATTATCGCAGTTGCCACCAGCCTGCTTTTTTTAGGTTACATTAGTTTCCTTATTTATCGCGGTCGCCTGCGCGAAGAATATGCCCTCATCTGGATTGTCTGCACGCTTGTCCTGATTGTTTTTTCGGTCTGGCGGGAAGGTCTCGAGGTTTTGGCCCGATTGTTTGGCGTTGTGGAACCACCCAACCTGGTTTTTACCGGAGCCATTTTTGCCATTTTGGTTTACCTCCTTCACCTGTCTGTTTCAGTGAGCAAACTTCAGGTGCAAAATAAAAAACTGGCACAGGAAATTGCCCTGCTTCGGCAAAAATCAGATCCCTCAAAATCCTGATAAGATGCAGGAAAAGAAGGAGGCGGAGATTTTTTTAAAATATTTTCTTGGTTCCCACGGAAACCAATTTGTTTCTGTTTATTTAAATATGGCAAACCCTTTTTTCCGGGCCGATCCCGTTTCTTCTTTTGCCGTAAAATATCCCTTTTTTATTTCGGTTCTGGATGCAGGCACGGGTTTGTTCAGGAAAGATTGCCTTTTCCGGAAAAAACTGCACCTGGCTTTTGCTATTTCTGAATGCGTTTGTCCGGATCGGGAGAAGTTTCTTCCGCTGATAAAACCCGGACCCGGAATTCCCGGTATTGTTTTTCATTCGGTGCTTTCTTTTTTGAAGGCTATTCCGGGAGGAATTTTGCTGTTGTTTTTATGATTGAAAATATTGAAACCGATATTTTAATTGTGGGATCCGGATGCACCGGGGTAATTGCCGCCATGAGTCTGGCCGGCTCAGGGAAGCGTGTAATGCTGCTTGACCCGGGGGTCGGACCGGAAAATGCACCCCGGTTTCCGGAGGAGGGAACCTTTGAAAAAATACGACTCTCCGAAGCGGATCAACTCAAACTTTTTCTTGGAAACAACGGCTCGTTCTTTTTTCAGGAAAGTTTAGGAACCGGTGCCCAGTTTACCTCCTCCCGGAAATTTATTTCTGAGAAGACAGATGAACTCATTCCTTATCGTTCCAAAAATTTCTCTCCCATGGAATCGCTGGCTACCGGCGGTCTCGGTGAAGGCTGGGGACTTGGTTGTTGCATTTTTTCCGATGCAGAAATTCAGGCCTGCGGAATAATTCCGGATGGATTTAAGGAACACTACCAATGGGTGGCTGACCGGATTGGCATTTCCGGAGCTAAAGATGATGCAGAGCCCTTTACTGCCTCTGCCCTGGATAATATCATGCCCGCCTTTCCAACCGATGCAACGAATAGCCGTTTATTGGCTTCCTATAATCTGAGAAAAGAAAAATTAAACCGAAATGGATTTTTTCTAGGACGACCCTCACTGGCTCTTACTACTGAAAAATTCAATAACCGGGGTCCCTACACCGGCCGTGATCTGGATTTCTACCTGAATGAAAACCAATCTGCATGGCGACCATCGGTAGAAATTCCCCGCCTGGTCTCTGAAAAGAATATCATACATAAAAGGGGACTTCTTGTAAAATATTTTCACGAATCGGAATCCGGAGTGGAAGTCTTTGCAAGGGATATCAAAAATAATACGGCGGTATCGGTTTCCTGCCAACGCCTTATCCTGGCCACCGGCCCATTGGGTAATGCCCGGATTGTGGCGGCAACCCTTGCCCCCGACAAAGAAATAGATTTTCCCATGCTCTGTAATCCTTATTATTATCTGAGCTTTTTGAATATGGGTCGCCTGGGGAAATCTCCGGGAGAAGTTAAAACCGGTTTGGCTCAGCTATCTTTGTTTCATGATCAAAGCGCAACGGAGCCTGATATTGCCATGGCCAGTATTTACTCTTATAACAGCTTAATGTTTTACCGCGTGGTAAAAGAGCTGCCCCTTGCCATGAAGAACAGCATTCCCGTGCTTCGTTCCCTCCTTCCTGCCATGTCCATTGCAGGGGTGCATTTGCCTGCCGACAATAGTATCGGCGGAACCATGAAAGTGCGTGGCTCACTTTCTGAATCGCCCACGGTGGAATATAACTACCCGCTGAATTCCCTGATTAAACAGAATCATCTGCTCCGGATAAAAAAGTTCCGGAAAGCAATCAGCTCATTGGGAGTTTGGCCACTTGGGATTTCTGATCCCGGAATGGGCTCAAGCATACATTATGCCGGAACTCTACCAATGGGAAAAACCGAAAAATACCTGGGCATAGACCGATCCGGAAAACTGGCGGGAAGTAACCGTGTTTTTGTGGCTGACGGTTCGGGCTTTAATTACCTTCCGGCAAAAGGAATTACTTTTACCCTGATGGCCTGGGCCAGAAAAGTGGCTCTGAATGTGTAATTAGGAACCAAAAAAATGGAAAAGAAAAGGATTGTGATTTCCGGTGCCTCAGGGTTTATTGGTTCGGAGCTCTGCCGTTATTTTGCCAGCCGAAATTATGAGGTCATAGGACTGGTTCGCAGCATCCCCGACAAGACGATTCCAAATACCCTTTTCATAAAACATAATCTTGGAGAGTCTGTACCCCGTGGAGTATTTTCCCCGGGCACCATCTTCGTTCATGGCTCTTATGTGCGTTCAACGCAAAAAATAAATTCTTCGGAATTGAATATTTCCGGCTCTGAAAAACTTGTTGCTGCCGCACGGGAAAATGCCTGCTCCAGAATTGTTTTTTTAAGTTCATTTTCCTCAGGCTCCGACGCTTCTTCGGCTTATGGAAAGGAAAAGTATGCCGTTGAGAAATTTTTTGAAGGATCCGACGGCCTTGTGCTCCGCCTTGGTTGGGTTGCAGGGAAAGGGGGGAGCTTTTATAAAGTTTATGAGCGAATAATAAAAGGAGGAACCTTGCCCCTTATCGGAGGAGGAAACCAACCTGTTCAACTTTTGGCCGTAAGTGATCTTGGCCCCATGATGGAAAAGGCAATCGCCGGGAATCTGAACGGCTTGTTTTTTGTAGCTCAAACCGAAGCGGTTTCCCTGCGTGATTTCGCAAAACTTATCTGGAATAAGCAAAACCGAAAAGGCCGGTTTTTGTCTATTCCTTATTTCCTGGCAAAAATTGCCGCGGGAATGGCAGGAAATCTGAAAATTCCTTTTCCTGTCGATAAAGAAAATATCCTGGGCCTTAAAGATGCCAAACCCAGAGAAGTGGATTCCTTTTTGAAAAAAGTAGATTTTTCAATTGTTTCCCCAGGGGAAATACTCGAGAAAGAAAATTTATTTCAGTGAGCTTCCCTTGGCTCCCCACCAGGGATTAATTTCGAAATCCAGTCTGCCCGCAATTACCATAGGATCCTTTTTTACCAGGGCAATGGCGGCTTCCAGGGTTTCCACATCTAAAATTAATATTCCGCGCTTTTCGCCATCGTCTCCAAAGGGGCCGGCTATTACAATCAATCCTTTTTCTGCATTTTCATTGATAAACTGCAGGTGAGCCGATTGCAGGCGGGAGGCTTCAGTGGAATCCTGACTTCCCTGGCTTCCTTTTTTATAAATGCAGAGGAAATATTGTTTCAGCACAAAAGTGGTATCGCCTTCCTGAACTACCATTTCGCGGGATTTGTTTTGGCTGGTCATTAGGGAGGAGAAATGAAAGAGAATTAATAAAAGTACGGCCGATCCGGTTTTCATATTTTGATGTTGGAGAATTTCCCCATGAATTCACCTGCCGTTTCCACCATTTCCCTTGATCCCGCAAAAAACGGAACCCGTTGATGCAGGGAAGTGAGTTCAATATCCAGAATTCTGGAAAATCCGTCGGTGGCCAGTCCACCCGCTTGTTCAATAATAAAAGACAGGGGATTGCATTCATACAATAGCCTCAACTTGCCTTTGGGAGAAGAGGAGGTTGTGGGATAAATAAAAATGCCTCCGGTAATCAGATTCCGGTGAATATCGGCTACGGCTGAACCAATATAACGCGAGGAATAGGGGCGTCGGGTTGACTTTTCTTCTTCCTGGCAGTATTTGATGTATTTTTTCACCCCATCCGGAAAATGAATATAGTTCCCTTCATTTATGGAGTAGGTTTTACCGGTTCCGGGAATTTTCATGTTGGGGTGCGACAAACAAAATTCTCCGATCGAGGGGTCAAGCGTGAAACCATTTACCCCTTTTCCGGTGGTGTACACCAGCATGGTTGAGGAGCCGTAAATAATATATCCTGCAGCTACCTGTTCGGTTCCTCTTTGTAAGAAATCATCCAAAGTGCCAGGTCCGGTTAACGAAACCCTTCGGTAGATGGAAAAAATGGTTCCCACCGAAACATTTACATCTATGTTTGAAGAACCATCCAGGGGGTCGATGGCAACCACATATTTGGCGTTTTTTGATTGTTCGTTTTCAACGGTAATTATGCCCTCGTTTTCTTCCGATGCAATGGCACAGACTTCACCACCGCAACTTAAGGCCGCAATAAATTGTTCATTGGCAAAAACATCCAGTTTTTTTACCGATTCGCCCTGAACATTGATGTCCCCGGCATCGCCCAGGATATCGGCCAGCCCTGCTTTGTTTACTTCCCGGTTAACGATTTTTGCGGCTATGCCCAAATCGCGCAGCAATCGGGATAATTCTCCCTTGGCATAAGGGAAATCAGACTGCTTTTCAATGATAAACTGCCCCAGGGTTTTTACTTTGCTCATGCGGTAAATTTGTTTACAAATATCGGATTTTTGAGGTAAAATCATTCTTACTTTTGGCCGTTATGGAAATTAAAATCAGAAAAGGGTTCAGGGAAGACCTGCCGGCGGTCCTGGGCCTGATTAAGGTTCTTGCAACCTACGAAAAGGCCCCTGATGAAGTGGAGGTTACCCTTCAGGAACTGGAACGGGATGGTTTTGGCGATAATCCTATTTTCAGGTTTTTTGTGGCCGAAACCAAAGACGGAATTGTGGGAATGGCCTTATACTATACGAAATACAGTACCTGGAAGGGGAAGTGTGTGTTCCTGGAAGACATTATTGTTTTGGAAGAATACCGAAGGTTTGGAATCGGGAAGCAATTGTTCGAACAGGTGATTCTCGCCGCCCGTGATGCCCGGGCCAGACGCATTGAATGGCAGGTGCTTGACTGGAATACCCCGGCCCTGAAATTTTATGAAAAATACCAGGCTTCTTTTTTAAAGGAATGGTTATCCTGCCGTCTTACCGAGGCCGATATCCAACGAATTTCCACGCGAATTGAAAATGAAACCCTCCAAAACCCCTGAGAACAATCTTGTTTTTAAGTTTGGCGGAGCTTCGGTAAAAGACGCAGCCGGAATTAAAAATGTGGCAGACATCCTGAAGTCTTATGCGGGGAGTTCTGTATTGGTGGTTATTTCAGCCATGGGGAAAACAACCAATGCCCTTGAGGAGGTTGCCCGCAATTTTTTTTCCGGAAACCCTGACGCAGCCGGAAAACTTAAGGAAATAAAAAACTTTCATGTTCAAACGGCAAAAGCCTTGTTGGATCAAAGGTCGGATGCCCTCTTGGCAGAACTTAATACGCTTTTTGGAGAACTGGAATGGAACCTTGAATCGAAGCCCCGTTACTCCTTTAACAAGGAATATGATCAGATTGTCAGCCGGGGCGAACTGGCTTCTTCACTGATTTTATATCACTATCTGATTGCTGAAGGCTTCCCCTGTAATCTTGTGGATGCCCGCGACTTCATTGTTACAGATGATAATTGGCGTAATGCCACCGTTGATTTTGAAGCCACGGAATTACGCATAGCAGAAGGTATTAAAAAGGAATGGGAGAAAAACCGGATTTTAATTACCCAGGGTTTTATTGGATCTGAAATGGAAAATTTCACGACCACCCTGGGTCGCGAAGGTTCAGATTATACGGCCGCCATTTTTGGATACGCCCTGAATGCGGCCTCAGTTACCATCTGGAAAGATGTTCCCGGGGTATTGAATGCTGACCCCAAATGGTTCGATGGAACTGTTTTGATTCCACAGATGTCGTATCAGGATGCTATTGAATTGTCGTATTTCGGTGCTACCGTTATTCATCCCAAGACCCTGAAACCGCTGCAAAACAAGAAGATTCCGCTTTTTGTAAAATCATTTCTTGATCCCAAAGCGGCCGGCACGGTTATTTCCGATCAGCAGGCCCCACTTCCAACTCCCTGTTTTATTTTCAAAGTGAACCAGGTTTTGCTTTCCATTTCGCCCAAAGACTTTTCTTTCATCGTAGAAAAAAACCTGGGCAGTATTTTTTCCATGTTCTCCGATTCCGGAGTCACCATAAACACCATGCAGAATTCGGCACTCAGTTTTTCGGTTTGCGTGGATGGAGATCCGGAAAAGTTAAAGCCCCTTATTTCCCGATTGAAGGAAGAATACAGGGTTTTGTATAACGAAGGACTGGAGCTTGTTACCATCAGGTACTATAATCAGGAAACTACAGACAGGGTAACTGAGGGAAAAGAAATTTTACTTGAGGTAAGAAGCAGGTATACCCTGCAGATGGTAATGAAAAATGTCTAGGATTTAATTTCCTCAATTTTTTTGGCCAATATCTCAGACATTTTTTCGAGACTCTGAAACGACCAGCCGGCAATATGTGGTGAAAAAATGACATTTTCTTTTTTCAATAGGGCCTCGAGAACTTTGTCTTTTCCGGATCCTCCCATTTCTTCAAATGATACAGATTCTCCTTCCAGCACATCCAGGCAGGCGCCCTTTACCTTACCATTGTGCAGGGCATTGAGCAAAGCATCATTTGAAAGACAAGGTCCGCGGGAGGTGTTTATAACCCATACCGGTTTCCGGAACGAATTGAAGAACTTTTCACCGGCCAGGTGTTTGGTTTCCTCTGTCAGCGGAACATGAAGGGATATTATATCTGCGTTTTCAAAAATTTCAGTCAGACTGCATTCCCGGATAAAAGAGTTTCCAAATCCGCTTTTATATTTATCGTAAACCAGAACCTGAGGATTAAACCCCCTTAGGATTTCAGCAAACGCCGAACCCATATTTCCGAAACCAATAATTCCTACTGTTTTCCCCGATAATTCCTCGCCCCGGTTTTTTTCCCGTTGCCAAATTCCTTCCCTCACTTCCCTGTTGGCACGGGGAATATTTCTGAATAAGGATAACAACATACCCAGGGCATGTTCCGCCACCGCCTGCCGGTTACCCTCCGGAGCGGAAAGACAAATTATTCCAGCCTTTTCAGCGGCTTCAACATCAATGTTCTCCATGCCGGCTCCAAACCGGGCAATGAATTTCAGATTTTTTAATCGTGAAACAGTTTCAGCCCCAATTTTGAACTTACTTCGGATTACCAGGCCATCATGCCCGACGGCAGCTTCCAGGATTTCTGTTTCACCGGCTTCGTAAAGAAAAGCACAGCTATGCCCCTTTTCCTTTAGAATTTCAGGCAGCCGGGTTCCGCAATAATCCGCAAACAATATTTTCATATAACTCAGAGAATAATTCCTGCAAGAAAAAACGAGGCAACGGAAAAATAAATGAGCAATCCTGTAATGTCTACCATGGTTGCTACAAAGGGAGCAGATGAAACCGCCGGATCGAACCCTGACCTTTTCAATAAAATGGGGAATAAGGAGCCCATTAGGTTTCCCCATAGAACCACACCGGTGAGGCTTATGCCAACGGTTACTCCTATCCATACCCAATGCGGACCGTAAATGTCAACAAACATACTCCAGATGGCAACCCTCCCAAAACCAATCAATCCAAGAATAATACCCAGGGTAAGTCCTACTTTTATTTCTTTTTTGAAAATTTTCCACCATTCTTTTACTGTTACTTCTCCCAGAGCAAGTGCTCTGATAATAAGGGAGCTTGCCTGTGAACCGGTATTTCCTCCGCTGGAAATAATAAGCGGGACAAAAAGAGCGAGTACCACCGCTTTTGAAATATCATTTTCAAAAAAACTAATGGCGGTTGCAGTAAAACTCTCTCCAATAAAAAGCACAATCAGCCAGCCCAGTCGCTTACGAATCATTTCAAGAGGTGAGCTACCCATGTAGGAATCCTCGAGGGCTTCCATACCTCCCATTTTTTGGACGTCCTCGGTTTCTTCTTTTCGGATTACATCCACCACGTCATCAATGGTAATCCTTCCAATTAAGCGCCCCAGGGAGTCAACAACCGGAACAAAAACCAAATCGTATTTCTCCATTATTTTGGCAACCTCTTCGGCGTCCATCCCGGCTTTTACCGAAATAATATCGGGATCGTAAACATCACGGATGGGGGTGCGAAGGTTGGTGGTAAGAACCTGTTTAAGACTCAGATATCCCTCGAGCTTTCCATTATCGTCAACTACATAAACGGCATAAATATGTTCAAGGTTTTCGGCATTTGCACGAAGTTGGCGGACACAATCGCGCATGGAGCGGTTGATGTTAACTTTTACCAACTCCTTCATCATAAGCCCTCCGGCCGTGTTCTCATCGTATCCCAGAAGGTCTACAATGTCGCTGGCCTGGGCCTTATCATCGATGGCCAGGATTACCTCGTCCTTTTTCTTTTGGGGTAATTCCGCTAATACATCGGCTGCGTCGTCGGAGTCGAGATTGCCGATAATTTCGGTAGCAATTTCCCGGGAAGTAAGGGATTCAAGAAGTTTTTCCCTGACCGGCTCCTCGAGTTCAAGCAGAACCTCCGCGGCAATTTCATCTTCCAGAAGCTGGTAAACAATAACCGCATCTTCCGGCTCAAGATCATTTAGGATGTGGGCAATATCAACCGGAAACAGGTCGGAAAATTCATGAAGAATTACTTCATTCCGGCCCGTTTTAATGGCTTCTTTGAGCTTTTGTATTAATTCCGATGAAGCCTCAAAATTCATGGCACTGCGAAGGTAAGAAAATCAAACGGCCCTTACTCAAAAAAGAGGATCAGAGAATATGCAAAAGCTCCTTTAGTGATTTAATAAGATAGGTGGCCCGGTTATGATGGTTTAGTGAAAAAGGATCGAACAATACCTGATCCAAGCCGGCCTGACGGGCACCCGCAACATCCACCTCGTCCTGATCACCAATCATCAGCGATTCTGAAGCCAAGGCTCCGGATTTTTGGAGGGCATAATGGAAAATTCCCGGATTGGGTTTTTTTTCGCCGGCCAGGTCTGATGTGGTAATGGTTGAAAAATATTTTCCAAGCCCGGAGGATTCAATTTTCAGGCATTGGGTATCTGAAAACCCATTGGTAATTATGTGCAAGATGTATTTTTTACTCAGATAATCCAACACTTCAAGACAGCCATCTACCAGATGATTCCTTCGGGGAGTGGATTCGGAATAATGCACCGAAACAAGAAACGCATATTCCGGATTGTCAATCCCGTACTCCAAAAAAACATAATGAAACCTGTGCAATCTCAAATCTTCTTTTGAAATCAGATTTTTACGGTAGTCGTCCCAAAGTTTATCGTTAATGCGATGAAAATTTTCAATAAAAACCAATGGGTTTCCAATCTGACTAGCATAAGGAGAACTCTCCAATAACTCCATTATGGATTCCCCGGAATTTTTTTCATAATCCCAGAGCGTTCGATCAAGATCGAAAAAAATATGCTTATATTTTTTCAATGGAAACGGCTTCGGTCTTTTATGAATTCCAATATCGGTGGGGTAATAATATTGAGCAAGACCGACCAAAAAATTAAAAAACAAATAATGAGAAATATAGACCGGAATCGGTTTCTGAATAGCGACATGGCAACCACGGTTCCCACCGGAATGGAAAGGAATAAGGGGGTAAGCGCCGCAATGCCTACTATACCAAACTTATTTTTAATTCGGATTACCCACCGCGTTGTATTTTTGAATTTTTTACGCGGGGTTTGAATCAGTTCCGAATAAGTTTTTTTGGTGAAGGGTAGCCAGAACAAAAGGATAAACCGTCGCCAGTAGCGCCGGATCAGGTGACCGAGAAAAGCAAAAGAAAAAATCCCGATGATGCCTCCGGAAGTAGTAAACAGCATTGACTTCCAGAAACCATAACCCAACTCATAGGAAAGGGCAGGGGCAAACATAAATTTTGTGGCACCCGTTAACAATACCGAAAGTATTTTCAGAATTTCAACCCAGTCGATTACCATGTTCAGACTTTTTCTCCAAAGGCTAAATCTCCCGCATCACCCAGGCCCGGAACAATATATGCCTGTGCAGTTAACTCCTCGTCGATGGCACCACACCAGATATGGATTCCATCAGGCAAGTTTTTCCTTACTTTTTCCACGCCTTCCACGGAAGCAATTACCGTAGCCACATGAATTGAGGAAGGTTTTCCCCGGCGCATCAGAGCATCGTAGGTTAGTTGCAAACTGGTGCCCGTAGCCAACATGGGATCGGCGATGATGAGGGTTTTGCCGTTCAGATCCGGGCAGGCCATATATTCTACATGCACATCAAAGGTGCCGTCTTTTTTATGTTTTCGGTAGGCTGAAATAAAAGCATTCTCGGCTTTGTCGAAAAATTCAATTAAGCCGTTGTGAAGCGGAAGTCCTGCTCTGAGAATGGAAGCAACCACCGGCTGATTTTTGATTACGGGCACGGAAGCATAACCCAGTGGCGTATGGGTTTCAAGAATCTGATAATCGAGAAAACGGCTGATTTCGTAAGCCAGAATATTTCCCATCCTTGCCAGATTTTTCCGAAACCGCATGGCATCTCTCTGAATTCCTGATTCCCGCATTTCGTACATATATTGACAAACCAGGGAATTATTTTTGCTTAAATCGTGTACCATAACTACTTTTTTAACATGCTCCAGGGGAAGGGGAGACTATTATACCTTATGTGTAAATATACGGAATCTGAAGAACCAAACCCCCCGTAAAACCGGGATAATCCTTCGGCGTTTGAACCTTCAAAATCAAAAATGGCATTTTGTCCGGAATTTCTTTTTAAGATTTCGTCGATAAGAAAAAACATGGCCGCGCGGTCTTTTCCGGATGGATTCTGGCCTGAAAACAAAAGGGTTATTCTTCCGGGAAACACCCCCAGAATAATGCCCGCCACCAGATTTCCCCCGGCATCGTAAACCCCCGGAGTCTGAATCCTTCCTCGGTTTTTTCCTTCCCCCGCCATTCGAATCAAGTTTTCATAATCGGAATTTTTAAGACTTACCTGATTATTGCCCGGATTTTCCCTGAAAAAGGAAACTATTTTTTCAACGGGTGCATCCTCCCGGTATTGTAAGCCTGCATTTTTGCCCTTCCTGATGTTTCGGCGGTGGTTTTCTGAATACGCCTTTTCCAGCTCATCGCCTGTTTTGGAAAGCGAAAGGGTTTGATTTCTCAGGTATTTTTTTTCTATGTCATCCCTCAGCAGAAAATTCCCGGAATTAAGTGTGATTTCTGCAAACTTTATGTTCTGTTTTATTACTTCCAGATAGGGCCCTGCATCAATGGTTTCGTTGTACCGGGAGAAAACTCCGCCCTGCTGAATCAAGGGAGGTTGGTACAGGTATTTCATCCCCCATTTTTTCCGTGGAGTGATTAAAAAGGCGGCTTCGTAATCGTTTTGCACCAGCAATTCCCAGCCGGGTGCCATTATATCCATAAACCATGATTCATGGCAAAGGTTGGCAGCCGGACTTTCTTTAACCAGTGCGTCCCATTTGTTTTTATCAAGTGTATGTTGATTCAGGTGCTGAAGCATTATTCCGTGGCCATTTTTGCCATTTCTTCATATACATTTTTCCATCCTTCCCAGTTTCTGTAATCGCTCAGGCTTTCATTATGCCAAAGCGAAATAAATGTTCCGTTCACTTTTTTTACCTCTTCAATGATCTGCCTGATTATCGGTGCCGAAGCTTCCGGCGAAACTTTCATGTAATATTTAAGCGTGGCATCCATTACCGAAAAGGGATGAACTTTTAACCGGGTTTCCTGTTCCAGGTCGAGGTCGAAAAAGTAGAAAGGAGTACAGGTTCCTGCCCTGAAACCAACTTCATGGGCAAAGCCCATGGTGTAATCGTTGAGGATGTCCATTTCCAGCAAATTCCTGTAAGTGTGAGGAAAACTCAGTTTTAGAAAGTGTTGCCGAGAATGAACAATATCGGTGTGGAGGATTCCTGAAAGTCGTTCGATTTCAATTTTTAACTTTTCTTTTTTGGTGTTGGAACCGAAGGAGGGATGAATGCCGATTGTGGCATAATCGGAAAGAAACTTAATTAGCTGCCGCAGCTTTGTGTTTGTAACCGGCACATTCTTGTCGTTTACACCATAGTCGGCCAGCAAAACAAAATAAATTACCTCAAGCCCGTATTTTTTTTGAACTTCTAATTGGTGGGCATAGGTGTCGTAGGGGTCGGCATCGAAACCGCTAAGAACCCTAAGGCGCAGTTTCAGTTCCGACAAATCTACTTCGGATAGGTTTCTTAAAATTCCTCCTGCCGTGCGTAAAATCCCTTTTTCTTTAAAGGCAAATGCATTGTCTATATCAATGGTGGATATGTAACGGAATTTTTTTTCGGGAAAAATAAGATCGGGAAATTTGTTTTCAAGAAGTTTACGGAGCAATAGGGCATATTTGTCGACCACCGGCTGCCGGATGAATTTATTTTGAAAGGCAAGACTCTCGCGGGTTTCAAAGCGATCGTAAAAATCACGCAGGAAAGGCAGGTATTCTTCATACCGGGTAACCAGATAAAAGGAGGCGGAGAAGGGGTCGAACGGAAGTGCTGAATTTTTTCCCGTGGTGTAAAAAACAGGCAGTCCGTCCCAGTCTGAGACGGTAATATTTTGCTCGGTAATCCCGGTTTCAAAAACAAGGTTTCTCGACTGAATGTGGATTTCATCGTTAACCGGACCCGGGCCATAGCTGAATTTAGGACCCTGATGAGAAATAAAGGATTGGCGGTCGGAGGTTATCTCAGGGTCGAGAAGTAAAACATCCCGCAACAAAAAAGAAATTATATAAGATAGCCTTGGACTTGTTTTTGGGCTATAAATGAGAACCTTGTTTCCCATTTAATTGAAATTTCGGAAAATCTGGTTCGCGATATATTCGGCCGCTTTTCCATCTCCGAAAAGGGGAGGAAATTTTGCCTTTTTGAGTTTTGCCATTTTCCGGTAGGCTTTCAGAATCTTTTTTTCATCGGCATCGGTAAGCACGGCAACGCCCGCTTTTACCAACTCCACCCATTCGGTTTCAGAGCGGAGAATCAGACAGGGTTTTTTATGAAAGTAAGCCTCTTTTTGAACCCCGCCCGAATCGGTCCAGATCATACTGCAGTTTTTCTCGAGCATAATCATGTCGAAAAAGGAGGCAGGTTTTAATAAGCGAATCCGGGGATCGGTGGAAAGCCGGTTATACATTTCCGGAGGAAGGTTGTTTACCAGCAGTTTTGAGGTTCGCGGATGCAGAGGTATGGCAAACTGAGTTCCAAAATCGGCGGCGATTTTAAGAATGGCACCAAAAAGGGTTTTTAGTCGCTCCGGATTATCAGTGTTGGAATCGCGGTGAATGGTACATAAAATAAATTTTCCTGCTTCCAGATTTTTTTCCTTTAAAATAGTACTCCTTTTTTCAGCTCTTCCGGAAAAGAAAATGGTATTGTCATACATTACATCTCCGCTGTGAAAAATACAGGGATTGTCGTCAGAGTAGGGTGGACTTGTTTTTTTTCGGAACCCTTCCCGCACCAAATTTCTTATTCCTGTTTTTGTGGGCGAAAAAAGGAGGGTGCTCGTGTGATCGGCTATGATGCGGTTTAATTCCTCAGGCATTTTTTTATTAAAAGACCTCAGGCCTGCCTCGATATGAACTACGGGAACATGGATTTTTGATGCGGCAACAGCCCCCGCAAGGGTTGAATTGGTATCGCCGTATAGCAGAATACAATGGGGCTTTTCACGAAGCAGAATTTCTTCAATTCCGGTAATCATCGCACTGGTTTGCTGGCCGTGGGTGCCGGATCCTACATTCAGATTATACTGGGGAATGGGTAGGTCGAGCTCGTCGATAAATACTTCCGACATGTTTTCGTCGTAATGCTGGCCGGTGTGAACAAGGATCTCTTCTACCTTGCCCTGGTATTTCTCACGGAACACCCGGCTCAGGGCAGCCGCTTTAATTATCTGGGGCCTGGCTCCAATAATGGTTATTACTCGAATCATAGCACCCAAAAGTAATTGGAAAAATCGTGTATTTCACGAATATTTCCGATGCATTTTGGCTAAATATATCCCTCGTCCGCAAAGCTCAGATACTTGCGTTCGGCAATTATAAGATGGTCAAAAAGCTGGATGTCAAGAATTTTGCCGGCTTCCGAAATTTTCCGGGTTAAATTCCGGTCGGCCTCACTGGGATTCAGGTTCCCACTGGGATGGTTATGTGCGAGAATTAATCCGCAGGCATGACTTTCAATGGCCTTTTTAAAAATAACCCGTAAATCAACTACGGTCCCGGTTATTCCACCGCTGCTTATCTGTTCGGATTTGATAATAAAATTGGCCCGGTTCAAAAAGATAACATGAAACTCCTCTACCGGCAGGTCGTTGAAAAATCGGGCCAGGTATTGAAACGCATCTCTGCTCGACTGAATGCTTTTTCTTTCTTCGGGCTGTTCGCCTGCTTTTCGGTTTCCCAGTTCAAGGGCCGCCAGAATGCTTATGGCCTTTGCCTGTCCGATGCCTTCAAACTTGCACAAATCTCCGGTACTTAATTTTCCCAGTCCGGAAAGCCGGTTCCCCAGGCTTGCCAGAATGCGGCGGGAAAGCTCCACCGCAGTTTCGTTCCGGTTTCCGGCACCAATAATTATGGCCAATAATTCTGCATCGCTCAAGTGCTGCTTTCCACGGCTCATTAATTTTTCCCGGGGCCGGTCCTCCTCCGACCAGAAACGTAAAGGAACCCTCCGTTGATCTTCCATACCCCAAAACAAAAAAAAAGCCCGCAAAAAGCGGGCTGGAATACGGTTCTAAATAAAAACCTACTTTATGGCATTAACATGCCGGGTAAGCTTCGACTTTAAATTGGAAGCCTTCTTTTTATGAATGATATTCTTTTTTGCCAGTTTGTCAAGCTTCGCAATAACTTCGGGCAGACTCTTTACAGCCTCTGCTTTTTCCTTGGTATCGCGTATCTTTTTTACCAGATTACGGGTAGTTTTTGCCTGGAAACGATTGCGCAGCCGTTTGGCATTGTTTGAGCGGGTTCTCTTAATAGCTGACTTATGATTCGCCATGTATTGTATTTTAGGACGGCAAAGATAGTATTTTTGATCAAATTGAAGCCTTTTTTCAGCCCTTTTTTTTAATTTTCCTTAATAAACATGCCTATTTATTTAGCAGCGGAGGCCTTTCTGAGGAAGGCAGAAAGAGGAGTGGTGATCGATGTCAGGTCTCCGGCTGAGTTTTTTCATGCCCATATTCCCGGCTCCCACTCTCTGCCCCTGTTTTCGGATGAAGAAAGGGCACGGGTTGGAACCGCATATAAACAACTGGGCAAAAAAGAAGCCGTTATGGAGGGGTTTGGTCTGGTGGGGCCCAAAATGCAATACCTGGCCGAAGAAGGTATCCGGCTGGCAGGTTCCGGAACCTGTGTTTTTCTGTATTGCTGGCGGGGAGGAATGCGCAGTAACGCCATGGCTTTCCTGCTTGAAAAAGCAGGGCTCGAAGTTTTTGTTCTGGAAGGAGGTTATAAGAGCTACCGGCAATGGGTGCGGGAAACTTTCCTTATTCCTTTTCCCATGTTTATCCTTGGCGGAGAAACGGGATCCGGAAAAACACGGGTTTTAAAATGCATGAAAGACCTCGGTTCCCAAACAATAGATCTTGAATTCCTTGCCCGTCATAAGGGTTCTGCCTTTGGGAGCCTGGAAAATACTCCCCAGCCCGATACCGAACAATTTGAAAATAATCTGGCTGCAGAAATCCGAAACCTGAATCCTTCGCTACCGGTCTGGGTTGAAGATGAGTCGCACACCATAGGAAAGGTTCATGTGCCCGATGAAATTTGGTTCCGGATGAAAAAGGCCCCCATTTTCAGACTTTCGGTACCCCGGGAAGAAAGAATCAAAACCCTGATGCGTGAATACGGGGTCCTGCCAGCGGCCAGACTTGAAGACTCGCTGACGAAAATAAGAAAGCGGTTGGGTTACGATAAGTTTGAAAGCGCAATTCAGGATTTGCAAAGTGGGAATCTTGAATCGGTGTGTCGGATTGTTTTGGATTATTATGATAAAGCCTACAATTACAATCACGAAAAGAGGGAATGGAAGGATGTTTTTTTTGTGGAAGGGGAAGGGTTGGATGATGAAGGACGCGCAAAAAAAATCCTTGCGTTTTCAGAGAAAATGAACAGCGAATGGACGACCTTGAAATTAAACTAACCGCCTTCACAACCAGCGGGGGTTGCGGTTGTAAACTGGCGCCCGGCGAACTGAGTGAATTGCTCAGAGGCAAAACGTTTGCAGATGCTGAAAAGGGACTTTGGGTAGGAAACAGCAACTCCGATGATGCGGCCGTAATTGAATTGCCGGATGGCTCCGGCCTGATTTCCACGGTTGATTTTTTTACCCCCGTTGTCGATGATCCTTTTGATTTTGGTTGTGTTTCTGCGGCAAATGCCCTCAGCGATGTGTATGCCATGGGTGGGAACCCCGTTCTGGCGCTGGCCGTACTGGGCTGGCCTACCGATAAAATCCCTCTGAGCTATGCCGGAAAGGTATTGGAAGGGGCCTTAAAAATTACCGGTTTGGCAGGAGTGCCTCTTGGGGGCGGTCATACCATTGAGGCTCCCGAGCCCTTTTTTGGACTTAGTGTCAATGGCCTTGTGTCCCGGAGCAACCTCAAAAGAAATAATACTCCCAATGAAAACGATTTGATATTTCTTACTAAGCCTTTGGGAACCGGGATTCTGAGTACGGCCCTTAAAAGAGGTTTGGTGGATTTGGAAATTTTCCGGACCTGCCTGAACAGCATGTGCCTTTTGAATGAAACAGGAAGGGAGCTTGGAGCCCTTTCCGGAGTTTCGGCCATGACGGATGTTTCCGGTTTTGGACTTCTGGGGCACCTCTTCGAAATGACCCGGGAAAGGAAGCTGGGTGCTGAACTTTTCAAAGATAAAATTCCCGTTTTTCCGGGGGTCTCGGATCTCACCAAAAACATGGTTTATCCTGATGCTACTTTTCGTAACTGGAAGGCTGTCAGCCACCTTGCCAAAGGGGTAGATCCTTCCTGGCTGCTGATTTTGTCGGATCCCCAGACCAGCGGAGGTCTATTGTTTACAGCACCTGAACAGGGCAGCAAACCCATAAGGGAACTATTGGAATCCAAGGGGCTGAATTCAGAACCCATAGGCCGAATTTTATCCTCCACCCCTCCAAGGTTTACCCTAATTTGAAATAATTGCCCCCCGGAATTCCGGCTTGGCGATACCTGTTTCTGGCCTGAAATTTATTAAAAATCAATTGGCATTATTCTTGCAAGATTCCAATGAAAGTGTACTTTTATAAACCAATTTTCCCGGAATGAAATATTTTACCCTTCAACTACCCCTCCTTTTCTCCCTGTTCTTTTTTGAAACAGGATCTTCAGTGGCACAGGAAACGGTTACTTTCCCTTCTAAAGACGGTGTAACCATTACAGCTGATAAATATGTTTTTAAAGAAGAGTTTCCCTGGATGATTTTGTGCCACCAGGCCGGATCAAGCCGGGGAGAATTCAAGGATATTGCAAAGCGGTTTCATAAACTGGGGTATAATTGCCTGGCCATCGATGCCCGCTCGGGAAATGAAATTAATGGGGTCTTAAATGAAACTGCCAAGGATGCAAAATCCAAAGGAAAGGGAACCGAATATCTCGACGCTGAGAAAGATATTATTGCAGCCATACAATACATTTTTAATGAATACAGGGAGCCCGTAACCCTGGTAGGATCCTCGTATAGCGCATCCCTGGTTTTGAAAATTGCCGTAGGAAATCCACAGGTAAGTCGTGTTATTGCCTATAGCCCGGGCGAATATTTCGGAAAAAAACTAAATGTAAAAGATGCGATTAAAAAATTAGATAAACCGGTATATGTTGCTTCCTCAGCCGATGAAAAAAAGGGATGTGAAGAACTGGTAAAGGATATTGTTACCGGTAATAAAGTAGTTTTTGCCCCGGCAAAAGAAGGAAAGCATGGCGCCAGTGCCCTTTGGAAAACAAATCCGGGAAGTTCCGAATACTGGCTTTCCCTAATGATGTTTCTCGAAAAGAACTAAACGGCCGGGTTCACGCCCTTATTTATACCGGGACTACCAAGTCCCGGGATTTTTATTTTTCTTCCCGTGGCACCACTTAGGGCAAGCAATTCAATAAGCCAAATACTTCGTCCGTGATATCGTGCATCCGGAATACTAAAAACACCGATAACAAGAAGATTTAAAAAAATAAACATAAAAATCCGGAAAGTAAATCTCCGCCATGCGGGCACAGGGGTAAAATACAGAAAGATCAATATTGCAATTAATGAAACCGGAATGCAAATTGAGGTAAGCGTGTTTAAGGTGTCAAAAGTAACAGGTGATTTTTGTTGTTCTGATTTTTTTAAGCGGGGAAAATCTGGTTTCATCCTCCAGTTTATTTGCGAAAAAACCGGCCCGTTTTCCATGTCGGGCCTGCTGGGGTAGGCCCCAAACTCAGTGGCCTGGATGGCAATATCTTTTGGTATTCCGGACATGAATTTTAAGCTCAATGAGGGATCGGAAAAAAAGCGGTTAAGTATTTTTTTATTTGTGGGTTCCCAGTATTCCCAACATTCTTTAACCGTTGAATCGGGGCAAGTGGAAATAGCAGGGCTCCGTGTGTCCCACAAAAACCAGTTCCCCGAAAGTGGAATGGAATGCCCGCATAATGGGGTAGGATGCGATTCGCAGTTCTTGTCAAGGTATTCCTGTAACAGTCCACGGTCGGCCAGCTTACCCATTAAAAACATATGCGAGCCCGGAGAAAAGGTAAAACCAAAACCAGACCGGTAATTAATAAAACATGAAAGCAGGTAGCAGCAAACAACAAGGATAATGCCCTTAAAAGCCGGATTCCGGATGAGGTATTTGGGCCTTCTGAAAATTAAATAGAAAAAGCAATAAAGGGAAAATACGAGGAGGTTCGCAAAAGCACTAACCAGTGAGAAACCAATTAGAATCCAGATTAAAATCCGCTGATTTCTGGGCGGTTTTTCAGGTGCCATTAAAATGGCAAAGCCTAAAAATAAATAGGCCTGGAAAATATCAGGTACCATCAGCCCTGCATAATAGCTAATTCCTGTGGTCAAGGATAATAGCAACACAGAAACAAATGTCATTAAACCCGGATTTCTGACCGGCACCGCATGTTTGAAAAAAATAAAAATCAACCAGACTCCAATCAGCGATTGAATGAAGGCGGGAATAAATAGCGTTTCTGCCAGAGAGGTATGTCGGATAAACCAACCGTAAAACAAGGGACGGTCAATGGGACTTTCATTCGTAAATCCACTGTCGATATAAGTGCCGGTATCGGGATAAACCCAGGGATATCCATTATAGAAAACCGACCAGAGCAAAACAGGTATTGAGGCAAGAATCCAAATCGTATTTTTCCGGTTCACCAGGCGGTTTTTTTTAAACGCGTAGTTTGGGATTTTTTAAATGACGGGTTTTATCGCGTTTGGTTTTCTTTTTCAGTTTAACATCGAACTCCTTTTGCAAATCTATACCATGTTGGTTCGCCAGACAAAGAGTTACAAACAGCACATCAGATAACTCAGCACCCAGTTTGCCTTTCGGGCTTTTTTTCCGGTGCGATTGTTCTCCCGATTCGCGGGCAATAATTCTGGCAACTTCTCCCACTTCCTCGGCTAAAATGGCCATATTAGTCAGGGGCGTAAAATACCTGACCCCGTATTTTTTGATCCAGTTGTCAACCTGCTCTTGCATCTGATTAATGGGTTTTTTCATCAGCTTTTGTTTTTTGTGTCGATCCAGATAGTTACCGGACCATCATTTACAAGGGAAACCTCCATAAGGGCCCCAAAAACTCCGGTCTGAACAGGTTTCTCCATAGCCGAATTCAGTAATGTAGAAAATTTTTGGTAAAGTTCCAAGGCTGTTTCCGGTCGGGCCGATCCGATAAATGAGGGCCGGTTGCCCTTTTTCGTGGAGGCAAATAAGGTAAATTGGGAAACCAGGAGAATTTCACCTCCTGCTTCGGTCAGGGAAACATTCATTTTTCCTTCCGCATCCGGAAAAATGCGAAGCGCGATTATCTTGGCCGCCCCCCATTGCAGATCTTCATCCGTGTCGGCCTCTTCAAAACCAACCAGGCAAAGAAGACCCATGCCAATGTTGCCGGTAATCTTGCCATTTACCTTAACATTGGCGGATGAAACTCTTTGGATCAGAATGCGCATTTTATTTAATCATCGAATTCTTTTTCGAGCTCTTCCCCATTCAGTATGCTCAGATAACTATGGTAACGGGTGTCTGAAATTTCTCCCGATTCCACTTTTTCCATAACCGCACAGCCGGGTTCAGAAACATGCAGACAGGAATTAAATCTGCAGTTTGCTGCCACTTTAAAGATTTCAGGAAAATAATGATACAACTCGTTTTTTTCATAGTCAAACAAGCCAAACTCTTTTATGCCCGGGGTGTCAATTACATAACCCCCTTCGGGAAGCGGAAACATTTCCGAAAAGGTGGTGGTGTGAAGACCCTTCAGATGAGTGTTTGATAAAGCAGCCGTTTTCTGGGCAACTTCCGGACAAATTTTATTGATCAGTGTTGATTTCCCAACACCTGAATGACCGGCAAATAGATTTACTTTGCCTTTCATTTCTTTTTTTAAAAGGTCAAGTCCGGAATTCCGGGTTGCACTTACCTGGAGCACCTCATACCCGGCGAGGGTATAAATTTCCCGGTAAACGAGGGCAGGTTCTTCCGTTTCTCCCTCAAACAAATCGGATTTGTTAAGTATGATTTTTACAGGAACCTGAAAGGCCTCGCAACAAACCAAAAACCGGTCGATAAATCCAAAGGATGTTTTAGGAACTACCGGAGTAACAACAATCCAGGCAAGGTCAATATTAGCGGCAAGAACATGGGATTGCCGCGAAAGTTTGGTAGCCTTACGGACAATGTGGTTCTTCCGGGGTAGAATTTCGTGGATTATGCCATCCTGGTTCGAATCGGGTTTTTCAAAAAGAACATGATCTCCAACCACCACAGGATTGGTGGACCTGGTTCCCTCCATCCTGAATTTTCCTTTCAGGGTGCAGGTAACATAAGTTCCCTTATCGGCAAGTACTATATACCGGTTGCCCGTGGTTTTTATGACCAATCCTTTCACCCGGCAAATTTAGCCCTTTCTTTTGGCAATGGCCTAATTCAGGGAAGCTTAGTATCTTTACCAAAGTAGTTTTATGTCGCTGGAAGTATTTTCTGTTTCGAAATTGTACGGTAGCCAAAAGGCACTGGATGAAGTTTCATTTTCTGTATCCGCCGGTGAGGTAGTTGGCTTCCTGGGTCCGAATGGAGCCGGGAAATCAACCCTGATGAAAATTTTGACCTGTTACATTCCGCAATCTTCCGGCAAAGCAAAAGTGTGTGGATATAGTGTGGAAGAAGAACCGCTGCAGGTTAAGGCTTCGGTTGGCTACCTTCCTGAACACAATCCTCTGTACCTGGAAATGTATGTGAAGGAATACCTGGAATTTATTTCCGGCTTACATGCCATAAAGTCTCCGGCAAAGCGAATTGCGGAAATGATTCACCTGACCGGGCTTGAAGCCGAAAAAAATAAAAAGATTGGGGCCCTTTCCAAGGGTTATCGTCAACGCGTAGGTTTGGCTCAGGCTATTATTCATGATCCCAAGGTTTTAATTCTCGATGAACCCACCTCAGGCCTTGATCCCAATCAGTTGGCTGAAATCAGAAAAGTTATTCTGGAAATTGGCAAAGAAAAAACAGTACTGCTGAGTACCCATATTATGCAGGAAGTAGAAGCCATGTGTCGAAGGGTTATTATTATCAGGAAGGGAAAAATTGTGGCGGATAAACCTACATCCGAGTTAATTTCCGGTACCGGAAATCAAACCGTAATTACCATTGAATTCGACCGGGAAGTAAACCGTGGCTTGTTAAAGAACATGGCCGGGGTAATCGAAGCCAATCCGGCCGGAGGGTTCACCTGGGAAATTATTGCCAGCGAAAAAGCCGATGTCAGGGCCGCCCTGTTCCAATTTGCCGTAAAGAATAATCTACAGGTTCTCACCATTCAAAAATCGGAACAGAAACTGGAAGATATTTTCAAGCAATTAACCCGATAAAAGGGGCATATTCTTCCCAAAAAAAACCCTATTTTAGCGCCCCGTTAACCCAAAAACTCAAGTATGTCTTACTTATTTACCTCTGAATCTGTTTCTGAAGGGCATCCGGATAAGGTTGCTGATCAGATTTCTGATGCACTTATCGACCATTTTCTTGCCTATGACCCCGATTCCAAAGTGGCCTGTGAAACCCTCGTTACTACCGGACAGGTAGTGCTCGCCGGAGAGGTAAAGTCGGAAGCCTACCTTGATGTTCAGACTATCGCCAGAGAGGTTATTAAGAAAATCGGCTATACCAAAAGCGAATATATGTTCGAGGCACATTCCTGCGGGGTGCTTTCAGCAATACACGAACAAAGTCAGGACATTAACCGTGGTGTGGAAAGAAAACGCAAAGAAGATCAGGGGGCCGGTGATCAGGGAATGATGTTTGGATATGCCTGCCGCGAGACCGATAATTTTATGCCTCTTCCCCTGGAGCTGGCCCATTTGTTACTTCGGGAACTGGCGGAGATCAGAAGAGAAAACAAAGAAATTAAATACCTGCGGCCGGATGCCAAATCTCAGGTTACTATTGAATACGACGATAATAACCGCCCCGTACGAATTGATACCATTGTTATTTCTACGCAGCACGATCAGTTCGGACCGGATAAGTCCATGCTCGAAAAAATTAAGAAAGACATCATCCAATTCCTTATCCCAAGGGTAAAGAAAAAACTTCCTGCCCGTGTTCAGGCCCTGTTCAATAATCAGATAAAATACCATATAAACCCCACCGGAAAGTTTGTAATCGGCGGACCCCATGGAGATACCGGTCTCACCGGAAGGAAAATTATTGTAGATACCTACGGCGGGAAAGGCGCCCATGGAGGCGGTGCTTTCTCTGGAAAAGACCCCAGCAAAGTTGACCGCTCCGCTGCTTATGCCACACGGCATATTGCAAAAAATATGGTAGCCGCCGGACTTTGCGAGGAAGTACTCGTTCAGGTTGCCTACGCTATCGGTGTGGCAGAACCGGTAGGACTTTATGTTAATACCTACGGAACTTCTCATGTTAATATAGACGATGGAAAGCTCGCCAAAAAAATCGGGAAAATTTTTGACCTCAGACCCTATGCCATTGAAAAGCGCTTCAACCTGAGAAGTCCCATTTATCTCGAAACAGCCTCCTACGGCCACATGGGAAGATCGCCACGCGTAGTTACCAAAGTGTTTAATCCCGGAAAAGGAAATGAGAAAAAAGTTAAAGTAAAACTTTTCCCATGGGAAGAACTGGATTACGTAGAAAGACTTCGAAAAGAGTTTGGACTTAAATAGTCATTTTTAATCCGGTGCCTGATGGTTCTTATTATTGACATCGGGAATACCCGTACAAAGACAGGTATATTTTCAGGAAGTAACCTGAAAAAAATTGTTCGTCCGGATATCAGGAGTACTTCCAGGTTCAGGGATTTTTTATCGAAAAACAAAATCGAAAGAATCTTTGTGGGAACCGTAAAAAATCAGATTCCTTCTTCCGTTTTGAAAAATGGAATTGCTCCGGTTGAATTATTTTCACACAAAACCCGGGTTCCCATAAAAAACAAATATAAAACGGCTTTTACGCTCGGCTCCGACCGACTGGCCGCAGCCGTTGGAGGGTGGAAAATGTTTCCTGGTTTTCCTGTCCTGGTTATAGATGCCGGCACCTGCCTTAAATTTAATTTTGTGAGTGTGAAAGGTGAATATCTGGGAGGAAGCATAGCCCCGGGGCTTGAAATGCGCTACAAAGCACTTCACAATTTTACCGACCGGCTTCCGTTAATTAATAGTAAAACAACCAAAACACCCCTGCTTGGAAACAGTACCGAGCTATCAATCCGGTCTGGGGTGGAAAACGGAATGATAGCAGAAACCAAAGGCTTAATTGGGGATTATCTTGAAAAGTACCCCAAATTGAAAATTGTTGTTACCGGCGGCGACGGGGAATTCTTTGTCAGGCACCTTAAAATGCCCATCTTTGCAGACCCAAATCTGGTTTTGAAGGGGTTAAATGAAATTTTACTTTTTAATGCCGCGTAGGTGTTCCATATATTTTATTGCCTTGCTGGCCCTTACCGGCTCCGGATTATCATTTGCCCAGGGAACCAGTTCGCCCTACTCGCGCTTTGGGCTGGGTGAGCTATACCATGGATTCTCGGCCTACAATATGGCTATGGGCGGCACTACTTTTGCTTTTCAAAATGATTCTACCGCACCCTTCGCCATTAGTCCGGCTAATCCGGCCTCTTTGGCCTCGCTGCGACTCAGCTCTTTTGAAGTAGGAGTTTCCAATACCGTTACCCAATTGAAATCCAATCAGGAAAAAATCCTGACCAATAATGTCGGACTTGAACAAATTATTTTTGGAGTTCCTGTTGGCCGCAAAAACCGGTCGGCTATTGCTTTCGGTTTACAGCCTTATTCGCGGGTGGGCTATAATATAGGTACAGAATCCCAACTGGATAGCGTTGGAAAAGTGCGGTATAATTATCAGGGTTCCGGAGGAATAAATGATGTTTTTTTAGCCGGTGGATTTAGAACCGGAAGATTTTCCTTCGGATTTTCTGCTTCTCATTTGTTCGGGAATGTTCTTGCTACCTACAGGGATTCATTTCCCTCTTCCGGTTTTTATTTTAATACCCGTGCACGAAAAGAAATCCGGGTAAGTGATTTTGTGTTTCGTGGCGGAATCCAGTATAAAGCAAGGATAAAAAGCCGTTGGTTTATGGTTGCCGGACTCACCGGATCCATGGGAACCGATATGGTTACCCGTACTACTACTCTTGTGGAATTATTGAAGTTCAATACCATCATAGAATTGGCCAGAGATACTGCCTTGTATGAAGTTGATGTAAAGGAAACACGGCAGATTCCCCCCTCTTTAGGAGCGGGTTTGATGTTTAAAAAAGGGGAGCGCCTGGTGTTTGCTGCCGATTACTTTTTCCAGGACTGGACTTCTTTTGGAAATGCTAACACAGGTATCAGGTATTCCACGGCCCGTCGCTTAAGCCTGGGATTCCAATATATTCCGGATAAGTATGCCGATGGAAAAGGAAATCTCAGCCGCCGTTTGCAATACCGGGGCGGATTGAGATACAGCAATCATTATCTGGTTCTTTCCAAAGATATCCCCTACACAGAGTTTTCAGCAAGCACAGGCCTGGGTATCCCCTTGCGGAAACAGCGTATGGGCGACACCTACACACAGTCAATGCTAAATTTTGCCCTTGAAGGCGGTTACCGCGGAACAACGGAAAACAACTTAATCTCAGAAACCTTTTTCAGAATAAGCATCGGGCTTTCATTAAATGAAAAATGGTTTATTCAGCGCAAATACGATTGAGAACAATTTTATTATTGTTAGTAGCGGGATTGACCGCCTGTGAAAATGATATCCGGACGGTTAGGATGCTGGGTGCCGATCAACTTCCCGATAACCGGGCCTCTGAAGTTGAAATAATTTATTCTGACAGCGCTCAGGTTAAAATTAAAATTTTTGCCCCCGTTCTTGAAAATTATGAAAGGGAAGGCAAAAAAACAGTTTTTCCAAGAGGCGTTTATATTGAGTTTTTTGATAGCCAGGGAAAGGTTAAGTCCTGGCTGAAAGCCAATTATGCCATTTATCATGATGCCGACTCGCGTATGGAAGCCCGCCATAATGTGGTGGTTATGAATGAAAAGGGAGAAAAATTAAATACGGAAAAACTATTCTGGACACGTAACGACGGGAAAGTCTTTACTAATGATGCCGTAAAAATTACAACGCGGGATGAAATAATTTTGGGCGAAGGGCTTGAAGCAACCGAAGATTTTTCCGACCTTAAAATATTAAATGTAACAGGCACCCTTGAAAGGGATGTAGAAAATCAATAGCACCATGAATACAATGATCAAGGCACTGATGTGGATCTGGGGAATTTCCGGAGTTTTTTCACTTATGACGGCTGTTTATATGGTGGCCACAGGGGATGTAAAAAGTTCCTATTTGTTTTTTGCATTTACTTTTGTCAGCGGTCTTATGTTTGCCCTGAATAAACGCCGTCTGAAAATATACAGCACCAACAAAAATCAGGCTCCATCACCGAAACAAGGAAAACAAAAAAAATAATTGGAAAATTACTGGTTATATATTTTTTTAGCACTCGTAGCTTCTGCTTTTTTTTCCGGAATTGAAATTGCCTTTTTTACTGCCAACAAACTGAAAATTGAGCTTTCCCAGAAGAAAGGCGGGATAAATGCGAAAATCATTTCCTTCCTGGTCAAAAAGCAAGCCCGGTTTATAGGAACACTGCTGGTGGGGAATTGTATAGCCCTGGTTGTTTTTTCCATGTTTATGGAGCAAAAGCTAACAAGCTTCCTGTCCGGTTTCCTGAGTTCCGGTTTTTGGATTTTTTTGCTCACCACTTTGCTTTCCACCCTTGTTATTTTGTTTACAGCGGAATTTTTACCAAAAAATTTGTTCCGCTTAAATCCCAATGGTTTGCTCAATATTTTTGCCATTCCGGTGCTGTTGTCCTATCTTGTTTTGTCTCCCCTGGTATTCATAATAACCGGTTTTTCCTCCTTTTTAATGCGAACCCTTTTCCGGGTAAAAGTCCAGGAAGCCGATCCCAGTTTCGGGAGAGTGGATCTGGATAATCTGGTTCGGGAAACGTTATATAAGAACCAGGGAAAGAGAAAGGTGGATCACGAGGTGAAAATTTTTAAAAATGCCCTCGATTTTGCCCGTGTTAAAGCCAGGGGATGCATGGTTCCCAGAACCGAAATAATTGCAGTTCCCGTGGATATCTCTGTAGAGGATTTAAAACGGCGGTTTATTGAAACCCGATTGAGCCGGATTTTGGTTTATCAGGAATCCATAGATCATATAATCGGATTCGTGCATTCCTATGAACTTTTTAAGAACCCCGATAATGTTCGTTCCCTGCTGTTGCCGGTTATTATCATCCCTGAAACCATGCCCGCTAAAGATGCGCTTACTCTGTTTATTCAACAACGGAAAAGTATTGCCGTAGTGTTGGACGAATTCGGAGGAACTGCCGGTATTCTTACCATGGAAGATGTAATGGAAGAAATCTTCGGGGAAATTGAAGATGAACACGATAAGGATGAACTCATTGAACGCAGAATTTCAGATAGCGAATTTGTTTTCAGCGGTCGTATGGAAATTGATTATATCAACGAAAAATATCAAACCGAAATCCCCAAAAAGGAAGGCTCAGAAACTCTCGGAGGTCTGATTGTCAACCTTACCGGTACCATTCCCGCCAAGGGCGAAAAAATCAATCTCGGAAAGCTCACCTTCACCGTTTTGAATGTTTCACAGACCCGTATCGAGACCCTGGGCCTGAAAATTGGAAGCGAATAATATAAGAGCCTGATAATCAGCATAAAACAAATTAGCTTTCGCTTTTTGAATCCCCTTAAAGAATTGTAACTTCGCTCCCCTGAATACTTAAAATTTTTGAATTTTTATGGCAGTTATTGGTTCACTTCGTAAACGCTCCGGCCTTATTGCTACCCTGGTAGGAATTTCATTGATGGCCTTTGTTTTAACCGGACTTTTTGAAAGCGGATTTCAGATTTTCGGCGAAAGTAATGTGGTGGGGGTTATCTCCGGCGAGGATATTTCCTACGAACAATTCATGATAGAATATCAGAAGATGGAGGAGATGCAGAAATCCAGAAACAACCTTTCCTCCCTCGACGATCAGATGGCCGATATGGTTAATAATTCTACTTGGGAATATTTTCTGCGTACCCTGGCCTTCGAAAAAGAATATGCTACCGCAGGCATCCGGGTTACCGAAAAGGAACTGGCCGATATCTTTATCGGAAATCCGCCCGATCAAATGATTGTCCCCGCATTTACCGATCAGCAAACCGGACAGGTAAATCCCGACTTTGCCGACGCCAATGGAAGACTTGATGGACGAAAAATCAAAGCGTATATCGATAAAATTTCAACTGACCCGCAAAGCGCTCAGTACTATGAGCAATGGAAAGAGTTTGAAAGGTCTGTTAAGGATAATAAATTCCAATTGAAGTACTACACCCTTTTGAAAAAGGGATTACGTACGCCAACCCCTCTGGCAAAGCAGGATTATCAAAACGCCAATACCTCCCTCAAATTCCGTTTTGTTTTAAAAAGATATAATATGATTCCTGATTCTGCCGTGAAAGTGGATGAGTCGGAATTGAAAAAATACTACAATAAGAACAAGTATAAATTCAAGCAGGAAGAAAGCCGGAAGGTGGATTTCGTGGTTTTTGATGTATTCCCAAGCGAAGAGGATAGGGCAGCCGCGCTTGCCGATATTCAGAAGATTGCCGAAGAGTTTTCCAAGACAAAGCGCGACAGCGAATATGTGGTTCAGGAATCTGAAACCGGGTATTTTGATAATAATTATCTGAAAGCCCCCCAGGTTGCCCCATATCTTCAAAACGACTCCGCATTTTTAACCTCCGGAAAAGGAACCGTAACTGCTCCCTATCAGGAAGGCCTTAAATGGAAAGTGTCTAAACTGGTCGATGTTAAAATGTTGCCGGATTCCGCTTCCGTTCGTCATATCCTTATTAATTATCAGGGTGCCACCGGAGCGCAGCCAACTCAAACCCGCTCCAAAGAAGCGGCTAAATCAATGGCCGATAGCCTTACCAAAATTTTAAAAGGTTCAAATAAACTCTTCCCTGATTTTGTGGTTAAGTTTTCTTCTGATTCCGGATCCGTAAGGGAAGATAAAGAAGGTAAGCGCGTACTCAAAAAGCGTGATGAAATTGGTGCCTACAAATGGTTTAAGGAAGGTATGATGGTGCCTGAATTTCAAAAGGCTGCCTTTGAAGGAAAAAAAGGTGATATCACAGTGGTGGAAACTATTTACGGATTTCACATTGTTGAAGTGCTTGACAGGGGTAAAGAATCTCCAAGATATCAGATTGCAACTATTGAAAAAACTGTTGAACCTTCATCAAAAACAAGACAGGAAGTTTATAACCAGGCTCTTGATTTTGTATCCACATATGGTAGCGATGCGGATGCGTTCCAGAAAGGAGTAAAAGAAGCCGGCCTCAATTTGAGAACCGCCGAAACTCTTAAATCAAGCGATGTAACCCTGCCCGGACTGGAAAAAGCAAAGGACATCGTTCGCTGGGCCTATACCAATCCAAAAGGGTCGGTTTCCAAAGAACCTTTCAGCTACAAAAACAAATATGTGGTTGCCAGCCTTACCGAGGTGAGAGAAAAGGGTTTTGCTACCCTCGAACAGAAAAAGGCAGAAATTGAAGCAGGAGCCATAAAAGAAAAGAAGGCCGCCATGTTTAAGGAAGAGTTTTCCAAAGCCCTCAGCGGAGCATCCAATATTGAAACACTTGCTTCCAAAATGAATTTGAATGCCGATAGCGTGCCCTCGGTTCGTTTCAACGACTTTAGCGTTACCATGATTGGAAGGGAATTGGGTGTTATTGGAACCTTGTTTGCTCTCGAACCCGGAAAGCTTTCCGCACCTGTTACCGGCGAACAAGGTGTGTATGTTCTGGTGGTAGATAAGGTAACTCCTGCCCCCGAACCTAAAGATTATATTCAGCAGAAAATGCGACTTACCCAGACCTATCAGGGAAAAATTGATCAGCAGCTTTATAACGTCCTGAAAGAAAAAGCTGAAATCAAGGACAACCGCTTTAAATTCTTCTAAAGCAATTTATCGTTTTGTTGCAACAGGCTCCCTTCGGGGAGCCTGTTGTTTTTGGGCATAGTCCAGAATGAAACCGGCAAATGCTTCCTGACTGTTTAATGAAGGAACCAGTACAATTTCCCCACCTCCTGCATTCGTAAATATTTCCTGGCACTCGGTTCCAATTTCATAGGTGGTTTCCAGACAATCGGCAACAAAAGAAGGTGAAAAGACCAAAACTCTTTTAAGCTTTTGCTTTCCCAGGTTCTCAATAATCTCGTCTGTAAAGGGTTTAAGCCAACGGTTATTTAATCGGCTTTGAAAACTGCTTGTGCATTTCTCAGGCGGAAGATTCAGGGCTTTTACTAATCTGCGCGTTGTCTCAAAACATCCTGCCCGGTAACAGAGGTAATTGTTTCCTGAAATCCGGTCGCAGCATTTTCCCAGGTGGCACTGGTTGATGTTTTTTTCACGGGCTGTTTTATGAATATGCCGCTCAGGCAAACCATGATAACTGAAAACAAAATGATCAAAGGACTCCAGATCAAATTTTGAAGCATTGTTCGCAATTATTTCAATGAAGGCATCCTGATTGAAAAAAGGTTTGATTTCTTTAACCTCAGGCTTCCAGGAAAGTAGCTTTAGAATACGATGCACCTCATCCATCGTTGAGCCGGTAGAGGAAGAGGCATATTGAGGATATAAAGGAAATACCAGCAAGGTGTCAACCCCTTTTTCTTTTAATCGTGAAAGCGCAGGAAGCAAACCGGGGTTCCCATACCGCATCCCAAAATCCAATTCCATACCGGTTTGGTTTCTTTGCCTCACTTTTTCCATCAGGTCAAGACTGTGAAACAGTAGGGGAGAGCCCCTGTCAGTCCATATTTCACGATATAATTTCGCTGAGTTTTTTGCCCTTCCGGGAATAATAAGCCAATTAACAAGAATATGTCTCCAGACCGGATTAACATCAATAACCCGGGGGTCATTTAAAAATTCTTTTAGGTAGGATTTTACATCCTTTACGCTGGCCGAGTCCGGCGTTCCCAAATTACTGATTAATAATCCTGTGGCTCCCATATTTTTCTGCCTGCAAAGGTAAGAGATTCCACATTGGGAAATACTATCCTTATCTTTGAGAAAAATGATCCTCAGGTCTTCCTTTCTTTTTTTTGGGATTTTTGTCTTTCTCTTTTTTGCTTTTTTGGCTAATACGGGAAAGTTTCCGAGCGACGATGGGGTTTATCTGGACCTGGCCATCCAGGTAAAAGAAGGGAATTATGAGCTTACTCAAAGTCCTAAAAATCATCGCCTGGGCTTAATTTTGCCGGTGGTACCTGTTCTCTCAGGGGTTGAAAACTCTCCGGTTCTTGCCTCCTGGTTTCCCATGCTTTGCGGAGCCCTCACCTTATTCCTCCTTTTTATCCTTTTTAAAAATCAATCCCGATCCGGAGAAATTATCCCATGGATATTTATTCCCGCCTTCCTTCCCTTGTTTTTTTTGTACGGTGGGAACCTGTTTCCGGATGTGCCCCTGGCATTTTATCTCTTTTTCTTGTTTTTCCTTTCCCTTTCACCCCGGGTAAATGAATTTCCCCTCAGATTTGGAATTTACTCCGGAGCGTTATTTGTTTTGGCTTTTTTAACCAAAGAGCTGGCTCTGATCATCCTTCCCTGGTATTTGTTTCGTTGGTTTAAATCGGAACCCGGATCCCAAAAGAAGTTTTTTGGACTTTCTCTGCTCTTTATTTCCATAGGATTTATCCTGACGGAGCTTGTGTTTTCGTTTTTTTCAGGAACCCCCGGATTTTTGCTTTCCTCAGTGGAATCAGAACACAATATTTTTTACAAAATCTCCCGCCCCGGGCAATTTTTTTCAAGAATTCTCATACAGCCATTCCAAATGATTTTTGATTCCTACTCATTGCTCTTGGTTTTTGTTCCCTGGACTTTTCTGGCAATTCCTAATGCCTTCAAAAAAGAAAACCGAAGTGAATTGCTCCGGAATTCTGTGGTTTTTACTTTGTTTTTACTTGCATTCCTGTGGATAGGTAGTACATCTGTTTTTTCATACAGTCCTGTGCCGCTGCTGGAAAGGATGTGGATTGTTTTAATTCCTCCCATGGTGTTGGGGATTGGAATTTCCCTTGCCGACAGGAATGATATATCGCAGCTCAGGAAACTGTTAGTGTTGATTTTCTGGATTGGTTTGGCCCTGGTTAATTTAATGCTGGGCGAAATAAACAAAGGAGCTTTTTACGGACTTGCAGGGGGATGTTGGGCGGCGTACTTTTTTGCACCTCTTCCCTCTTTTTTCCCTACATACATCCGCCCCGCTTTTTTTCTTCTTCCCTTTGTTGTATTGTCGGTTTATTTTCTCAGAACGAACTATTTCTGATTTTTCTGAATACCCGGAACATCAGGAAGATGCCCAGCAAAAGGACGCTCCCTCTTCCCAGGTAATCACCGGCATAAAAATAAAAGGTGTCGGGTTGCACTACCGGAAGATATGCCTCAAGCACATGGGGTTCCCACCACGGCGATTCCTGTAAAATACTTCCGTCGGGTCCAACTTCGCAGGATACTCCGGTATTTGTACAGCGGATTACAGGAACCCGATACTCTATGGCTCTGAGCGTACCGTACAATTTATGTTGTTTGTACCCGGGTGTATTCCCCCACCAGCCGTCGTTGGTCATTATGAAAACAGCATTTGCCCCCTTTCTAAGGTAGTCGCCTACAAATTCTCCAAAAACCGATTCATAGCATATGACAGGAGCTGGGTTAAGTCCTGAATAGGAATCCCTGAATACCTCGCGCTCTTCCTGAGTGCCTAAAGTTCCGCTGGTTCCACCCATATCAATGGCCAGCGATTCAAGAAATCCGAATACCGCAGGGTAGGGCATTTGTTCCACTCCCGGCACCAGTTTCGATTTGTGATAGGTGGAAATGATTCCGGTGCTGTCGATATACAGGGCCGAATTAAAAGCATCGTAGTATCCATCGGCATATTTCCGGGCAGAGGGTGGAGGTGTTTCCCACGAGGCATATTTTTTCCAGGTAGAGGCACCTGCAATAATTTTCAGGTTTGGGAACCGTGCGCAAAGTTTTCGCGCGATGGAAATACTGAAAGATTCTTCCGGGTCATCCTCATAAATTCCATCCTGAAAGGCCGTTTCAGGAAATACTAAAAACCGGGTTTCGGGTTTTATTTTTGGCAGAGCCAGCTTTAGGAAAACTTCCATTTGCTCCTCAACCCCAAACTCGAATTTTTGATTGTAAGGATCAAAATTGGGTTGAAGAAAAACTACATGTACCGAGGATTCTCCGTAATTGTTTTCCGCTTTGCCGGCGGGTGCAATAATTCTGCTGAAAATTACGGGCACCAATATCAGTACCAAAACCTGTAATAAGCCGCGAAGCCGGGTTTTGACGGAAACAGGCCAAAGGGCCTTCCCCCCGGAAAAATATATTTTCTCAAGGAGGTTGTATATGCCGTAGTTTACCGCAAGAATCCAAAGACTACCACCGGCAGTTCCGGTGAACTCATACCATTGAATAAGGGAGGGCCAGCCCGAAAGCGCATTTCCCAGCGTAAGCCATGGCCAGGTCAGATCCCAGCGATGATGCAAATGCTCAAAGGCAAGCCATAAGGCAATCCAGTAAAAGGGTTTCCGCCAGGGATGGGCATTACGGGTAATTTTATGGCCTGCAAAAAACACTCCGGTCATTAGCAAGGCATTGCTAACAATGGCCATTACTGCTCCTCCGTTCGAACTATTCCAGATCCACCAGGTGGTAAGTGCATTCCAAACCAGAAATCCGGTATAAAAACCTGCAAACACCACCCAGCCTTTTTTTGGAAAATGGGTGTGAGCCCACTTCGAAGCCAGGAAAAAAGGAACAAAGCCAATAAATAATATAAGAAAATGTCCCTCGGGTGGCCATCCTCCATAAAGAAGTAACCCGGATAAAACACTCAGGCCGCAAAGTTTCAGAAATTTCACGCCCAAAGGTAATAAAACAGAAAGCGCCATGCATATTTGCCATGGCGCTTTCGGGGATGTTTAAAAATACGGTTTAGTCGTCGGCGTTAAGATCAATGTCCGGTTCGCTGATCATATGCTCTTCGTCTTTGTACTTAGCTCCGGGATTTGCGGCGTTTAACTCATTGATCAAATCCTGATCGTTAGGACCATTTTTTAACAACTCTTCCTCTTCAGGAGTAAACTTACACTCTTCAATTTCTTTTGCTTTGTTTGCCTTAATGGCTTTTACGGCAAAAGCACGGGCAACGCGGGAGTGATGAATTGCTCTGTAATACTTTCCCTGCAGGTAAAGTTTCCGTGCATGCTTCTGGTGTCCAATGGCTTTGGCAAGGTCACCGGTGTAGTTTTTGGAGGCTTTCACCTGTTTGTGAGCATAGTAAATTACAATTGAGGTTCTGTGAAGAACTTTCCGGGCCTGGAACTTGTCCACTTTTGGGGGGCCAACTACCACTTTTTTGGGAACCTGCTGGGCATAGCCGGCGGTGGAAATAAGGACCCCAAAAAGTACTAAGGCAATGGTTTTCAGTGTTTTCATGGGTTAGGTTTATTTGTTTAGACCCCTCTCAGGGCATTTGGTTTAACTTAATTCAAAATTCATGCCAATTAACGAATCAAATACATCTTCCCGAAGCCTTTATGAAAATAGGGATCGGCGCCGCTTTCCTTTTTTTCAACCCATTGCCCCCCAAGCCGGGCTTTTACCCGGTATAAATATAAGCCGTTGGCCAGAGGATCGCCAAAATCATCCTTCCCGTCCCATGCATATTCGGTGATGTTTCTGCCTATGTGTATATGACCCAGTTCAGAACGGGTTATTTCCCTTACTACCTTCCCCGTAATGGTTAAAATCTGTATGGTGAAATCCTCAGGAATTTCAGATCCCGTTAGCGTGAATACAAACCGGGTGCTCGTGCTGAATGGATTGGGGTAATTCATTACTTCCGTAATACTGGGCTTGTTTTCCACTTCAAAAGTTACCCGGTAATCAAACGACCCGCTGAGGTTTTTACTCCGGTCTTTTGCCTGAACCAGTAATTCATACTTCCCATCGGTAACAAGATTGGGTTTGAAGTTTATCCGGCAACTGTTTTTGGGAAGCTGGGCCGAGGTAAAGTAAATTCTGGGATCGGCAAAGTAAATCCGCTCAAGGGTTTGGGAGCCCGGAGAGCGAAGCCAGACTTTAAAATCGGCGGTGTCGTTGAGTGCCAGAAATAAATTTTCATCTTTAAGCTGAACCAGAATGTCGGGTTTGGCACTTACAATATCCCCGTTTAAAATATGTATTCCATCGAAGGTAACATCCAGCAATGGATTTATCTTATCTACTCCCACATAGAATGGCACCTGAACCAGATTGTTGAAATGAAATTGTTCGGGTTTTTCTTTCGGGTGTCCTCTCGGATTTGCCTCCATCCATAAACCATTTAATCCCGGAAACCCAAATGTGCTGAACTTCGTATTGGCCAGGAGAAAGCTGTCGGCTCCCAAAGGCTTCGACAAATACCCTGGCAGGGGCCGCGTAGCATTATTTTTGTCCTTTACCCAAAAGGTTATAGGGAAACTGTCGATTGGGAATTCACTGATATTTTTAACCGCCACAGAAAATCTTACGGAATCTCCTTCCTGAAGCGTGTCGCGATAAAAACTGAATCCTAAGGGCGGGTGAACAGCTATTTCGGGAACGGGTTGGAAAAAGACCTGCCACTTATCGAGCTGGGCACAGGTTCGCAAACTATCATCCCTTATAAATAAATTCAGTTTCAGATATGGATATTGATTTGCATTGATGTTGCTCAGGTAAATCTGGGCACTGTCAGGAGGAAGTCCCGACCTGACAAGGGTTTCCAATCCATTGTTGTCAATACCTATTATATTTAGTGCAACCGAATCCAGGGGTGGATTTTCCAGGGCATGCTGTCGCCAGCTTAAACTGTCCCACCTCACCGATGGCCCGATCAATTCTGAAGTAATGGTACCAAAATCGGAATTGTTGGTAAGGTTGGTCGTGAGATTAATGAATGCATTGGCAGAATCTCCCCATAATTCAATCGCTGAATTTTGATCTCCCTTTTTGCAAAAGAATATCCAGGGCACATTGGGCAGATACCGCACACTGTCGGCTCCAAGGTTCTCAAAAGTAGTAAACAGTGAAGGGTCAATCCAGCGGCTAAATCCTCCGTTTATCCATGAATACGCAAGAATGAAATGACCGTTGGGAATGGAATCTTCAATCATCCGCTTCATGCCGGCCATCTGGGTCGTGTTTCTTATCCGGTAAATGAAAAAATTCTCCACCCGTTGCCGGCCGCAGGGTCCGCCCGAAGGTATGTCGTTGGCATTGTTATAGTAATGCGTCGGATTGTGCATTACATTTCCGTCGAAGTACCGGTTGCCCCAGGGGGTAAGTGATATCGGATCAATTACCGCTATATGAATGGCCGTATCAAATCCGCATCCGGCATAATCCATAACACTTAAGTCGAGCTTATATTCCGTGGCCGACATTTGTGAGAAATTATAATTCGGCGGCTTCTGCCCATACACATTTACAATTAATGTTTTTCCCGAGGGAACAAAGTCAAAGGACCGGGCAGGTCGATTGTAGTTTATATAGGTATATTTATCATTTTTGAATTGGAAAAAATGGGCCTGTTCCCAGCCTCGTTTCCCTGGGATGTATTGAAAGGATGATTCTTTCCAGCGGAAATTGGTTGTGTCGGAAGTGTCTCTTCGTACCCTCCAGAAATATACGGTGCTGTCGGTTAATTGCAGGGGAGCTTTCCAGCTTACAACACCCCCAGGAGCCAATACGGTTCCCACCGCAAGCGGCGCAAGAAATAAATCATTAGTGTCAACTTCAAATCGGTAGTTCCTTGGAATATCAAAAGGATTTCCGGTACTTGCTTTCAGCACTACGGTATCATTCGGAATGATGGCATATTTATAGGGGTAAACCGGGAAAATATCTCCGGCAAGAATGAGAACGGTTGCCGGATTTAAAAGACGATTATTGTTTTCGTTCAGCTCATCTATGTTTTGAGGTGAATCAACCCATACTTCAAATTTGTTTAATCCGGGGCCCCGGGCAATGTCAATGGGAAGCCGCAAGGATAAAGTGTCCCGGTAATAAACAAAAGGGATGGGTTTTGTATAAACCGTATCGGTGTTGTCGGGAAAAATGCGGCGGATTTCAACCATTACCGTGTCGCTTGTGGCTTTTCCCAAATTGGCTACGGCAACATGAATGGTAAAGGAATCAAGGTCGAGAGTGAGGGTTCCTTTCGGACTGAAAAAAACCGAAGAATCGGCAATGGCATAATCGGGTTTTTTCCATCCTTTAACTATTACTGCAGGGTCACCGTGAATGGTAAATTCCAGAATGGAGGCATTCATTAGGTGGTCGGAACCGTTACCCTGAATAGTGTCAAAGGCGGCTTGCAGACATTTTCCAATGGAATTTCCATAATTATAAATGCCGAGTTGTTTGTATAAGTTTCTGGAAATCTGATTGAGGTAATAAGTTGTTCCCTGACCCACCGATGCCAGAAATCCAATGCTTCCCCGGTTGGGCGTAAATACCCAGGTTTCGCTGGCACTGGAAACAAACGCAGTGGTGGGCTGATGAATATCCCCCGTATAACAGGAATTGGCTATGATAAGGGGATGCCGCCCCGGATTATTGTAGTTGCCCGGAAAATCAAGGTTCTGATCAAAACTGTTACCTGAGGCATGCCCGAAAAAGGTCATGATGCTTACCCCGGAATTTATCAATCGCTCCACGGAATCGGCAAGCGTAATCTGAATGGGCTGGGAAGATGATTTTAAAAAGGTATGAACGAATCCCCCGAACAAAGTGTCTTCAATGATGGTTTCATAATCGCTCAGGAAACTGGCAAAAGCAGATTGCTCTGTTGTGGATGATCCGCCCCCAAAGTGCATAACCTGTTTCATCCATTCGGCAGGTGCATTCGATTCGTGCGCAATTACTTTATTGAGATAGTCCAGAATGTTTTGCGGATTTTTTGCGGCAATACGGCCTGTTGGAATCAGCGGTTCATTAATGGTATTTCCCAAACCTGCCGTAAGCAAATTATCGCTGGCAGGATATCCCATCGAAGGAACATAAGTTTGGGCCAGTAAGGAAGCATTGTTCCTGGCCGTATTAATCTGGATGTCTTTTCCGATTAAAAATAAATTTGAAGGTTTGATGTTTGTATTGGCGTAGGCAAAGGCGGAAAACCTCCGGATTGAAGCAGGGTGGTATTTTATCCCGAATGCAAACTGATCATACAGTTCCGTAATGTTGGCCATTACCACGTTAAATCCTCCGCCGGGTAATGAGGAACGGTAATTGGCATATTGCTGCGATTCAGCCCAAAAAACGGGATGGGTTACTATGATATAGGCAGAATCGAAATTGACATTCGTGAAATCAGTGAACAAACCCAGATTTCCGGCAGGAACGAGGGTAGTAATAGAAAGGGGTTGGGCATTATTAAACAGAAAACAAAACTTCTCTCCTCCACTGTTGGGAACCAAAACCCGGAACCCGGGACCGTTCTGAAAAACTTCAAATCTTCTGCGGTTGGTAAGATCCAGCAGAAATACCTGGCCTGATCCTCCATTGTAATTGGTAATGTTCAGTAATGATTTTGCCTCGGTAGGATGATCCGGAATAAACATCCGGTAGGTTGAATTTCCTTCCAGGTCAAAGGTGTGCGGGTATTTCAAACGCGAAAAAGATACGGCCGTCAGATTTCCCCAGGTAAATAAAGGATTCGAAACACTCAGAAAATTAAAGTTGGTGCTTCCCGTCAGATTGGTGGCGGGAATAGTAAAAGAAAATTTCATCTGGTGAAAACCATTGTAGAGGGAATCTGCTAATTGGGTGTTCCCTGAAAATCCATTATAACTAATCTGAATCTGGTGATCGGGATTCAATGGCTGGGTGAAATCATCCGATACGCCAATTACTCCGCACCTGAATTGTGCTGGTGGTCCTCCGGAATAAACATTGGTTGTTGTGTAGGCATGGTTATTTGAATTGCCTTTGGAAAACCGGGGGAAAGTCCAGCCCTCACCGGCATCATATCGGGCAGTATACCACCCGAAAACATTTCTTTTTCCCAGCTGGTATTCGTTGGTTCCGGTGTAAAACAATTCTCTGAAAAAATAAGGGGCAGGACTGTACTGACTGAATGTTGTGTCGCTGATAAAGGCAAAGCGTAAATTATTGGTGGAATTCAGATTCCAGGTTAGAAAATAATGTGCAGTATCGTTTATAAGGCTGTGGTATGGATTGGTAATGTCGGCCGTGTCGTACAGCAATGAATCAAGGAACCCATCGTTACGGAAGGCATAAAATTCAATGTAGTCGCCGGAGTTAAATACTCCGTCACCTTCCCCGGCTACATATATAGGAATTTCACGGCCCCGGCCAAAAATCTGGAATCGCCTTGGGTCTATACTCCCGAGCGGAATGCCTGCGTTGGAGAGGGCAGTGGAGTCGATGCGGTAAACGCCATCGGCGGTAATGCGAAATTTGTAATAGGATTGCGAGTAGTTTATCCACTCATTTCCGAAGGGTTGGGAAAAGCTGAACAGAACGGGAAAGAAAACCAGAAAAAAACAAAGTAAACTTTTCTTCAAGGTTTAGGCTGTTTGTTAATATCGAATCGTAATGAAAATATATGCGAGTATAAAGCGGCTGATACATCTCCAATGTCGGTGAGGCCGTAATCGAGGGCCACCTGTTTTATCTTTAAACCCACACCCATATTGGGTTGAAGGGTGGTAATGGTTCCACCTCTGAAATCGGTTTCTTTCTGAATGTTCCCAATGCCGCCCCTCAGGAAAATAATATCGCGATAACCTGCCTCAACGCCAAAATGGGGATCAATGCTAACTACACTGGACTTTATTAAAACGTTTCGTTTTCCGTCAAATGTAAAGTCGAAATCTGCGGCTCCGCGAAGACTGAATTTTTTTCCTAATTCCCACCACCGGCTCACACCCGCAATCATCCGGGGCATGGTAATCTCAAGTGAGTTTACCGGAATTTCATTGCCGGTTTGAACAAATACTTCTTTCATCCGGTCGTCGAGATTAAATTTCCAGGCATTGAATGTTGAGGTCACATCCCGCAACATAAGTCCGAAATTCCAGGGACCTTTTTCATATTGGGCTCCTGCGTCAAGACCAAATCCCCAGGCGCCGGCAAAATCGCCTACCTTCCTGCGAATAATTTTCGCATTGGCTCCCACATACAATCCCTTTATTCCCAGATCCCGTGCATAAGAAAAAATAAATGCATAATCGGCAGCCGAGAAAGTGGTAATGCGGTTGTAGTCGATGTTACCCTGATTGTCGATCAATTCTGTGGTATTGGGTATGTCATCCACCCCAAATCTTACCATGGAAAATCCGCCCACACTGCTGCTGTCTATTCTTTTAGCTAACCCGATATAATCATACTTGGCCAGATTTGCAAAGTAATTGGCATGCATCAATCCAACCTGAAGGTCATTGTTCAGATGATTCAACCCTCCCGGATTCCAATAGCCAGAGGTGACATCCCGAACACTGCCAACCACGGCGTTCGACATCCCCAGCGCCCGGGCTCCCACTCCAATGGCTAAAAATTCATTGCTGTATTTTCTGATTTGGGATATACCGTTTGTCAGAAAAAATGACAGGGTTAAAACAAGAGAAAGAAAATTTTTCATAAAACGTTCTAAATTAATGAAAATCGGCCATTTAATATGCATTTTAACGGTATTTTGGGGGTAATATTGCTGCTTTCCCCCACCCGGGCGATATTTGTAATGGTATGAACCGTAAGCCCTTATACTTTCCAAACCTCGATGGTCTCAGGTTCTTTGGCTTTCTGCTTATTTTCTGTTCCCACGCTCTTTTTTCAATCTCTTTTTCAGGCCACGATAAACCGGCCTTTTCTACTGATACCTCATTGACCCACCTGGGTTTTGCAGGACTTGATTTTTTCTTTGTGCTGAGTTCCTTCCTTATCACATTCACCATTCTTGGCGAATATGAAACATCGGGTGGTTTCAGTTTTAAAAATTATTTTATCCGCCGCTCTCTCCGCATCTGGCCCCTCTACTTTTTAATTGTTGTTGCAGGATTTGTTTTGGTCAGCCTCGCACCCCTTTTTGAAATTTCAGTAAGCCCGCTTCCTTCACCCGTTTGGTTCCTGTCCTTTACCCTTAATTTTTACGTGATGGAGGATGGACAGAATTTTTTGTTTTTTATGGTTTTTTTATGGACCCTTTCCGTTGAAGAGCAGTTTTATCTTGCCTGGGGATTGTGGTTGCGGTTTTTTAAAAAATATGCCCTCCATTTTTGCTTCCTGCTGATCTTTACCTCGCTGTTTTTCAGGTATTACCTGGGTCCTGATCATCCGGGCTTGCTTTTTCACACCCTGGGTATTGTTTCGAATTTTGCTCTGGGAGGCATCCTTGCCTGGTCCTGTGTCTTTGAAAATGAATTTTTCAATCTCTTAAAATCCTTGCGTAGAAGCACCGTGTTCCTGTTGTACGCTCTATTGGCCATTCTCCTTTTTACATACAATCCCATCTTTGGCTTTGGTAAGGCCTATGTGTTTGAACGTCTGGTTTTCGGACTGTTATTCACCTTTGTAATTTTTGATCAGTGTTACGGTGAGAACCGCCTTTTCAACGCCGGAGCCCTTAAACCCATTCGTTTTTTGGGTAAAATATCCTACGGATTGTATGTGTTTCATGGAATTGCCATAACCCTGCTTCATTTCTCTTTTTTTAAAGACTTCCTGGGAAACTCCCCGGTTGAAATTTATGTTGTCCGGCCTTTGATTTTATTGACACTCACAATCCTCTTTTCAACCCTGAGCTATTTTGGATTTGAAAAGTTCTTTTTGAACATTTCTGCCCGGTTCAGGAAAACGTAAAATCTAATTAGCTTTGCAGACAATATGTGGTTGATTTCAAACATTCCGAATTTTATTACGCTGGGAAACCTGTTGTGCGGATGTATTGGAATTTTATTTGTCCTTGAGGGAAATCTCATGGCAGGCGCGGGCTTGGTTTTTTTGGCCGCCCTTCTCGACTTTCTGGACGGATTTTTAGCAAGGCTCCTAAAGTCGTTTTCTGAACTCGGAAAACAATTAGACTCCCTGGCCGATATGGTTAGTTTTGGGGTTCTTCCTGCCTTTATTTTATTTAAAACAATTCAGTTTTCGCTGCTTACCACAGGTGTAAATTCTGTACTTAGTGGCGACTTGTCCGTTGTTCCCGGTGCATTGGGCGGTACTCCCTTTCTGGCCCCATTTCTGGCTTTGCTGATTCCGGTTTTTTCGGCCTGGCGTTTGGCAAAGTTTAACATCGACACCCGGCAAACCCACGGTTTTATTGGCCTGCCAACGCCTGCCAATGCACTTTTTTTTGCATCCCTGCCCTTTATCCTCCGCATTTTTCCGGCTCATTTCGACCTTTATTCAGGCCCCGTAACCAAGGGCGAGGGAGGTGTGGCCGACTTTATCGATCTGGGGGCAAAAATTCTGGGGAATATGTTTTCAGAAACAGCTTCCGCTTCAAACTACATCCTTCCCGATAACCCGGCGGCCCGCTTTTTTTTCAATCCTTATGTGCTCTGTGCTTTGGCTCCCATCATGTCTTTTCTGCTGGTTTCACCACTGCCCCTGATCGGATTAAAATTCAAGTCCTTTGGTTTGCGCGGGAATGCCTTGCGTTACCTGCTTATTATCGGGGCTGTGTTGCTGTTGATATTATTTCAGTTCGCCGGAATACCTTTAATTATAATTTTGTACATCCTTATTAGTCTTTTGGAGCATTTTATTAAAAAGAACGAAAACAATCCGCATTCATGAAATTTAAAGCTGAAATAGATGTAATGCCCCTGAAAGCCCTCCTCGATCCCCAGGGGAAAGCCGTAACAAAAAGTATGGTAAATGTAGGGCTTCCGGAAATTGGAAACGTGAGAATCGGGAAACACATCACCCTTGAAATTGAAGCGCCGGACGAAAAAACGGCAAAAATTAAAGTAGAGGAGGCCTGCAAAAAATTACTGGCCAATCAGATTATGGAATTTTACGAATTTAAAATTGAGCCGCTTTCCTGATCAATCCTTGTAAATTTTAACCTCCGATTTTCCGTTGATCATATAACCCCGGTACATGCCGGATGTGTTAAAGGGCATTACAATATTCCCTTTTTTGTCAATCCCAATCAATCCTCCCTCGCCGCCCTGCTCCTTTAACTTTTTCTGAATAACAAGATTTGAGGCTGCATCCAGGCTCATCCCTTTGTATTCCATGAGGGCGGAAACATCATAGGCAACAACATTCCGGATAAAATACTCCCCATGCCCGGTGCAGGAAATGGCACAGGTAGAGTTTTTGGCAAAAGTGCCCGCCCCTATGATGGGTGCATCCCCAACCCGACCGAATTTTTTATTGGTCATGCCACCCGTACTGGTACCGGCGGCCAGATTTCCGTTTTTGTCAAGGGCTACGCATCCTACAGTCCCGAATTTTTTATCCCCGTAATCCGTATCCGGAAACAACATGCCCGTCGTGTCGCTGCTGTGATCCAGTTTTATTTTATCCGTTTCTTTGATTTTTTTTAATTGCTCGAACCTTCGGGCATCAAAAAAGTAGGAGGGAGGTACGGGAACCTGTCCCATTTTTTCTGCAAAAATTTCGGCCCCTTTTCCGGAAAGTAAAACATGCGGACTTTTTTCCATTACAAAACGGGCGGTAGTAATTGGATTTTTGATAGTACCCACCCCGGAAACCGCTCCGGCTCCTCCGGTTTTCCCATCCATAATGCTGGCATCCAGTTCGTTTTTTTCATCGTGTGAAAATACACTGCCCTTACCGGCATTGAAAAGCGGGGAATCCTCCATGATAATTATGGCAGCCTCCACGGCAGCCAGGGCACTTCCACCTTTCTCAAGAATTTCATAACCGGCCTTCAGCGCCTCATTCATTACTTTAAAATATTCCGCTTCCAGTTCCTTGCTCAGGTTTTCTTTTTTAATGGTGCCCGCTCCACCATGTATTACCAATCCGAATTTTTTTTCCTGAGATTCCATAATAATAAAATTGAAAATTGAAATTATTAAAAGTATTATCCTTGTCATGCCCATAGATTTGTATTTTTAATAGATCAGAGTTAAATACATTGAATAAAATTAAAGAATATATTTCCTTCCTCCTAAAAGCAAAAACAGCTTCGGGAATTCACTCTCCCTTCGTGTTTGAATTCTATAACCGGGTACTGGGGAATCCCGAGCCCTTTTATAAGTTTCAGGAAATTGAAGCGGAACGGAAAAAACTCCTTGCTTCACAGGAATCAATAGAGTTTACCGACCTGGGAACCGGAAAGTCCGGCCCCCGAAAAATTGCGGCGATTGCCAGAAAATCACTTGCCTCTCCCAGAAAAGGAAAACTGCTTTTCAGAATGGTGGAAAAATACAAGCCGAAACGGGTTTTGGAACTGGGTACCAGCCTGGGAGTTTCTACGGCATATCTGGCAGCCCCCTCCTCCGAAACAAAGGTGATGTCTTTGGATGGTTGCCCGGGTGTTCTGGATGTGGCCAATCGCATTCTCGGGAATCTTAAACTGGATAATGTTTCCTTACAGGCAGGAAATTTTTCAGACCACATTCCCCGGATTCTTGCCCATGAGGAAAGTCCCGACTTCATTTATTTTGATGGGAACCATACCGAATCCGCTACCCTTGAGTACTTCAGACTTTGTCTGCCAAAGGCTTCAGAAGACAGCATTTTTGTTTTCGACGACATCCGCTGGTCCGGGGGAATGATCAGGGCATGGAACACAATTAAATCGCATCCCCGGGTTACTTTATCTCTGGATCTTTTTGAGACCGGCATTGTTTTTTTTCATCCCCGCCACCACAAAGAACATTTCATGCTCCGATTTTAACCGATTCGGTTTAATTTCCACCGCTCGTAACAGATTCAAAAGGGCTCGTTTCTTTTTCCTATTTTTGAAGGAATGCAGGAAATTATTTCCATAAATGATATTTCACGGATTTACCACGTAGGAAACGAAACCATCTACGCCCTCCGTTCCATTAGTCTCGCTATTAAAAAAAATGAATATGTGGCCCTTATGGGTCCGTCGGGCTCCGGAAAATCTACCCTGATGAATATGCTGGGCTGCCTGGATACACCCTCAGGCGGTGATTATTTTCTCAATGGCCAAAATGTAGCCCGGATGAGCGACAATGAGCTTGCCGAGGTTCGCAATAAAGAAATTGGGTTTGTTTTTCAAACGTTTAACCTGCTGCCCCGACTTACCGCTCTTGAGAATGTAACCCTGCCCCTGGTTTATGCCGGTATGCCTAAAAATCTTCGCCTCGAAAGAGGTAAAGAGGTTTTGAACCAGGTTGGTCTGGGCGACAGAATGGATCATAAACCTAATGAGCTCTCGGGCGGACAAAGACAAAGGGTGGCTATTGCCAGAGCGCTTGTTAATGAACCCTCCATTATTCTGGCCGATGAGCCTACCGGAAACCTGGATTCGAAAACCTCCATCGAGATTATGGGACTTTTCGAAGAAATACACAATAAAGGAAATACCATTATTGTGGTTACCCACGAAGAAGATATTGCCCAGCATGCCCATCGCATCGTTCGCTTAAAGGACGGTCTTGTTGAAACGGACCTCCGCAACGAAAGAATCACTAAAGTCGCCACCGTTTAAATAATCCACCATGAAAATTTATACCAAAACCGGCGATGCAGGAAAAACCTCCCTGATTGGCGGAACCCGGGTTGAAAAAGATCATTACCGCATTGAAGCTTATGGTACAATGGACGAACTGAATTCATGGATTGGAATGGTTATGGATCAAAATCCTCCCGCGGATTGCCTTAAAACCCTGGAAGAAATTCAGGACCGCCTTTTTACTCTGGGGGCGCTGGCGGCTGAGGATAAAAGCAAATCGAAAATGAAATTGCCGGGCCTTGAAGAAGGAGATGTAAAACTCCTCGAAAATGAAATCGATCGAATGAATGAAAGCCTCCCGGAGCTAAAGAATTTTATCCTGCCCGGTGGAAATCAGGCCATTTCGACATGTCATATTGCACGATGCGTTTGCCGGAGAGCCGAAAGAAAACTGGTTGCACTTGCCCGGAATGAAGACCTCGAACCCCTGGCAGTTATTTACCTTAACCGCCTCTCAGACTACCTTTTCGTCCTCTCACGCTATATTCACCAACAAGCCGGAATTCAGGAAAGGCCCTGGAATCCAAGATCTTAAGCTCAGACCTCTTCTGAGAAATATCCCGGTTTTCAGGTTTTTTTAACAGAATTTTGATATGTTGTTGTAATGTTTACTTTTGCACGAAAATCAAAGGGTTTCTTTTAAAAAAAAACCCAAAAAAAATTGAAGGCAAAAGCAACCATTTTAAATTTTTTTTCGTTCTAATCATACCAAAAGGAGATACTATGTACTGGACTTTAGAATTGGCATCTTACCTGGAAGATGCACCTTGGCCCGCCACAAAAGAAGAACTTGTGGATTTTGCCATGCGTGCCTGTGCTCCTCTTGAAGTTATCGAAAACCTCCAGGAAATCGAAGACGAGGGTGAAGTGTACGAATCCATCGAAGACATTTGGCCCGACTATCCTACCAAAGAGGATTTCTTCTTCAACGAGGACGAATACTGATTTTTTGATTCATTTCCTGCCATTTTGCCGGTAAAAACACCTGGCATCAATATTGCCATTCTCCTGCAGGAATGGTAAAATAACCTTAATTTTACCCTCCCATTAATTTAACCCCGGGATAACCGTTTATGTTAGACTTTATTTCTAAAATTTTTGGTTCTAAGTACGAGCGCGACCGAAAAGCCATTTTACCCATCGTAACTTCCATAAATGAGGCCTGGGAGCTTCTGAAAAATATTTCCAACGATGAACTCAGGAATAAAACCAACGAATTCAGAAAGCGGATTGCCGATCATATTCTTGAAGAACAAAAGGAAATAGATGCCCTGAGAAAGGAGGCAGAAACGAATGCCGATATCGAACAAAAGCAAGAGCTATATACCCGTATCGATAAGCTTGAAAAAGACCTGAAAGCCAAAATCGAAGAGGTTTTGAATGAAATTCTTCCCGAAGCTTTTGGGGTGGTTAAAGAAACCGCAAGAAGATTTAAGGAAAACAAGGAAATACGGGTTAAAGCAACGGAACTCGACCGCCGCCTTGCCGTGAAAAAGGAAAATGTGAAGATTGAGGGCGATACCGCCATTTGGAGTAATACCTGGATTGCCGCCGGAAATGAGGTAACCTGGGATATGGTTCACTATGATGTTCAGCTGCTCGGCGGGGTGGTGCTTCATCAGGGAAAAATTGCCGAAATGGCAACCGGGGAAGGTAAAACCCTGGTAGCTACCTTGCCCGTTTACCTCAATGCCCTCGCCGGAAAAGGCGTGCACATTGTAACGGTTAACAACTACCTTTCGCGGCGGGATGCCGAATGGAACGGCCCTCTTTTTGAATTTCTGGGTCTCACCGTCGATTGTATCGACCTCCATGAATCCAACACACCTGAACGAAGGCAGGCCTACCTGGCCGATATTACCTACGGAACCAATAATGAATTTGGATTTGATTACCTGCGCGATAATATGGGCCGTTCGGTTGACGATCTTGTTCAGCGCAAGCATCATTACGCTATCGTGGATGAGGTTGACTCGGTTCTTATCGACGATGCCCGAACTCCACTTATTATTTCCGGTCCAACCCCCAAAGGCGACAACCAGGAGTTTCTGGCATATAAACCCAAGGTTGAAAAGCTGTTTAATGCCCAAAGGAATTATGTTAATACCGTTCTTTCCGATGCCCGAAAACTGATTGCCGCCGGAAATTCCGGTGAAAAAGAAGGGCAAGGCGGGATGGCCTTATTAAGGGCCTACCGGGGATTACCTAAGAACAAAGCACTGATTAAATATCTTTCCGAACCGGGAATCCGGGCCATCCTGCAAAAAACCGAAAACTTCTATATGCAGGAGCAATCCAAAAACATGCACCTGGTAGATGCAGAATTGTTTTTCGTGATTGATGAAAAAAACAACAGCGTGGAACTTACCGAAAAGGGCCTCGAACTCATGACCACCGCTACCGAAGATACCCGCTTCTTCATTCTGCCTGATGTGGGTTCAGGAATGGCCGAAATTGAAAAATTCTCCGGGTCGGAAGACGAGAAAAGGAAAAAGAAAGATGAACTCCTGCGTGATTTTTCCATTAAGTCGGAACGAATCCATACAGTTCATCAACTTCTTAAAGCTTATACCCTCTTCGAAAAGGATGTGGAATACATCATACAGGACGGGAAAGTTAAAATCGTAGATGAGCAAACGGGCAGGGTTCTCGACGGAAGAAGATATTCCGACGGACTGCATCAGGCCATTGAAGCTAAAGAAAGTGTAAAGGTGGAGGCGGCAACCCAAACTTATGCCACCATTACACTCCAGAATTACTTCCGCATGTATCACAAACTGGCTGGTATGACCGGAACGGCCGAAACGGAAGCCCAGGAATTCTGGAATATTTACAAGCTGGATGTGGTTGTGGTTCCTACCAATAAACCCATTGTCAGAAAAGATAAGGAAGACCTTGTTTACAAAACCAAAAGGGAAAAATACAACGCCGTAATCGACGAAATTGTAGCCACGGTGGAACAGGGGAGACCTGTTCTGGTTGGAACCACCTCCGTTGAAATTTCAGAGCTCTTGAGTAAAATGCTCAACCTCCGGAAAATCAAACACAATGTGTTGAACGCAAAACTTCACCAAAGGGAAGCCGAAATTGTTGCGGAAGCCGGTAAGGCAGGTACCGTGACCATTGCTACCAACATGGCAGGCCGGGGTACCGATATTAAACTTGGACCCGGAGTTAAAGACGCCGGAGGATTGGCCATCATCGGCACTGAAAGGCATGAGTCCCGTAGGGTCGACCGCCAGCTTAGGGGAAGGGCCGGTCGTCAGGGCGATCCCGGATCGTCCCAGTTTTTTGTTTCTCTGGAAGATGACCTCATGCGGATTTTCGGATCCGACCGTATTGCCCGGCTTATGGACCGCATGGGCCACAAAGAAGGGGATGTCATTCAGCACAGCATGATTACCCGCTCTATTGAAAGGGCGCAAAAGAAAGTTGAAGAAAATAATTTCGGGCAGCGGAAACGACTCATTGAGTACGATGATGTTATGAATGCCCAGCGGGAAGTAATTTATACCAAACGCCGAAATGCCCTTTTCGGAGAACGCCTTGCCGTGGATGTTGCAAATACCCTTTTCGATGTGGGCAGTGTAATATGCCATGAGTATTCCGAGACCAAAGATTTTGAAGGATTTAAAGTTGAACTGCTTCGTTCTCTGGCCATCGATTGCCCGGTAGATGAGGAAAAATTTAAAAATCTGGGCCCGGATTTGTTAGCTCAGGAAATTTATTCCGAAGTAATGAAGGCATACGCCCTGAAAAATGAACAAATGGCCGGCCTTGCATTCCCGGTAATTAAAAATGTATTTGAAAACCAGGGTGGAAATTTTGAGAACATTGTCGTTCCCATTACCGATGGTATTAAAAACCTTCAGCTCGTAGCCAATTTAAAAGCACTTTACGAATCGGAATGTAAAATCCTTCCCTCGGAGTTGGAAAAGAGTGTTGTATTAGCCCTCATTGATGAGGCCTGGAAAGAACATTTGCGGGAAATGGACGACCTCAAAACCACCGTTCAGAATGCTGTTTACGAACAGAAGGATCCCCTCTTGATTTATAAGTTTGAGTCCTTTAATTTGTTCAACCAGATGCTGGCAAAAACCAACCGCGATATTGTTTCCTTCCTGGTTAAGGCCGTTATTGCTACCGGCGATGAGGGAGGAAAAGGGGTTCGTCAGGCTTCTGAGCATCCCAGACCTAAGGAACGCCTGCAAACCAGTCGTTCAGGTCAAAATATTCCGGGAGTTACCGGCCCTGTCGGGACTCCCAATCAGGAAGCGGTACGGCAACAACCTGCGGTATCTGAAAAAACTGTTGGAAGAAACGATCCATGCCCCTGTGGAAGCGGAAAGAAATTTAAAAACTGTCACGGTACTTAAAATAAAGAAATGCCATAAAAAAACCCGCGGTGTCTCCGCGGGTTTTTTATTATTTGGGTTCAGGATTTTAGTAGTCCATTCCACCGCCCATTCCGCCCGGCATGGCAGGCATAGAGGGCTTGTCTTCCTTGATTTCGGCAAGTACGCACTCGGTGGTGAGTAACATCCCTGCAATGGAAGCTGCGTTCTCCAGAGCCACACGGGAAACCTTGGTTGGGTCAATTACTCCGGCTGCCAGCAAATTTTCAAACACTTCGGAACGTGCATTGTAACCAAAATCTCCTTTTCCTTCGCGTACTTTTTGTACGATGATGGAACCTTCACCGCCGGCATTGGCAACAATCTGACGGAGGGGCTCTTCAAGAGCTCGTTTTACAATGGAAATTCCGGTTTGTTCGTCATCGTTTCCGGTTTTCAGTTTATCCAGGGCGTCAATGCAACGGATATAGGCAACACCGCCACCGGGAATAATTCCTTCCTCAACGGCAGCGCGGGTTGCATGAAGAGCATCATCCACACGATCCTTCTTTTCTTTCATTTCAACCTCGGTGGCTGCACCTACATAAAGTACTGCAACACCTCCGGCCAGCTTCGCAAGACGCTCCTGAAGCTTTTCTTTGTCGTAATCGCTGGTGGTAGTTTCAATTTGAGCCTTAATCTGATTTACCCGAGCAGTAATTTCGGATTTCTTGCCGCTTCCGCCTACCAGGGTTGTGTTGTCCTTGTCAACGGTAATTTTCTCGGCAGTTCCCAGATAGGAAAGGTCAGCGTTTTCAAGTTTGAATCCGCGTTCTTCTGAAATCATGGTTCCGCCGGTAAGAATGGCAATGTCTTCAAGCATGGCTTTGCGACGATCACCGAATCCGGGAGCTTTTACGGCACATACTTTCAGCGAACCACGGATTTTGTTCACTACCAAAGTAGCTAAAGCTTCTCCATCAATATCTTCAGAAATAATTAACAAGGGTTTTCCGGTTTGAACCTGCTTCTCTAATAAAGGAAGCAATTCTTTCATATTGGAAATCTTCTTGTCGTAAATCAAAATATGCGGATTTTCCAGCACCGCTTCCATTTTGTCGGCGTTGGTAACGAAGTAAGGAGAAATGTATCCACGGTCGAACTGCATTCCCTCTACAACCTCAACGGTAGTTTCAGTTCCTTTTGCTTCTTCAACGGTAATTACTCCTTCTTTCTTTACTTTTTGCATGGCTTCCGCAATCAGCTTTCCGATGAAGTGATCATTGTTGGCTGAAATGGTAGCTACCTGCTCAATCTTCTTGTTGTCGTCGCCTACTTTTTGCGACATTTTTTTGAGTTGCTCAACAACGGCAATAACTGCCTGGTCGATACCGCGCTTCAGATCCATGGGATTGGCTCCTGCAGCAACGTTTTTCAGTCCGGCTGTAACGATGGCCTGGGCCAACACTGTAGCGGTAGTGGTTCCGTCACCTGCAACATCAGCGGTTTTGGAGGCTACTTCCTTAAGCATCTGGGCACCCATATTCTCAATGGGATCCTTTAACTCAATTTCTTTGGCAACAGTTACGCCATCCTTGGTAATGGAAGGCGCACCGAATTTCTTGTCAATGATTACATTGCGTCCTTTAGGACCCAAAGTAACTTTTACGGCATTCGCAAGCGCATCAACGCCTTTTTTCAGCTGATCCCGCGCTTCCAGATTAAATGTTATGTCTTTGGCCATTTTATTTTATTTTTCAGGTTTAACAATATTTACAGAACAGCGAAAATGTCAGATTCGCGCATGATTAAATACTCTTTTCCGTCAACACTGATTTCAGTGCCGGCATATTTTCCGTAAAGAACCTGATCGCCCACCTTAACGGTAAGGGGTTCGTCTTTCTTTCCGGTTCCTACAGCAACCACTTTTCCTTTTTGGGGCTTTTCCTTGGCAGTGTCAGGAATGATAATTCCGCCTGCAGTTTTTTCCTCGGCAGGAGCCGACTCAACCAGAACCCGGTCGGCCAATGGTTTAATGCTAATCTTAGCCATTTTGTTGTTAATTTATTGGGTTAAACAATTAATTTATTTCGTTTGCCTCCTGTAAATCCAATTTTATGCCAGAGGATTTTTGAGGTTTTTCAAACGACAATTTTTCAGAAATCCCCTCCGGGATTGAAAATCTGACAGGAAAAAAAGTCACCGGCTGATCCTGGAAATCAGTTTCCGGGAGCAATGGGCGGCTGATTATTACCCGGAGCTACAGGAACATTGGGCCCGGGCTGGGTAACCGGAAGCTCAGCATTTTTAATGGCACTGTCACCGGTTCCTTTATCGGTAGATCCTCCGCGGCTGCCGGAACTGGCGGCCAGACATAATAACATCAGGGCTATCACCAAACCCCAGGTAACTTTTTCAATGATCTCGGCCTGACGCTTTACGCCAACTACCTGCGTGTTGCTCGCAAAATTCGAAGCAATGCCGCCTCCTTTTGAGTTTTGAATGAGTACCACCAAAACCAACAACACACAAACAAAAATGATCATTACGGTTATTAAGCCCATGGATAAAAATTTATTCGTTTTTCGATTTTAATTCCAAAATAAGGGACGCAAAGTAACTGCTTTTTTCGGGATATTTCAAGGCCAAAATCTCATATGTTCTGATGGCCTTGGAATAGTTGCCCTGCTTTTCGTAAATCCTTGCAAGTGTTTCAGTTACAAGGTTTTCGTCGTCGGTAATGCTCTGTTTGGCCATGTTTACCGGCGAAAAAAAGTTCTTCTGAGGCTTCGAGATTCTGGGTTCCTCATCTAAAAACTTGTCGATAATGGCCTCCATACTGGCTTTGGTTACAACCGGCTTATCGCTTTCCTCATGCGCCAGTTCTTTGCCTTCCTCCAATGCCCTTAGCCAGCCCGAAAGCTTCATTTTCTTTGGAAGGCCGATCTTTTCGACGATGCCTTCGGTTCCTTTTTCTCCCCCATCCGGCTTCTCCTTTTGGTGTCCTTCGGATCCCTTTTCAGAAGGCGATACCTTTATTTCATACCCCGCATGTAAGGCTCCGGTTGCGAACTCCTTACTGAGTTTGGTAATATCATCTTCTGCCTTGGCTACATCTTCAAACTCCGACTTAGGATCTCCGATTTCTGAAATATCCTTATTTACTTCCTCAATAATTTTATCGGTGTCTTTGGTTTCTTCACTGGAAACCAATGGAGTTTTTACCTCTTTTTCTTTCGGTTGGGGTTCTTCGGAAATCTTCTCCTCAGGCTTTTCTTTTCCCGATTTTTCAGCCGCCAGACTTTTCTCAATGAGCGATTCCGGCGATTTTTTTTGGTCGGAACCCGAAACAAATTCCCCGGTCTCTTTTACTTTTTTGGTGTAAGCTAAAATCCGGTCGGCAATGGATTCTTCTTCAGAACCCTCCTTTTTTTGCAATTCTTTTTTCTTCTCCTCAATAAATTCCGAAACCTTTTTGGGAGGATCGGGTTTTTTTGCGGTGATTTTCGGACTTACCTCAGGTGTCTTTTCTTTTTCTGTTTTCTTTTCCGGAGGAACCACCCGGGCTTCTTTGATTTCAGGAACTGAAACAGGTTTTCCCTGAATGAGTTTGTACAATAACCTGCGGTCGGAAATATAATAAGCAGCTTTCTTTAACTCGGAAGGATATTGAATGCTTTCGGTATTATGCAGGGCTTTTAAATACAACATTCGGGCTATTTGAAACCAGGGAAATTCCCGAACCACCGGCTCAAGAACTTTTATCTCTTCGGTTCCCAGCTTTCCGGGGTTGTTTAAAAACGCTATGAATTGATCCTTCCTCATCTTACCAGTCTTGCATGGTTTTGTTAAACACATCCTGCACCAACTGATCTACAATGTCTTTTATCAACTGATCTTCCACACTCGCCAGCGAGAGAGAACTGTTGTAATCCGCAAACCGTGAAAAACTGGTCTCGAAATTTTTGGTTGGAGTTTTCGGATAGGTAACTTTTACCTGAATGGAAATTGTAAGCCGGTTTTGAGCCGGCAAATCACTGCTCTGAATAACAACGGGATTGGTCTGATAACCGGAAATATTCCCTTCGAAAATTATGTCCGCGCCGGAACTCACAAGGTCAAGCTTACCCTGCGAAGTCATAATGTCGCGCAAGGCTTCCGTAAAAATCTGACCCACGGTTGGTTTCACCAAAGGTGCATTTATGGGGAAAAAACGAATGGTGGTTGTTTTTAAATCACTCGCCGATTTTCCCGACATTGAATAATTAATCCGGCAGGAAAACAAACAGAATGCCAAGGGAAGCAGGCTCCATAACACTATTGACAAAAAAGTTTTTTTCCTCATTCGCTGATTCCGTATTCTTTGATTTTCCGGTACAGGGTTCTTTCCGAAATGCCTAATTCATTGGCCGCCAGCTTTCGCTTTCCCTTATATTTTTCAAGCGCCTTTTTTATCATCTCCTCTTCCATCTCCCTCAGGGTTTTCGGTTCCTCAATTTCTACCTCTTCGGCATCCAGTTCCCTATGCATTACCGATCCGTGCGACAGGGTAGGGGTTTCAGTTCCATAACCCAGCTTTAATGGGGTTTCTTCAGCCCCAACCTCATGGTAAAGCTGCTTAATGATTTGGGCATTTTCGGGCTTGAAATCCTGCTTTAATCCGGCATCATTTTCAATAAGGTCAACCACGATTTTTTTCAGATCGTTCATGTCTCTTTTCATGTCGAACAATACCTTGTACAACAAGTCCCGCTCCGTCATCTCCGCCGGCGTTTCCCCCTCCTTTTTATATACCACGGGTAAATTGGTTTGAGAAGGAGGCAGATATCGGGAAAGTGTTTCGGCAGTTATTTCCCGCTTTTTTTCGATAATGGAAATTTGCTCCGTTATGTTTTTTAACTGGCGGACATTGCCCTGCCAGTAATAATTTACAAGAATGCTTTCGGCCTCAGGATTCAATCGAATGGAAGGCATCCGGTATTTTTCGGAAAAATCAATCGAAAACTTGCGAAACAACAGGTGAATGTCCTCTTTTCGGTCACGCAGGGGTGGAACCGAAATGGGTACCGTGTTCAAACGGTAAAAAAGATCCTCCCGGAACTTTCCTTTTTCAATGGCCAGGCCAAGATTCACATTGGTGGCGGCAACAACTCTTACATTGGTTTTCTGGATTTTTGAAGATCCTACTTTAATGAATTCTCCCGACTCAAGAACCCGTAACAAACGAGCCTGAGTGGCTAATGGCATCTCTGCCACTTCATCCAGAAAAATGGTGCCGCCATCTGCGACTTCAAAATAACCTTTTCGGGTTTCATGGGCACCGGTAAAAGACCCTTTTTCATGTCCGAATAATTCCGAATCAATCGTACCCTCAGGAATGGCTCCGCAATTAACCGCAATATAGGGGCCGTGTTTCCGGGCGCTCATCTGGTGAATTATCTGGGGAAAGACTTCTTTTCCCGTTCCGCTCTCTCCGGTTACCAAAACGCTTAAATCGGTGGGAGCAACCTGCATGGCAATGTCGATGGCACGATCCAAAACCGGGGAATTTCCAATGATCCCAAACCTGTTCTTTATGTCCTGCACTTTCATGACTTACGATACTACGGTTCCAATCAGGGTTGTGGTGGTACATTTTTCGGCCAGCACATTTACATAAGTTCCCGGGCGGTGATTCCCGGCCGGAAATACCACAACTATGTTCTGACTGTTTCGTCCGCTCAACATCTGATCCGATTTTTTTGACACCCCTTCAATCAATACCCGGTGAATTTTTCCAAGACCCGATTGGGTATATGCCGCCGATAATTCCTGCTGCAATTGTACAATCTCTGCCAGACGTCGTTTTTTTTCAACTTCAGGAATATCATCCGGAAATTTTTTCTGAGCCGGGGTTCCGGGCCGCTCTGAATAAGCAAACATGAACGAAAAGCAATAACCTGCATCACGCATCAGGGAAAGGGTTTGGGCATGATCGGCTTCGGTTTCTCCACAGAATCCCGAAATAATATCGCTGGATACGGCACAGTCTGGAACTATAGTCCGGATGGCTTTTATGCGGTTCAGATACCATTCCCGGGAATATCCCCGGTTCATACGATCAAGAACTTCAGTGCTACCGCTTTGAACCGGAAGGTGAATGTATTTGCAAATGTTCTCATGTTCCGCCATAACATGCAATACGCGGTCGGTCATGTCTTTTGGGTGACTGGTGGAAAATCGTATCCGCAGATCGGGAGAAACCCCGGCAACCAAAGCAAGCAAACCTGCAAAATCAATGGCTTTTTCTTTTTCGGTATCAGCCATTTCTTTTTTTGCCTTGCCCTCAAACCACAAATAGGAATCTACATTCTGACCTAAAAGGGTTACTTCACGGTACCCGGCATCAAACAATTCACGGGCCTCCCTGACAATACTTTCCGGATCTCTACTCCTTTCCCGGCCGCGGGTGTAGGGTACTACACAAAAACTACACATATTGTCGCAACCCCGCATAATGCTGATGAAAGCCGTAACACCGTTGGATCCCAATCGGACCGGGTTGATGTCGGCATAGGTTTCCTCGAGCGAGAGCAAAACATTTATGGCTTTGCTACCCCCCTTTACCTCTTCAATCAATTGAGGCAGACTCCGGTAAGCATCAGGACCCACCACCAGGTCCACAATTTTTTCTTCTTCCAGAAAACGGGTTTTCAGGCGTTCTGCCATACAACCCATCACCCCCACAATCATGGAAGGCTTCTTTTTTTTCACGGAATTAAACTCCTTCAGGCGATTCCTCACCCTGACCTCGGCCTGATCCCGAATGGCACAGGTGTTAATTAAAACCAAATCGGCCTCCCGGTAATCGGAAGTAGTCATGTAACCCTCAGCGGAAAGCACCGAGGCCACAATTTCACTATCCGAGAAATTCATCTGGCAGCCATAGCTTTCCAGATACAATTTCCTTCCCGTGAAATTCCCGGTTACGGGGAGTTCCAGAGCAGTACCCTGCCGGCTTTCGTCTATTTGATTGAGCTCCATTTTTTTTACGGGGCACAAATTTAATAAAATTTCGCAGGGTGACAAAATGTCAGGGCACTAATTCCGGGTATGCTTTCCTGGTCTGAATGGCCTGGTTTCAGGGTTGGGAACCGGAAAAGAAGGGGGCCAAATTTTTTTTACATATATATGTAATATATATGTAATGAAATAACCTGCAAATTTTTTTTTGGGAAAAACCCAAGTTGTTTTTTTTCTTTGCAACCCGCTCCAAAAAAAAATTGTCAAAAAATAGAAGTTCGCGAAGAATGGGAAAAAACCTGGTGATTGTTGAGTCTCCTGCAAAAGCAAAGACAATTGAAAAGTTCCTTGGGAATGAATTTTCAGTAAAATCTTCTGTAGGCCATATTAGGGATCTTGTAAAAAAAGGAATGGGGATTGACCTGGAAAATAACTTCCAGCCTACCTATGAAATTTCACCCGATAAGAAAAACGTAGTATCCGAACTTAAAAAGCTGGCTAAGAGTGCCGATGTGGTATGGCTTGCAACGGATGAAGACCGCGAAGGGGAAGCTATTTCCTGGCACCTGGCCGAAGTGCTGGGCCTTAAAAAAGGAGAATACAAGAGGGTGGTTTACAATGAAATTACCAAAACGGCAATCCAGGATGCCATTAATAATCCCAGGGAAATTGATATTAACCTGGTTAATGCACAGCAGGCCCGAAGAATTCTTGATCGCCTGGTAGGGTTTGAGTTGTCACCCGTTCTATGGAAAAAAGTGCGTGGGAACCTTTCGGCCGGAAGGGTACAGTCGGTAGCAGTGAGGCTAATTGCTGAACGGGAAAGAGAAATAATGAATTTTGAGTCCCGTTCGTTTTTTAAGGTAACAGCAATATTCGAAACCCCGGAAGGGAACTTTAAAGCCGAACTGGATCGGAAGTTTGAAAAATACGAGGAAGCAAAAGACTTCCTGAATCAAATTGCCGACGGGAAATTCACCATTAAAAGCGTAGAAAAGAAGCCGGGAAAAAGAAGTCCGGCCGCACCGTTTACCACTTCCACATTACAACAGGAAGCCTCCCGAAAGCTGGGATTTTCTGTGGCTCAAACCATGCGGGTTGCCCAGAAGTTGTATGAGTCAGGGAAGATAACCTACATGCGAACCGACAGCGTAAACCTCTCGGGTTTTGCCCTGAATGCATGTAAAAATGAAATCCACCGGTTGTTCGGCGAGTCGTATGCCAAAAAAAGGCAGTTTACCACAAAAGCCGCCGGGGCCCAGGAAGCTCACGAGGCCATTCGCCCAACCTACATGACCAACAGATCCATTGAAAGCGATGACCCCAATGAACACCGGTTGTATGAATTGATCTGGAAAAGAACCATAGCTTCCCAGATGAGCGAAGCCCAATTGGAGAAAACAGTAGTTACCATTGGCAACAATAAAAATGATCTTCATTTTAACGCTACCGGTGAGGTCATTGTCTTCGATGGATTTTTGAAAGTTTATCTGGAAGGATCCGATGAAGAGGAAGAGGATGAAAACTCGCTTTTGCCTCCCGTTTCGGAGGGACAAACCTTATCCCCAAAAGAAATTCTCGCCACCGAACGATTTTCAGCCCCGCCGGCCCGCTTTACCGAGGCCAGCCTCGTAAAAAAACTGGAACAACTGGGGATCGGACGGCCATCCACTTATGCACCCACCATTTCTACCATAATCAAAAGGCAATATGTAGTTAAGGAAAACCGGGAAGGCCGGGAACGGAATTATCAGGTTCTAAAACTCGCCTCAGGAAAAATTAAGGAAGAGAAGAAAACGGAAATTACCGGTACCGAAAAAGCAAAGCTTTTCCCAACGGATATGGGCCTTGTTGTGACCGATTTTTTGTTGGCCAATTTTCCGGCTATTATGGATTACAATTTTACGGCAAAGGTAGAGGAGGAGTTTGATGTTATTGCTCAGGGAAAGCTTGACTGGACCCGGATGCTCAAGGATTTTTACAAGCCTTTCCATAAATCGGTTGTGGTAGCCGAAGAAACTTCGGAAAGAGCCAGCGGGGAACGCTTGCTGGGAACCGATCCCAAGTCCGGAAAAAACGTTTACGTGCGCATAGGAAGATTTGGACCCCTGGTGCAACTTGGCGAGTCGGAAGGTGAAGAAAAACCAAAATTCGCCGGATTAAGAAAAGAACAAAGACTTGAAAACATAACCCTTGAGGAAGCACTTGAATTGTTTAAACTACCAAGAACCCTGGGTTCCTACGAAGGGAAAGAAATTGTGGTAAATATCGGCCGCTTCGGACCCTATATCAAATACGACGAAGGATTTATTTCACTTCCCAAAACAGACGACCCTTATACAGTTGATCTGGACAGGGTAATAGAAATTTTAAAGGCACCCCGGCTGCCCATTTCCCTGGGCGATTATAAGGGTTCTGAAGTTATCGTAAACAAGGGCCGCTTTGGTCCCTACCTGAAATACAAAGATCTCTTCGTTTCCCTCAAAAAAACCGATGATCCTTTCACCATAACCCGGTCGCGGGCCGGAGAACTCATTGAGGAAAAGCTGGAAAAGGAAAAGAAATCCCTGATTCTTGAATTTCCGGAAAATCCCGATGTAAAAGTTGTGGTAGGCAGATACGGGCCCTGCATAAAGTCGGGGAAGAAATTTTTTAAAATTCCGCCCGGAAAAGATCCCGCCTCCCTTACCCTTGAAGAATGCCTTGCCATCACCGGAGCCGGGGCTCCCGGGAAGAAAGAGAAAAAGTCAGAGTCCGCTGCCAAGGGAAAAAAGACGGCGAAAAGTGCTAAAAAAGCCCCTGCCAAAAAAAGCAAACCCGCCGCCAAAACTAAAAAAGCATCTCCGAAAAAACCCGCCAAAAAAACTACCAAAAAATCCAAAAAGTCCTCTAAATGAAAGACATTTCTGTTTTTTTTCAGCCTTCTCCGGTATTGCCCGGACCTAAGGTTGAGGGGACGCCGGACCTTCTGGGTTCAGGATTGAGAATTCATGATAACTCAGGTTTTCCTGACCTCGAGGGAATACAAATAGCCATATTTGGAATTCTGGAAGAGCGTGGAAGTGTTGAGAACGCGGGATGCTCCGGGGGTCCCGATGAAATCAGAAAGGAAATTTATCGACTGGCCCGTCCCGAAGGATTTCCAGCCATCGCCGACCTTGGAAACATATTGCCCGGAGAAAAAATAAGCGACTCGCTTTTTGCTCTCAGCGAGGTTGTTTCAGAACTTTTAAGAAAATCCATTATTCCGGTCGTTATCGGTGGAAGCCAGGATTTAACTTACGGTTCCTACCTGGCTTACCAGAATATTGAGCCTACCATTAACATGGTTTCCGTTGACCGCACCTTCGATCTGGGCAGCATCGAGGAAAGCCTGAATGCTAATACTTGGGTTGGAAAAATGATTATGCACCAGCCCAATCATTTGTTTAATTTCAGCAATGTAGGCTATCAGACCCACTATGTGGATCAAAAATCAATCGACCTTATGTCGCGCCTGTTTTTTGATTCCCATCGCCTGGGTCAAATCAGGGCCGATATGGAAGAAGTTGAGCCCGTTGTAAGAAATGCCGATGTGGTTTCCATCGATCTCGGATGTATCCGGATGAGCGATTTCCCGGCCCATGCCGACCCGGCCCCCAACGGTTTTTTCGGAGAAGAAATTTGTCGCATTGCCCGCTATGCCGGCATGAGTGATAAGCTTTCAACCTTTGGCATTTACGAATTAAATCCCCGTTTCGATGTAAGGGGGCAATCGGCCAAACTTGCCGCTCAGATAATCTGGTATTTTCTCGACGGCGTTAAGGGCCGCAAACGAGATTTTCCCTTTAAGAATACCGACGATTATCAAAAGTACCATGTAGGTATCAGCGATCAGGTTTCCGACATCATTTTTTACAAAAGCCTGCGGAGCGACCGCTGGTGGATGGAAGTGCCCTATCCGCCCGACAAAAGACTTAAAGTTCAGCGCCATTGTCTGGTGCCTTGTTCCTATTCCGATTATCAGCAGGCTCTTACCGACGAGCTTCCCGACCGCTGGTGGCAAACCTTCCAAAAGCTGGGTTAGTTATTAACAGGCAACCCCTTTCAAACAGGCCCGTCTATGGGTAAAGATTTGTTCACCCGGGCCTGTTAAAAAAATTTGTTTCGTATTAAATTTTCCCTACCTTAGCGAACTATTTAGGTTTACATTGATCTAAAAATCAGTTTAAAAGACCATGAAAAAAACAATTACCCTCTTAACGTTCTCCCTGGTTGTATTGTTTGTTGCCGCCCAGCAGGATCAGCAGTTCAGTCAGTTTATGTACAACAAACTTTCCTTTAATCCCGGATATGCCGGCACCAATCAATCGATTTGTGCTACCGCCATGTACCGGATGCAATGGATGAACTTCCCCGGAGCACCCAAGTCAGGTCTTTTTTCCGTGGATGCACCTTCCAGAATTCTGCACGGAGGTTTGGGATTAACAGTCCTTCACGATCAGTTGGGAAATGATAAATCTCTTTTTGCCCGTGGCGCTTATTCTTTTCACCAGCCTATTGGCGTTGGATTACTAGGGATTGGATTAGGGGTAGGTATGATTCAAAAGACAATGGTTTTCAACTGGATTCCTCCAGGAGGACCATCAACCGTGGGTCCTGACCAGGCTATTCCTAACAACCAGGAAAGCTCCATTACTTATGACCTTGATTTTGGCGCATATTACTCTACCTCAAAGCTTTATGTAGGTCTTGCCGTCACTCACCTGCCTGAGCAGTCGGTAAAAAAGAACGAGCTTAACTACGGTGTTGCCCGCCATTATTTTGTTATGGCCGGATACACCTTCAATATTAACAGCGACTTTGATATTATCCCCAACCTTTTGGTTAAATCCGATGCAAAATCCACCATTTTTGATGTGAATGTGACCGGAATGTATCAGAAAATGGTATGGCTTGGAGCTTCCTACCGGATGACCGACGCCATTGCTGCCATGCTTGGCTACCAGAAGGATTTTGGTAAAAACAACCTGAAAATCGGCGTGGCGTACGACTTTACCATGTCCGAAATCAAAAACCACAGCAGTGGATCCCCTGAAATTTTTGTGGGCTACTGTATGAAAGTTGACCCAAAAGTTAAAACCCACAGTAATATTAACCCAAGGTTTTTGAAATAATTTAAAGATTTTTGTAACCTTATCTAAAAACTGCCGTTAAAGCAACTCTGTATTGCTTCGGAAGATCATCATATTTTACTAAATATGGTGATTTTCAAGTAAATACAGACCACAAAGAAAAACGATTACTAAAAACGAGACCATGAAAAAGTTACTCTTGATCGGCTTATTGGGTGCAGTGCTGGCCTCTTGCAACCAAGGCAATGGAGAGCTTATCGGTGTTCAGAACAGGGAACAGTGGTATGACTACGATCCCTACGGAATGCTTTACTGCCCGCCCGGCAGTTTTAACATGGGTGCTTCCGACCAGGATATCCCCTATGCGTTTACACAAAAATCTAAAACGGTTTCTGTGCAGGCATTCTACATTGATGAAACCGAAATAACCAATAATGAGTACCGCCAGTTCGTATACTGGGTTCGCGACTCCCTGGCACGTCGTCTGCTGGCAAACGCAGGTATTGAAGAATATCTGGTTGCTGAAGAAGACTATTTTGCCGATAATCCAATTTTGGTGGGTGAGCCCTATCCCGATCCTCCTCCTATTTCATGGGGTACAAAGATTAAGTGGGATAGCGAAGACGAGGAATATCGTCAGATTCTGGAAGATCTTTACCTGCCTGCCAGAGAAAGATACTGGAAGCGCAAGGAAATAGATTCCCGCAAATTAAACTATGCCTACTATTGGCTTGACCTGAGAAATGCTGCCCGGAAGGAAAATCGCTTCCAGTGGAAAAAATCACAGGATCCCGATCCGGATGAAGATGGCAAAATGTTTATCAATGGCATTGGATTTTCCACCGCCGACACTTCCCTGGGTGCCTATACCGTTAACGGGGTTCCCGGAAAAGACCGGAAGGTGTTTATTATTAAGGATGTAATTAATGTGTATCCCGATACTTTGGCCTGGGTTCTCGATTTTACCTACAGTTTCAACGAGCCCATGACCAATAATTATTTCTGGCATCCGGCTTATGACCAGTATCCCGTTGTGGGAATTACCTGGAAGCAGGCAAAGGCCTTTTGTATCTGGAGAACTCAGCTACTCGATGGATTTTTCACATCTATCGGCCGGACTATCGTCAATGATTTCCGTCTTCCCACCGAATCTGAATGGGAATATGCCGCAAGGGGAGGTCTTGATTTGAGCCCATACCCATGGGGAGGTCCTTATATCCGTAATATCCGTGGGTGTTTCCTTGGAAACTTTAAACCCATGCGCGGATCTTATTTCGTAGATGGTGGATTCCACACGGTAAAAGTTACTTCGTACTCTCCTAACGAATTTGGTTTGTATTGTATGGCTGGAAATGCAGCGGAATGGACCAGCAATGCATTTGATGAAGGAGCTTATGATTTTTCACATGATCTGAACCCGGATTATGTATATGATGCCAAAGAAAGCGACCCATCGGTAATGAAACGGAAAGTTATCCGTGGCGGAAGCTGGAAAGACATTGGTTTTTACCTGCAAACTGCTACCCGAACCTACGAATATCAGGATACGGCCAAATGTTACATAGGCTTCAGGTGCGTTATGACCTATTTGGGTCGCGATAAAGGAGATGATATATAACCGGCTCAATATATTTTTATCTTAGCAACGAGAATAACAATTAACCAAAACCGATTACTAACCCAAACAAAAACCAACGCTTATGTTCAAAGATTTCAGACCAGGAACCCGGAAGTGGAAGAAGTTTATGGCCAAACTATACGGTTTGGGAGCTTCCGTGGTAATTGTAGGAGCACTTTTTAAAATTCAGCACTGGCCGTTTGCAGGATTACTGCTGATTGTAGGTCTAAGTACTGAAGCCGTAATTTTTGCCTTCTCGGCTTTTGAACCCATCCACGAGGAAGTGGACTGGAGTTTGGTTTATCCCGAACTTGCCGGCATGCATGGTGACGAGCACGGTGAAAAGGAAGAACTGCCTGCAGAAGAAGAAAAGCTTTCCATTACCGAGCAGCTTGATAATATGCTTGAAGAGGCTAAAATTGGCCCCGACCTTATTGCAAGCCTTGGAGAAGGAATGAAAAACCTGGGTGATCAGGCCAGCAAAATCAGCAATATTGCTGAGGCCAGCGTAGCTACCAACGAGTATGTTGACAGCGTTCGCGCTGCCTCATCGAGTGTTAAACAACTCTCTTCTAGCTATTCAAAAGCTTCGGAGTCTTTAATGGGCCTTACCCTTACCCAAGAGGATGGTGCTTCATTCGGAGAGCAGTTATCCAAAGTGTCCAAGAACCTATCTGCTTTGAATGCCGTATATGAATTGCAACTTCGCGGTTCTGAAGATCACCTTAAGGCTACCAACCGGATGTATGAAACCATCGAACAGGTTATGGCAAATCTTACCGCCACCGTTGATGATACACACCGGTATAAGCAGGAAATTTCCACACTCGCTGCAAATCTTGAATCTCTGAACACCGTTTATGGCAATATGCTTACTGCCATGAATGTTCGGAAATAAGCGAAACGGAAAACCTTGAGCTTTTTATATTTAAGTTGAACGATTTAAAACTATTATAGGAAATGGCTGGTGGTAAAGAAACGCCCAGGCAAAAGATGATCGGTATGATGTACCTCGTACTGACCGCTCTGCTTGCGTTAAACGTATCCAAAGAAATCCTTAATGCTTTCGCCATTATCAATACCGGACTGGAAAGTACAAACATGAACTTCGCTGCAAAGAATGAGGTTACAATGATGGACTTTCAGAAGGCAATGATGAATGATGAAAAGAAGGTAAAACCCTTTTTTGACAAAGCCCAATCCGCTGTGTCGGCCTCAAAGGAAATGTTTGAATATATCAAGGAAATCAAATCAAATGTAATTCAGCAATCACAACAGGTTGAAAAAAATGTGGCGGATACCCTTTCCATCGAATGGATGGCAAAAAAGGACGAATACGACGCTACAACCAACTACATGATTGGTTCTGATCCGGGTAATATTACCGGGGAATCTAAAACTCTTAAAGCTCGGCTGGGTGATTACAAAAACAAGTTGCTCGCCTTGCTTGATGACAAGGACCGCGCAACCATGCAACTCAGCGGTTTGAATACCGATGACATGTTTTCGGTAGTTGAAGAAAAAGTAGTTAGCTGGGAACAAAATAATTTTTATCACATTCCCGTAGCTGCCGTTATTGCAATTCTTTCACGAATTCAGAATGAAGTAAAAAATGCCGAGGCTGATGTTTTGAAAGCGCTGTATAACCGGATTGATGTAGGCTCCTTTAAATTTGACACTCTCGCAGCCCGTGTGGTGGCAAATTCCAACTACGTTCTGACCGGCGATCAGTATAGTGCTGAAATTTTCGTTGCTGCTTTCAGTACCACCTCTAATCCCACCGTATTACTTGGTGAAATCGATACTACTCTTTTTGCTCCAAAGCCCGGTGTGGTTTATGATTCCACCACCGTAGTTGTGGACAGGGGTGTGGGAGTTTATCAGCGAAAGGATTTCTCTGAAGGGGAGAACAAGTTTTCAGGTTTGATCCGGGTAAAAAATCCGGCGGATAATACGTTTAAGTATTATCCCTTCAAATCTACCTTCATTGGAGCGCGGCCCGCTGCGGTGGTTTCTCCAACCAAAATGAACGTGCTTTATATCGGTGTGGAAAACCCAATATCTGTTTCAGTTCCCGGTGTTCCTCCCGATAAGGTGAGAGCCACCATCAGCAATGGCTCGCTTTCTGCCAGCGGTGGAAAAGGTAATTTCGTTGCCCGTGTGCAAAGCGGAAACAAAGCAATCGTTTCGGTATCTGCTGATTTCAATGGTTCCATGAAACCCATGGGAACTTTTGAGTTCAGGGTAAAACAAGTACCCGATCCTGTTGCATTCTTCGCCGGCAAAAAAGCATCTGCCGCGGTAAATAAATCTGACCTTCTGGCTGCCCAGGGTGTTATTGCCAATATGGAAAACTTTGATTTCGACCTGAAATTTATTGTGCTTTCCTTCGAATTGTCGATGACCGTAGGTGGCGTGGAAGCTACAGCCAAATCTAATGGAAATATGGTATCGGCTGAACAGAAAATGATACTTTCAAAATCAAAATCCGGTTCTAAAGTTTATATCGATCAGGTAAAGGTTAAAGGACCCGATGGGTCGATTCGAACCATTCCCGGATTGGCTCTGAAAGTAATTTAAAATAAAAGCCATGAAAAAATTCATCAGCGTTGTCCTGTTTGCCCTCCTTTTCCTGGTTGTTCCGGGAACTCTGGATGCGCAATCGGTAATCAACCCGAATGCGCCGAGAGACGGACCCTATGTGCGTGAGCATATCAACCACAGGAAGCCGATTGATTACACCTTCCTAAGAGAGGCCGATGTAATGTGGGCAAAAAGAATCTGGAGAGTAATTGATGTTAGGGAAAAATTAAACCTCCCGATCTACAATTACGAAAACGAACCCAAAAAGAATCGCTTCAGCCTTTTCTATATTATTAAGAAAGGACTGGAAGAGGGTGCCCTGCACGCTTATGATAATCCGGTGTTCGATGATGAATTTCAGTACGAAATGCCCCTTTCCCAGGTTAAGGCAAAGCTGAACCGGATGGATACATCCTATTCGCAAAACCCTAATACCGGTGATATCGATACCATCCTCGTTCCAAGAGCTATTGAATCGCAACAGGTGGTGAGATATTGGGTGAAAGAAGACTGGTTTTTTGATAAGCAAAGGTCGGTAATGGATGTTCGTATTATTGGCATTTGTCCTCTTATTGAAAAGAAAGATGAAAATACAGGTGAATTCCGGTCCTATGAAGCCCTATTCTGGCTTTATTTCCCCGAATGTCGCCCTTATTTCGCCCAGTACGAAGTGTTTAACCGCTTTAACGACGCAGAACGAAGAACCTTCGACGACATTTTCCATAAGCGACTTTTCTCAAGTTTTATTTTTAAGGAAAGTAACGTTTACAACCGTCAGGTTTATCAGTATGCCCAGAATATCGACGCCCTCCTCGAAGCCGACCGTATTAAAGACGATCTGTTTATTATAGAGCACGATTTGTGGCACTTCTAAACCCATCGCAGAACTTTTTTAAAAACTCCCGGAAACGGGAGTTTTTTTATGCCAGAGCCTCCCGTAAAAAGCAATGTAAGGGCTTAAGAGCTTTTATTTTGGCTTCAAGTTGTTTTTCTAATCCGGAACCCGTCATTTGAGAACCGGAAATAACCGAAGAAGCGGTAAAGCTTTTCATTTTTAAAAATTCCAGGGCCGGACTTTCCGGGTCAAAACCCCGAGGGGCCTTTTTCAATCGCTCCGATTCATCCAAGCCCTTAAAGTGCTTTTTGAAGGCACTTTGCTTAAGTAAGGCTTTGAAATCCCTCAGGTTGTAATCGATTTCCTGCCTGACCTTAAATAAGGCCTCTCCTTGTGGCATATACAACCCACCGGCAAAAAATGAATCGCCGGGTTCAATATGCAGGTAATACCCCGGAGAAAACGGATCCTTGCCTCCCGGAGTCATCCAAATGCCAAAATGCGTTTTATAGGGACGCTTGTCTTTAGAAAATCTCACATCCCTGAAAATTCTGAAAAGACATTTTTTGGGATCTAGGGTCCGAAAAGAAGCGTCCGACCTGGATAATATCTGCTGCATTAAGGCTGAAATTTCTTCTGCATTCTTTTTGGCCTGGAGATACCTGTCCCGATTTCGGTCGAACCATTTTTTGTTATTGTTTTTCTTCAGTTCCGAAAGGAATTGAAAGGTTGATTTTTCAGTTTTTACCATGCTTAAATATATAAATTACCCCGCTTTATATGATTAATTTTGCCCCTTGGATTCGCTGACACAAATAGTTCTGGGTGCCGCATGCGGTGAATTAGTCCTGGGAAGAAAAGCAGGAAATAAAGCCCTTTTTTGGGGTGGGGTGGCAGGAACCATTCCTGACCTTGATGTTGTATTAAATCCTTTTTTTTCACCGGTTGATCAACTCTTTGTCCACCGTGGTTATTCACACTCTGTTTTCTTCGCCTTTTTGGTGGCCCCCATGTTGGGTTTTCTCATCCGAAAAATCCATCCCACTTCAGCCGCAAGACTAAGAGATTGGATTGTTTTATCGTTTTGTGGAATTTTTACGCATCCACTCCTCGATGCTTTTACCGGATACGGAACCCCCTTATTTCTTCCCTTTTCCGACTACCGCTTCGACATAAATTCCATTTTCATAATTGATCCCCTTTATACGCTTCCTTTTCTTTTTTGCATCATAATGGTGCTGCGGGCAGGCAGGAATCATGAGGCCAGATTTTCCTGGGCAAAAAGGGGAGTTTTAATTTCAACTGCCTACTTGTTATTTACGGTTCTCACCCAACAACTGAATGTGCACGCCCTTCGGAAATCGCTGGAAGAAAAGGGGATTGTTCCCGTGAAAGATATGGCTTTTGCAACCCCCCTGAACTCCTTCCTGTCAGGATATGTTGCGGATGTGGATTCGGGATATTATGTGTCTTACCGTTCTGTTTTTGATAAATCCAAACCTGATTTCAGCTTTATTCCTGCCCGAAAAGAGTTACTGGAAAAATTTGGAACGGTTCCCGACCTTGAGAAACTAATAAGTTTTACCAAAGGTTTTTACCTGGTTGACCCGCAAACGGATGGATTGTATTTGTGTGATTTACGGTTTGGACAAATGGGAGGTTGGGTGGATCCTCAGGCGCCCTTCGTATTTTCCTTTCTTTTGTCTTCCTCCGATAACGGAACCCTGATCGTTGAAAAGGGAAACTGGAGAAGGGCCCGGTTCGAATATTTTAATACCATATGGGGAAGAATTTTTCATGAAAAGAAATGATACTGCCATAATTCTGGGTTTTTCCGGGCTAACCGGAAGTTTCCTTAGGACAATTCTAAACCGGGATGGTATTTATTCCAAAATAGTCCTCCTGGGAAGAACCAAGCCCCAAACATTGGAAGCTAGAGAAGTTGTTGTTGCACACGATGAAAGGTATGTGGAGGGTTTTTCGAATGGATTTGAAAGGGCCGATGTATTTTGTCTTTTTGGAACTACCATCAATAAAGCCGGAAGCCGGGAAGAATTTTACCGGATAGATGTCGGAATTCCACTTTCCTTAGCCGGTATTTTCTCCCAAAAGCAGGGTAGCCGGTTCTTTTTTCAATCTTCCCTGGGAGCCGATCCTGATACCGGGAATTTTTACCTCCGGGTAAAGGGCGAAACTGAAAAGAAACTGAGAGAAATGAATTTTTTCCAGCTGGTTGTTTTGAGACCCGGCCTTTTACTGGGAGAAAGAAAGGAACTGCGATTCGGCGAAAAACTGATGCAGCTTATTCTTCCACTCTTTTCTTTTATGCTTATTGGGAAGCTCAAAAAGTACCGGGCGGTAAATGCCCGTGCCGTGGCTACGGTTATGGCTGAATTGGCAAAGGAAGAAAAAGAAGGTACCTTTGTAGTGGAAAATGATGAAATAATGTCGATTTACAATGATCTCAGTAAATAATTTAACGGTAAGTTTTGGAGGGGTTCCTCTGTATGAGGACATATCATTCCTTATTAATGAGAGGGACAGGATCGGACTGGCTGGAAGAAACGGAGCAGGAAAGTCCACCCTGTTGAAAATTCTATGCGGTGACCAAAAGCCCGATAGCGGTGAAGTAGCAATGCCCAAAGGCTTTACAATAGGCTACCTGCCCCAGGACATGAAACATAATCTGGGCAAGACCGTTTTCGATGAAGCCATGTCGGCCTTTTCTGAAATTTTAAGACTCGAACAAAGGGAAAGGGAAATTAATGAGGAATTCGTAACCAGGACGGATTATGAATCCGATGCCTACATGAATTTGATAAATGAATTGCACGAGATTACCGAAAGGCTGAATTTGGCGGGTGCTTATTCAAAAGATGCCGAAGTTGAGAAAACACTTTTGGGTCTTGGATTCAAAAGGGAAGATTTTTCCCGATTGACGGATGAGTTCAGTGGTGGCTGGCGGATGCGGGTGGAAATTGCAAAATTGCTTTTGCAGCGCCCCAATTTATTATTGCTCGACGAGCCGACCAACCATCTGGATATTGAGTCTATCCAATGGCTTGAAGAATTTTTGAAAGATTATTTTGGAGCCGTGGTAATGGTTTCCCACGACCGGGCTTTTTTAGATAATCTGACGAACAGAACGCTGGAAATATCTCTGGGTAAAATTCACGATTATAAGGCCAACTATTCCCGCTACCTTGAATTGAGAAAGGAAAGGAGAGATACTCAGATGGCTGCTTATAAGAACCAGCAAAAATATATCGACAAAACCGAAGCTCTCATTGACAAATACAGGGCCAAGGCCAGCAAAGCAAGTTTTGCCCAATCGCTTATTAAAAAGCTTGAAAAGCTGGAAACCATCGAAATTGATAATGAAGACACCAGTGCCATTCGGTTTTTCTTTCCCCCGGCACCCCGTTCCGGACGAACCGTAGTTGAAGCGGATAAAGTTTCCAAGAAATATGAAACCAGATCTATTTTTTCCGGGGTTGATTTTACCATTGAACGATCCGACCGAGTTGCTTTTGTCGGAAGAAACGGAGAAGGAAAATCGACAATGGTAAAATTGATAGCAGGGGTGGAGAAAGGCGAAGGAGCTTTAACTATCGGAGCCAGTGTAAACATTGGTTACTATGCCCAGAATGCAGCGGAAATTCTGAATGAAAACAAAACTGTTTTTGAAACCATTGATGACATTGCCATTGGCGATATCCGGAAATCGGTGCGGAATCTGTTAGGGTCGTTTTTGTTCGGTGCCGATGACATTGATAAAAAGGTTAAAGTGCTTTCCGGAGGCGAGAAAGGGAGGCTGGCCATGTGTAAATTATTGTTGGAACCTTATTCTCTCCTGGTGCTGGACGAACTTACCAATCACCTGGATATGCGCTCCAAGGAGGTGTTGAAAAAAGCACTGATGAAATACGATGGAACCCTGATAGTGGTTTCCCACGACCGGGATTTTCTGCAAGGACTGACAAACAAAACTTTTGAATTCCGGAACGGAACCGTTTATCAGTATCTTGGTGATGTAAACGAATATATACAGGCCCGGAAAATTCGCTCTTTGAAAGAGCTGGAGAAAAAGGACCAGGAAAAGAAAAGCTCGCCACCCCCGGTTCCCACAGATGCAAACCTTGCTTTTCAGGAAAAAAAGGAAGCGGAAAAGGAGCAGCGGCGAATTCAGAATGAATTGAATAAACTCGAAAAGGAAATCTCGGAACTTGAGGTGTTTATTGCCGACATAAATAATAAGTTGGCCGACCCTGTATTGTGTGCTCAGGTTTTAAACGATAAAGACCTGTACGCAAGATATGAGAAATCCGGCGCTGAACTGGAATCGCGGATGAAGGCCTGGGAAGAGTTGTCTTCTCAAATCGAGAAAGGGAAATAAACCATTATTTTTTTCTTTTATAGCAGGTAATAAGGTGGTCGTTAACCATTCCCGTTGCCTGCATGAATGCATAACAAATGGTAGATCCCCGGAATTTAAAGCCCATTTTGCCCAATACCCTGCTCATTTCATCACTTTCCCGGGAAGTAGAGGGAATATCTTTCATGGTTTTTGGTTTATTTACCAGGGTTTTTCCTCCGGTAAAGGACCAGATGAATTTGCTGAAGGAGCCGTATTCCTTTTGAATTTTAAGAAAGAGTCTGGCATTGTTTATGGCGGCTTCTATTTTTAAGCGGTTTCTTATTATTCCGGTATCCTGCATCAGGCGCTCCACTTTTTTTTGATCAAACCGGGCAATTTTTTTTGCATCAAAACCCGCAAAAGCCTTTCTGAAGTTTTCCCTTTTTTTCAGAACCGTTAACCAGCTCAGGCCGGCCTGAAATCCTTCCAGAATCAAAAACTCAAACAGCAAACGGTCGTCATATACAGGAACGCCCCATTCTTCATCATGATATTTTATATAAATCGGGTGGGAAAGGCACCAGGGGCAGCGGATTTTTTCTTTGCTCTTTTTCAATGGGTTCGGGTAATGGATTCGGGAGTACAAATAATAAAATCACCACTGCCAATGGATTCTTTATCAAGCGTTGCCAATTCCTTTTGCAGGGAAGATGAAATCACCATGATTTTCAGTTCTGGCCGGTACTTTTTCAGGTACCATACAATCCCCTCATTAAAATTGGAATGGTAGGTCCCGTTAAAATGCAGAAATGTTTTGCCTTTAGTAAAATTTAGGGCAATGAAATGAGCCATGGTAGCGTCTTTCAGGGCCTGTGATTTGGGGAGGTTTTCACCCCCATGCCCTCCGGCTGAGGCGAAGATATCTTTATAGCATTTCAGCTCGGGATCGTAGGGAAAGGGGAGAGGGGGTAAAAAGGCTTTGCTTCCGGATTCGAGGCTGTCTAAAATACCCGTGCCTTTGGAATACACAAGATTCGCATACCGCCGGGGTACATTGGTAGCAATAAAGGGTAGCTTTTTTTCACGGGCAAAATCAAGAAGGGGCTTATAGTCTGTTTTGTAATTGGGCCAAATCTTAGACTCGTCCTTCAGGGTTTTTTCGCTGATCAAACCCTTTAAGTATTCATTCAGAGCCATTTGATTGTCGGCTTCAAACATTTCGGCCCCCATCAAGAGCAAATCCCCTTTTGATTTGTATAAATCGCGCATTAACTCGGCCTGCAGCCAATGGCAAATGGGGTTATCGTGAAATTCCCCGAAAAATATAACATCCGATTTTTCGGCCTCCTTTAACAGTGTTTTGTAGTCGGTTTCCTTTCCCTTGCCGGTAAATACCTTGTAGGCAGGTTTGTCGGAGGTAAATCCAAACAAGCAAAAGGCTGAAAGGAATAGTAATTGTGTTGATTTTTTCATTTTTTGGTGGATATTATAAATTGTTTACATTTGTATCCTGTGAAGGCAAATATAAATATACTTCATCATCATGGCTTCCATTTCCTGGGAAAGCCATTCCTTATTTAATATACTTTAACAAATAAATAGTAGCCGGCTTTCTTGAATCAAGAAAGCCTTTTTTATTTTAAATCCATAGATATGAAATTAACCATTGCCATTCAGAAATCGGGCCGCTTAAATAAAAGCTCCCTTGAGCTGATGTCTTTTTGCGGGTTTAATCTGATAGAAGGGAACGGCCGCCTGAAAACCCGGGCCGAGAACTTTCCCGTGGAAGTATTGTTCCTTCGCGACGATGATATTCCGGGTTATATCCGTGATGGGGTGGCCGACTGCGGCATAGTAGGTGAAAATGTGCTGGCGGAAAAAGGCATCGAAAATCTTCAGGTAGAAGAAAAGCTTGGGTTTGGAACCTGCCGCCTTTCCCTGGCCATTCCACGGGAAACAAACTATGCAGGGCTTACCTACTTTCAGGGAAAAAGAATTGCCACTTCCTACCCTGAAATATTGAGTTCCTTCCTAAAATCCAACAATATTAAGGCGGAGATTCACGGCATTGGAGGAAGCGTGGAAATTGCGCCGGGGATTGGACTTTCCGATGCTATCTGCGATCTGGTCAGTACAGGAAGCACCCTGCTTTCAAACGGATTAAAAGAGGTTGAAACCATTCTTAAAAGTCAGGCCGTTCTTGTGGCCAATCAAAATCTGAATGGGGAAAAACGGGATATCCTGGATCGCTTAATTTTTCGGGTAAGAGCCAACCGTCAGGGAAAGAAAAACAAATATATTTTGTTGAATGCCCCGAATGGAAAAATTGCTGCCATTACAAAAATTATCCCCGGGATAAAAGCTCCCACCATACTTCCCCTTGCAACCGAGGGATGGTCATCGCTTCACTCTGTTGTTAACGCGGATGATTTCTGGGATATTACCATGAAACTAAAGAAAGAAGGTGCGGAAGGTATTCTTGTTATTCCTATTGAAAATATGATTGTTTAAGATGAGATATTTTGAAAACTTACCCCGTAAAAAATGGGGTCCTTTTACTCTTCGTCCGGGCACCTGCACCCTGGCTGAAATGGAAAAAATCCGGGAGATGCTAAAAAAAGTCAGACTCCGGGGCGAATATGGAATCAGGTCCGTTTTATCCTCCCTCGGAGAAAAAATGCCCGAACCGGTTTTTACCAATCCAAATGAATTGAGAATTGCTGCGGGAAAAGTTTCCGGGGAAAGCCGTAAAGCCATTCTCCTGGCCATGCGGAATATTGATAAGTTCCACACACAACTGCTACCTGAAAACCGAAATGTGGAGATTCTTCCGGGATTAGTTTGCGGGGCAAGCTGGAATCCGCTCGACCGGGTGGGTTTGTATATTCCGGGAGGAACGGCACCCTTATTTTCCACCCTCATTATGCTCGGGGTGCCTGCCCGTATTGCCGGAGTAAAGGAGATTGCAGTTTCAACACCCCTAAAAGCAAATTCCACATTTTCTCCCGAACTGGCTTTTATCATCAGGGAACTTGAAATTGATGAAGTGCTGAAACTGGGAGGCATTCCCGCTATCGGAGCCCTGGGTTACGGCTTCGGTAAATTTAAACCCGTAAATAAAATTTTCGGTCCCGGAAATAAATGGGTAACCGGGGCAAAATCAGAAATCCGAAACCAGGGGGTGGAGATTGATTTCCTTGCAGGGCCCTCGGAATTGGTAGTGCTTGCAGATAAATTTTCAAACCCTGAGTTTATCGCAGCAGACCTTATTGCACAAGCCGAGCACGGTCCCGATAGTCAGGTTTTTCTGGTTACCGACAGTAAGAAATTAATTCGAGAGGTGGTTCGGGAAGTTGATAATCAAATTTTGACCTTACCAAGGAAGGAAATGGCCCTGAAATCGTTGAAACGATCCTTTGCTATGTATTTTACAAAACCGGAAACGGGTATGGAATTTATAAACAACTACGCTCCCGAACATTTGAGTATTCAGGTTAAAAATCCGGCCAGATGGTTACCCCTCGTACGAAATGCCGGTTCTGTTTTTCTGGGTTCTTTGTCCTGTGAGGTTTTGGGCGATTATGCTTCGGGAACCAACCACTGTCTGCCGACGGGCGGTTTTGCCAGGGTTTATGGTGGAGTAAGTACCGAATCTTTTATGAAAAAAATGACCTGGCAAACTATTAATAGGGCCAGTCTGCTGAAAGTGGGTCCCCCGGTTAGGCTTCTTGCCAGACTGGAAGGGCTCGAAGGCCACGCAAATTCAATTTTAAAACGTCTGCAAAATGTTTAATCCTGAAAATATTTTAAGGCAAAACATCCGGGCCCTTAAAGCCTATTCCAGCGCACGCGACGAAGCCGACTCGGAAGGAAAAGTTTTGTTGGATGCAAATGAAAACCGGCTTTCTCTTTCCCGGGGAAATAAATTTGCTTCCTACCCCGATCCGCAATCCAGAGCTTTAAGAGCTGTAATTGCCGGGAAATATAACCTCTCGCCGGAAAATGTTTTTGTAGGAAACGGCAGCGATGAAGCCATTGACCTTTTGATTCGCTGCTTTTGCAATCCCGGTCAGGATTCTGTGCTGATTTTTACTCCTACCTATGGGATGTATGAGTTTTGCGCTGGCTTAAACAATGTAGAAATTCAAAGAGTTTCTCTTGATTCAGAATTTCAGATTCCGTTTGACTGGGATTCCCGCGTGAATTGGGATAATCTGAAAATCATTTTTGTTTGCAACCCGAATAACCCCAGCGGCAATCTTATTGATCCGGGACCGCTACTACAGAAAATAAAGGACAAAAGCGTACTTCTGGTAATGGATGAGGCCTATATGGAATTTTCTTCCCGGGTAAATTCCCCCGATCCGGAATTTTTGAATGGGCAATTGGTTGTTTTGAGAACCCTGAGTAAGTTTTACGGGATGGCCGGCTTACGAATAGGTTATGCCCTGAGCGATCCCCGGTTAACTGCCGTTTTGTTAAAGGCCAAGCCTCCTTATAATATCAATGCATTCAGCCAGCAGGAGGCATTGAGGTTGTTGCAGGAAAGCAATTCAAATAAGGAGGAGTTTATTAGCGAACGGGAATTTATGTACACACAGCTTCGTCAAGTGCCTGAAGTTGTTTTAGTTTATCCTTCAGAGGCCAATTTTTTTCTTGTTCGATTCAGGGACCCTGCAAAGGTTTACCGGAATCTGCTGGGGAAGGGATTTCTGGTGCGCGACCGAAGTAAGGTGCCGGGATGCGAAGGATGTTTGCGTATTACCCTGGGAACACCCGATGAAAATCGTAATTTGCTAAAGGAATTAAAGGAAATATAAAATGAAAAAGGCTCTTTTTATTGATCGTGACGGTACTCTGATTATTGAACCTCAGGATTATTTTCAGATTGATAGTTTCAGTAAACTTGAATTTATGCCCGGTGTTTTTACCTGGCTGGGTAAAATATGCAGAGAGTTAAATTTTGAATTGGTAATGGTTACCAATCAGGATGGTCTCGGCACGGAAAAGTATCCCTTGCAGGCTTTTGAGCCTATTCAGAATTTTATCCTTTCCGCATTAAAAAATGAAGGAATTGTATTCCGAACGGTTCATGTTGACCCTCACTTTGAAAGCGATAATGCTCCAACCCGGAAACCGGGCACAGGGATGCTCACGGAATACCTTTCAGGTGCATGGGATTTAAAAAATTCGTTTACCATAGGGGATAGGCTGACGGATTGTTACCTTGCGTCAAATCTGGGATGCCGGGCAATTTACATCCGGCAATATTATAATAAGGAAGTTCCTGTTCCTGCGGAGCTCAAAGATATTATTGCTTTGAACCCCGATTCCTGGAAGGAAATTTATTATTTCTTAAAAACTAATGACCGTATTGTTGAGCATTGCCGGAAAACAAACGAAACCGAAATCAGGCTTTGGTTCAATCCTGATGGAACCGGGTCGTACAAAATTAATACCGGACTGAAATTTTTTGACCACATGCTGGAGCAGTTTTGTCGCCATGGAGGTTTCAGTCTGGAGCTTGATGTTAAAGGAGACCTTGAAATTGATGAGCACCACACCATAGAGGACACTGCTCTTGCCCTCGGTGAGGCGGTTAAAAGAGCGGCCGGAAATAAGAAAGGGATCGGGCGATATGCCTTCGTACTTCCCATGGATGATGCAGAGTGTCGCTTTTCCATGGATTTTGGGGGCAGACCCTGGCTGAGGTTTGAGGGAAAGTTTACCCGTGATAAAGTAGGTGATTTTCCTGTGGAAATGCTATCCCATTTCTTTAAGTCTTTTTCCGATGCGGCTTCCTGTACCCTTCACATTGAAGTGCTGGGCGAAAATACCCACCATAAAATTGAATCGGTTTTTAAGGCATTTGGTAAATGTTTAAAAGGATGTTTGGAAAGGGGTAACGACAATGATGAAATTCCCACTACCAAAGGATTGTTATGAAAGTTTGTCTGGTGAAATACCCTGCGGGAAACGTTAAATCGGTGGAAATTGCCTTGAAACGACTTGGCATTACTCCGGTTCTGACCAGCGACCCCGATACATTAAACAAGGCCGATAAGTTAATTCTACCCGGTGTTGGTCATGCAGGAGAATTGAGCCGGTTTCTGGAAGCAGAGAACCTGGCCGAGCTGATCAGAGGATTTAAAAATCCGGTTTTGGGAATTTGTCTGGGTATGCAAATAATGTGTTCGGCCAGCGAAGAGGGGAATGCCCGTGGACTTGGCATCGTGGATGGAAATGTCCTTAAGTTTAAGGGTGAACTCAAAGTTCCTCAGATTGGCTGGAATAGAATTTATAATTTGAAGGGACCCTTATTTAAGAATGTAACTGAGAGTGCTTATGTATATTATGTAAACAGTTTTTATTTGCCGGTGGTAAATTGTACCAGTGGATTTTCCCATTATGGAACTGAATTTTCCGCCGCCGTGGAAAGGGATAATTTTTTTGGGGTTCAGTTCCATCCTGAGAAAAGCGGACCGGAAGGCTATCGTATTATTACTAATTTTTTGAGTTTATAACATGGAGCTGATTCCTGCAATTGATTTAATAAATGGAAAGGCAGTCAGGCTTAAAAAAGGAGATTTTCAGACGGCCCGGGTGTTTCATACCGATCCTTTGCAATTTGCCCTTGAGCTTGAGCAAAAAGGTTTTTCACGGCTGCATATGGTGGATCTAGATGGGGCGAAATCCGGAAAACCGGTTCACCTGGAATTGCTGGAAACCATAAAAGCAAAGACAAATCTGGTGATTGATTTCGGAGGTGGGATCCGTACGCTTACTGATGTGAGATCCGTAATTTCTTCCGGAGCCGATATTCTTTGTTTGGGAACTTCCCTTGTTTCAGATCGGGAATTTTCTGATTCGGTTTTTGCTGAATTGAATCTGGACCGTATTTTGGCTGCCCTGGATGTAAAAAATGGCAAGGTACAATTGAAAGGGTGGACTGTGGATTCCTCCTTTTCATTTGCTGATATGGCAAAACTATTGCCCCTTAATAAATGTTATGGAGTAATGTGTACGGATGTTAGTAAAGATGGTATGATGGAGGGGCCATCTCTTGCCCTTTATAAGCAGATTTTGGGGGATTTCCCAAAGATTAATCTCATTGCCAGCGGTGGCGTTAGAAATCAGGAAGACCTTGTTTCATTGCATAATCTGGGTTGTAAAGGTGCCATTCTGGGGAAGTCTTTGTTCGGGAATCCTTTGTCGGAAAAACCGGATTTTAAAAATTTCAGACTATGGGATTAGCGAAAAGAATTATTCCCTGTCTGGATGTCATAGGGAACACTACCGTGAAAGGAGTAAATTTCTCGGGAATGGTTCCGCTTGGGAGTCCCGTTGAAATGGCAACGCTTTATTGCCGGCAGGGTGCTGACGAGTTGGTTTTTCTGGATATCGAAGCAAGCGTAAAAAATACGGGCACCATTTTCAAGGTAATTGAGGAGGTGGCCGGAGTTGTAGATGTTCCGTTTACCGTAGGGGGTGGAATCAGCGAAATCGGACATGTTGAAAAACTGATGGAGTCGGGCGCCGATAAAATAAGCCTAAATTCGGCTGCCCTGCTTCGCCCTTCGCTTATATCAGATATTGCCCGGCGCTTCGGATCTCAATGCGTGGTTGTGGCGGTTGATTACATGCTTTTAAATGGTACTCCAATGGTGATGTCGCACGGTGGAAAGAAAAAAACCGACAGGAAGCTTATCCAATGGGTAAAAGAAATAATTGATTCAGGTGCCGGGGAAATTTTATTAACTGCAATTGACCGCGATGGAACCGGGGCAGGATTCGACATCGAGAATGTTTCACGGATTTCCGGTTTAGCCGGTATTCCTGTGATCGCCTCCGGTGGAGCCGGAAGTCCAGTTGACTTCCTGGATGTTTTCACCCGGGGAAATGCTGATGCCGCATTGGCTGCAGGTATTTTTCACCGAAACGAACTAAAAATTTCCGAATTGAAAGAATTCCTCAAAGACAATAACCTTGAAATAAGATTGTAACCATGAGAACACCGGATTTTAATAAAGGAACTTCAGGTTTGCTGCCTGCCATTGTTCAGGACGCTTTAACCCGGGAAGTGCTGATGCTCGGGTATATGAACGAAGAAAGTTATAAACTGACGGAATCAACCCGAAAGCTGACATTTTTTTCCCGGTCCCGTAATGCATTATGGGTGAAAGGAGAAACATCAGGGAATTATGTGGAAGTGGAGAAACTTATGGTCGATTGCGACTCAGATACCATCCTGGTGTTTGGCAATCCAACCGGACCCGTTTGTCATTTAAATACACCGAATTGTTTTGATGAAAACTCATTCACTTTGAAATCACTGGAAAAAATTATTAAGAGCCGTAAGGAATCAGGTGATGAAAAATCCTACACCAGCAGGTTGTTTAATTCCGGATTGAAGAAAATTGCCCAGAAGGTTGGAGAGGAAGCTTCGGAAATCTTATTAGAGGCCGAGTCGGGGAGCGATGAAAGATTGATTTCGGAAACCGCGGATTTAATGTACCACCTGTTGGTGCTGCTGCGGGCCCGAAATATTAATTTGGCGGCTATTGAAAAGGAGCTGGAAAAAAGAAGCGGATCCTAATTTTCTTTTTGCCCTGGGAGGAATCCTTTTTGTCCTTTTTTTCGGATGTCTTCAAAAATCTTTTCGAGTTCCGCTCCCGGCTCAGGGGCGGGAGAATGACTGAATCTTCCGAACGTATTTACCAGATAGCAAAGTGGGAAGGCTTTAACCTGGTATATGCCAGTGAGCGACAAATCATTCCCTCCATAGAGAAACAGCCAGTCGTATTTCGGATATCGCTGAAGGAACTTCGACATGTCGTCGGGTTTCGGATCCATATTTATGGCAACAAAATTAATTTTGGCCCCGTATTTCTTTTTAAGTTCAGGAATGAAAAAGAATAATTCTTCACATTCCTTAATATCAGACCGCCAGAAAATAAGGTAGGTGTGTTTTTGATCCTTAGTGGGAATAGTGTTAAAAACCTGGTTCTTGTCGGGAAGGGAAAACTGGGGAGCATGTGCACCGGGAATCAGGGAAAAGGATTTGCGGCTTAGATTTTCGCAGAATGCCTGAATAAGACTAATGGCAGATTCCCCTTTCAGGCTTTGGGTCATACGACATACATTTTCCTTCTTGTGGTTTTTAATGTTAAGGGCTGCCGATAAAAGGGTAAGGGTTTGGAGGTCTCTCAGTGTGTCTGTCAAAACAAAATACTTGGACTTAAGAAGGGCGGAAAACTCTTTCAGGTTTTCACTTTGAATAATTCCAATGGCTTTTTGTCCATAGAGCCGGGACTCAAATTCAGCCTCGAAATAGCGGCTCCACATCCAGGTGTTTTCAAAATGACTTAAGTCTGCCCCTTGTCCTTTAAGGTATTTTTCAAAAAATGTTTTTCCTGAAAGGAGAGGAAGCCGGGTAATACCAAAGGCTGAGGCGAAATATTTTTTAAAGTAGGGGTCGGAGGAGATTTTCAAAAGTCCGGAAAGCTCTTTTTCAAGGGAATCGATTTTGTGGAGAAGTTTAAGATTTTGAGGCGTCTTTAGTTCCACGCTATCTTTTTTTAGTTGAGTCGGCCGCTGGTCGGCAATGGGACTTCCTTTTTGTTTCGACAGCAGTTTGTTGATGGCATTATCTACTTCCCGAATCAAAAAGTTCAACTCGGTTGAGTCGGCGTCCATGAAAACAAGTTCAACGGGTGCAGGGTTGCCAAAAGTTCCGGTTACGGAGGGATCTTTTTTTAAAAGGCCTATTTTGTATTTTTTTCCGGGTTGAATGTAAAGCCTGGCCTGCACATTTCCGGTTCGCAGATAGAGGGGAATGGTATGATCCAGCTTAAAAGTGAAAGAGAAAAATCCCTTTGATGATATGGTGTCTCGACCGATTATTTTTTCAAAATGGGAAACCGGATCTCCGGGTGTCCAGGCAATAATTTCGCGGTTGAAATACTCAGGATCGGCTTTCCCGGCAAGCCGGGCTTCCGATGCCTGACTTTGATTCAAGCCGGCAAAAATTAAAAAGAATATGAGTTTTATCCTGGACATTAATCAAGTTTGAGACCCTCAGGAATAAAGCGGGAAACATCTCCATTGTTTTTTAAAATTTCTCTTACCACCGAAGAGCTTACATGTGAATATTCAGGAACCGTAAGCAGGAAAATGGTTTCTATTTCCGGATTCATATCACGGTTCATATGGGCAATAACCCGTTCGAATTCAAAATCACCTGAGGTTCTTAGTCCTCTGAGTAAAAACCCGGCTCCTGTTTTCCGGCAAAAATCGAGGGTTAATCCGGAGTAGGGTTCTACCCTGATTTCTTTTATGCCTGCAAATACTTTTTTTGCATATTTTATTCTTTGTTCGAGCGAGAACATAGGGGTTTTCCCCGAATTGGTTCCAATGCCGATAATAATTTCGTCGAATAGTGGCAGGGCGCGGAGAATCACCGACTGATGCCCGCGGGTAATCGGATCAAAAGATCCCGGAAAAAGAGCTGTTTTTTTCATGCCTGGCTTTTTGTAAAAAATGAAAATGAAATGGCCCCGCAGGTTTTCTTTTTCAAAAACCATTCCCTTTCCGAAAAATCATTGCGGCTGGAATGTTCTACGATAAAAAGACCACCGGGTTTCAAAGATTGCGATTGTAATACCTTGCTTATCAGTTCATTGTACTGTTCAAAATCAAAAGGGGGGTCGGCAAAGATTAAATCTGCAGAGGTATTATTTTCGGCTAAAAACCGGAGCGCATCTGACTTCAGGGTTTTGATACTCACAAACCCCAATTCTTGTGCTTTTTTCCGGGTAAATAAAAGGGCCTGTGGCAATCGGTCAACAGCCAAAATTTCCATAGCACCCCTACTGGCAAACTCAAAGGAGATAGCTCCTGTTCCGGAAAACAAATCAATAACCCTGAGGGATGAAAGGTCCATGGAGTGTTCTAAAACATTGAATAGGGTTTCACGGGCAAAATCGGTGGTAGGACGCAGGGGTAGATTTTTGGGTGCGTCTATTCGGATGCGTTTATGCGTGCCTCCTATTATGCGCATTGAGAGTGAATAAGGAAAACTCCTTTTTCGGATTCCTTAAGATCATTTTGTACGGCTCCCTTTTTAAGGGTTCCGGGCAAAGGGATAAAAGATATGTAACGCACGTATTTTTCCAGAGATTTTTTGATTTCAGGAGCCATAGCAGAACCTCCGGCCAGTTCAAGGGGAGTATTCTCAGGGTTAAAGCCCAGGGCATCAAAACTACCCATGATGAAATAAAGGCAGTCGGTTTCAGTTTGAAAACCAAAGCCGTTATAGAGCTGAAGTTTTGAACCATTGAAGGCCATAATTTCCACCCAGCCCGGATATATAAAACAAATTACCTTTTTGCTCTGTGAGTTTTTGTTGTGCTGAAGTCCGAAGGGGATAGAAAACTGGGAGGAATGATTAATACCACCGGGCAGATAAAAGGCCTCTTTCAAGGCTTTGGCATGCAAAGGAGGGGAAAAAATAACCCTGGCTCCTAATTGGGGAATCCCCAATCCTTCTTTTGGCGCTTCAGTATTTTTGTTTTCCGAGAGGAAATTCTGCAGTACACCGGCATCTCCTCCTGAAATAAGGTTGTCGGGAATAAGGCTGTCGAAGGCCCCGGTAAAAATTGCACCTGAGGTGGAAAATTTTTCCTTCAGGACAGGAGCTTGTTGGGAGATTTCAGCCAGAATAGTTCCGGGGTTCTGATTCCAGATGTCTGAAAAGCCGGTCTCAAATATTAATTCCTGGCCGCTTTTTTCCAAAACCAAAACATTCAGATAGTGCTCATTAAAATGCAGCCACAGGCTGCTTGTAACAGGGTTGATCCTGTCTAAAACAGCCTTGTCGAGAGGCTTGGTTTTCCCTTCTGAAGTGGCAGATTCCATGGTTTGTTCAAAGAAATAAAAATACTAAATAAAACCATACCTTATCTTTATGGAAAACAGCTGGATTGTCATACTTTGATAGAATAATAGGGGCCATTGGCCATGATCCAACGCAGGGACAAGGGGAGGCGGCCGGTGAAATAGAAAAGTTTTTTCTTGACACCGACCCAAAAACTGCGTTTGTGTTGAGGGGTTATGTGGGTACTGGAAAAACTACACTCATTTCTGCCCTGGTACGTTGTTTTTCATCGAATATTGTGCTTCTGGCTCCCACCGGCAGGGCAGCTAAAGTTTTGTCTTCCTATTCCGGAACCGGTGCGCAAACCATTCACCGATATATCTATTCCCTTTCCCGCAAGGGAGGGGTGGAGCAGTTTGTCCTGAAAGAAAATATCCGGAAAGGTACCTTGTTTGTCGTGGATGAAGCCTCAATGGTTATTGGCGATTCAGGCCCTGAGGGTGGAATTTTCGGATCCGGTAATTTGCTTGACGATCTGATTGAGTTTGTTTATTCCGGAAACCGTTGCCGTTTGATGTTTTGCGGCGATCTGGCGCAGTTGCCCCCGGTAGGGTCTCCCTTTTCTCCGGCCTTAGACCCTGACTGGCTGAAAAGCAGATTTGCATTGAAGGTATTTTCCGCCACTTTACAAGACGTGGTACGGCAAGCCCGGGATTCCGGAATTTTAACCAATGCTACCGAAATCAGGGAAATGATTTCCTCGGGCCTTTCTGCCGGTGGTTTTCAGTTTTCTCCGGCAAAGGATTTACATTTCCTGCCCTACGGAGAATTTTCTGATGCTCTTAATACGGCTTATTCACGAACCGGGCTGGAAGATTGTATTGTGGTTTGTCGCAGCAATAAATCCGCCAACGGTTTTAACCGTCAGATCCGGTTTTCAATTAGAAATTTTGAAGAGGAAATTACCGCTGGTGATTTATTAATGGTGGTAAAAAACAATTACTCCTGGCTATCGGAAGACAGCAAGGCCGGATTTATTGCCAATGGAGATATTGTAAGGATTGAGAAAGTTAAAAACAGTGAAGAGAAATACGGACTTCGTTTTGCCAATATTGTTTTTAAATTTCCAGATTTACCGGAGGAACCTGAGGTTGAAGCGAAAATTATTGTCTCTGTGCTTGAGGCCCCCGGCCCGGCTTTGTCGCAGGAAATTATGCGAAATCTTTACCTTGAGGTGGATAAAAATTATGCCCACATAAAATCAAAACAGGCCAGACTTCAGAAGGTAAAATCGGATCCTTACTTTAATGCCCTCCAGGTGAAATTTGCCTACGCTGTAACTTGTCATAAAGCCCAGGGAGGACAATGGAGAGAAGTTTTTATCGACCGGGGAATGGTTAGAGCCATGGATCCCGATAAGGAGTATCTGCGCTGGCTTTATACAGCGGTTACCCGGGCAACCGAGCGTGTTTTTGTGTTGGAATAGGAACCCCGAATCAGCTGAGTTTCTTTCTCAGATTTTCATCTAAGGCATTCAGGAACTCTTCCGTATAAAGGTAGTGTTCCCCGTGACTGACTTTGTTCCCGTGAATGCAAACTGCAAGGTCCTTTGTCATTTTTCCGCTTTCCACGGTTTCAATGCAAACTTTCTCAAGTTGCTGGCTGAAATTAATCAGATCGGTATTCCCATCAAGTTTTCCTCGAAACTCCAGACCACGAGTCCATGCAAAAATGGAAGCAATGGGGTTTGTAGAAGTAGGTTTTCCTTTTTGGTGCTCTCTGAAGTGGCGTGTAACGGTTCCGTGTGCTGCTTCAGCTTCCAGGGTCTTTCCATCCGGAGTAACCAATACAGAAGTCATTAATCCCAACGATCCAAAGCCCTGGGCAACGGTATCACTTTGTACATCACCATCGTAGTTTTTACAAGCCCAAACAAAATTGCCATTCAGTTTCAGGGCAGAGGCTACCATATCATCGATCAGACGGTGCTCATAATAAATTCCGGCTGCTTCAAATTTGGATTTAAAGCCCGACTCATATACTTCCTGAAAAATATCTTTGAATCGTCCGTCGTACTTTTTAAGGATGGTATTTTTGGTAGAAAGGAAAAGGGGCCATTTTTTTTGCAAGGCCATGTTCATACTACTTGAGGCAAAACCACGAATCGACTCGTCGGTGTTATACATGGTTAACGCAACACCATCACCTTTAAACTGATAAACTTCAAATACCTGAGGGGCGGAGCCATCCTCAGGAGTAAAGGTCATGGTTAATTTACCTTTTCCTTTAATAACCGTATCGGTAGCTCTGTATTGATCTCCGAAAGCATGACGGCCGATACAAATAGGGGCGGTCCAGTTGGGAACCAAACGGGGAATGTTTTTACAAACGATAGGCTCCCTGAAAACAGTCCCGTCCAGAATATTCCGGATGGTTCCGTTGGGAGATCTCCACATTTGCTTCAGGTTAAATTCCTGCACACGGGCCTCATCGGGTGTGATGGTAGCGCATTTTATACCTACGCTGTATTTTTTAATGGCATTGGCCGCTTCAACGGTAACTTCATCATTGGTTTTGTCGCGGTATTCAATACCCAAATCGTAATATTTAATATCAATTTCAAGGTAGGGGAGTATCAATTTGTCCTTGATAAATTTCCAGATAATCCGGGTCATTTCATCTCCATCGAGTTCAACTACAGGATTGGCAACTTTGATTTTTTTCATAAGGTTTATTTGTGGAGCGCAATATTACATATTACAGGAATAAAAATCAATACCCGAATACTTCTTCAAGGGTTAAAACTTTTACAGGTCCGTATTTCAGCAAAATCTTTTTGTCGATGTTTTCCACTTTTCCGACAATCAGAATATTGTATTTACGGTTCTTATAATTGCCTTCGTGGAAACTTTTTATGTCCTGAAGGGATAAATTACTGCCTTCATCGAATATTTTTTTCCGGATGTCTTCCGTGAGTCCCAGTTTTCTGGCCCGGAGATACTGGATCAGAATCTGGTTTCCTGTGTACCGCTGGGTTCTCAGATTTTGCAGCAGGGATTCTTTGGCTCCCTCGAACATTACAGGTGAAGTGGGTAAATCACTCAATAAATTCATCATGCCGGCCAGCGCTTCATTTAACTTGTCGGCCTGGGTTCCGATATACGCATGAACAATGAATGGTTTTTCTTTGGTCTCCGGAATTGAAAAATTAGAAAAAACCGAATAAGCCAGTGCCTTGGATTCTCTCAGGTCCTGAAACACTATGCTTGACATGCCTCCTCCAAAATATTCGTTGAACAGCCTGATTTTGGGCATCAGGTCCTTGTTATACCCGGGGCCTTTACTCACCATCAGGATTTCTGCCTGTTTCATATCGAAATCTACCAGATAAACACGGGTGTCTTTCTGATCCACCGGGGTAAATTTACGGGGCTGTGGAATGGGCAGGTATTTGTCGGCAAGGGTGTGTTGAGATTTAATTACACTCAGGGAGTTTTCGAAGGAGGATGGGCCGTAATAAAGTACATGATGGGAAAAGCTGAAGGTGTTTTTTATTTTTTCAATCAGACTTTTGCTATCGGCCTTTTTCAGGTCTTCCGTTGGGATTATGGTATTGAAGGGATTTTCTTCGCCATACACCCCCAGATTATAAAGCCCCCCCCACAGAATATTACTTTGGTCGAGCTTGGCATCGGCCCGTTTTTTAATGATATCGGAAGTCAGATTTTTTAATATTTCGGGATCTTCGGATGGATTTTGAATCAGCTGCTTGAGAAGGATGAGCGCCTTCTCCATATTGTTGTCGAGGCCGGACACGGAAATGTAAATTTCTTCGTTATCGGTATCAATGGAATAATCGCAGGCAATCTTGAAAAACTCCTGCTTTAATTCCTCCGAGGTTTTATCTCCGGCTCCTAAATATTTTAAATACGAATAAGCGATGGGAACCCAGGGGTCGTTTCGTTCTCCCATTTTTATAACAAAAGTCAGGTTGAACAAATTGTTCTGGGTGTTTTGGGTGTACCAGAAATCAACCTCCTTATTCAGGTTTTGAACTTTGATGTCTTTTGAAAAGTCGACGAAAACAGGTTCGATGTCTTTTTTCTCTTTGGCAAGAATAGCTTTTACAAACGGACTTTGATTGTCGCGGTTCACCGATACGGGAGTAATTTCCGGCTTTTCCACTTTTTTAACGTTCAGGTCTACTCCAATCTCTTTAAATACAGCCACATAATTATTGGTGAAATTCTTTTTTACAAAATCCAGGATATCTGCTTTGGTGTATTTGGCAAGACGGTCGGCCCGTCGTACTACATCCTGCCAGTTTTGCCCCAGAATGAAAGCATTTACAAAGGCGTCAGCTCTGCCGGCATTGTTTTCAAAGCGACGAATGTCGTCAAGCCGTATGTTTTCAATAACGGCTGGAAGTATCCATTCGGGGAAGTTGCCTGATTTTAATTTTTCTATTTCAGCCAGCAAAAGGTTTTTTACCTCCTCCAGATTTTGACCGTCTTTTGGATCTCCGTTCAAAATAAAAGCGCTGTAATCCTTCATGATGATGGGGAAGGCATTGGCAGCAAGCACTTTTTGTTTCTGGTTTAAATTCAGGTCAATCAATCCGGCTGTGCCATTGAATAAAATTTTTCCGGTAAGTTCCAGAAGGTCAGCATCCCTGGTTCCGGCACCGGAAAAACGATAGGCCAGTAAAACGGTTTCAGGGTTGGGGCCTACTACATTTACAATCCTTGGTGACTTAATGGGGCTTTCGGATGGAGCAACAAAGGGGTTCAGGGGTTTTCTCTCAAAGCCTCCGAATGTTTTTTGAATTTGAGCAATAACGCTGTCAGGATTAAAATCACCCGACATGCAAATCGCCATGTTATTGGGGACGTAATACTTGTTGTAGTATTCTTTGATTTTCTTAAGGGAAGGATTTTTCAAATGCTCAATAGTGCCAATGGTGGTTTGAGTGCCATAAGTATGCTTTTTAAAAAGATTTTCAAATGTGGCCTCCCAAAGTTTATCCTGGTCACTATCCATGGAGATATTTTTCTCTTCATAAACGGCTTCCAGTTCGGTATGGAAAATTCGCATTACGGGTTTACGGAATCTTTCTGCTTCAATTTCCAGCCAGGTGCCAATTTGGTTCGAGGGTATGTCATTTACATAAACCGTTTGCTCCACCCAGGTATAAGCATTGGTTCCTTTGGCTCCTATGGAAGACATCAGTTTGTCGTACTCGTTGGCAATGGCATATTTCGCAGCAACCCCGCTCAAACTATCAATCTGCCTGTACAAAACCTTTCTTTTTTTAGAATCTTTTGTCTGACGGTATTTTTCGTAGAGATCTTCAATTTTTTTCAGCAAAGGCTCTTCCTTAGAATAATCCAGGGTTCCAAATTTATCAGTGCCCTTGAAAAGCATGTGTTCCAGGTAATGGGCCAGGCCGGTGGCATCGCGAGGATCATTTTTACTCCCTGCGCCTACTGCTATATAGGTTTGAACCCTTGGAGAATTTTTATTTACACTCAGGTAAACTTTTAATCCGTTTGAAAGTGTGTAAATCCGGGCTCCCGTGGGATCGCCTTCCACCGATTGGTAGTCAGTTACAAAAGGCGGTACCGTGGTCGGTACCTTGGGTTGAATGGGCTTTAACTGGGAATACCCGGCATTAAGAAAAAGGAAACAAAGGGAAAATACAACCGCAACTTTTCTCATATATCCAAATGTTAAGTGGCAAATATAAGAAAAGGGCAGGGGGATTTAGCGGATAAGGTTTACATGCCCCACAAATTCGTGTTTTTTTCCGGCAAAATCATTTACAACCACCTTCCAGACATATGTGTCAATCTGAGCGATTTTCTTTCCTCCGTTAGCTCTTCCGTCCCAACCCACATTCATGTCCCTGGATTCAAAAATCTGATTACCCCAGCGATCGAAAATCCATAATACAAAAGAGCCATCCTCAAAGCCAATTCCTTTGGGAAGGAATACATCATTCAACCCATCTCCATTAGGGGTGAAGGAATTCGGAGACCAAAATGAAAATTCACCTTCAATGTAAATCAATTGTGTAATGGTATCGGTACAGCCGTAAGAATTGGTTACAATCAGCGTAACCAGATAAGTACCGGCGGAATCGGGGTAAGTAAAATTGGGATTCTGGGAACTTGAGGTGCTGTTCTGGGGATCACCGAATTCCCAAAGATAGGTGTTGCCACCAGAGGAAGTATTGGTAAAGAAAATCTGAGGGTTTTCGGTGGTGGCAGGTTGAGGACTAGAGGTAAATCCTGCCTGTGGAGTGGGGTAAACCGTAACCATAGCGGGATGAATGGTTGAACTGGTACATCCATTATTGTCGGTAACCGATAAGGTAACGGAATAGGTTCCGGGAACGGTGTAGCAATAGGTGGGATTACAGGAAGTGGAACTTCCTCCGTCGCCGAAATTCCAGGTACAGGAAACAGCATTTGCGCTGGTGTTGTCGAATACCACACATACGGGTCCGCAACCCGTGGTGTCGGAAGTTGTGGAAAATACGGCTACCGCATTTCCCTGAGAAACAATAGTAACGGTTCCTGTTGCCGTGCAATTTCCGGGGCCGGTAATGGTAACGGTATAGGTACCGGGGGCCAGACCGGTTGCAGTCTGACTTGTTTGTCCCCCGGGTGCCCAGGAATAGGTATAGGGTCCCGGACCCGGCGGCGGGGTGGCCGTTGCTGTTCCATCGTTTTGGGTACAGCTTGAAGGGGTTCCTGAAACGGGAACAGAAGAACTACCCATAAATACGACCGTAACCGAATCTGTAAGATTTATGGGTCCGGCACAAGAGCTGTTAACCACCTGAGCAACATAAGTTGTTGTGGTGGTGGGGCAAACCTGTAAAGTGGGAGTATTTCCCAGGTTATTTCCTGCAAGGTCGAACCAGGCAAATGTAAAGTTGGTAGCACCGGTGGGTGAAAAACGGTAACCGTCGTTGGTAGCTGTCCATTGCGTTGGGAAATTTCGGCCGGGAACCACTACTGCCAGGGTTTGGTTCTGATTGTGAATTCCCTCTATGGCTGCTCCTCCGTTCCAATTGGCACATAGGGGTTTATTGGTTATGAAAACATCTATCATATTGGTGGTTTCGTGAAGCACCAATTGGGATGTTGCTATCATGGAATTGCAGGAAAACATTGGAACATTAGCCCATGTTATTACAAACTGCCTGCAGGGGGCGGTACCGTAAGTATTATACCGGATGTTGGAACCGGATCCTACCGAAGGGTCAATATCATGCCAGGGAGCCATAATGGAATTCCTGGGGTTTTGCGTGCTTGGAATTGGGTTTCCGATAGGCCATTGGCAATATTGATTGGCCTGAGCCACATCAAAAGAAATCAGGGCATTTGAACCAATGACCAGAGCATTATAGGTTTGGCCGTAAAACTCAAAACAAAAGGGCATGGGAATATTTGCCGACCAGATATCGTCGATGTTTACCAGAACCTGTGTGCCCTGGTTAAAAGGATATGGGTTGTAGGGGATCGCGGCAACTGAATAGGTGTTGGTAGCCAATGTTCCGGTTACCGTAGCATTCAGCGTGACACAGCCGCTGCAAATGGACTGATCGGGACCTGCATTTACGCTTGGGCAGGCCGTAACCTGACTGTTCCCTTTTTGGAATAACGCAAAAAAGGAAAGAATTAAAAGAACTCGAAGGGAAACCTGTTTTTTCACCCTTTTTGAAACTAATTTGAGGTATTAAAAATAATAAAAAACTCCATTTTTCAGGAATTTAATATTCAATATCCAGGTCAAAGGCCTGTTTTAGCTTATGTAGGGCCGGATTTGCCTGTGCCATTCTCGAGAATTTCTCCGATGGGGTATAGGGCTTTTTTTCCGATTCAACCCGCTCTATTCGGGTTTCCAACGAAAGCAAGGAGTTTTTCAATTCCTTTCTTAAAAAAGACATCAGGTCGGTTTTTTCTTCCTGAATCATCTCCTCCTGGACTTTATTGTCCAGGGTAAATTCGATTTGGGTTTCCCCTTTTAAAACGGGTTTTCGGTTCAGCAGGGTAGCGGCCAGGTTAATCTGGTTTTTCTCCCTTACCGCAAGGGCATATTTTTCCCAGGCACTCTCCAGTTCCGCTGTACTTACAGGTTCGGCCATTTTAGGTTCCTCCGGACCTGCCACTTGCGTTCCGTTTGATTTTTCGGAATCCTCATTTTTGCCCTTTAGCAAAGAGGCAATGGAATGGGAGGATGGGATTCGGGAATTACCAACCGGGGCTTTTTCTATTTTGGGAACCGGGATTTGGGCTTCGGTTTTTATTTCCTGTTCCTTCTTTTCCGGATTTAGTTCACCGCTGTCATTTTTTTTTTCGGAACTCATCAGTTCCGGGCTTTTAAGGGCTGCAAGCTGCATCAGCGACAGCTCCACCAGCAGGCGTTGGTTCCGGGAGGCTTTATAACCCTGATCGGCTTTGTTGAGATTGTCGAGGGCTTTTAAAATAAACAAGGCTTCCAGCCTGGCTGCCTGTTGCAGGAATTTTTGCTTTACATTTTCACTGGTTTCCAGCAAGGCTACCGTTGCGGGGTCTTTACTTACCATTAAATTCCGGAAATGCCCGCTTAAACCGGTAAGGAAATGATGACCGTCGAATCCTTTGTTAAGAATCTCATTGAAAAGATTGAGGGCATTGGGAATGCTGCCGGCCAATATCTCGTCTACTATTTTAAAATAGTAATCGTGATCCAGGATGTTAAGGTTGTTTAATACGGCTTCATAACTTACCTCGCTGCCCGCAAAGGATACAATCTGATCGAAAATTGAGCAGGCATCCCGGAGCGCTCCGTCGGCCTTTTGTGCTATAACATGCAGGGCTTCAGGATCGGCTTTTACATTTTCTTTTTCGGCGATAAATGCCAGATGACGGGCAATGTCTGAAACCTGAATCCGGTTAAAATCAAAAATCTGACAGCGGGAAAGGATGGTGGGAATAATTTTGTGCTTTTCCGTGGTGGCCAGAATAAAAATAGCATGGGCAGGAGGCTCCTCCAGCGTTTTCAGGAAGGCGTTGAAAGCCTGGGTTGAAAGCATGTGAACCTCGTCGATTATATAAACCTTGTACTTTCCCAGTTGAGGCGCAAATCTCACCTGCTCTATCAAGCTGCGAATGTCGTCAACTGAATTGTTCGAGGCAGCATCCAACTCGTAAATGTTCAGACTTTGCCCCTCATTAAAGGAGGCACAACTCTCGCAATTATTGCAGGCTTCTGTATCGGAGTTTATGTTGAAACAATTGATTGTTTTGGCCAGAATCCGTGCGCAGGTGGTTTTACCAACGCCCCGCGGACCGCAAAACAGGAATGCCTGGGCAAGATGCTTACTCTTTAAGGCATTTTTAAGGGTTCCTGTAATATTTTCCTGTCCTACAACTGTGGCAAACGTGGCGGGGCGGTACTTTCGGGCTGAAACAACAAATTCTGACATGGCTCAAAAATAATTAATTAAGTGCTTTTCCCTAATTCAACTTTTGAACATGGTGTTGAATAGTTTGTTGCCCGGGAGATGAGCATTGAAAGCCCTTCCTTTCAGGGAAAAAACAAACCGGCTACGCAGATATCATCAACTTGTTCCAAATCCCCCTTCCAGGAGGCAAGAAATTTTTCGATTTCCAGACGCTGATGTTCCGGACTCAGAGGGCGTATGGTTTGGAGAAAATCCCGGAAATTTTTTGCCTTAAGCTTCTTTTTCTTATCCCCTCCGAACTGGTCTGTAATGCCATCGGTGAAAAAATAATAAGCGCTTCCTTTCTCAAGCGATAGGGTATGGGTGGTAAATGGTTTTGGCTTGTCGTGACTGCCTATGGGTTGTTTGTCTCCCTTGATTTCAAGAAATTCGGATTTGCCCGGAGGAAAGTATAGAAAGCCGGTGTTAGCGCCTGCCCACAAAACTTCTCCCTTTTCTGAATCGAATGCTGCCAGGGAAATGTCCATGCCGTCTTTTACATTACGACCTGAATCTTCAAAGGTTTTTATAACCAACTCCCGGGTTTTTTCCAAAATAGAGCCCGGGGTGGTTAGTTTAAACTCATCAACAGACCGGTTAAGGGCATTGTTGCAGACAATAGATACCAGGGCTCCGGGTACACCGTGACCGGTACAATCTGCTACAGCGAAATACTTAAAGCCCTTGTTTTTTTCAGAGCTTTTGTCGGAAATCCAATAAAAATCACCGGCTACAACATCCTTGGGAAGGTAAAACAGGAAATGTTCAGGAAAGGCGGATTTCAAAGCCTCAGGCGAAGGTAAAATAGCATCCTGTAATCGTTTTGCGTAAAGTATGGAATCCAGAATTTCCTTGTTTTTTTCCTGTACCAGAGCCTTCTGCAGGGCCAGGGCCTCATTGGCTTTTTGTTTGGCTTTGTTTTGACGAAACAATAAAAAGCTGAAGATCCCGAAGGAAAGCAACAAAACAATACCACCGCCAATCGCCAGCCGTTGTTTGTTTAATTGCTCCCGCTGCTTCTCGTTCTCGAGCTCCCCAACTTTTTTTTCAGCTTTTAAAATCTGTATCTCCTGCTCTTTTGATTTGATTTCATACTGAGCAGTTAAATTGTCAATTTTCTGTTTTTTAGATTCGTTGAAAACGCTATCCTTTACCGCTTGCGATAACTTATAATATTTGAGAGCATCCCGGGTATTTCCCCGCTGTTCATTGATTTCGCTCAATTGTTTGGCGGCCTCAACCACATACGACTTTATCTGGAGTTTTTGGGCAAGTTCTAGTCCCTTTTTGCAGTATTCTTCGGCATTCATTCCCGGTGGAATTTTGTCTTCCAGTTCACAAAGATTAACATATGCCTGAACCAATTCATATTCCCGGCCGGCGTCCCGCAGAAGCTTCATGGCCGAATGAAAATAATCCGCAGCCTCCTTCAGGCGGCCCTGTTTTACACGGATCTGACCTAAAAGCATGATGTTATTTCCAATGGAATGCTTCCAGTCGTTTTTGTAATTGAACTTCTGGGCCATGCCAATGAATTTCTCGGCCGGATCAAAATTACCCGACTCAATCATCCTTATGGCCAGGTTGTGATAACTGACCGAAATTCCGTTTTCATGGCCGGTCTCCAAAAAGGCAGTAAGTGCATTTTCCATGTACTTCCTGGTATTGGCCGTGTCCTGCAATGCTTTATAAAGGCTGGCCAGGTTTGAATAAATGGGTCCCAGGAATTTTTTCTCTCCGATTTTCTCGGCAATCTCCAAACCGGCCAGATGGTTCTCAAGGGAAATGTCATAATCGCCCAAATCCTGATAAATCGTTGCCAGGGTATTGTGAAATCGTAATTGTCCCTCGGGGAAATTAATTTTTTTCGATTCCTCCAGCCCCTTCTTCGCAAGCTCCAACCCCTTTTTTAAATCGTAGAATGCTATGTCCCAGGCCAGAGAATTCAACTTTCTCAATTTTTCTTTGGGATCGGTTTCCGCCTCATATAATTTTTGCAAACAATCGGCTTTGGTCTGGCCGAAGGCATGACCGGCGTTAATTACCGGCATAAGAAAAAGAAAGGAGGTGAGTAATTTATTCCGCATGGCCGTCCTGAGAAATGAAGTTACAAATAAAAAGGGTTGGAATGCGAGACCGTTAAATATTTGTAATTTCGGATTTTTAATCCCTATGAATTCAAAGAAGCGAGTTTTGATTACCGGGGCAGCCGGATTTCTGGGTTCCCACCTTTGCGACCGTTTTATTTCCGAAGGATTTCATGTAATGGGCATGGATAATCTGATTACGGGCGACAAGAAAAACCTGGAACATCTTTTCGGAAATGAAAACTTTGAATTTTTCCATCACGATGTTTCAAGTTTTGTTCATGTGCCCGGAGATGTTCATTATATCCTCCATTTTGCTTCTCCTGCATCGCCCATCGACTACCTGAAAATCCCTATCCAAACCTTAAAGGTATCCAGTCTGGGAACCCATAACCTGCTGGGTTTGGCAAAGGCAAAAGGTGCCAGAATTTTAGTAGCATCCACAAGCGAAGTCTATGGCGACCCTCTGGTGCATCCCCAAACCGAGGATTACTGGGGCAATGTAAATCCTATAGGTCCACGCGGTGTTTACGATGAAGCCAAGCGATTTATGGAGGCCATTACCATGGCCTACCATACCTACCATAAAGTGGAGACCCGGATTGTTCGGATTTTCAATACCTACGGACCGCGAATGCGACTCAACGACGGAAGAGTGCTTCCTGCCTTTATCGGCCAGGCACTCCGGGGTGAAGACCTCACCGTTTTTGGCGACGGGGCTCAAACCCGGTCATTCTGTTATGTGGATGATCTGATTGAAGGTATTTACCGCCTCCTGATGAGCGATTATGTTTATCCGGTTAACATCGGTAATCCATCCGAAATTTCCATCCTCGATTTTGCCAGCGAAATTTTGAAACTTACCGGAGCAAACCAGAAGATTATTTTTAAACCACTTCCCAAAGACGATCCCAAACAACGCCAGCCCGATATCAGCCTTGCTAGGAAAATACTTAAATGGGAACCGAAAGTTTCACGGGCTGAAGGGTTGAAAATTACCTACGGGTATTTTAAAACCCTTTCCCGAGATGAGCTGTATAAGAGGGAGCACAAGGATTTCGAAGCTTTTAGTAAAAAATAAGTTATATGAACCCCTTTTCCCGGATTCAAATAGAAACCGGAGATATAACGCAATCCGACTGTGATGCCATTGTGAACGCTGCCAATACTTCCCTCTTGGGAGGTGGGGGAGTAGACGGAGCCATTCATAAAGCGGCCGGCCCCGAACTACTTGCCTATTGCAAAACCCTTGGAGGATGTAAAACCGGTGAGGCAAAGTCGAGCCCGGGATATAACCTGAAAGCCCGACATGTTATTCATACGGTGGGTCCGGTTTGGAAAGGAGGAGGATCCAACGAAAATTTTCTTTTGGAATCCTGTTACAGGAACTCCCTGTTGGCTGCTAAAGAACTTTCCGTAAAATCAATTGCATTCCCCGGAATCAGTACCGGCGCCTATGGTTTTCCTATGGAAGCTGCTGCATCCATTGCCTTAAAAAGTACGCTTCGGACGCTCTTTTTTAATGAAATACCCCAAAAAGTTGTTTTCTTTTGTTTTGATGATAAAGCCCGTGAAATTTACGATATCACTCTGGACAAATTAAAGGCCATTCAACGGGCCGTTTTCAGTATCCACGGAAAAGTACAGGGCGTTTTTTTCCGCAAGTTTACCCAGGAAAAAGCCCATCAATTAAACCTGTCGGGTTATGTTATGAACCAAAAAGATGGTTCCGTATTCTGTGAAGCGGAAGGTGCCGAACCGGACCTTGAGAAGTTTTATGAATGGCTGCATACAGGTTCTCCGGGATCCAATGTAGACCACGTCACCATTGATCGTGAAGATCCTGTCTTTTATAACGGTTTTGAAATTCGGTTTCTTTCCCGATGAAGTACCGGCGTATGCGTATAGAAATGGAGTCGCCCGAAGAATACGGGTATAGCTCCATCCGGTGTAATCTGGCCGAAAGTTCGTTTGCCGATCAGAGTCCTGATTTCGGGAAATTGATTCCCCCCGGACTGAAACTTGCCTATAACGACCATCGAGGACTCCCCGAATTGCGGGAACTGATTGCAGCCATGTACCCCGACACGCTTCCCTCGGATGTGCTCGTAACCGCCGGTGCCTCCTCGGCACTTTTTATCGTTCAGACTGCCCTGCTTGAAAAAGGAAAGGGATTGATGGTTCAGTTTCCCAATTATGCAACCCTCCTTGAAACTCCTTATGCCATTGGAGCAGAAATAAACAAGCTGGAGATGGATTTTGATGCGGGCTTTGAACCCACGGTTCCCACCCCAAAGGAAGTAAAGGATAAAAAAATTGCCCTGATCAGTTTTACATCACCCCACAATCCTACCGGTTCTGTATTGAGTGAGGAAAACTGGGATTTGATTGGACAATTGGGATTGGAGGCCGGCGTTCCGGTGTTGATGGATGAAACCTACCGCGATTTTTTGCCGGAGGGTGCTACGGGTTTGAACAGTACATTTTATCCCTCCTTAATTCGGGTTTCCTCCCTGAGCAAGGCTTTCGGACTTCCCGGCCTCAGGATAGGATGGATCATTACCCGGAATAAGGAGCTCTATAAGAAGTTTTTGGCTGCCAAAGAGCAGATTTTTATTTGTAACTCACTGGTTGACGAAGTAATTGCTGCCGGAGTTCTGAATGGAAGAGATACCTGGCGAAGAAAAATCAGCACAATTGTGGAGGAAGGGAAGGAAACCGTAAAGAAATGGATTCGTGGGGAAACGCGCCTTGAATGGGTTGAGCCAAGAGCCGGTGTGGTTTGTTTTCCGGGAATCGCAAAATCGGCCGGCATTGACGCCACCCGTTTTCATGCTTTGCTCTGGGAACGGGAAAAAATCCTGGTTGGACGAGGATCCTGGTTTGATTGCAGCGACCATTATTTTAGAATTGGTTTTGGCTGGCCCGGCCCCGAAGAACTGAAAACAGGGCTGGAAGGAATTTCCCGAACCCTTGATTTTTTACAGTCAAGGTAAGTTGCCTCAAATTCAAGGGGTTTTGCTATTTTTGTGCTTCTTTTTTATCCTATGGATCAGTTAGCTTATTATGCCCATCCGAGTGCGGTTATCGACGAGGGTTGTGAAATCGGAAAGGGAACCAAAATCTGGCACTTTTCGCACATAATGCCCGATTGCCGCATTGGCGAAAATTGCAATATCGGACAGAATGTTGTAATCAGCCCCGGGGTAATTCTGGGGAACAATGTTAAGGTTCAGAATAATGTAAGTATTTATACCGGTGTTACCTGTGAAGATGATGTTTTTCTGGGGCCTTCCATGGTTTTTACCAATGTGGTTAATCCCCGAAGTGCCGTTAACAGAAGGGGACAATATGCACAGACATTGGTGGGAAAGGGCGCAAGTATTGGTGCCAACGCTACAATAGTTTGCGGGCACGACATTGGAGCATTTGCTTTTATTGGGGCAGGTGCCGTGGTTACTAAAAATGTGCCTGCTTACAGCCTTTGGGTTGGAAACCCCGCCAGACAAGTGGGCTGGATGAGCGAGTTTGGACACAGGCTAACCTTTGACAAAGAGGGAAAAGCCAAATGCCCGGAAAGCGGAGAGGTGTATTCCCTCGAAAACAACAGCGTTAAAAAGGTATCCCATGGCTAAGATTCGTTTTGCTGTTGTAGGGCTCGGTCATATTGGAAAACGCCACTCCGAAATGATCCGTCGCAATCCGGAATGCGAGTTGGTGGCAGGTTGCGACTTGAAAGATTATACAGACTTTGAATCTTTGCTTTCTAAGGAGAAATATTTTACCTCCCTTGACGAAATGCTGGAGAAAAATCCGGGCATCGACGTGGTAAATGTTTGCACCCCCAACGGCCTTCATGCCGAACATGCCCTCCGGATTCTCGAATCAGGAAAACATGTAGTGGTTGAAAAACCGATGGCTCTGAAGCGATCGGATTGCGAGAAAATTATTCATGCGGCACTCAAAGTTCAAAAGCAGGTATTCTGCGTAATGCAGAACCGATACTCGCCGCCCAGCGTGTGGTTAAAAGAGATTGTAGAAAAGAAAACCATTGGAGAAGTATTTATGGTTCAGCTTAATTGCTATTGGAACCGCGATCACCGCTACTATGTTAAGGGATCCTGGAAAGGAAGTCAGGAGCTTGACGGAGGAACCCTGTTCACCCAGTTTTCACATTGGGTTGATTTGTTGTTCTGGCTGTTCGGAGACATTACCGATATTCAGGCAAAATTTGCCGACTTTAACCATTCCGATACTACCGAATTTGAGGACAGCGGCATGGTTACCTTTCGTTTCGTTAACGGAGGCATGGGATGCATAAATTATTCCACTGCCGTCTGGGACAAAAACCTGGAATCGAGCATTACCCTGGTGGGCAGCAAAGGATCGGTAAAAGTAGGTGGACAATACATGGATAAAGTAGAATATTGTCATATAGAAAATTATCAAATGCCGGCTCTTGAAGAAACAGCCCCGGCCAATGATTATGGAAATTATAAAGGGTCAGCCAATAACCACCATTTCACCATTCAGAACGTTGTAGATACGATTTCGGGACGCAAAACCGTTACCACCAATGCCCTGGAAGGATTGAAAGTGGTTGATATTATTGAACGCATTTATTCGTTTCGTAAGGAAGACCGCAAATCTTAATTGAACATGTATCAGAAAATTTTGAAAAAAGAGGTTCCGGTTGCCGTTATTGGTCTTGGCTATGTAGGTCTGCCCATTGCCCTGGCTTTTGCCCGGAAAATAAAAGTTATCGGCTTCGATATAAATGCAAAGCGCGTTCAAATGATGCGAAAGGGGATTGATCCGAGCAACGAACTTTCCAGATCAGATTTTAAAAATTGCGATATCCTCTTTACCCACGAACTCAAAGATCTTAAACAGGCTAAATTTTTTATTGTGGCGGTTCCCACCCCCATCGACGAACACAACCTGCCCGACCTGAAACCCCTTCTGGCTGCTTCCGCAACCGTTGGAAAATGCCTGAAAAAAGGCGATTGTGTGGTTTTTGAATCTACCGTTTACCCCGGATGCACCGAGGAGGATTGCATTCCCGTGCTGGAAAGAGAATCGGGTTTGAAATTTCAAAAGGATTTTTCAGTTGGGTATAGTCCTGAACGGATTAATCCGGGCGACAAAGAACACACCATCACCAAAATTTTAAAAGTGGTTTCCGGTTCCGATAAAGAAACCCTTGATCTTGTTGCAAAAGTGTATGAGATAATTGTGGAACCGGGTACTCACAAAGCCCCGAGTATTAAGGTTGCCGAGGCAGCAAAAATAATTGAGAATACACAGCGCGATGTGAACATTGCCCTGATGAACGAACTCTCCATTATTTTTAACCGGATGGGAATTAATACATTCGATGTACTCGAAGCGGCCGGAACAAAATGGAACTTTTTGAAATTCTTCCCCGGTCTGGTAGGTGGCCATTGCATTGGCGTTGATCCCTATTACCTGACCCATAAAGCTGAAGCACTGGGTTACCACGCCAGAGTAATTAATTCGGGCAGGTATATCAACGATTCTATGGGTTTTTATGTGGCCAAGAATACGGTGAAAAGAATTATTGCCGCCGGAAAAAATATTTCCAAATCAAAAGTTTTGGTGATGGGAGCCACCTTTAAGGAAAATGTAACCGACATCCGTAATTCCAAAGTGGCAGATATTGTAAAGGAGCTGAGAAGTTTTGGAGTAAAAGTAGATGTGGTTGATCCCCACGCCGATTCTGCGGAGCTTAATCACGAATACGGTTTCGGACTGGGAAAAACCGGCAAGGGCTACGACGGAGTAATTGTGGCCGTTAATCACGCGGAGTATGAAAAGCTTGACGAGAAATATTTTAAGAAAATTCTCGCTTCCAAAGGAGTTCTGGTTGATGTGAAAGGCATTTACCGGAAAAAAATAAAAAACATTAATTACTGGAGTTTGTAAAATTGGAATCAACATTTAAAAAGCGGATTTTAATTACCGGAGGAGCCGGGTTCATCGGTTCCAACCTGATCCGGTATATGATCGATAAATATCCCGATTACCTATTTGTAAATTTTGATAAGCTGACCTATGCAGGAAATCTTGAAAACCTGAAGGGTATTGAGGAGAAACCCAATTATGTGTTTTTCAAAGGTGATATTGCCGATGAAAGTGTGGTTTTTGAAGTCTTTGAAAAATACCACATAACCCATGTAATGCATCTTGCCGCGGAGTCTCATGTGGACCGGTCTATTTCCAATCCCATGGACTTTGTGGTTACTAATGTGCTGGGAACTGTTACCCTTCTGAATGCCGCCAAAAAATACTGGCTTGGAAAATCTGAAAATCTGTTTTATCATATATCCACCGATGAAGTTTACGGAAGCCTGGGCAGGGAAGGGCTTTTCACCGAAAAAACTCCCTACGATCCCCACAGTCCGTATTCCGCTTCGAAAGCCGGTTCCGACCATTTTGTAAGAGCTTACGGAGATACTTTTAACCTTCCGGTTGTCATTTCAAACTGCTCCAACAATTATGGTCCTTACCAATTCCCCGAGAAATTAATTCCATTAGCTATTCACAATATCATTCATGAAAAACCAATTCCTGTTTACGGAAAGGGAGAAAATGTGCGCGACTGGTTGTTTGTAGGTGATCATGCTTCGGCCATGGATGTAATTCTTCATAAGGGTAAGAACGGAGAGACCTATAATATCGGCGGAAATAACGAATGGAAAAACATTGACCTCATAAACCTTTTGTGTTCCATCATGGACAAAAAACTGGGCCGGGCAGCAGGTAAGTCGGCCTCCTTAATCACCTTTGTGAAAGACCGGGCGGGCCACGATTTGAGATATGCCATCGATGCCGGAAAAATAAAAAAGGAATTAGGTTGGGAACCCTCGCTTCAGTTTGAAGAGGGATTATCAAAAACAGTAGATTGGTACCTGAATAATAAAGAATGGCTGAGCCGGGTTACTTCGGGCGATTATCAGAAATATTATTCCCTTCAATATAAAAACAGGTAAAACTTGTACCCAAAGCCCTTTCATACAACCGATATTTCAAGACTGAACTTTCTTGTTACCGGGGGAGCAGGTTTTATCGGATCACATATTGCGGAGTATCTGCTGCGTTTTGGTGCCGGGAAGGTCAGGGTAATGGATAATTTTGCCACGGGAAAAAAGGAAAACATTGAATTCCTTTCAGGGTTTAAAGGATTTGAATTTTTTGAGGGTGATATCCGGGAGGTTCAGGATTGTGAAAAGGGGATTGAAGGCTGTAATTTTGTTTTTCATCAGGCCGCTCTTGGGTCGGTACCAAGAAGCATCAACGACCCCCTGAATACCCATCAGACTAATGCAACCGGATTTTTGAATATGCTCAATGCCTGCCGCAAGGGCAAAGTAAAGCGGATGATCTATGCCAGCTCTTCTTCGGTTTATGGAGATATCGAAACATCACCCAAAAAGGAAGATCTGATCGGGAATCCGCTTTCACCTTATGCCGTTTCCAAGCGCATTAACGAATTGTATGCCGAGGTATTTTTTAAAACCTATGGTATGGAAGTGTTGGGTCTGCGGTACTTTAATATTTTTGGACCCCGGCAAAATCCCGATGGGGAATATGCCGCAGCCATACCCCTTTTTATTAAAGGGCACCTGAAGCAGGAAGCGGTTTTTATTAATGGCTCCGGGGAGCAATCCAGGGATTTTACATTTGTTGAGAATGCCGTTCAGGCCAATATCAAAGCCTGCTTTTCCGATAATCCTCAAATTCCTGGCAAAGTGTTTAATGTTGCCGCAGGTAAAAATGTTTCGGTAAACGAATTGTTTGAGAAAATAAAAAAAATAACCGGTAGTGGCCTTAAACCGGTACATCGTGAGGAAAGAAAAGGGGATGTAAAAAATTCATTGGCCGACCTGAGCAAGTCGGCATCACTTCTGGGTTATGCTCCGGAAGTGTTTATAGACCAGGGCCTTGAGGCCACCGTTTCCTATTTCAGGGAAAAGTTTGCATCTTAGGTTTATGGGATTGTTCCAAAAATGGTTTAAGGGTTCACAGGTGCAATACCCACCTGCTTCCTTTTCAGACCTTCAGTGCGATATGCATTCCCATTTTATTCCGGGCATCGATGATGGAGCCCGAACCTTGAATGATTCTCTCGCTCTGATTACAGCTTTTGAACAAATGGGATTTCGGAAGGTAATTACCACGCCCCATGTTATGTCGGATCATTACCGGAACACATCGGATATAATTCTGAGGGGCCTGGATTCCATTAAGGAAGAAGCCGCTAAGCGTGGACTTTCCGTTTCCATTGAAGCTGCGGCTGAGTATTACCTGGATTATGACCTGGAACAAAAACTAAAGCAGGAGCCTTTGCTGACCTTCGGCAAGAACTACCTTTTGTTTGAGCTTTCTTTTATGAACCCGCCCGATCATCTTTTTCATTTTTGTTTTGAGGCGCAAATGAAAGGTTACCGTCCGGTTTTGGCCCATCCCGAAAGGTATTCCTATTGGCATCGTGATTTTGAAAAATTTGAAACCCTGGTTGAAAAGGGTGTCTTGCTGCAACTAAATCTGAACTCACTCGTCGGATATTATTCCCCCGAAGTCAGGAAAATGGCCGAAAAATTAATTCAGGCGGGTTTGGTTTCATTTTTGGGATCCGACTGCCACCACGATGGCCACCTGCGTGTGCTTGAGAAGATACCCGGCAACAATGCATTTAATCAGCTTATTGCCTCCGGAAAATTACTGAATAAAAGCCTGTAGGCTTATTTAGCAATTCTGTCTGTTTCTTACCTTTGCCCTGCCATGCTGGAAAAGCTAGAATCCATAAAAAGAAGATGGGAAGAAGTTGAGCAAAAACTCTCCGACCCCAAAGTCATTGGGGATATGCAACAGTTTTCAAAATTGAATAAGGAATACAAAAAACTAGGCGAAATCGTAGATGCTTATAAGGAATATAAATCTACGGTAGAAAATCTGGAGTTTAACAAAACCATTCTTTCAAAAGAGAAGGATGAGGAGATGCGGGAAATGGCAAATCTGGAAATTCCCGGACTGGAAGAGAAAAAAGAGCAGATCGAAAACCACATTCGCAATTTAATGGTTCCTAAAGACCCCGAGGATGAATTAAATGCCGTGGTGGAAATCAGGGCAGGGACGGGAGGTGATGAGGCCAGTATTTTTGCCGGAGACCTCTTTCGTATGTATACCCGGTTTTGCGAAAAGCGCGGTTGGAAAACGGAAGTGGTTGACATTTCCGAAGGAACAAAGGGCGGATATAAAGAAGTAGTTTTTAATGTAATCGGAGAGGAGGCTTACGGGGTTTTAAAATTTGAATCCGGTGTGCACCGGGTGCAACGCGTACCCGAAACCGAAGCCCAGGGAAGGGTTCATACCTCTGCCGCCTCGGTGGCTGTGCTGCCCGAAGCAGAAGATTTCGATGTGGTAATAAACCCGGCCGACCTAGAGTTTCAAACCGCACGCTCAAGCGGTGCGGGCGGACAAAATGTAAACAAGGTGGAAACCAAAGTTCAGTTAACGCATAAGCCTTCGGGGATTGTGGTAGTTTGCCAGGTTGAAAGATCCCAGCACGGTAATCGTGAGCGGGCTTTGAAAATGCTGAAGACCAAACTTTATGAAATTGAATACCAGAAGCGCATGGAAGAGGTTTCAAGGCGCAGAAAAACCATGGTAAGTACCGGCGACCGATCTGCCAAGATCCGAACCTATAATTACCCCCAAAGCCGTATCACCGATCACCGTATCGGATTAACGGTGTATAACCTCCCTGCCTTTATGGGAGGTGAAATAGGGGAAATGATTCAGGCCCTGCAATTTGCCGAGAACGCTGAACGACTCAAAGAAGGAGGGGTGAATGTCTGATTTTACTTTTAACACCCTTAAGAAAAGCATAAAGGATAAGCAAAGCTGGCTTTGCGTGGGTCTCGACCCCGATCCCGAAAAACTACCGGCAGGAATTTCAAGAGACCCTGAGGGCGTTTTTCAATTTTGTACCCGCATCATGGAAGCTACCGCTCCCCATTCCGTTTCTTTTAAAGTAAACACTGCTTTTTTTGAGGCTTTGGGACCCGATGGATGGGAGTGCCTTAACCGCGTTTGTGAGTTTTCCAAAAAGAATTTTCCAGGCCATTTTTTGATCGCTGATGCCAAGCGGGGTGATATTGGAAATACCTCAGCCATGTACGCAAGGGCATTTTTCACCGCCATGAATTTCGATGCCATTACGGTGGCACCCTATATGGGATCCGACAGCATTTTGCCCTTTTTAAAGTTTAACGGGAAATGGGTGATTGTTCTTGGTCTTACCTCTAACGAAGGAGCAAACGATTTTCAGCTTAACGGAAAAGAGCCCCTTTATGAAAAAGTGATTCAAAGGGTTTCAGACTGGGGAACAAAAAATAATCTCATGTTCGTGGCCGGGGCAACCCGCCCTGAATACCTGAAGAGGATAAGAGAAATTGTTCCCGACCACTTCCTTCTGATTCCAGGGGTGGGAACCCAGGGTGGAGACCTGAAGCAGGTATTGAAAAATGGTATGGGCAGGGAAGGGGCTTTACTGATAAATGCCTCCAGAAGCATTATTTATGCCTCGGCTGAAAAGGATTTTTCAGCCCATGCTGCTGCCGAAGCACATCGGCTTTCCGCCGAAATGAAAGCGGTTTTAACCGAATTGTGAAATCAAAAATTCAGGCAGGGTTGGCTTCCGCATTGGAAATCCATTTTAGCACCTGGGTATAGGCTTCGCGCATACCCTCATACTGTGCCTCCCGACCGAAATTTTGATTTACCCGGCTTTCTTTTATTACGTCCGATGCATGGTCTATCTGCATCTGGAGCCAGCGAAGTGTTTCGCGTAGTTGTTCGTTCTTCATGATGGGGAATATTGTGGTTTATTTTACGGCTAAACCCCTGTTTAGTCTGTATTTTTACAGAGATTTCGACCAAATCGGATTATGGGCAGCAGGTTTAAATTTTTCATAGATGAATTAACCCTGAAATTGGGCAAACCCCTACCGGGACGGGAGGCCCAGATGCGTATGGCACCCCTTGAAAGGAAGCTGCTCAAGGACTTTATCCCCCCGGGTATTACCCCAAGGGTAGGAGCCGTGATGGTACTTTTGTTTCCAAAGGATGATATTCCCCATTTTGTGCTGATTGAAAGAGCCACTTATCCCGGTGTTCATTCAGGTCAGATTTCCTTCCCCGGAGGTCAGGTGGACAAGAACGACCCCAACATGGAATACACTGCTATCCGGGAAACAAAGGAGGAAATTGGAATAAATGAAACCTCCCTGGAGGTTCTTGGTGGACTAAGTGATTTGTATATTCCCCCCAGCAATTTTCATGTGCATCCCTTTGTGGGGTTCATACCTGAAACCCCTGCCTTTATACCCGACCCCAGGGAGGTTCATGAAATTTTTACACCTTCGGTTGATGAACTGTTTTTACCCGGTTTGGAAAAAACCAAAACGATATTTAATAAGCGACTGAACAAGGAAATTGAAGCCCCCTGTTTTGAGATTCAGGGAAAAACAGTTTGGGGAGCAACCGCCATGATCATTTCTGAATTGCGGGAATTGCTGAAAAATTAAAGAAGAAAATAATTTGGGTATCCGGCTTACTTCCGGCTAAACTCTTCTACCACATTGTCGTAGCATAGGTAATAACCACCTTTGGTAAGGTTCGATACATCTACCGATTTTCCAAAACCTTTTTTAACGATGGAGCCGTAAAAATCGTAAACCTCGAATAGAGTTTCTGAGGAGAATTCTACGGTTTTAGTTCCCTTTGAAAAAGTATAGGTGATTTTAGGACGGTTGGAGTTGATAGTAACTGACTGTGAAAATTTAGGTTGATTCCCCTGTCCAATCTGCTTAATTCTGAATTTATTTTCACCACTGTGGAGAACCACCTGGAAAGAGTAATCACTTTCTTCAGGCTTTCCCTTCCCTTGAACCTCCCCAACATAGATCCACTTTCCCCAACGGAATTGCTCAATGATAAAAGGTAAAGAACCCGATTCGTTTTTGGTGGTCCACTTAATAATGCCGGTGGGAGCCAGGGTAAGATCTACAATTTCATAGGTGGGCCTTGGTTTCAGAACCTCAGGATTTAAGACTTTGGGTGTGCAGCCGTCTTTGTGTTTGATTTCAATCATCACCGGCTCACCAAATTTAAACTGGTGCTGACTGAGGTCTATTTCAAAAGCACTGCTGTTAACCTCGTCGTTGGTAACAGTGCCATTCACCCTCACCTCATACGCACAATAGCCTACACCGCTGCTCGAAACACTGTTTTGTACATACACATTTTTATTCTGGTATTTACCCTCTATGACCAATACACCGGCATTCGCATTTAAAATGCCAGATATCAAAAGGAATCCAAAACAAAGTCGCATCAGAAGTAATTTGGGGGCAAAGGTACCAAATTTTGAAAAAAATTTAGAAAATTTTAGGTGAAAGCGGAAAAGCGATTTAGTGGGCTATTTTGCTTAAGTACCTGTAAATCAGCAAAAAAGCAACAATTGCTGCCAAAACAAGCCAAACCCCCCGGTAGTGCATTTTATTGATTTTGCGGTCGGCCCGGTAGGCGAAAACCATAACTATTACAAATGCGAGAAAGAAAATAACTCCAAACCAAATCTGACCCTGGGAAAAATTCATAGTAACAAATTTAGAAAACCTTTTCATGCGAATTAATAATGAGGTTTGCCCAAGGGGTGTTATTTTTACCGGGGATGAGATATTGGAAGATTTTGCTGGTGTTGTTCGTGCTTCCTCAGTTTCTTGGGGCGGCTAAAATCGATAAGGCATTTGAAGCCCTTGCCATCTATGACTACTTCAAGGCTAAGAAACTCTTTTATGCATCCCTGAAAAAACACCCCGTTTCTGCCGCCTATGGCCTTTCCGTGATTTATTTTCGCAACGACAACCCTTTCCATAATCTGGATTCAGCCTATAAATACATCGGGCTTGCAGAAAAGGGTTTTAAAAAGAAAGGCAGCAAAAAACAGGTAAAGGTTTTTAATAAGTATAAGATTAATCAGGTAGCCATATCCGATCACAAAGGTTTTGTTTTTGAAGCTGCATTTTTGAAGGCTGAAAAAGCAAAAAAGGTGGAGGCCATGAATTATTTTATCGATAATTTTTCCGATGCTCCGCAAATTCCTGAGGCTATTCGGATCAGAAATAATCTTGCTTTTAATTTAACAAGACTTGAAGATACCTGGGAGGCTTATCAGGAATTCATGAAAAAATACCCCGACGCCATAGAGTTTCCTGAGGCCAAACATTTGTACGAATTGCGGCTGTATTCCGACTGGACCCGTTCGAATACCGAAAAAGCCTATCTGAATTTTATTGAAAAACATCCCGATAGTCCTTATGTACCCGATGCCGAAAACTCAATATATGCCCTGGCAACTGCTGCCGGCACCATCGACGCCTACTATTTGTTTGTTAAGAAATATCCGAAAAACAGGAATGTTAAAACAGCCTGGCATAATTTATATGTTTTGTATACGGGCGATTACAAACCCGAATCGTTTAAAGAGTTTCTTAAAGTTTTTCCGGATTACCCTTATTCCGACCGGGTGCAGCAGGATTTACAACTTTCACAGCTTACCTTATTCCGGGTTAAGGAAAACGGAAAATGGGGTTTTATTGATAGCCTGGGCCGCCGGAAAATTGAGCCCATTTACGATTGGGTAGAACCTTTTTCAGAAGGACTTGCTGCCGCAGGATTGAATGGGAAAGCCGGGTATATTAATAAGGAAGGTGTGCAAATTGTTCCCTTCCGCTACGATGAGGCCGAGAATTTCCAGCAGGGGTACGCTGTGGTTTCTTCCGGCGGAAAAATGGGAATGATCAACAAAGCCGGAAAAGAAATTGTTCCGCTGCTCTATTCAGAGGTTTCCAACTATGCCAATGGTTTTATTACTGTAAAAAAAGAGGGTTTGTATGGGTTTTTCGACGGGTTTGGGAAAGCCGTTGTTGCCTGTCAGTTTACAAAAACGGCCGATTTTTCCGAAGGGTTAGCGGCGGTTGAGTTTGATGGAAAATACGGGTTTATTAAAACCGGTGGCGACTGGCAGATAAAACCGCGGTTCGACTGGGCCGGTTATTTTGTTTCCGACCGGGCCGTAGTCAGGATGGATGGAAAATATGGCATAATAAACCGGAAAGGAAATTTTATTGTTCCCTGCGAATATGAATCCATTGATGAATTTCGGGAAGGAAAGGCCATGGTGGTGAAGGAAAAAAAATTCGGATTTGTAGATACCACCGGGAAAATGGTTATCGCAATTTCCTACGATTACAGCACCCTCATCCAAAAATCACCGGGCTTCCGAAATGGAAAAGCCCGTGTGGAATTAAAAGGAAAACTGGGAATGATAAACCACGAAGGGAAACTGATTGTTCCGGCAGATTACGACGACATTAATCACCTGAGCGATGGATTTATGGCGGTCCGGAAAAAAGACAAATGGGGTTTTATCGATCCGGGACTACGGCTTCATATTCCCTTTCAATATGGCTCCGTTTCCGACTTCAATGGCGGAATTGCCATTGTTTCCAAAGGCGGCCTGTTTGGCATAATCGACAAAAACAAGAAAACCATTGTTCCCTTCGATTACGATGAAATAATTCCTGTTACGGGATTGGGTTTTATTTTCAATTATGAAGATAAAATGGGATTTATGGATATCTCTGGAGGAATTATTCTGGAAGCACTTTACGAGGAAATCACAGTGGCCGAAGGGTATTTCCTTTTGTTGGAGAAAAAGGAAAAAATGGGATACTATAACCTGAAGAGCAGGAAAATTTTCTGGGCCGAAGACGGCTTTAGCTCACCCTGAGTTTTTTTCCGGGCTTAATGATGGTTTTGGAAGAAATCTTGTTGAGCTTACAAATCTTGTTCACCGAGGTTCCGTATCGCTTGGCAATACCACTCAAAGTATCACCCTTTTTCACGGTATGATATCTAGCCTTTTTAGATTCGCTGTAAAGATTAAAACTCTTGGGCTGGATTACATAATGGTTGTCCTTGAGGGCAAATTGTTTAAAATCGATAATCTCGTTTGGGTCCAGGGGAATTCCCTTGTAGCGCACTTCAAAATGCAGGTGGGAACCGGTAGAGCGGCCGGTGTTTCCACCCAGGCCAAGCACATCACCGGCCTCTAAATTCTGATCGGCTTTTACCATCAGTTTGCTCAAATGGGCATAGGTGGTTTCAAGTCCGTTGTTATGTCTTACGATTACCACATTGCCATAAGTTTTGCTCCGCTTGGCAATTCTTACCTTACCGTCGAAGGCTACCCTTACGGTATCACCCGTTTCAAGGTCAATGTCAATGCCAAAATGATATCCCGACCGCCGATGCCCATAATCGCTGGTTACAATACCGGCAAATGGATGGAAATAATCGCAATGGTCATAGGCCAGACAAATAAGGGCTGAGTCTTTGCCCTTTGCCGCCAGGTTTTTATAAGGGTGAATGTTCAAGGTGTCCCAAAGTCCATAGAGTTCATACGAAGGAACCAGCCTGCCCATGGAATCATGGTAAGCCGAAAAGAGAAACAACTCCTCCTCGTCAGGGCCGCCCTGATCGCCATCGGCCTCAATATGGGTTTCAGGGGTTTGAGCCAAAAACCGGCCCGGCAGGAAAATAAAAATTCCCAATGCCAGAATGCACGCCAAAAAAGTCCTGTTCGGAACTTGTTTTTCCATGGCGGCAAAGATACATACTTCGTTGTTTATCACCATGTTCCCCTATTTTTTTTTAAACAAGGGCTTCTTCAAAAGGGGGCAATTACCTTTTAAATCAGCTTATTGCCTTCGGTGTATTCCTGACTCAGCGGTGATATATTTGCCCTATTTTTACGCTTATGAAGGCATTATGTTCCCTTTTTATTCTTTTTTTCCAGTTTTTTCCGGTTTTTACCTTTGCCGGTTTTACAGAAAAACCCCCAGTAATTTATTCCATAAATCTGAACGATGTTCGTGAGGATAAGGTAAAAATTGAGGTTAAAATCCCTGCTTTAAGCAAAGACACCCTTACTTTTTTCTTTCCCGAAATTGTTCCCGGCACCTATTCCATATACGATTTTGGTCGCTTTATTTCCGGATTTGAAGCAAGCGATAACAAAGGTGCCGCCCTCAAATTTGAAAAAGCCGGCGTAAACGCTTATCGGATTTTCGGAGCGAAAAAATTACATGCTATTTCCTACTGGGTTGATGATACCTGGGATTTCCCATCTCAGGATAATATTGTTTTTGAACCGGCAGGAACCAATTTTGAGCCCGGAAAAAACTTTGTGTTGAACTTTTTCGGCATGATTGGATATTTTCCGGAATTAAAATTCAACCCCTATACCATCGCTGTTTCAAAGCCCCGTGGTTTTTATGCCGGCACCGGAATAAACAAATTTAAAACAAGTGCACAGGCCGATACTTTTTTCGTAGATAATTATGTAGACCTGGTTGATGCCCCGGTTTTATATTGCCTTCCCGATACCGCTGTTATTACCCTGGGTAGCACCCGTGTGCTTATAGCAGTTTACAGCGAAACAGGAAAAGTTAAAGCCTCTCAAATCTCCAGCGATCTTGAATCACTGCTCAGAGCCCAGGAAAGTTACCTGGGAGGAAATCTCCCCGTTGAAAAATACGCCTTCCTTTTTTATTTCAGTGCAAAACCCACCGCATCCGGAGGATCAGGAGCCCTGGAACACTGCTTTTCGTCTTTTTATGTGCTCCCGGAAATCCCCTACGATTTATTGCGACAAATGATCCGGGATGTTTCAGCCCATGAATTTTTCCACATTATTACTCCTCTGACCATTCACTCGGAAGAAATCGGTGACTTCTCATTCAATGCTCCGAAAATGTCGCGACATTTATGGCTTTACGAAGGATGTACCGAATATGCCGCAGGTCATGTACAACTGGTAAGTAAAATCATCGAACTCGATCAATACCTTGAAATGATTCGCTCCAAGATTATTACTGCCTCGGGCTTTGACTCCAATTTGAGTTTTACCAAAATGAGCCTGGGGGTACTGGATAAATATAAAGAGCAATATGAAAATGTGTATTATAAAGGAGCTCTGATAGGATTAATGCTCGATATTTTATTGCTCGACCAAAGCGATGGAAAGTATAATCTGAGAAAACTCATGCTCGACCTGGGAAAGGAATACGGCATCAACAAATCTTTTAAGGATGAGGAATTGTTTGCCAAAATAGAATCCCTTACCTCCCCGGAGATTGGAACCTTCTTTCGAAATTTTGTGGAAGGAGAACAACCTCTTCCGGTGGGCCCATTCCTTGAAAAAGTCGGAATTTTTTACATCCCTGGAATTTCCCTGCGCACTCTTTCTTTCGGAGGTGTGGATTTGGGGTATGAACCGGAAACAGGGAAAATCATTATTGCCGATATTTCAGAAATCGACAGCTTCGGAATTTCCCTGGGCTATAAAGAAGGCGACGAGCTGCTTTCTTTTAACGGACAAAAAGTGAATGCCGACAATATCCGGGAGATAATTTCTTCCTATATGAAAAATGCTAAACCGGGTCAAACCCTTAAAGTTGTGGTGCGGAGAAAAAATGAGAAAGGGAAATTCAAAAAAATCACACTAAAGGAGAAGGTCCGGTTCATAGAAGTGGAGCAAAAGCACATTTTAATGACCGTGGAGGAACTTAGTGACCGGCAAAAGCTGCTCCGCGATGCCTGGATGAGGTAAACCGATGCGAAGAACTACTGTTTATTGGTTGTTTCAATTGGGTGGCTGGACATTTTTTGTTTTGCTGAATCTGATTTTTTTAAAATTGAACGAAAGGCTCAGCCCGAGAATTTTTTCAGGCCTTGTTTTTTTATGGGCCGCAGGAATTTCCCTGAGCCATTTATACCGCAGCCTCATTCGAAAATTCAATTGGATTAAATGGAACAGGATAGGGCTGGTTTTTGGGGTTTTGTTCAGCGTGTTATTGCTCGGCGCCTGCCTGCATGGCCTTCAACTGGCTTTCGAGTTTTTGTTTTTTGGTTTTGAGGGCAGTCCCCTGCATCCCGTAACTTTTATCGCTAATGTGCTTAACCTGAGTTTTGTTTTTTTTATCTGGTCACTGATTTATTTTATGATTCATTATTTTGAGAATTTCAGGGCCGCTGAAATTGAAAATCTCAAATGGGAAGCCAGTAGAGCTGAAATTGAATTGCAAAAACTGAAATCACAACTGAACCCTCATTTTATGTTCAATGCCATGAACAGCATCAGGGCATTGGTGGATGAAAATCCTGTCAGGGCAAAGGAATCTATTACCCAATTGTCAAATATCCTACGCAGCACCCTGCAGATGGGAAAGAAAAAACTGATTCCATTCCGCGAAGAAATGCAGATGGTGGAAGATTATATTTCACTGGAAAAGACCCGATTTGAAGAAAGACTCCAACCCGAAATTCAGATTCATCCTGAGTCTTATGACTTTCTGGTGCCTCCACTTATGGTTCAAACCCTTGTGGAAAACAGTATTAAGCACGGTATCTCAAAAATAAAAGCAGGCGGTGTGCTGCGGATTCAGTCAATGCTTTTGGGTTCTAACAACCTGAAAATTGAAATTTCAAATCCCGGTGTATTGCATGATGCAGTACCCGATTCCGGTTTTGGTATCGCAGGTACCCGTGAGCGGCTGGAATTGATTTTCGGTAAGGCTGCGGAATTCCGGCTTTCCGAAGAATCCGGCGGCATTGTAAAAAGTACTTTAATAATTCCTAAACTTTCAAAATCATGAACCCGAATCCGAAGAAACGCGCCCTGATTATCGATGATGAGCGCCTCGCAAGACAGGAATTGAAAAATCTGCTATCGGATTTTCCGGACATTGAAATTGTGGGCGAAGCGGAAAATGCGGATGAAGCTGAAAAGCAAATTGATACTCTTAAACCCGATATTTTGTTTCTCGATATTCAAATGCCGGGAAAAAACGGATTTGATCTGATCAATGACCTCGATCGCTCACCGGAAATTATTTTTGTAAGTGCCTACGACGAGTATGCGCTTCGCGCCTTCGAGGTAAATGCACTCGATTACCTGCTGAAACCCGTGCAGCCGGAGCGTCTGAAAGAAGCCCTTTCTAAAATCGGACAACCGGAAAAGGAATTTGAGCGACCTGCACTTCAGAATAATCAACTGGGCGAGGAGGATCAGGTTTTTGTAAAGGACGGTGAGAAATGCTGGTTCGTGAAGCTGGGAGATATCCGTCTTTTCGAGTCGGAAGGAAATTATGTGCGGCTTTTTTTTGGTGAGAACCGGCCTCTCATTCTTCGGTCTCTCAATAATCTGGATGAAAGGCTGAATCAAAAAGTGTTTTTCAGAGCCAGCCGAAAGCATATCATAAATCTGAAATGGGTTGATAAAATTGAAAACTGGTATAACGGAGGATTACTCGTGCGTTTGAAAGAGGGTGGAGAAAAGGTGGAAATAAGCCGCCGGCAGGCAAGTCGCCTTAAAGATCTTATGAGCCTTTAAGCGGCTATCTTACTATATTTGTCCGGCAAAACAAACCCATGCTTGCATTTGTTTTTTCCCGTTGGCGTGAGTCCTTCCGCCTTCCCAGATTTAACCAACTTTTTTTCGGAGGCATTTTGGTGTTGGGAACCTGTATTTACTTTTTCGCTGATTTCCTTGAGTTTATTCAAAACAGAAAAGGATTTGTAATAAATGATCCCCTTATCATCAGGGTCGGTCCCTATCACCTTTGTACGCCCATCATGCTCTTTACTTATATTCCTGCGGGGGTCGGACTTATTTATTTTGCGGTGTTCCCCAATCATTTCAACCGGCTGCTCTGGGCATTTTCTTTCCTGCTTGTATTGCGGGGAGTTTGTATGTTTTTTGTTCCCCTGGCTCCACCGCATACCATGATAGAATTGAGAGATTTGTTTCTTGAGCTTTCGGTTTACCGGGGCAAAGTAATCACCCAGGATCTTTTTTTCAGCGGACATGTGGCCGCTCTGTTTCTTTTTGGCTTCATTGCCCACCATAAAGTGGTTAAGCTGGCTTTTGCCCTTGCAGGATTGGCCGTTGGTTCCATGCTTGTGCTTCAACACGCCCATTATACCATCGATGTGCTGGTTGCGCCGGTTTTCGCTCTTTTTGCCGTGAGGTTATCCAGACAACTTTTCTAAACCTCCAAGCCACTTTTCTGCGTGCCTGATCAGATCCGGGAAAAACAAATGAAACTCAGATCGGAATGTTTCATAATGATTTTCCAGCGTTTCTATTGAAGAGGGAATGGAGTTTTTGAATTTTGCCCTCCGACCCATTCCTCTTAATACACTTTTTATGCCCTCCGGCTTTGCGTACGATGCCGGAATATCGGCCATGTCCATATAGTTCAAAAATATACGCGATTTTGCCGGCATTTTTGTGGCATAGGATTTCAAAATGGCTTTTACCCTTGCCGAAAAGTCTTCCAGACTTTCCCGCGAATACCTGCCCCAGTCGATTGCCAGGAAATGATCATAAAAAATATCGGTTATAACAGGAGCGTATTTTCCATGATTATTCCGGATCCGGGCCGTGCTTTGTGACATCACGGGATGTGCATCTGAAAACGAATCAATTTCACGGTGAAACAGTATTCCGCGCTGAATATCCGGATCATAATTGGCCCAGGATGAGCCATGCACCGAATCTCCGATGAAATTTCCGGTAATTATTCCGGGGTTGGAACCGGAGAGCAATAAATGGGCAAGAAAATTCAGGGCCTGTTTTTTTGGAATTTCACCAATTTAGGGTATTTTGGTTTCTTATTTTAACCCAAGCCACATGAAAACATCATTACTTTCCCTTTTTTTATTGATTTCTCCATTCATTTTTTCTAACCAGGGTGGCCCCGATGCCTTTGGATATACCTGGAAAGATTCTAATGAACCCAACGGTCCTGCCTATTCCTGGTTCGACATTTCCGTAATCGGAAGTCAGCTAACCGGATTCGGGGATGATAATTTTATCGGTCCCAAACCCCTGGGTGGCCCCTTTACCTATTATTGGTACACGGTAGATAAATGCTGGATTGGTTCCAATGGTTACATTTCCTTCCAACCCGGAAATCTGGCGGCGAATTTTCCCAATATTCCCAATCCCACCGGAGTAAACGACTATATCACCGGACTGATGGCCGACCTGAATTTTCTGGGAACCAATAACCCCGGAAAAGTTTACTACTACACCGGAACCGATACTTTTTGTATTTCTTTTGTTAGCGTTCCCTTTTGGTCGCCCAATCCTCCTTATTATACAGGATCCAATACTTTCCAGATTTTATTAATCCGTTCCGACTCTTCCATTGTGGTTAATTTTCAAACCATCAGTGGTATGACCCAAAGTAATGTGCGCGTGGGAATTGAAAACAATATCGGAAATATGGGTCTGCAGGCTGCCTCCTCTCTGGTTCCCAACAATTACACTATTAAATATTATTACCCCTCCAGCTCTGCCCTCCAAATTACCGATGCCGGTGCTGCCTGGAATAATAATGCCAATAACGGAGGTATGTTTCTTCCCGCCCTTGGGTCTCCCTTCAATCTCAGATCCAACATTAAGAATATGGGAAATACCAATATTCCGGGTGTAACCGTAGATGCTAAGGTCCGATATCTGAATAATTCCGTGGTTGTGAGCAATTCGGCCAATACAAATGCATTGAATCCGGGGCAGGACACTACTATTGTGCACAGCACAGCCCTGAATCCGCCTTCGGCTGCCACCTTGAAATTTATTACCCGTGTTTCAGGTGTTACAGGCGATACCATTCCCGTAAATGATTCTATTACCCAGGAAATTGTAACTGTCGACACTACCCAAAATACAATCCGGCTGAGTTATACAAATAACCATTTGAATCCCATTACAGGAAGTATTTCATGGAATGGTGGTGCAGGCGGTGTAGGCATGTATTTTAAACCACCCACATATCCTGCACGGGTTACAGCTACCAACTTTATGCTGGCCAGTAATACAACTTCGCAGTACGCTTTTTATGCCAAAATTTACGACGATGACGGGCCGGCCGGAACTCCCGGCACCTTGCTCGACTCAGTTGCAGTTTTAAGCAGTCAGGTTAGCACCATGACGGTAATTACTGTTCCTGTATCGTCCAATATCGTAATTGCCAGCGGAGGTGTTTATGTGTTGTGGGATATGGGTGGAAACGGCGTAGCCATCGCTACCGATAATTCCATTCCTATTTCCCGACATTCCTATGAAGTTTTTGCAAACATCTGGTCCACATATCGCGATTACCAAACCACCGATTTCTTTATTGGGCTCGACTACATGAAAGCCACTCCTGAAGATGTTGGCGTGGCCCGGTTTATCACCCCTCTGAATAACGCTACCCTGAGTTCACCTACTCAGGTAAGGGTATGGGTTAAAAATTTCGGGACGGCTCCTGACAATTATTTTATTAATGTAAATTATAAACTTGGCATGAGCGGTATTCCCGTTACCCAGGCTTATTCCGGCCCGCCCATACAACCGGGCGACTCGGTTCAGTTTACCTTCACTCAAATGCTGACTCCTCCCTTCAGTGGCAATGATGTCCTTTGCGCCTGGACCAGCAAATCTTCCGACGTGAACAACCTGAATGACACCACCTGCATAAACGTTACTCTGGTGGGTGTTGAGGAATTAGAAGTCCTTAGTGGTGTGCAAATTTATCCCAACCCTAATACGGGTCAGTTCAATATCTTATTCAAAGAAGGGATTCCGGATAACGGACGCGTTGACTTATTGGATCTAACCGGAAAGATTGTACGAACAATACCCATTTACAAAGGTGCGTCCGGACAGATAGTCTCTGTAACTGATGAAGATTTTTCCGAAGGATTTTATTTGTACCGGGTAAGCTGCGGCACAAAAGTTTCACACGGAAAGTTCCAGATTATTAAATAACAAAAAAGCCCCGCAAATTTCGCGGGGCTTTTACATTTCAAACCTTACAATCTTTACAAACCGTTTCTGGTAGTAGGGCGAGTCCTTCATACAGGATAAAATCACACCTCCCGATTTCCGGTTCGAAGAGCTGTGGATAAATTGAAGATCATCTGCATCTGCCCCGCAAACAATACCCGCATGTCCGATGGTTTTGTTGGATGCATTGGTTCCTAAAAATAAAATCACATCGCCCTTCTTTGCACTGTCACGCGGAACTTCACGACCCAATCTTCCCATATCGCGGGAGGTTCGTGGAATTTCAACCCCATGATTTTTAAAAACGTAAAAAACGAAACCGGAACAATCGAAACCTTTCGGACTTGTACCAGCATATTTATAAGGAGTACCAATGTACCTGTAGGCAAAAAATAACAAGCTGTCTTTTTTGTCAGGTTTTGGGATTGAAATCTCCTCTGTTTTTTCTCCTCCTTCAATTCCTGTTTCATGCGCTCCCGGACCCGACTGAATGGAAAGGGTAGGGCAAACCAGTCCCAGAAATAAGAGAAGAATGCCCTTATTTCCAGTTACTTGGTTCCAAACTTTTTTCCAAACTTTCTTCTTAAACATTTTTGACTTAAATTAGTCTAATCAAAAAAGAAGCTATGAAACCCCTTTTACTCGCCGGCAAAATTACTCTATTTTTTTTGTGTTTCAGCCTCTCAGGTTATTCACAAATTGTGCTAAAACCTTCTATCGGACTGAATTCCAGACCCAACGATGGTGATCCTGTTTGTAATATTCCTACTTACATCGACCCCGACAATACCTATAATACCCCCGGACTCCAAACCGGCGACACCATTCCCCATTTTAAGTTGTATAAATTAAACGGCGACTCGGTTGATATTTTAACGGAATTACTCGATGGGAAACCCATCCTTCTGGTGGGAGCTAACTATACCTGCCCCATTTACCGGACTAAGGTTACCGATATTAATAACATGCTTACCCAATATGGAAGCGCAATTAAAATATTCCAGGTATATATTGTGGAGGCTCACCCTAACTCTCCCGACCCTTCTCCGTATAGTGGTACGGTTTGGGTAACAGGACAAAATCAACAGGCGGGTATTTTATACAATCAGCCTACTACTTATTTGCAGCGCAAGAATCTGGTTCAAACCATGGTTAACAACATGACCAATAACGCGCCTATAATTATTGATGGGCCTTGCAATGCCTGGTGGACCAATTTTGGTACGGCTCCAAACTCGGGCTTTTTGCTCCGCCCGAACGGAACCATTTTTGTAAAGCACGGATGGTTTCATAAAACCGGCGTATATAATATGTATAATGATATCGACAGTTTGTTGAATATGCTCTCCATTCCTCCTACAGGCTCACTACCCGATTTTTCTGTGTTTCCAAATCCCGGAAATGGACATTTTATGGTGGAATTGTCGCCGGGCAGTTTTGAAACCGCAGAAGTAATTGATGCCACCGGAAAAGTAATTCTGGAAGAACAGATAAACCGGGATAGATTTCTTTTCGATCTGAATTCCCGGGCCCCGGGAGTATATTATGTGAAGCTTACAGGAAGGGAAGGATATCGGGTAAAAAAGATAATAAAGCAATAAAAAAACCCCGGAATTTTCCAGGGTTTTTTTGGCATTAGTCGTCATCTCCGCTTTCCGCTTCCTTCTTCAGGAAGTTGCCCGATTCATCAAAAATCAATTCAGCTTCTTCCTTTCCCTTTTCAATTTCAACTTCATAAAACACTTTTCCGGAAGCGTCGGTGATTTTTGAAGCCTCATCGAGATTGAAACCGGGGTAAGTCTTGTTTACATATTCCGATACCTTTGAAGGGAGATCGGATACGGCAATTTCGATTTCTTTTTGAAGGAATTTGCCTGATGCGTCGAAAACTGCGGAAATCTCTTTACCGGATTCCTTGAAGGATCCTTCATAGTTTTCGTTTTCCTTTTCCCACTTTACCCCTGAAGCCTGAGGATAATTTTTCTTAAAGTTTTCCTTTACCGGTCCGGGGACATCTGTTTCATTGATTTTTTGACTGTAGCCCAGGGTGAATGAACCCAGAATGGCTGTTAACACAATTAGTTTTTTCATGGCGTTTGTTTTTTTATTTATACAATGTTATAGCCCTATTCTGTAGCAATTCTGGAGGGAAATGTAACTTCAAACCGGTGAAAAGATTCCGAAAAGTAATAATTTACCTTACCACCTGAGATTTCGGTTACTGATTTAATAAGAGCCAGTCCCAACCCGTTGCCCTCTTTTTTATTCCCCCATTTTTTAAATCGGGAAAAAAGGCTTCTGGCCGGAAGCGGATTTTCCTCGCCTGAGTTTTCTATGGCAAATCCCGAAGTCAATGGCTTAATAATTATTCTTCCTCCCTTTTTATTATGCCAAATGGCATTTTTGACCAGGTTTGACACCAGCACCTCGGCCAGCCAATCTTCTATGGGAAGATTTGGAAAGGAATCTTCCGAAACCTGAAATGAAAGGGCTAAAGCAGAAATTTTATCTGAAAAATGTTCCTTTTGTTTTTCGATCAGGGGCAAGAGAGGCGTGGAGTGATTCTTATCAGGAATTGCATTTTCAATTTTCGCCAGTAACAACAGATTTTTATTGAGAACCGACATCCGGCTGATTGAATCCTGGATTTTTGCCAACAGGTCATATTCTGTTTCGCCTAATTTTTCGGATTGGGCGAGTAGGTCTAGCTGACTTTGAATAACCGCAAGCGGGGTTTGGATTTCGTGACTTGCATTTTCGGTGAATTCCCTGAGATTTTGATAGTCGGTCCTCATTTTTGCGCTCCATTCCGAAAGCACAAGATTTAATCGTTTAAATTCGGTGGTGTTGCTATTTCTGAATTCCGGCGCAGGGTCGCCCAGACGATAGCCTTTTATTTTTTCAAGGCTTTCGTAAAAAGGCTTCCAGAGTTTCCCTGAAATTAAAAATGTAAGCAGGGGAATTAAAACCAGCAAAGAAAAAAATACGACCAGCAGGGAAGTAATAACTCCTTCTGTTAAATCGTCTTCTTCAAGTCCGGCCTGCAGCAAGGTAAAAGAGTAATTTTTCGAACCCAGGGTTTCCGTCCAGACCAACTTGCGGAAGGGTACTTCCTCCCTTTCAAACCTGTCGTAAATCAGGGTGTCATAAAAAGAAAGTGAGTTATTTTGGCCGGAAGTAGTTTCCGTAATAATTAACAGGGAATCTGAGTCGGATTGTTTAAACAAAGTGCTGTCCCCGGAACTCAGACGGTTTTCAATTCTTTGTTTTCGGCTTAAAAGTCGCTCATCGGTGTTTTGCCGGATTTCTTTGGTTATCAGGTACCAGGCCATCCAACCCCCCAGAGTTAAAACAGGAAGGATAAACAACAAGTTTAATAAAGCCGTTTTGGTGGTAAGTTTCATGCTTCAAATGAAAATTTATATCCCAAACCATATACGGTTTTTATGCTCCCCGCAAGGGTGGTTTCCTGGAGTTTTTTTCGGAGATTTTTTATCTGAGAGTACAAAAAATCATGACTGTCGGCCTGATCCATATGGTCGCCCCAAAGATGCTCCGCAATGGCCTGTTTGGTAATTACCCGGTTTCTGTTGGCTGCAAAAAAAAGGAGAATATCAAACTCTTTGGCGGTTAATTCAATGGGTAAATTTTTGTGCAATACGGATCTCTCATCGGGATGGATGGTCAAATCTCCAAGCTCAATTTTATTGTCGCCTGAAAATTGCTTCCTGCGGATTAAGGCCTTTACCCGTGCATTTAATTCAGGAAAATGAAAGGGTTTGGATACGTAATCATCAGCTCCCAAATCCAATCCGGTTATTTTATCCGATAAAGAATTTTTAGCCGAAATAATAATGATGGCAGTGTTGGGTTTTTCTTTTTTCAAGGATTTCAGAATATCCATCCCGCTTCCCAGAGGCAGCGAAATGTCAAGCAACAAACAATCGTAGTCATACGCATGGGCTTTTTGTAATCCTTCATTGAAATCGGATGCCTGCTCAACCCGGGCACCCATTTCAGTAAAATATTGACCCAGTGCCTGCCTTAAATCCGATTCATCTTCTATTATGAGCAGTTTCACAGCGTAAAAGTAGACCTAAATTCTGTATGAATTCTGTAGTTTTTGTCATGTGCCATCTCCTAATTTGCTAGTACTCAGACGCCTTTCATTTATTGTGATTACTGAAATTCAGGTCGCGCGGTAAAATAACCTGATGGACGGTATCTGATTTTTTCAGGGTTCTTTTATTTTTGTTTCGAATCAAAAATTCCGCCTATGAAACGATTACTTCCCCTGGTTCTGGTCCTGTTTTTTTTATCCGGAACCGCCCCTGCAATAACCCTGGATGAAATTATTTCCAACCACCTGAAAGCCATCGGTGGCAAAGACAGCTGGAAAAAAATTCAATCTATGAAAACTTCCGGAAAAAATCTCTTCGGCAGTTTTGAATTTCCTTTTTCCCAGGTGGTAAAACGGCCGGGGTACTCCCGTCTTGAAGTAACCATCCAGGGATTAACCATGGTTCAGGCTTATGATGCCAAATCCCAGGTTGGCTGGATGATAAATCCTTTTCAGGGTTCGAAAGAACCGCGTAAAATGAACGAGGAACAGGTTAAAGGATTTAAAGACGGACTGGTAATTGAAAATGAACTTGCTGTTTACAAAGAAAAGGGTTGGAAAGCTGAATACATCGGAACCGATGACCTCGAAGGTGTTGAAGTATATCAAATTATGATTATGAAACCCGATGGCGATATTTCCTATCACTTTATCGATTCCGAAACCTGGTTGTTGCTCAAAACCACCTCCATGGTGAAATTTGAGGACAAAGAAGTGGAAAGCGAAACTCAATACAGTGATTTCCGCACCGTGAACGGCATCGTTATGCCCTTTATTATTGAAAGCATGTCGGGCGGTAAAATGGTTTCCCAGGTAAAAATTGATAATGTGGAATTTGATATTCCCCTGGAAGAAGAAAAGTTTGTTTTCCCCGAAAAAAAATAACCCCGAACCCCATTTATTATGAAGCAGCTATTCATTTTATTTTTTTGTGCACTTTCCGGATTCTCCTTTTCACAAACCAAACTTACTTCAGCTATGCTGGGGGCCTATACCGGCCGCCAAATCGGATCGGCCGAAATGAGCGGAAGAATTACTGCCATCGATGCAGTTGATAATAACTCCAGAATATTTTATGTGGGAACCGCAGGTGGTGGTGTCTGGAAAACCACAAACGCAGGCAGTGTTTTTAAGCCGGTATTCGACAAGTATTGTCAGTCGGTTGGTGCTCTTGTGGTAGATCAGAAAAATCCTGAGGTGGTCTGGGTGGGAACCGGAGAAAGTAATATGCGAAACAGCGTTTCCATAGGCACGGGCTTGTACAAAACGGTTGACGGCGGAAGAAACTGGAGAAAAGTTGGCCTTGACAGCACGGAACATATTTCCAAAATCGCCATCGATCCCTCCAATCCTGATGTGGTTTATGTGGCCGCTCCGGGTCCGCTTTGGTCTAACAGCAAACACCGTGGATTATATAAAACCACCGATGGTGGAAACTCCTGGTCTAAAATTTTGTTTGTTGATGCAAAAACCGGCTGCGCTGATGTTATTGTGGATCCTAAAAATTCAAATATAATTTATGCTTCCACCTGGGAATTTCGGAGAACACCCTGGTCTTTTTCGAGCGGTGGAAAAGGAAGCGGCCTCTTTAAAAGCGTCGACGCTGGCAAGACCTGGAAAAAAATCCAAAATGGTTTCGATGGTCAGGAACTTGGCCGGATTTGTTTGGCTATTTCGCCGGTTGAAACCAATAAACTTTATGCAATTGCCGAATCGAAAAACACAGCCCTTTATGCCACCAAAGACGGAGGTGAATCATGGGTAAAGAAGTCGACCGGAATGAATGTTACCTGGAGGCCCTTTTATTTTTCTCTCATCATGGTTGATCCGGTTGACCCCAACCGCATTTACCGGCCCGCCCTTAACCTTTCCATTTCTACCGACGGTGGAGAATCCTTTAAAGAAGCTTCTTTCGAAGGAGGCTGGGTTCACTCCGATCATCATGCCCTTTGGATTAACCCCAACAATAACAATCACCTTATTCTTGGTACCGATGGCGGTGTGTATTTTTCGCTGGATAAGGGCAACAGCTGGACCATGTATAAGAATTTGCCCGTTTCTCAGTTTTACCATGTCAGCTATGATCTTCAAACTCCCTATAATGTTTATGGAGGATTACAGGATAATGGATCCTGGTTCGCACCCAGCCAAAGTCCGGGCGGCATTCAAAATAAAGACTGGACCAATTGCGGTGGAGGAGACGGTTTCTGGGTTCAACCTGATCTTTCCGATCCCGATATCATTTACTCCGAATGGCAGGGAGGAAATATTCAGCGCTACAATAAGAAAACAAATCAATCCAAAGGAATTAAACCTTATCCCCTTCCGGGTGAGCCTAAACTTCGTTTCAATTGGAATGCCCCTATTGTTACTTCTCCCACTAACCCCAAAATAATTTATTTCGGAGCTCAGTATTTGTATCGTTCCGGTAACAAGGGCGACAGTTGGGAAAAAACATCTCCTGATCTGACTACCAACAATCCCCTGAAGCAACAACAGGAAAAATCGGGAGGATTGAGCGTGGATAATTCCGGTGCCGAAAATCACTGTACCATCTTTGCCATTTGTGAATCTCCCCTCGATGCAAACATGATTTGGGTGGGAACCGATGATGGCAACCTCCAGCTTACCAAAGACGGAGGAAAATCCTGGAGCAACCTCAGCCGGAATGTAAAAGGACTTCCCCTGAATACCTGGGTAAGCAGTATTGATGCTTCACCTTTCGATAAAAACACGGCTTTCGTTACGTTTGATAACCATGCCATGGGCGATATGAAACCCTATGTGTATGTTACCCGTGATGCGGGAAAATCCTGGCAGGCACTCGCCACCAAGGATATCCAGGGCTATGCCCATAAAGTAAAACAGGATCCTGTAAATGCCGATTTGTTATTTGTGGGAACCGAATTGGGTTTATATATGAGTATGGATGCCGGAAAATCCTGGATCCGCTATTCGGCCAATGTGCCTCCGGTAGCAGTGCGGGATATACAGATACACCCGGTGACCCATGATCTTATCCTTGGCACACACGGAAGAGGAATCATCATAATCGATGATTTAACCCCGGTTCGTAGCATGAGTAAAGAAGTGCTGGAAAAGGAAATGAGTTTCCTTCCTTCAAGACCCTCTTTCCTTACCACCGGAATGTATGGCTCTGCCTTTCCTAACGGAGGCTATGCAGGCCCGAATTCTACCGAGGAATATGTCATTAACTATTATCTGAAAAACCGGATTTTAAAAGGTGAAGTACGACTTGATTTTTATGATGATAAAGGAAATAAAGTGGGAAGTACACCCGGAACCAAACGGAAAGGATTAAATCAGGTTACCTGGGACATGCGACGGAAACCTCCCCGTGTGGCAGAAGGAGTAAAGCTTGATTTCAGCGGTTTTTTTGGCCCGCTTTGCAATGAAGGAACCTATACCTGCAAACTTATTGTTGGCGATAAAGAAATTGAGCAAAAAATAGAATTGAAATTTAACCCCCGTGATATTACGCCACGCTCCGAACGTGAGCTCCAGGCAAAAACAGTTGAAGAGTTATTTTCCATGCAGGAAGATCTGGCCTTTCTTGCATTCCGGCTTAAATCGGTGAAAGAACAGGCGGCTTCGGTGTCGGGTAGTAATAAGGAGAATAAAGCCCTCCAGGGGCAATACAGAATTTTGGAGAAAAAAATTAATGATTTGTATACAACACTTGTGGCTTCAATCGAAGGAACAAATATTACCGGGGAAGAGAAGTTGCGGGAGAGAATTTCGGAAGTTTACGGCGATGTGGTTGGATTTGAAGGAAAACCCACCCAATCACAGATTGATATGATTTCTACCCTGAAAAAAGAACTTCAGGATGCCGAGAAAAAGGGCAACGATATTATGGAAAAAGACCTTGCCGTATTTAACAAAACCCTTTCCGGTTCCAAACTGGAAAACATTCCCGTTCCCGACAGGGCTGCATTTGATAAAAAAACGAAGAAAAACTAAATAAGAACCTCTCCGGTCATCTCCGGTGGAACAGGAAGCTCCATCATGGTAAGAAGGGTAGGGGCAATATCGCCCAGCTTTCCGGAACGGATGGATGAAAAAGATTCGGAGATCAAAATACAAGGAACGGGATTCATGGAATGAGCCGTGTTCGGACTTCCATCGGGATTTACCATGTAGTCGGCATTGCCGTGATCGGCAAGAATGATGAATTCATAACCGAGTTCCTTTCCCATATTTACTACTTTTTCAAGACATTGGTCAACGCATTCCAGGGCTTTAACCACCGCTTTGAAATCGCCGGTATGCCCAACCATATCCGGGTTGGCAAAGTTGAGGCAAACAAAACCCGGACTTTCTTTTTCCAGATGGGAAAGTAATTTTTCGGCTACCTCAGGGGCGCTCATCTCGGGCTTTAAGTCGTAGGTGGCCACTTTCGGAGAGGAAACCAAAATCCTGTTTTCCCCGGGAAATGGGGCTTCTCTTCCTCCGTTGAAGAAAAAGGTTACATGAGGATATTTTTCCGTTTCAGCCACTCGTAGCTGGGAAACACCTTTTTCGGCAAGCACTTCTCCAAGGGTGCCCGATAATGATTCCTTTTCGTAAATCACGGGAATACCTTTGAAATTGTCGTCGTATCGGGAAAAAGTAATGTAGCGAAGTGGAATTGTTTTCATTGCATGCCCGGGCATATCTTCCTGAGTCAGAACCTGTGTTATTTCCCGGCAACGGTCGGTTCTGAAATTAAAACAAATCACTATATCTCCTTTTTCAAAGATACCCTTCGGATTAAGTAACACAGGTTCAATAAATTCATCGGTTACTCCGGCATCGTGAGAATTTCGAATAGCCTCCTGAACATTCCCTGAAACCAGCCCTTTTCCTGCGGTATATAAATCATAGGCGCGTTTAATCCGCTCCCAGCGCTTGTCGCGATCCATGGCATAATACCTTCCGCAAAGACTGGCAATACTGCCTCGGGAATTTTTAAGGGCAAGTTCGCATTGTTTTAAATATTCCGGACTGCTTTTGGGATCGGTATCGCGGCCATCGGTAATGGCATGAAGGAAAAACTCACCCGAAAACTTGTTTTTTAAAATTTCAATCAGTGCGAGGAGGTGCAAAATATGACTGTGCACGCCCCCATCAGATACCAAACCCAGGAGATGAATCCGTTTGCTTTCTTTTTCAGCATATTCAATGGCATCCACAAGAACCGGGTTTTTTTCCAGTGCTTTTTCCCGGATGTCTTTATTTATTCTGGCTAACTCTTGATAAACCACTCTGCCGGCACCCAGGTTCATGTGGCCAACTTCAGAATTTCCCATTTGCCCTTCCGGTAGCCCTACAGCTTCCCCGAAGGTGGTTAAAGTTGAATGCGGACAGGTGGATAGTAGTTTTGTGTAGAAGGGTACTTTCGCGGCTGCAACGGCATCGCTTTTGCTTCCATCTCCGATACCCCAACCGTCGAGTACAATTAAAAACGCCTTTTTCATTTTCGCCCCTGATACTCGTTTATACTTAATACAAAAGTACTTCCTTTGGGTGAATTATCCCTAACCCATAAATGCCCTTCGTGCAGCTTCGAAAGATATTTTGCAATAAATAAACCCAGCCCTGTTCCCTTATGCGTACGGGTTTCTTCATTGCCAATGCGGTAAAACTTGTCGAATATCCTGCTTTTTTCCTCCTCAGGAATACCGGGTCCACGATCAGATATTTCAAGGAACACCCTGTTTTCTTCCTTGTGCAGGGTTACTTCAATGGCATTTCCCTGCCCGTACTTTTCTGCATTTTCAAGAAGGTTACGGGTAATGGAGGGAAACAATACCTCATCGCCGGAAATAAAAATACCCTCACTGATTTTTTTTTCAATGCGTAAGTCCGGGTTGTTCAGACTCAAAATGTCCACCAGGGATTTTACATGGCTGCTCAAATCAAATTTTTGGGGATTGAAATGAATTTTCCCGGTTTCTAACTGTGCGGCAAGGAGTACATTATCTATCAATTTTCCCAATCGTTCGGTTTCACGGATACCCATGTTTAAAATTTCCTGTTGTTTGCTTTTTTCCAACTCCCGGTTTTTCAGGGTTTCCAGTTGAAGCCGGAGAGCCGAAAGCGGCGTTTTAAATTCATGGCCTGTGGCCAGCAGAAAATTTTTCTGGGTTTCGGAAAGGCGGGTTGCTTTTAAGAAGGAATTACGGGTAATAATAATGCCTGCCGTCAGTAAAATGAAAAACACAAGACCTTCCGCGAGTACCATTATCCATTTACGGTGCAAAGATTCCAGCAATTGATTACCCTTATCCATAATTTCCTGGCTCGTTTCCCCGGAAAGCAGATTTACCTCCGTTTTGAGCAGGTAAATTTCTTTGTTTAAATCCGCAATCAGCCAGCCCCACCAGATGAACTGGAGCAGAACATATCCGGCAAGGATATAGAAAAACAAAATAGGACGCCCTGAGCCTTTCAATGTGTATTCCGGATTTTCAGTCGGTTAAACAGGTTTTTAATCCGGAAGTAAAAGTAATGGATAAACACGGGATAAAAAAAAGCTGAAAGAGCGATGGAGGGAATAATCAACCGGTCCCCTGCCCAAAATGAAATTCCTGAAGTTAAAAGGAAATAAAAAAGAACCCCTCCTGAAAAAACAAGGATTATGAGTGTGGAAGATTTTGTAAAAAAGTAGTCCGTAAGGGTTAGGAACAACAGCAAAGGAAGAGCAAGGTGGAACCACGCAAGAAAGGAGTTTAATTTATAGGTGGCCTGAACAAGGGTTGGGTTTTCTGCCGGATCGATGTATGGATTTGCCGACCTTAGATTTTCCTTATAATTCAACCAAAAAATTTCAAGGGTGGTTTTCCAATGCACTTTTAGAAAATTCAAAGCGCGATCGTAAGGGATACCTTCTGTAATGGAGCTGAGGGCCTGGAGTTCTTTATTGTTTAAATCTTGAAATGACCTGACGTGACCAAAATTAGCAGAATGAAAAACCCGTTTGAACAGATAGTTTTTTAAAGTTAACTCACCTATTGGATTATTTCCAATAGTTCCATGGTTAACATATTGAATAGATTTTTGGATTAGTACGGGAGTGGATACGAGGACAAGGATGAGTATTACCTGAAGTGCCATTTTTCGTTTCCCAAGTATTTTTAAAAATCCAAGGGCAAAAAATACCAACCAAATAAAATAGAACACAGGTTTAGTTACAGCCAAAATTGCTGCAACAAAAACTGTAGTGTAAGACAGAGAAACTGGTTTTTTTTCCTGAATCAAATTGGTTAATGTAAAACATAAACAGGCAAGCAGAAAAAATACTGTGGTTTCGGTAAGGGCCAGGTTGGTATAAACAACTAGAGATATAGCTGATTGGCAAATAACAAATGCTATCATTGCCACTGAGAAGTTTCCAGACAACTTTTTGACCCCCTTAAATAACAATATTTGCCCCACCGTAAAAAGAAGTACCTGAAGACCCCATAGCCCTATAACCCCAAAGCCTCCGTAAAAAATAAAGATTAGAAGAGGGTAAAAAAAGGGGCGGTAGGGATTAAGCGGAATGTCTTCCCCACCCATCCACCGGGCCACTTCAAGATATTCTTTGCTGTCCTGGGAATAGAAGAGTTTTTGTTCTAAGAAGTTGAATCCCCCTATTTTGAAAAAAACAATGAAGTAGGTCGTTAGGCAGATCAGGATAAGAAGTATAATCTGTAGGTTTTTTTTAAAAAATCTGGCTAGAGGAGTCACAAGGCAAAAGTATGAAATACCTTCATTTCAGCTTCTTTCGTTCATAGGCCTGTTTCCAATAAGTCGTTCCAAATTCTGGTATATAAATTTTCATGGCATTCTTTACAATAAGCACACCTTTTTCCGCTTTCATTATTTTCGACCTGAACGGTAAGGAAGCCATTTTGTTCAGCCAAACAAACCATGTTTTTCAAGAAATGATAGTAAGGAAGGAGCTTTCCCACCTTCGCTGATAGTTTCGGAGGGTAAAGAAGTAGAAACCTAAAGGAACCGTTTTTGTGAAAACGCCTTCCCCGATCCCGATTTCAAGTACTCCTCAAATGGGAGCGCTTTGAATTTATCTGAAAATGTAATGTAAGTGACCAATTGTACCGGAAGGCGGGAAGATGTATGGGTAATCTCTCCTTTTTCATGCCGTTCGAGGCGGTCGGCTAAATCGGTTGTATATCCGGTATAATGAGTACCATCGATGCATTTGAGAATGTAAACAATCCACATAGGAAGAAGATATGAATCTGCGTAAGTGGGCTGCGCCCACCGAAGCCCTCCGAAGCAAAAAAAAATAAGTTATTCTCAAAAAAAGAAGCCCTCCTTTGCATTGACTGCGCTTTCACTTAGTCAAAACTTCGGAGGGTAAAGAAGTAGAAACCTAAAGGAACCGTTTTTGTGAAAACGCCTTCCCCGATCCCGATTTCAAGTACTCCTCAAATGGGAGCGCTTTGAATTTATCTGAAAATGTAATGTAAGTGACCAATTGTACCGGAAGGCGGGAAGATGTATGGGTAATCTCTCCTTTTTCATGCCGTTCGAGGCGGTCGGCTAAATCGGTTGTATATCCGGTATAATGAGTACCATCGATGCATTTGAGAATGTAAACAATCCACATAGGAAGAAGATATGAATCTGCGTAAGTGGGCTGCGCCCACCGAAGCCCTCCGAAGCAAAAAAAAATAAGTTATTCTCAAAAAAAGAAGCCCTCCTTTGCATTGACTGCGCTTTCACTTAGTCAAAACTTCGGAGGGCGGAGGTGGGAGCAACAGGGTTCGAACCTGTGACCCCCTGCTTGTAAGGCAGGTGCTCTGAACCAGCTGAGCTATGCTCCCTTTTTTTAGGGGAGGCAAATATAATATTTTTTCAATAAACAGGGAAATTACAAGGCTTCCGCAACTACAAATAAACTTCCTCCAATGAAAATGGTATCACCCCTGCCGGCCTTTAGTTTCGCGGCTTTCAGGGCCAACCTTACCGATGGATAAGCATCCCCCATTAAGCCAAATTTTTTACCCGCCTCCCACAATTTCCCGGCTTCAAGGGCCCTTGGTATCCTGGCCTGAGTAAAATAATAGGATGCCTCCCTTGGAAAATGCCCCAGTATTTTGCCCGGCTCTTTATCGTTTACTATCCCCAGAACTATATGAAGCCGACCTTTATTTACTTTTCTCAACTCGGGAATCACCACCTCCAGACCACCGGGATTGTGGGCACCATCGGCAATTATTAATGGACTTTTTCCTATTACCTCCCATCGGCCCTTTAATCCGGTATTTTTTACCACGTTTTTTATTCCGGCTTTTATCGCTTTGCCGGAAATCCGCTCTCCGCTGATTTTTTCAAATTGATGCAGGGCCACTAAAACGGCAGGCAGGTTTTTTTCCTGGTAGGAACCCTTTAATCCGCATTTCCAGATACCCAGATCACGAGGTTGTCCCGAAATTAATTTGATTTTGAATGTTCCCTCGCCGGACGAGGGAAGATGTTTTGATCCTATGTGGTCATCGGCAAAAATTATTTCTGATCCATTTGCCTTTGCCTTTTTCAGAAATACAGCATCTGTCTCTCTTTGATGATGGCCGATGATTACCGGCCTGCCGGGTTTTATTATTCCCGCTTTTTCCCCTGCTATCTTTTTTAAAGTTTCCCCCAGAAATTTTTCGTGATCATAACTGATGTGAGTGATGATGGAAAATTCCGGATTTACTACATTGGTGCTGTCCAGCCTGCCACCCATTCCGGTTTCAATTATCGCTATATCGGTTTTTTTGTCCCTGAAATAATCAAATGCCATGGCAGCAGTCATTTCGAAAAAGGAGGGATTGATTTTATTAAAATGTTTTTTGTTCCGGACCACAAAGTCACATACCCATTTTTTCGAAACCATTTTTCCGTTAATCCGGATCCTCTCTCGGAAATCTTTTAAGTGCGGACTGGTAAAAAGCCCTGTTTTATAACCTGCTTCCTGAAATACCGAGGCCAGCAGGTGACTCACACTACCTTTTCCGTTTGTGCCGGCAATATGAATGCAGCGAAGCCCTTTTTCAGGATTTCCAAGCCTCCTGCAGAGTTCAATCGTATTGCTTAAATCGGCCTTGTAGGCAGCGGCTCCCACCCTCTGGTACATGGGCAGGGCATTGAAAAGGTAGGCAAGGGTTTCCCGGTAGTTCACTGTAGCGAAAACACAAAGGTAATGCTACCTTTTTGTTCCAGAGTGCCATCGGTGGATGGACTGAATTTGACCATCAGGGCAGCCTGGCGGGCTTTTACGCAAAGCATATAGTTTGGATTTACCGATTTGCCTCTGTTTACTTCGGCCTCGGTAACATTCCCCATCTTATCCACTACAATTTCCACCACAATAATTCCTTCTTCATCAAAATCTTTAATACGGGGCGGGGCATTTTTCATGCTTCTCCCCTTCAAATCCCATTTATAACCTTTTCCTCCGCCCCCTGTTCCGTCGTAATTCGGACTGTCATTACCTTTCGGATCGCCCTGGTTCCCACCTTGATTTCCCGTTCCATCGGAATTTGGATTTTTCGGATTGTCATTGGAAAAATTACTGAAAGCATCCGACAAGCTTTTATCAGGTTTGGGGGTATTGTCTTTAACGGGGTTGGGCTTTGGATTGTTCTTTACCGGCGGATTGCTGGGATCGTCGGCCGTAAGGCTTGGTTCATCCTGAGTTCCTGAAGCGGTATTGTTTTTAGGATCGGGTTTGGAATTGTCGGGGTTAAAAGGAGCATCGCTGAACTGGTTTCCCATACCCACCTGGTCGAATCCGAAATTTACTTCAATTCCGTCCTTACCGCTTGCCTCAAAGGGTGGAATAGGGGTAATGAACTGAATGTAAAAGGCAATCAGAATGAGCAGGCATAACAAAAGCGATGTTATAATTGCGGCAAGGGTTCTTTCCTGTTTTTCGTCGTATTTCAGGTTGTAAATCATGGTTATGCGTTGGCAGGTCGGGTGCCTATGACCATTTTAAGTTTCAGTTTGGCTCCAATCTGCATTACATCTACCAAATCCTGTACCGTAAGGGAATTGTCGAAATACAGGGTAATGGAGGGCTCCTTTACATTGGCCGATTCGCGAATCAACTCACCTTCCAGATCGAAGAAATTTACCTCCCGTTTGTAAATGTAATATTTGTGGTCGGCCGTTACATACAGGGGAATTTGCTTGGTTTCAATATCCGTATCGTGCTTGGAGGTGGGAAGATTAACTTTAATTACACTGGGATTTACCAGGGTACTTAAAATCAGAAAGAACAGGAGCAGGAAGAACATGATATCGTTCAGCGAATCGGTAAAAACCTCGGCTCCTTCTTTTTGCCTTTTTCTGAGTTTCATGTTCTTTATTTTCCGGGTTCTGAAATAATTTCAATAAAGTTTAATCCGTCGGCCTCCATGGCCTGTATCCGGGCTTCTACCATGCTCTGTACAATATGGTGACAGGCAAAGGAAAATATTCCCACCAGCAGTCCCGCTGCCGAGGTTATCATCTTTTGGTAAAGGCCCTCAGAGATTACATCAATTTCCACCGTATTGGCCAAAGCTATTTTATAGAAAATGTTGATTACCCCGATAATGGTTCCGATAAAACCTAACATGGGCGCAATCCGGCCAATGATGCTCAGGAGGCCCAGATTTTTTTCCAGACGGTAAACTTCAAACTTTCCGGCATCTTCCATGCTTTTTTCAATTTCCTCCAGGGGTTTGCCAAGACGGGAAACACCACGCTCGATCAGTTTCGCATTCGGACTTGAGCTGCTTCTGCAGAGGGCTTTTGCCGCTTCAGTATTGCCTGATTTGATAAAATCCTTAATACTGAACATAAAATTTGCAGGCGTCTTCCTGGCTTTAGAAATTACCATGATACGCTCAATGAAAATGTAAAGGGCAATAACGAACAATATCCCTATGGGAATCATCACCACTCCTCCTTTGATCAGCAAATCCCATAGCGAAAGGGTGTCCTGTGTAGGACCAGGAATCACGGGTGTGTTAACCATTGAAGCAGCTTTGTTTGCGGTATCCGCCGCACCGGTAAGGGTAACCTGTAAAAGGAAACTTAACAACATAGTTTTTTTATTTTCAGTAAAGTTACGGTACTAATCTCCCCACCTTTTCCGGTGGAATCCTACTTTTAAACAGGAAGATGTTAGTACGGCCTTTCCTGAAAAAGGTTGCTATTTTTTTAGTTTGAACCGTATAGGTAGCGTAAATGTGGAACGAACCGGTCCCCCGTTGTCGAATCCAGGCTTCCATTTTGGCATGTTTTTTACCACTCTTATAGCCTCTTTTTCAAATGCGGGCGCGGGATGGTTCAATACCTTGACTCTGGAAATGGTACCATCCAGATCAACGGTGAAATTGACATGCACAATTCCTTCCAATCCGGCTTCACGGGCAACCTGAGGATAAATAGTGCTTTCTTTTAAGTATTTCATAAGGGCTGCAAAGCCACCCGGAAATTCGGGCGGTATTCCCGGAACTACGGTTATTGTATCTGTGCCACCCACCTGGCCTCCGGAGCCTCCTCCTGTTCCGGCTACCAACCCGGAGTCTGAGCCTCCTCCGCCCCCGGGATTGAAATGGGGATGGTTTACCACCGCAGTATCGCGGTTTACTACCGAATCGGAACTGGCGGGTATGCCATTCGTATTTTGAGACAGGCTTGAGCGGTTTGGAGGCGTTTCAATTACTCTTTTTGGAGTTTCAATCTCGGTAATTAATACTATGTCCCTGAGCGAATCTCTGTATTCGTTCTTTAAAATGGTGTGAACCATTTTTGGACCCTGTGAAAACCATGGAGTCAGGAAGACTGTTCCAAAAATAAGTAAGGTAAGAAGCAATGCTTTGCCCATGTTTCCGGCATATGCATTACGAAGTTGAAAGGCCCCATAGGCCCGGTTTCTGTTTTCAAACACCAACTCCAATAGAGTGGGTGAATTTTGGTTTTTCCGGTTTTCCATATCTGTAGGTTTTGGTTCCTTTGTTATGGGGATGCCGGGCCGGGGAAAATTCCATAAAATTTTGGGGATTTAAAGTAAACGGACCCTGAAGCCGGATATTTTAAAAAAAATGCAGGATTGGTTAAAAAATCAGGTTTTTTTACTTTTGAAGTATCAAATGATATTATTTTTATACTTGTAAAAAATAAAAACCTTTAACCGGAACCAAACAAACATGTTAACCAATAAAAAAAAAGAGTTCAAAAAAAACCAGCAAGAAAACCGCCAAAAAACCGGCTGCCAAAAAGGCCCCTGCTAAAAAGAAACCTGTCGCCAAGAAAGGCGGAAAGGCTTCTGGCTCATCAGGGAAAGCAAAACCAAAAAGCGGTTTAATCAAAAAAGCCAAACCTGCCAAAGCTCCAAAGCCAAAACCAAAGGCTGCACTCGCTGAGGAAGATTGGGACGATGAAGAGGAATTTGTCGAAAAGGACGAAACCGAAACCGAAGAGGAAGAACTTGAACTGGATGATGCCGAGCCTGTAAAGTTCGAAGAGTTTCCAGCCTTCGAGGACGACGAGGACGAGGAAGATGAGTTCTTCGACGATTCAAACTTTTAAGCGCTCTTCAAAATATATGGTGCCGGCGGAAAGGTCTTCCTTTCCGCCGGTTATTTTTGCATAAACATTTATCCGGTTCGTAATTCGTAATACCCCAAGAAAGCCAAATATCAGAGCCTCCTTAAAATCCTCAACGGCTGACTCGGCCCTGACTAAGTCACACTCCGTCTTTCGCCGGAGCATCTCCATGAAAAAAGTGTTTTTTCCTCCGCCCCCCGATACCAGAATCTTCTTTTTCCCGGCTCCAATGGCTTCAGCAATAAGATGTGCTGAAAGCTCATAATGGGTAAACAATAAATTTTCGGGTTTGCCGGGGCTTTGGTCAAAAACGGGAAGATATTCCTGAACAATCCATTCCCTGCCCAAAGATTTGGGACTCTGGATGGAAAACCAGGGATGGGCGGAAAGGGATTCAAAAATGCCCGGAATCAATTTTCCCTTTTTCCCCAGGGCTCCATCATGGTCGTAGCTTAATCCCGCCCGGGAGGACAGGTAATTTCCCGCCTGGTTAAAAGGGCAAATGTCGAAAGCCCTGATCTGCCCGCCGGGATCGTGCAGGGTGATATTGGCAATGCCCCCCAGATTCAAAAAACCATCATAGCCGGGAAATAATTCCTTTTCGCCTACCGGCACCAAAGGAGCCCCCTGACCTCCCTGATTAACATCCTCAAAGCGAAAATCGGCCACTACCGGCAGCCCTGTAACCTGTCCGATTTCCATTCCCGAGCCAATCTGAAGGGTAAGCCCCAGGTCGGGACGGTGGAAAACGGTATGTCCGTGACTGGAAATAAAATCGGGCAAGGCTGACTGATTTTTTAAAAAATCGTTTATCCGGTTCCCACACCAGGTACCAAATTCTTTATCCAGGCGGACAAGTTCGGGTAGGTTTAGTGAGCCTGCACCCAACAACCGGTTGGCCATTTCGGAAGAAAAAGGAATTGTGTCGGCTGCCTTTATTTCATAATGCCATTTTCTCCCGTAATTACTGAATTTTGAAAGGCATATATCCAGCCCGTCGCAGGAGGAGCCCGACATTAATCCTACCACCAAAAAATTTGATTTCACAGGGAGGGAATTTTGGTAAATTTAAGGCTTAAACCCTACATTTGTCAGCCTAAAGAATACCCATGAAATTTGAATTAACCGAAGAGCATCTGGCCGTTCAAAAAGCCGCCCGCGACTTTGCCCAGGAGGTACTGAAACCCGGAGTTATTGAAAGGGATAATGAACAACGATTTCCCTATGAAGAAATCAAACAATTGGGGCAGCTTGGTTTTCTAGGCATGATGGTAGATCCCAAATACGGGGGAGGGGGCATGGACAGCGTTTCCTATGTGCTGGCCATGGAAGAAATTTCCAAGGTAGATGCCTCGGCATCCGTGGTTATGTCGGTCAATAATTCCCTGGTTTGCTGGGGTCTTGAACAATATGGTTCCGAAGAACAGAAACAAAAGTACCTGACCCCCCTTGCCAAAGGTGAAATTATCGGGGCTTTTTGTTTGTCGGAACCGGAAGCGGGTAGCGATGCCACCAGTCAGAAAACTACAGCCGAAGATAAGGGCGATTATTACCTGCTTAATGGAATTAAGAATTGGATAACCAATGGCAGCACGGCTTCCGTTTACCTTGTAATGGCACAAACAAATCCTGAATTGGGTCACAAGGGAATCAATTGCCTGATTGTGGAAAAAGGAATGGAGGGCTTTGTGGTGGGAAAAAAGGAAGATAAACTAGGCATCCGGGGTTCCGACACGCATTCTTTGATGTTTACGAATGTAAAGGTTCCCAAAGCCAACCGCATCGGTGAGGATGGCTTCGGATTTAAATTCGCCATGAAAACCCTAACCGGCGGACGAATCGGTATTGCCTCTCAGGCCCTTGGCATTGCCTCCGGAGCTTATGAGCTTGCCCTGGCTTATTCTAAAGAACGCAAGGCGTTCGGAAAAGTAATTTCAAATCACCAGGCCATTCAGTTTAAACTGGCCGATATGGCTACCGAAATTGAAGCCGCCCGCCTCCTTTGTCTTAAAGCAGCCTGGCTGAAAGATACCGGGCAGGATTATGCCCTTGCCTCCTCCATGGCAAAGGCTTACGCTTCTAAAGTAGCTATGGATGTTTCCATCGAAGCTGTTCAGGTGCATGGCGGTTATGGATATGTTAAGGAATATCACGTGGAGCGACTGATGAGGGATGCTAAAATCACCCAGATTTATGAGGGCACAACGGAGGTTCAGAAAATTGTTATCTCACGTGCGCTGCTGAGTTGAGCTTCTTATAAAAGCGATGACAGATTTTCCAGCGCCAGTCCCCGGGAACCTTTCACCAAAACCATTTTTCCTTTTAGGGCTTTTAGCTCCGGCTTGAGGCTTTTCAAAGCGGCGTCGGTGTTTTCGAAAACCCTGACCTTTTCTCCTTTTTTGCTTTTATACACCTTTGAGAAAACAGGGCCTATTAAAATAGCCTCTGAAATGGAGGATTGCCGCAACAACTCAATAATAGCCTTGTGTTCTTCCTCGGCATAATCGCCCAATTCCAGCATATCACCCAAAACGGCCAGCTTAGAATTGCCTTCCAGACCTGAAAAATGCTTTATGGCTTTTTCCATGGAACTGGGATTGGCGTTATAGGCGTCGAGGAAAATCTGATTGCGCTTGGTTTTTATTTCCTCGGAGCGCATATTTCCGGGAATGTAATTTTTTACCGCTTCATTAATATCACGGGCCGAAACACTGAAGTAATCGGCAATGCAAATGCCGGCAAGTACATTTTCAAGGTTGTAGGAACCGGAAATCCGGGTTTCTATATTTTCTTTTTCATCCAGCGTTTCGGCATCTTTATTCGACTTCCATCGGAATACCAGCTTTGGAAACTCCGAAATCAATCTGCCCAGTATGTTGCAGGGGCCGGATGTTCCGTAGGTTTGAGTGTCGGCGGTTTTTATAAGTCCGGTAAGGGTTGCATTATCGCGATTCACGAAAATTTTTCCGCTGTGTTTTTCAATGTACTGGTAAAGTTCACTTTTCCCCTTTTTAACCCCTTCAATACCGCCAAAACCTTCGAGATGTGCTTTTCCAATATTGGTGATTAATCCATAATCGGGTCGGGCAATTTCTGACAGGAATGCTATTTCGCCAATGTGGTTTGCGCCCATTTCAATCACTGCAATTTCAATATCTTCTTTAATAGAAAGAATGGAGATGGGAACCCCGATATGGTTGTTCAGATTGCCTTGGGTAGCAAAAGTTTTGTATTTCGTTGAGAGTATATCACGGGTAATTTCTTTGGTTGAGGTTTTTCCATTGCTTCCGGTAATTCCTATGAATGGAATGGTAAGCATGCTCCGGTGCATTCGGGCCAGATCCTGCAGGGCTTTTAATGCATCGGGAACCTTCAGAAATTCTTTTCTGTCCGGAAGTGAGGGGTCGTCTACTATGGCATAGGCAGCTCCTTCAGAAATTGCTTTTTCCGCAAATGAGTTCCCATTGAATTTTTCTCCCCTGAGGGCAAAAAAAAGTGAGCCCGAAATTATCTTTCGTGTGTCGGTGCAAATTTCAGGATGTTTCTGGAAAAGGGTGTATAAGTCAGGAATTGAAATTTCAGGCATGGGCAAAAATAAAAAGTCCCGAAGCTAATGTCCGGGACTTTTTATTAACATAATATCCTTTTAGCGTCTGCGCTTGCTTCCAAGGCCGACAGGACTACCTACGCGGTCCATTGCACAACGGAATCCGATAAAGGCAGTTCCCTGACGCTGATCGAGGTAACGCCGGGTTCCGGGTACCATCCAATAGGCCCGGTCTTTCCAGGAGCCTCCCTTATAAACCTTAGATTTATTATTGATAAGCGAGTTTTGTCCCAATTCATCCTTTGCAGGATTTTGCTGCTTATCCTTTGGGGTAGGATACTGATACATCAGATAATTATCGCCGGGATTGTCAATATCATAAAATACTGAGGAGTTTTTGTGGTCTCCATCCAGATAGTTGATGTTGTCGGCGTATTTGTAATTTCTCCTTTCATCAAGGCGGTCTTCCTTATACTTAATGTCAACATTACGCATTAGAATCTGACCGGGCTTGGAAATAATGTTTCCATCTTCATCAAACAGGAGTGAATCGCCCTGGTCAACCATAATGGTAAGATCGGTAGAATCGATCATGGCCGTTTTGAAAACATTACCACGGAAAGGTCTGAAATCATTTACATCTTCAAAGCTGAGTGTACGATAGGTGTCGAGCACCCACTCAGATACGTTACCGGCCATGTTGTATAGTCCGTAATCGTTAGGCCAATAAGAAAATACAGGAGCGGTAATATCGGCCGCATCGTTCAGGTAACCCGCAATACCCATATTATCTCCTTTGTCGCGCTTAAAGTTACCCATGAAATCTCCGATGAATTTTTCTTCAGGATTTCTAACCCCTTGTCCGTTCCAGGGGTAGAGGCGACGCTCCTTGATAATATAGTCGGGCGACATGTTGCCAATTAAGCCAAATGATGCATATTCCCATTCTGCTTCTGTGGGAAGGCGGTACTTGGGAAGGAAAATTCCATCCTCAAGCCGTACTTTTCTTTCGCTGCCATCGGGTTTGGGTATAAGTTTCTTTACGTTTCCTTCGTATTTGCCGGCCAGGTAGGCATCGGTGTTAAAGTTATTCGCACCTGAAGCATTGGGATCCCAGTCAAGGATACCTTCGCGCACGAGAATATACTCGTTAACGCGGTCTGTTCTCCAGGAACAAAAATCGTTGGCCTGCAACCAGCTAACCCCAACCACTGGATAATCACGATAGGCCGGGTGACGCAGGTAATATTCTACAAAAGGCTCGTTATACGCAAGCTTTTCCCTCCAAACCAAAGTATCGGGAAGGGCTTTAACATAAATCTGACGGAACACATCATCGGTTCCGAAAACACGGGATAGCCAAAAAAGATATTCCAGGTAGTCGAGGTTCCGCACTTCGGTTTCATCCATATAATAGGAAGAAACTGTAACGGTTCTTGGAATGTTGTTCCAATCATAAAGCACATCCTGCTCAACCCGTCCCATGGTAAAACGACCGCCTTCAATCAATACAAGGCCGGGACCGGTTTCCTGTTCGGTGTAAGGTAAAACCTGGAATCCTCCGTTGTCGGGATCGTTATAATTCCAACCTGTTACGGGCGAGGTTTCTTTCCCGCAGGACATTAATGCAAATATGCCTGCAAGGGCAATAGCTGTACTGGTGATTTTCCTGATCTCCATTTAAATGCTTTTTAATAAGTTCAGTTTATACTGAATTCAGGGGTTAAAGGTTTCAAAAATAAGGAAAAAATTAGAAAGATGGACAGCTTACAGTCCTGAATTTCCGCTTTTTAGGCTTACACTCAAGCTGCAATTGGAAAGAAATTTCATGCGATCCGGCTGTGGCATTGGCTAGTTTTGAGACAGTTACGTCATAACTATAGCCCATTTTAACCAGGCCTTGCTGCACGCCGATAAGGGCAATAAAGGAGTCTTCGTTTCTATACCAAAGACCGCCTACAATGGCACCTTTCTGAACATAAAGCCCCAGATTCAGCTGGCGGAAATCCTGTTGCTGTTGGTACAGAATATTAGGCGAAATACTGGCTTCTCCGCTTCTGCCGTCAAGAGGAATTACTGCACCTGCATGCCCTGTATATTTCATGGGCAGGGGAGAGTTTCCCAAAAAGCCTTCATCAGGTTCAGTTAAGTGGTGAACGGCAAATCCAAAGAAATACCGCTTGGAGTAACCCAGAATACCGGCTGAAATATCAATATTCGAGCGTGCGGTCTGGTTTTTCTGTTCCAGGGTAGTATAAACAAATCCCCTTCTGGGGTCAATCATGTCACCGAAAGTTAACTTGTCCCAATCCACTTTTTTCTGGGCGTAGGTGGCTTGAAATCCGAATTTCATGGAAAAGTGGCGGGTAACATTCAGCTGATAGCTGTAAATCCCGCTGATATTGGTGGTAATAAGGGTTCCTTCTCCGGCTTTGTCGTTGGTAACCAGAAAGCCCAGACCACCTGATAAATTATCAATGTGCTGGTCGTAGGAGGCACTGTAGGTTACAAAAGTTCCGGTAAGAGCCGGCCACTGATTCCTGTAGTTCAGGCAAAATCGTGGGCAACGGGCAGTGCCAGCAAAGGCAGGGTTTAGGTACAGGGGATTTGCATAGAATTGGGTAAATTCCGGATCCTGTGCATACGCCTTTTCCGGGGTAAGAAAAACCGGGAAAATCAGTACGATTGAATAGATCAGCCTTTTAATCAGCATACAAGACTGGTTAGCAGTTGCCAAAGGTAATTAATTTATTGAAAACCAAAAATAAAACTTTAAATTGAAATACAATACATTATGGAAATTTCCGTTAAGCCGGAATAATGCTCCAAATGCCTACATTTGAACCTATGGGAATGACGAAGAAATTCTTCCGGGTTGCCTTTTTCTTTTTCCTTTTTTTTCAACCTCAGCTGTTTGGACAGAAAAGCAGGGGCAAGCAGGAGATTGCGTGGGCTCCCCCCGGGGTTCAGGAAATGCCCGATGGGCAGAAAATCAGCTACTTGTACTTTGAAGGAGCCCAATATCCCGGAGGGCCCGAAAACCCCCTGCCGGTTTATTTTTTTAAGGAAAAACTTAACGGTGGCCATCCGGGCAGAATATCTGCCGTTTTGATGAATACCACAACCATGAACCTTTCGGCCGATGAGGAAAATACCGTACGCAATTACGGATCAAAGGTGTTACAGCAATTCCCGGCAGATTTCAGCGTTGAAGTGCAGGTTGCGGAAATAAAAAAGGAATATTACGCCCTGATTAAAATTAACCCCCTCAGAGCACAAAACAAAAATTCACGCTTTGAAAAGCTCACTTCGTTTGACCTGAAACTTGAATTTCCGGACGGACAGAAGCCTCTTGCCCGATATAATTCCATGGCTTCCCAGTGGGCATCCAACTCGGTACTTGCCACGGGAAATTGGTATAAAATAGGTGTAACTAATTCAGGTATCTATCGGTTGGGATATACCCAGTTCCTTAACATGGGCTACGATATGAGCGCCTTGAACCCCGGTGATATCAGAATTTATGGAAACGGGGGTGGTCAGCTTCCATATGCAAATAGTGCACCGCGCCGCGACGACTTGACCGAAAATGCAATTTTTGTTTTTGACGGTGGGAACCCCGGCAAGTTCGACTCAACCGATTATGTTCTTTTTTACGGTTCTTCTCCCCATACCTGGAGGTACGACACCACCTTTGCCTGCACAAGGTTTGTTCATAATACACACAAATACAGCGACACTACTTATTATTTTGTCACGACCGATCTTGGCCCCGGCAAAAGAATCAGTTCACGCAACAGTAACCCCGGGGCCCCCACACATCAGGTTTTTTCTTTCGACGATCATCAGTTTTACGAAAATGATGCCGTCAATCTTATTAAATCAGGCCGGGAATGGTTTGGTGAGTATTTTGATGTTGTGAATTCCTACACGGTTCCTTTTCAGTTTCCCAACATCGACATTTCTGCTCCCGTAAAGGTGTATGTTTCAATGATGGGTAGGTCACATCTCAGCCCAAGTAATTATAATGTGGTTTCAGGTTCCATGAACTTCTCTGTCTCCTGCGGCGGAACTGACGTGAATTATTATGCCGCCATTTACGCCCAGCCGGGTTACGGTTGCGGGAGTTTTACCCCTTCTTCTTCTAATATTGGCATCACCATTACCAAAACTACTCCTTCACCTGCAGTTGGCTGGTTAAATTATATCGAGGTTGTGGCGCGCCGCCAACTCGTTTTTTCAGGAAATACTCCCCTCATTTTTCGCGATGCAGCTTCTTTGGGAACCGGGAATCTGGCTCAATATAATGTAACCGTTCCCGGTAGTTCTGCCATTTTTTGGGATGTTACAAATTCCATCAATCCGGTTAATCAGCTTTATGCACTGAACGGAAACACAGCCGAATTCAGGGTTCCATCCGATAGTCTCAGAACTTTTATTGCGTTTTCAGGATCCAATTTTCCGGCACCCAAGCTTTTTTATCGGGTTGGAAACCAAAACCTTCATGGCCTTCCACAGACCGATTATATTATCGTAAGTCATCCCTCCTTTTTAACCGAGGCTGCCCAGCTGGGCGAGTTCCACCTCAACCAGGATAACCTTAGCTATGTGGTAGTAACCCCCGGTCAGATTTACAATGAATTTTCATCCGGCTCGCAGGATGTTTCTGCCATCCGTGATTTTATTCGGATGTTTTATGAACGTGCCACAGGCCCCAATGACCTTCCCAAATATGTTTTGTTGTTCGGCGATGGGTCCTACGACAATAAGTACCGGGTATTAAACAATACCAATTTTATTCCCACCTACCATTCCGTAAATTCCAATGACCCCATCCGTAGCTATGTTTCGGATGATTTTTTTGTTCAATTGGGCCCCAGTGAAGGAAACTGGAACCCCGGCGATCCTGATAAACCGGATGCAGGTATAGGAAGGCTCCCCGTGAAAAATGCCTCTGATGCCAAAGCCGTTGTAAATAAAATTCTGCGTTATTATTCTACTCCGGGAACCGTCGAGGAAGGGAACAGTCCTATTTGCGGAAATTCAAGCACCTGTAATTCTTTTGGTGATTGGAGAAACATCCTTTGCTTTGTTGCCGACGATGAAGACTTCAGCATCCACCTCAATCAAACCGAGCAAATCACAACCTTTATTACTAATAATTACCGGAATTATAATCTGGATAAGATTTACCTGGATGCCTATCCCCAGGTTTCAACCCCGGGTGGGAACCGGTATCCCGAAGTGGTTAATGCCATCAACAGGAGAATAGAAAGAGGCTGTCTTATTTTTAACTATATCGGACATGGTGGAGAAGTAGGTTTGGCGCATGAAAGGATAATTGAGGTTTCGCAAATTAATGGATGGACAAATATTTGCAACCTCCCTTTATTTTTTACCGCCACCTGCGAATTTACACGCTGGGATGATCCGGGTCGGGTTTCGGCAGGCGAATATGTTTTGCTGAATCCAAAAGGGGGAGGCATTGGTTTGTTTACAACGGTTCGTCTGGTATTCTCGGGACCAAACTACGTGTTAAACCGCAACTTTTATAACTTTTCACTCGATACTCTTCCGGGTGGCATTTATCCGAAACTGGGCGACCTGAATATGTTAACAAAGTCAACGCTGGTTCCCGACGATAACCACCGGAACTTTACACTGATTTGTGACCCCGCCCTCACACTGGCTTATCCCCGTCACCGGATCATAACCAAAACCATTAACGGAAATCCTGTGAATATGTCGCAACCCGATACCATATGCGCCCTCAGCCGCGTAACCATAACGGGTGAGGTAACAGACATTTCGGGTAACAAACTGACCGCATTTAACGGTCTCGTTTTTCCGGTTGTTTATGATAAAAAAGCAACTTTGAATACACTTGGAAATGACCCTCAGTCTTTACCAATCCAAATGTTTCAGGCTCAGAAAAGTATTTTATACCGTGGAAAAGTAAGTGTTGTTAATGGAGATTTTTCCTTCTCCTTTGTGGTTCCCAAAGATATTGCTTATCAATACGGTTTTGGAAAATTGAGCTATTATGGTCATAACGGCACTTCCGATGCAACCGGCAATTTTGTATCCATAGTTATAGGCGGTTCCGACACAACTGCTCCTGTGGATATTACGGGGCCCGATGTCCGATTGTACCTGAATGACGCAAATTTTGTCTCCGGTGGATTGACCAATGAAAATCCTGAAATTTTTGCAGTGGTTAAAGATTCAAATGGGATTAATACCGTTGGAAACGGAATTGGTCATGATATAGTTTCCATTCTGGATGGAAACAATACCAATCCCATTATTCTGAATGATTATTATGTTTCAGACCTTAACAGTTATACTTCGGGAACGATCAGGTATCCTCTTTCCAAACTTCCAAGTGGTCACCACCAACTATCCCTCAAAGTATGGGATGTGTACAATAACTCTTCGGTGGATGTAACTGATTTTGTTGTAGAGCAATCGGCTGTCCTTGCCTTAAAGCATGTGCTTAATTATCCCAACCCCTTTACAACGAGAACTTCGTTTTTCTTTGAACATAATAAGTCCTGCGGGGAACTGGAAGTGCAGATTCAGATTATGACTGTATCCGGAAAAATAATAAAGACTATCAACACCCCGGTGCATTCGGCGGGGTTCCGGAGTGAAGCCATTCCCTGGGACGGGCTCGATGATTTTGGCGATCCTCTTGGAAAAGGGGTGTATTTTTACCGGGTGAAAGTGAGGAGCCCTGAGGGCGAAAAAGCCGAGGAATTCAATAAACTGGTTATTCTAAAATAATTGCTATTTTTAAACCCCTTTCGGAAAAGGAAAATATGTTGAGATCGATCTTCTTACTTGGTTTTGGCGGCTTGATTTCTTTTGCAGCTGTTTCACAGAGCGGAGGAATCACCAAAGACCAATTGCTGGGCCAGATTAATGTTCCCACAACGGCTGTTCCGTTTTTAATTATTTCCCCCGACTCCCGTGCGGGAGGTATGGGTGATGCCGGTGTTGCTTCTTCACCCGATGCCAATTCCATTCACTGGAACCCTGCGAAAATGGCATTTCTGAAAAAGAAAATGGGATTTTCCCTTTCCTATACACCCTGGCTTCGTGCCCTGGTTCCGGATATTAATATTGCCTACCTGTCAGGGTATTACCGCGTAAAGAAAAAGGGCATGTTTGCCGGTTCCTTACGCTATTTTTCATTGGGTAATATTGTGTTTACCGACATTGCCGGAAATAACATCGGCCAGTTTAATCCCAATGAATTTGCCCTTGATGGCTCCTATTCAACCAACCTGGGCGAGGATTTTTCGGTGGGAGGAAGCGCCCGTTACATTTATTCAAACCTTACCGGAGGCCAGAGCGCAGGAGGTGCTACCACAAAACCCGGACAGGCTTTTGCCGTTGATATCAGTTGCTACTACCGGAAAGATAAAGTAGATGTGGGTGGCAAAAAATCTATTGTTACCGCCGGCCTGAACTTTTCCAATATCGGTTCTAAAATTTCATACACCAATACCGGCGTAAAAGATTTTATTCCAATCAACATGCGACTGGGCTCAGGTTTGGAAATGGAACTTGATGAGTATAATTCAATCGCATTTAATGTGGATATCAATAAAATGATGGTTCCCACTCCTCCATCTTATAAAAGAGATGCACAGGGAAATCCCATTAAGGATGCCAACGGAAGCTACATAATAGATGCCGGGAAAGACCCAAACCGGTCGGTGGTAAGCGGTATGTTTGGTTCCTTTAATGATGCCCCTGCAGGATTTCAGGAAGAATTGCGTGAGTATAACCTGAGCGGAGGAATGGAATATTGGTATAATAAACAATTTGCTATTCGTGCCGGATATTTTCATGAGCATGAGACCAAAGGAAACCGGAAATATTTTACCCTGGGTATGGGCTTGCGCTATAATGTATTCGGTCTGGATATGGCTTACCTGATTCCTACCGTTCAGCGCCATCCGCTTCAGAACACCCTGAGGTTTACCCTTCACTTTGATTTGGAAGCCTTCAAAAGTCAGAACAGCGACGGAGGCGATGGACCTAAATAAACCCGTGAATTTTCGCATTGGATTTGGATTTGATGTACACCGCCTGATGGAAGGAATTCCTTTTCATCTGGGCGGTGTAACCATTCCCGGGAACAAGGGTGCTGTGGGTCATTCCGATGCAGATGTTTTGATTCACGCACTTTGCGACGCACTGCTTGGCGCTGCCGGCTTGCCCGATATCGGTTTTCATTTTCCCGATACCGATTCCCAATACAAAGGCATCGACAGCAAAAGATTACTGGAAAAAACCATGGTGCTTATAAAAAGTAAAGGATTTTCAGTTGGCAACATTGATGCCACCGTTTGCCTGGAGAATCCCAAAATTTCACCCTTTATAGTTCCCATGAAAGCAGCGCTCGCTCACATTCTTGAGGTTGATGAATCCTGTATTTCCATTAAGGCAACCACCAATGAGAAAATGGGATTTGTGGGGCGTGAAGAAGGGGTTGCCGCTTATGCGGTGGTTCTTATCAAATAAAAAAGGCCCCTTCCGGGGCCTTGATAATTCCTTTTCGGAAAATCAGTACATGGAAATGGTATAGGTCCGGTTCCCAATAGTTACCGTGGCCTGATTATCACAGTCTCCATTACCAAAATCTACTTTTCGTGTGGGCTTGTTTCCCGGAGTAAAATCAAAACGACCCTTGGTGAAAAAGCGACGGTATTGTCCGCAGGTCATATCCCTCAATAAAGGAGTAACAGTTTGTCCGGTAAAATTTTCTCCGCTGGCCGCGGTTCCGGAAACGGTTCCCGTTAACTCCCATTTTGCAATCAGCCAGTTTATGGGTCCGTTGTAACTGGTTTCTCCTGCTACCAGAACTTTTGTTTTGTTGGTGGTCCAGGTTACGGTGCCGCCGTTATCGGCTTTTATAACTGAGCCGTTAACATTTATTACCCAGGTAAGCCTGTTCCCTGATGAGGGAAGGTGTCCTTTGTTTTCAACGGTTTTTGTCCCGAGTATCTGATGATTGTTAACAAAGTAATTTGAGGGAACAATGGTGGCTACCAGTCCGGAATCACGATAGCGCATACCTCCTGTGTAATAAACAAATATTTTCCCACGACGATTTCGTCCATCGTGACAAGGACAGTTGGTAGGTCCGAAGTCAATGGTCAATGTATCCGTATTGGATGAATTGAGGGTGTCGAATCTAACGCTTGCACAATGACTTAACAAACTTCCGTTTTCCCCGTTTTTAAATGAAGAAACGTTTCCGGTTGATCCTTGCTCGGCAATAGTGGCCAAATCATTGAAGGCCGCTTCTGCAAAGGCATTATCGGAAGTTGCCGTGGTATCATTATCTTCTTTTTCTTTACGGCATCCGGATAGCATAAGACCGGTTCCCATTATTAAAGCAAATGCAATTTTCATCAGGGTTTTCATAAGCGGTGTTTTTTCGTTTAATAGTCAGACGGGGCTTTTTGTAAAAGGTTTAAAGGGTAGTAAAAAAATTATCTTACAATAATGAGTTTTTCAAAGTGGCTTACATCTCCAATCTGAAACTCAATAAGATAGGAGCCATTTTTTAAAGCAGGAATAATAATACTCCCGGAATTATTTTTCGATATTTCAGGTACCTCCTGAAACAAAAGCTGCCCCGAAATGTCCCGGATGGATATTTGCCTTAGCATTTCTCCTGCAGGCAATTCAAAATTCAGAACCGTTCCCCATAATGGATTTGGAAAAATCCGAACCTGAGGTTGTGGGTATGCAGTGGTATTTGTGGTTAGATCCGGACTTCCATCTAAACAAAAAAGAATGGCATCTCCTGATCCCGCAGGGGTTGCCTGGTAGGGATTCGAAGAAACGGGGAAATTGTTTGAATAGGTAAAGCCGGTGATACAAAAATAACCTGAGGCGGTATCTACGGAAATGCCACGGGGTTCGTCTGCGTTAGATCCTCCGTAGTAGGAGGAGAAGGCAGGAAATCCAAAATCGTTAAATTTTACAAAGAAAATATCTGTGTTTCCCTGAGGCGAGGAAAACGGTGCAGGACCTATTACGGGCAAATTGGTGCTTGTAGTGCTGGCAGCAAGGATATATTTACGATCGCCTTTTGTATCCATGCCATATAGGAATTCATTTCCGTTTCCACCGAAATATGTGGCCCATCCCATGCCCCCTGTGGGTGATAATTTCAGTACGAACAGATCCGTTCCGGAGGCGAGATTTGATTGAAAGCAATTGGCAGTTACCGGGAAGTCAAGGCTGGAAGTATAGCCGCTGATAATTATGTTATTAAAGTCATCTGTTTTAATGCCATAGGCGTCTTCCGCTGCATTACCTCCTATATAAGTGGCAAAAATCCGTTGTCCAAGCGAATTAAACTTTACAACAAATACATCAGCCACCCCCAGGTTCACATTTTGGAAACACCCGTTGGAAACCGGAAGGTCCTGGCTGTAGGTTCCCCCCACCATAATTACATTTCCCTGGTTGTCGGTTGTTACGGCATGTAAGTCCTCACTGGCACTGCCTCCGAAAAAAGTACACCAGATGCGACTGCCCCCGCTTGAGAACTTTGCCAGCCAGGCATCCAACGGACCATTATTTGAATTTTGAAAACAACCGGCGGTGGTGGGAAGCGAGAGCCCGGAGGTGCTGCCCCCGAAAAAAATATTCTGCTGATTGTCGATGGTGATATCCAGACCCAGATCGCCACCCGGCCCACCAAAATAAGTTGCCCATACCCTTTGTCCCGAGGCATTTAATTTAATAACGAAAGCATCGTAGCTTCCGGCATTTGTCGCCTGAAAGGGATTTGAGGAAAGGGGCAGGTCGGTTCCGGGAGTATGACCCACAACATAAATGGAATTGTCGGGTCCGCAAACTAATTTATTGAGAAAATCATCGGCCGAGCTTCCGTAATAGGTTGACCAGATCAGATTTCCGGAAGGATCAAATTTTGAAATAAAGCCATCGTAAAGTCCACGACTGGTGTCCTGCAAGGCAGGTTGGGTTACCGGAAAATTCAGGCTTTGGGTATAGCCGGTAATAATAATGTTGCCGGCTGCATCGTGGTCAATGCCCATTCCCTCATCAGGGTTTTGTCCTCCAAGATATGTTGAAAAAGTGGTGGGAGCCGAAGAAGAAATTTCGAATAATTTTTGGTTCAATTCAAGATCTGTGTAAAAACCATGGTGTAAAATTCCCCTGTCATAGAAAAATAACAGACTCAGATCACCTATCAGGCTTTCATAAACAAGACCCCTGTAAACAGGTAAATCGGTAAGGCCTCCGGGAAATGCGGGAAGATATACATTGAGGTAATGTTGGTAAGGTAAAATTCCTTTCGGAGACACCCTTTGTGCCGGGTGTTGAAGCCCGACTTCTTCTTTTACTTCCGCCCCCTCATAAATCAGGTAGCGATCAGGCATGAAACAATAGGAAGTTTTTGCTCCGCTTAAAACGAAAACTTCCGATTTGGAAATTCCCGGCAAGGAGGGCAGGGAAATGAATCCATTTTGGGCATTTAAAATACCCGTAAGCAGAATAAAAAATAGGGAAGAACGAACCCCTGGATTCATGCGATTATTTTTTCCTTGAAAAATCAATCAGCAACATTACCATAAACGGAAGCAAAAAAGGAAGGGCCATAAAATGCCTGTCGGAAAATGACAATAGCACAGAAATGAGAATCACCGCCACGCATCCTATGATCCCTATTTTTCTGAGTTTGGTCATTACTTACCTTCCAATAATGAGTTTACGGGTTAAGGTGCCTCCGGATTCATTTTGTATCCGGATAAAATATACACCGGGTGCAAGGAAACTAAAGTCGAAGGATTGAGTTTGGTTTCGGATGGCTTCCTCAAAAAGAATTTTTCCGCCAAGATCAATCAGATTTATTTGTGTCTGGCCGGAAAAGTTTCCGGAAATGTTCACCAGACCGGTTGAAGGATTTGGAAATAGCTTCACTGAAAAATCTGTGGATTCAGAAACTCCTGTGGTTGATGGAGCTCCCAGCAAGGGCCTCAAAAAGGTTTTTACGAAGGTAATGGTGCTGTCCATGTAAGTGGCGTTACTGATAAACGGTGTATGACCCGCACCCCACCAGGGATGAAAGCTGTTTGGCACCCCGACATTGTCTGCTCTCAGCTTTAAGGATGCTGAACCGTCAACCACCATAATGGGAAAAGAAGAAATATAAATCATGGCGGTGCCAAAGGGAACGGTATTGTCGTTATTGCCATGCATACTTACAAAGGGAATGTCGCCGGGTTCAATCCAGGTTGAATCACCAAGGGCTCCGCAAAGGTTGATAACGGCATTAACTTTATGAGAGTATCCGGGATTACCGCTGTTTCCATCCAGTCCCCCCAACGAAGCAATATTAACCCAGGAAGGCACTTCGGAAAGTTTGTCAAGATATGCCAGGTGAAGTCCCATAAATGCTCCGGCGGAAACACCCCCGGCAAAAACATAATTAGGGTGGGTTTTGTAGGTGTTGGAACCCAAAGCATCCTGCCTGAAAAATCTTACTGCAGCCTTCATGTCCTGAGTTGCCCTGATTACGGCTTTTGTTGCGTTGACAGAATCGATGGGGAATCCAATGCCCAATCTGTAGGAAATAGAAGCTACTACATAGCCCTTTTTAGCAAATTCTGTCGAAAGGGTAACCAAATCGGTACTGGTTTTAGAGCCTCCTATGAAACTCCCCCCATGGGCAAGAATAATAACGGGTCGGCGGGATACGGTGTCGCCTGTGGGCTGATAAATATCCAGGAATAGATTTTGGTTGGAGTTGTTCAGATTCATGGCCTGTCCGTACTGGATATTGCTGGTAACGGTAACATTGGGAAATACATTCGACCAATATCTGCCGTTGGTGGTGTCTATATTTGGCCAGCTTTGCGCGAATAGTAGTGAGCCGGAAAACATGGAAAGCAATAAAACTCGGGTAAAAATTGGGTTCATAGGGTTATAATTTTTTTAAATGTAAGGAAGCCTTGCCTTATTTCCAAAATGTTTCGACTATGGGCCGGAAATTGTCGCCGGGTCTTAAAACCTGAATTCAAATCCCAATCCGGGAATAAAGGCCCGCGACTTGTATGTTCCTGAGAATTGCGTTTCCAGATTTTTGTCGGTTCTTTCTTTTCCTTCGACAAACAAAAAGGAGAGATCGAGTTTTGCTTTGGGTGATAGTTTAATTGTGGTTCCGAAAGTAAGGCCCAATTTGTTGGCATCCGGGGTTTCGGGAGTCAGATATCCGGGCAAAACCGGACTGAAATCGTAATAGGCTCCGGCTCTAAGAACGAGAATTTTTTTCAGCTCCCTTGAAACTCCTATTCTGGCAATGGGGGCATTTTTATACATTCTGGCGGAGGAAATATTTTTTAGTTTATCGGTGGTTTCGGTAAAGTGAATCCGTAGGGAATCGTAGGAGCTCCAGCCCACATAATTTAATTCAGCAGTAAAAATCCAATTTGAGTCGGGTCTGTAGGCAATTCCTGTTGAAAGGGTGTAGGGAAGGGTGATGGAGGTTGAAAAGGAAGTGTTTGGAAAATTATCTTTTAATGATTCCGGAACAATAAACTCAGCGGTTCCGTCATTTACCGAAACTTTTACGGGGCTTCGGAAAGAAATTCCAGCGGAAAAGCCGGAACGCCCCTTATAAAATAATCCCGTGTTAAATCCGAATCCTTTGGCGCCGCCTTCCAGTGTTCCCTCACCATAAAAGCCGGCAGAATCCTGAACCGGAATGCCTTTTCGGAGGCCGAATTTCCCGGTGGCAAAAACCGGACCGGCTCCCACCGAAAACTCATCCGATAATTTCCAGCTGGCGGTAGGTTGAAGAAAAATGGTTTTTAAATTTATTTCGCGCACAATAAATTGCCCTTTCCAATCATCGGGCCATTGGGAGCGGCTTCCAAAGGGGGTATAAACGCCAAAACCAACCGTAAGATTTTTTACTTTCCGTATACCCGATTGAAAATAAATTGAAAACGGGGTTCCCACATTGGAAAGGGTTTGTGAAGAGTAATCCGAGGGGACCTCGTCGCGAAACAGGGTATAAGGAATAATGAAGGAGCCTCCTACAACAAAGCTCTTCCCGGAATCGAGCAGTGACATGCCGCCCGGGTTAAAAAATAATACGCTGGCATCGCTGAGCAGGGCTGTGCCGGTGTGTCCCATGCCCTTGTTTTTCTGGCTTTGCAGGTTAACCTGAAATCCGCCTGAATAGAGGGAAAGGGGCAGGGCCAATAATAAAAATGCAAGACGCATGGCCCAAAGGTAGTAATTCAGGGAAAAATCTACTCGATTACCTGAGAGGTGGAGGTCAGCGATAACTGATACCCCATGAGTTTATCAAGTTCAAGGAGTGTGGCGATGGCGAGCTGACTGTAGTTTTGGGAAGAGTTTCCGAACGCTCCTGCCTTGGTAACCCAGATCTTTTTTATCAGATCCATATTCCCTACTTCCGGATTAATGGCGGCGAGTACTTTCTCCACATTTCCTGCTCCGGCATGGTAGGTATGTAAAACAAGGAGCCGGTACCATAGGTCTGTTTCGCACCAGGCCATTCCTCTTTTTTCAAGCATGGCATTAGTGTAGGGGATGCAAACGGTTCGGATTAACTTGGCGGCGGCCCAGGCAGCCCGGTCAAAATCTGCCCTTTCATCAACCTTTGCGTTTATGGTAAGTCCCATCCGGAGGCCAACTTTTTTCATAATCTGGAAGGGTCCGTAAGCACCTACCGGTGATTTTTGCAAACGGCCCGGACTTTCAATAAGTAAAATGGCCTGGGCATAAAAGGGGTCTACCCCGTTATTTTCGAAAACCAGAATGCCACGGGTAATGTCGGCTACAACGTCTTCTATTTTATAAAAGTCAGACTTACCTTTTGTAAAAAGCACTTTTTCGGAGGAATCCCTTCCAAACGCTGTCTTAATACTGTCGCGAACGGCCTTTTGCCTTACTTCGCTCATTTTCTCCCATTTGCTGCAGGCTTCGGTAGAAATAATTTTCCGGTCGGAATAAAAACTCAAAATCGCGGAATCGGGGCTTAGCCTTACAAGTTTTCTCCAAAACAGGGTTCTTGGAAGGGTGTCAAGCTTTTCCACATACAAATCACGGTTATGAATAAAATGATAATCACCTGCCGGCCCAGGGATTGAGATTTTTCCGAAATCAGTAACTATCCCATCCTGTCCGTTAAAGAAAAGAGGAAGAAACAATAAAAGGTAAAAAGCCTTAGGCATAAATGCAGATTATTTCAACAAAGGTAACCATACAAGATAGGGGTTTTTGAGCCTGCCTCCAAGAGTTTTAACGGAAACATGTTGATTAAGTTTCCGGTGAAGGAAAATTCCCTGCTTTTTAATGTAAATTTAATCTGGAGGTTTTTTACTTTTGCCAGTAATTAAAACACAATAAACATGTACAAAGCCATCTTTGCTTTTTTCGCCGGTTTGTTTTTTTCAGTCGCTTCTTTTTCTCAAAGTAAAGGACTTGATGCAAAATTCATTGCTGCCAATTATTATAAAGGAGTTGTGAAAATTCTTTTAGTAGATTCTGCCTTGGAAAAATCGAAGCCGGGCAGCGGTTATATTGGTCGGGGAACCGGATTTTTTGTAACGGAAGACGGGGTGATTTTCACTAACCGGCACGTGGTGGAGTTCTGCGTATCGGGGTATATTGATTTCGATTATAAGGACGCTTCCGGAAATGTTCGTTCCGATTTGGATACTTACAGTGAAGAACTGATTAAGGATCCCAAAATTAAAAAAGTGGTTCGAACCGGATTTACCACTCCTATTGTTCAGGTTTATCATGGAAAAGGAGAAAGCGATTATGTGTTGTATGTGGCTAAGGTTCTAACCATAGGAACCGGATCATTCGACGGGGCCATGCTGAAAATTGTTTCCGACCTGAATGGAAATCCTGTGAGCAAAGGGTTTTTCGCTCTTCCATTGGGCAATTCAGATGCCGCCCAGCAAGGGGAAGATTTGTGTATTTACGGATATCCCGCTCAATATGATGGAGGGTACGATATCATGCTTAAGGATATGAGTACACTTACTTTCGGAAAATTCTCAGGACTTGATTTTGTTTTTAATAAAGATTACGGATACATCAAAACCGATGCTTCCATTAACGGTGGAAATTCGGGTGGACCCGTTTTTAATGAGTCGAACAAGGTAATTGGTATTGCAACGGCCGTAGGTAATAAAACCGGAATTGGCCTGGTGGGAGGTGTTAATGGAATGTATTATGTGGTTGCTCCCCAGAGTGAAATACTCCAGAAATTATCCGCTAAAGGGCTTACCATTCCCAAGAATGCCGGCTCTATTTCAACTATTTTGGGTGACAGGAAACCCATAAAATCGGCACAGCAAATAAATGCAAGTCTGGGTTATTCGGGTGGGAACACCAGCACTACAGGGAACACCGGTTCCAACACTTCTGATGACCCTTATACCAAATCTAAAGTTTATACAACCGTTGGTTTGAATAAAGAAACCGGCTCCCTGGGGGAGGAGGTTTCTTCTGTAGTTATTCAGCCTGCCGGCGGATATGTTTGGGTTATTGTTACCAACAAGCCCAATACTCTTAATACGATGGGATTAATCATGGATGTTTACCGAAAAGATGGCGGTGAGTATAAGTTCCACGAAACCAAGGAATACGATCTTACCAAGCTGGACTTGAAAACCACGTATTATAAATACACCTTTTATAAAGAGGGTGATTATAAGCTGAAGGTTTATAATAAAGATTCAAAATGGATAAACGACGCTTTTATTTCCGTTTCCATTGAAGGCGGAAGCTCAAATACCAGCAACACAAAAACAACCGGCGGGGGCTCAGGCGATATATATGCCGGTTCAAAGGTTTATTTTACCAATGAAATTGGTGATAAAGGGGATATTGGCCCATCCTACTCTGAATTTATAATCAATAAATCGAAAGGTAGTTTCATTTATGTGGTTGTTGATAATTTCCCTAATACCCTTGAGACCGATGAGTTGATCGTTGATATCTATAAGAAGAAAGGGAGTGATTACATATTCTTTGAAACGAAAAGGTATACACTAGGAAAATCCACACTCAACACAACGTATTTCAAATATTCGTTTTTTGAAAAAGGGGAATTCAAAATAATGGTTTACAACAAAAACTCGAAATGGATAAACACCGGGTATGTAACCATTAAATACAAATAAGATCTTGATTAAATAAAGAAAACCCCGGTACAGCCGGGGTTTATTTTTTCAGGTTTTCGGGTATTCGGCAAATCGGAATCGGCAGCATTTTGTGCAGATTTGCTGCATTGAGTTTTTCATATAAGGCGAGAACTGTCATTTGCCTTTCCGAAAGGTTTGCGGCAGATTTCCTTTTTTCTGAAAACTCCATGGCCCACTCAAGTTCATCATAAGTGGCTCCCAACTGATCTTCGTCGGTCCTGCCGTCTTCCCACAATCCATCTGTAGGCGGTGCAGATAAAATAGACTCAGGTACCCCAAGAAATCGGGCCAGCTGAAAAACTTCAGATTTATACAGGTCGGCAATCGGACTGATATCCACACCGCCATCGCCATACTTGGTGAAAAATCCTACCCCAAAATCTTCCACTTTGTTTCCTGTTCCGGCCACGAGCATTTTCTTGTTTCCGGCAAAAGCATAGAGCGTGGTCATCCTGATCCTGGAACGGGTATTGGCCATGCTGAGCCAGTCCTGAACATCCTCAGGAAGGATCTTTCTATAAGCTTCAAAAACTTCTGACAAATCAATTTCCCTGCATTCTACATTGGAGAATTTTTTCCCCAGCCACAATTGATGTTCTCTGGCCCTTTCGAGCTCTGGTTTGTTTTGCCGGATGGGCATGGAAAGTACCAGTGTTTGAACCCCGGTCAGGGCGCAAAGGGTACTGGTAAGCGCTGAGTCAACCCCACCTGAAACTCCAACCACAAACCCATTTGTTCCGGATTTTTGGTGGTATTCACTTAGCCAGGAAGTGATGTGCGCAATGGTTCCTTCCGAATTCATAGACAAATATTAAAAAAAAACCCCGCCGTAGCGAGGTTTTTAAAAACGATTGAGGTTCTTAGAACAGTATTCCCACTGTTAATCCAATATTTCTGGTTCTGAATAACTGGCTCAAAGCCTGGGGTTGGGGGGTGGCATCGTTAAGCAGATGTTTTGAATTGCCCCGCACAATATTCATAAAGCCTTGGGTGAAATTAAGTCCGAACTGCAGCGAAGTGCTTCCACTAAGGTTGTATTCTGCACCTCCGCCAATGGTCAAACCCATATTCATAAAGCCCATGTCTTTGGAAATATCCAGATCCTCCACCTTCGAGATGGCATCAAATCCACCCTGAGTATTAACCTTTCGGGTTTGGTCATCCGCACGGCCTTTTAATTTAAAAGATAGTGGGAACCCGAATTGTCCGAAGTAGGTCATCATGCCGATTTCCTTGGTCCTGAACCGGAGTGTAAGTGGAAGGGTTACATAAGTAGCCTTAAAGGTGCGGCTTTCCAGTTTGTGAATGGCATATCCCGGATTGGCAGCGGTATCTTTAGGTTCAAAAATATCCCCGTCTTTATTGATAAAGTAGCCCACGGTGTCAAGGTACTTAATCTTACCACCATCATAATCAACCTGAAGACCGGTAGAAAACCAGGCTACTCCGGCCAATTTGAAATCGGTGGATAAGCCATAGGCGAATTTTAAAACAGATCCATCACTTTCAAACTTCTTTTTATCATCCGGCTTATACCAGTTTACGGATGGGACAACCTTTAAGCCAAATCGGAAGGATTTGTCGTCGTCCTGACCAAAAAGAACGGTTGCGGAAAAAAAGAAAAGGGTGGAAATAATAAAGAGTTTTTTCATGGTTGGTTTATTTAAAGTGCAAACTTAAGGAATTTTAGGAATATTCCCCTGATGCCAAAAACCTAAGATCCAATCCTTCCGGGGGAAATAAAAGCTAAATTTGCCCCGTGAATAAGGTATTCCTCTTTGGGTTTGTCCCTCTTTTGATTGTGTTTTTTTGGGGCTGCGGAAACGAGAATCACGGTCCCGGAAAGCTAAATCTTACGCCCCTTCCCAGGGAAGTAGTCCGACTCGATGTAGACCTGTTTTCCTTTGACCCTGCCAATCCTTATGAGTCGCTGAATCAATTACGAGAGAAATATGGTGATGCTGTGGATGGTTATATTGAAGTTATTATTACCCGAAGGCCCGTACCTGATTCCCTGGTTGTTCAAAGTATAATTTCTTTTCTGGAAACCCAATCGGTAAGGGATATTTTCGGTGAGGTGAAGCAGGTGTATCCTGATGTTAAAAATTTTGAGCAGGGGATTGCGGAAATGTGTGCCTATTGGAAGCATTATTTTCCGGGGCGAACCTTACCCACACCCGTAACTATGATTTCCGGGTTAAATCTTCCCACGGCTAATTTTGATTCCTCCATTTTTATTTCCCTTGACCTTTATCTCGGACAGGGAAATAAGATCTATGATTTTGCGGGTATTGAAAGGTACCGGAGGAAAACCATGACTCCATTTCACCTTCTTCCCGACTTTACCAGAGCCTGGTTATACAGCCAGTTTCCGGACGATCCGGAGGAAGCGGATTTGCTTTCGGAAATGGTGTACCAGGGTAAAATTTTGTACCTTCTGGATTGCCTTCTTCCTGGGGTTCATGATACCCTGAAAATCGGATATACAGAAAAACAATTAGGCTGGTGCCGGCAAAACGAGGCTAATATGTGGTCGTTTTTTATTAAAGACAACCTGTTATTTTCTAAGGATTTTCAAAAGATTGGCCGGTTCACGGGGGAAAGCCCTTTTACCTCAGGATTTAACAAGCAAAGTCCCGGAAGAACGGGGGTCTGGATCGGCTGGCAAATGGTGAGGAAATTAATGAAAGATAATCCGGAAATTACGCCCGAAGAACTGATGCAGAATTTTCCAGCCCAAAAAGTATTATCAAAATCAAAATATAAACCCAGGTAATTATGAGTAAAGAATCTGAATCAGAAATCCGTTTGCGGGTAAGCCTCGACGAAAACAGACTTCCCAAAAAAATCCGTTGGGAAGCTACCGATGCAGGAGAAAAATCGGAGTGCGATGCATTTATGCTTGCCCTGTGGGATACTAAAGAAAATAACACCCTGAGAATTGATTTATGGACACGTGATTTTCCGGTAGAGGACATGAAACGTTTTTTTTACCAGAATCTTTTGTCAATGGCCGATACCTTCCAAAAAGCAACCGGAGAAACCGAAATAATGGAGGAGTTAAAAGCTTATTGCGCATATTTTTCGGAAAAAATGGGCTTGAAAAATCCCGGGCAGGACGAGGGATAGGCTCGTTATTGTAGATATATCTTGTTGTTTTACAGGATTTTACAATTGTTTTGCCATTTCGTTTTCCTTTCCTATATTTGCTTGTTAATAGCCTGCTAATCAGGAAATAATTTAATGCCATGAGGAAAAATTTTACCCTCCTTCTTGCCACAACGTTCTTTGCCGGCATTTCATCGATGGGCCAGATATTTTTTAATAACGGTGCCCAAATCTGGACAGGTCCGCAATCTGTTATCAGAATCAATGGCGGAATTGAAAACAATTCCTCCCTCTCGAATGGGAACATTGATCATAACGGAACCATGACGGTCACTGTAAATTCAACCTTTCCCAACCCGGGAGATGTTATTCTGAACAATAACTCTACCTGGCAAGGCGACGGAATCATTAATCTCGAGGGAGATTGGGTTAATAATGCTGTTTTTCAGCAAGACCTGAGTCTGGTTCATATGTATGCCAGCAACAATCCCCAGCAAATTTCGGGAACCAACGTTACCACTTTTCATAAACTCCGCCTTACCGGTACCGGAACGGGTGCGAACCGTATTAAGACTCAAACTCTTAATGCAAGGGTTGACTCATTACTTGAACTTACCGACCGGGAACTTGCCACGCAAACATTTACCATGTTTGTTTTGAATCCGGATCCCAACGCAGTAACTAACCTGACTGCATCTGTTGGTTCCGAAGGATTTGTTAGTTCCCTGGCTCCCGGAACCCTCAGCCGACTTACCAATACCACACAAAATTATCTTTACCCTGTAGGAAGCAGTCTGGTTCTTACCCGTTATCGTCCGGTTCAGATTCGTCCACAGAATACAAGTGCTAACGAATACACAGTTCGTTTTGTGAATCATGATTCCGATAACGATGGATTTTTGAGAACCCAGAACGACGGTGTGCAGTGTGCTACTGTAGACACCTTCTATCATGCCATTCTTCGTCCGGTGGGAACCACTCCTGCCGATATCACCATAGCCTACCTGCCAAGTGCCGATGGTACCTGGAATGGAATGGCACACTGGAGAACTACGAATAACATGTGGAATGATATGGCTTCTTCCACTTTAGTTACTCCCGGAACGCTTGGAAACTATACCATACTTACCCGTTCAAACTGGCTGTTTGCAAATCCAGGTGCTCCTTACCTTCTTTCAGAACTTAAGCCCGCTGCACCGCAAATTAATTGTCCCGGTCCTCTTTGTGCAAATTCTCCCGGAAACGTTTTCACAGTTAACGGTAATGGTATTTCATATACCTGGACTGTAAATAATGGAGTCATTACCAACGGACAGGGAAATGATACCATCCTTGTTTCCTGGGGTGGAACAAGCGGATATGTTTATGTAGTGGCTAACTCACAGTCGGGTTGCCCTTCACTGCCTGATTCCTGTTTTGTTACCGTGTCTCCTGCGCCCATTGCTGCCTTTACCGATACCGCCGGCCCTCAGGCAAATCCTATTTACACCTTCATCGATAATTCTACCGGAGCTACAACCTGGTTCTGGAATTTCGGCGATGGAAATACTTCCAACCTTCAGAATCCCAATCACCAGTTTCCCGGTCCCGGAACCTACACCGTTACTTTAATTGTAACTAACGCTGCCGGATGTACCGATACCATTACCACACAAATTACGGTAACCGAATTTATTATCATCCCGAACGTGTTTACCCCGAACGGAGATGGATTGAATGACGAATGGTATATTCCCAACTCGGGCATGGAGAGTTTCCATGTGCAAATCTTTAATCGCTGGGGAACACTTGTGTTTGAATCCAAAAGCTCAGAAATCAGATGGGATGGAAGATCCACCAGTGGAAATGAGTTGAGCGACGGTACTTATTATTATATCCTCGTTGCCGTAATGAAAGGTACCAATGGCCCTGTTAAGGTTGAAAAGGATATGACCGGATTTATTTCTCTGCTGCGCGGAAAGAAAGATTAATCAAGAAAAGGATACTTTGAAAAATAGCCCCGCCGGAAGGCGGGGCTATTTTTTTGTTAGCCCTAAAATGTATTTTCCGAGTTCCTGCCCCCCTGTCTTTTTCAGAGCCGATGTAATGAAATAATAAGGAAGCTCCTCCCAATACTTTAAAATTTCTCCTTCGAAATATTTTAGACGCTTGGGAAGTTCAGCAGGCTTTAATTTATCACATTTGGTAAAGACAATGCAAAAGGGAATTTGGTTTTCACCGAGCCAGATCAGGAATTCGGTATCGATGGGTTGAAGGTCGTGACGGGAATCAATGAGTAAAAACAGGCAAACGAGGTTTTTCCGATCGAGGATGTAATCGCTGATTCTTCCCTCCAGGATTTCTTTTTCTTTTTTGGAAACTTTAGCGTAACCATAGCCGGGAAGGTCAACGAGATACAGTTTGTCAGGTACCAGAAAATAGTTCAGCAGACGGGTTTTTCCCGGCGCGGATGATGTTTTAGCCAGACGGTTCTGATTCGTAATCAGATTTATCAGTGAAGATTTTCCAACATTGGACCGACCAATAAAGGCAAATTCAGGAAGCCTGTCTTTAGGGCACTCGGCAGTTTTTGTAAAACTCCCCAAAAAACGGGCTTTGTATAAATCCATTCAGGCTTTTGGTTTAAAGGTGAGAATATGCCGGTCCTTCTTGGACGGGTATATGTCGGAAATGGTTACCAGGATTCCGGTTTCTTCTACCTCACCAAAAGTATCATTAATGCAGGTTCCGAAGGTTTTCATCGTTGGAGAGAGATTCATGTATGAATTTACCATGGGGGGAATGTTCTCCTCCAAAGCTCTAACGTGTTGATTCAACACTGCATGAGCTTCTTTATAAGACATTTCTTTTGAGAATAGAGGAATGATGTCGTCAAGGCTGGTTTTATATCCTAATGGTGAAATGGGAGAAATCAGATCTTCCGGATCAGGAAAATAGAAATTCATGAAATACAAAATCATATCCCTGGCCTTGGCATTGAAATGGGTATACATAGTTACCTTGCCGAAGAAATAGTTTATGTGGGGATATAAAACAGTCAGGGCCCCCAGTCCGTCCCAGAGGTTGTCCAGCGAAAACAATCCTTTTCGGTTGTTTAGGCCGGGCTGGTATTTGGGCTGCACAAAGGAGCGCCCAAGTTCTATGGTTTTGTTCAGGTAAACATCAATAAACTTTTGCGAGAAGGTAAAGAGGTGAGCCGTTGCGAGGCTGGGAATGTGGGTTCCGTTTACGTCGGCCTTGTTGCCCGGAAAAAACCGGTAGCCGCCAACAATTTCTTTTTCTTCGGGGTTCCAGACTATAAGCTGTTCGTAGGGATTGTCGGACAGGTCATATTCGTCAAGATCAAGTGCTTTTCCGGTACCTCCACCCGCGGCCCGGAAAGTGATTTCCCGCAGACGCCCGATTTCCTTAACCACCTGTGGTGCGTTGAATTGATTTACAATGTAAATCAGGTTGGAACCGTTGTTGGCTTTTCGGACGAAGCGTTCAGGGCTAAGTTCCTTTTCAAGGATGGGGGCGGGAATGGGGTCTATGATGTTTTCCATAAGGAATAATCCTAAAATAAAGAATTATTGTGAATTCTGATTCAGAAATTCCTCAAAAGTCAATTCGGGATTGTTCGGAATACAATAGATATAGTCGCGCATTTTTGCCGCCCACTCGTCTGCTTTCCGGGTTGCATTGAAGGCATCTGGGCTGATCGGCTTCCCGAAAGTTATTCCAATTCGTTTTTTTCGCTGGGCAAACATTTCAGCGGGCAGGAGTGTCATTTCAAGATTGGCTTTAATGCCGAGAGCCTCACGGATTTTTGCCACACGGTAAAAAATTTTCCGGTTGTTCCCCTCAATGAAGGCGGGGATAACGGGACAATTGAAGGATTTGCTCCGGGTGATAAATGTTTTTTTCCAGGGAAGATCTTTAATGATGCCGCTTTTTTTACGGCTTACCAGACCTGCCGGAAAAATTATTACGGCATTTCCATCCAGGTAAGCTTTTTCAATTATCCGGGCATGTTCCTGAGTGTTTCTTCCGTGTTTGTTTACGGGAATCCAGAATTCACTCAGGTTTTCCAAAGCCAGCAAAATATCATTTACCATGACCTTAATGTCCTTCCGCCGCTTGTGCAGCGCTTCAATCAGGGCAAGTCCATCCAATCCGCCCAGGGGATGATTGGCAACTATAATCGCGGTTCCGGTCAGAGGAACGTTTTCAAGACCCTCCACCGGGCGCTCGGTTTCAAAAAAATCGAGCGCCTCCTTCAGGAATTCTATGCCGGTGGTTTGACCGTGCAATTCAATGAAACGGTTCATGTCGTCCTGGTGTACCAGGTTTTTTAAGAACCGCATTACGAAGCCCGGAATCCAGCGATAGAGCCCGGGGTTCTTTTTTTTAAAAACCTCATCGAGGTCAATCTTTTTCATTCCGGTACCCGGTGCTTTTTCCATACTCCAAATTTAGACGTTGCCGGAATATCAATCGCTCCGGCTACCCGGACCAATCACTAATCCGCTGCCATTTTATGAATTGTTTTTGTTCCCTGAATAAGGCTCCGGAAAAGTTATTAACAAAAGTGGTAAAAAGTGGTAGAATGTGGGATTTTATTTTTTAATTTTACCCCATTAACAAAGCGCGGTGATAAATCTTTTTGGAGTTTATGAGGGAACGGCTGATGCGAAGGGCAGGGTAATGTTACCCGTGGCCTTCAAAAAGCAATTGAGCAAGGCGATAAAAAAAGGTTTCATCATCAAGCAAAGTATTTTCTCAAAAAGCCTGGAGATATATCCTTCCGAAACCTGGAACGATCTGGTGAAAAATGTGAATCAGTTAAACCGCTTTGTGAAAAAGAATGTGGAGTTCATCCGGATGTTCAATTACAATGTTCAGGGATTAGAGTTGGATAACACCGGGCGATTTCTGATTCCGCGCGATCTCATGAAGAGTTCGGGAATTAAAAAGCATGTGGTAATGGCTGCGGCAGGAAACATGATTGAGGTATGGGAAAAGTCGGCTTACGAGCGGTTTATTAAATCGGCAGGAAAAGGTTTTGAAGGGCTGGCTGAAGAGGTAATGGGAAACCTGGGGAATTCAAATAATTCCTGAGCATGTACCATGTACCTGTTTTGCTGAAGGAGGCTATAGACGGGTTGAGGATAAAGGCAGGCGGCACCTACGCCGATGCCACGCTGGGAGGGGGAGGTCATAGTAATGAAATTCTAAAGGGACTGGGGGCTGGAAAATTAGTGGTCTTTGACAAGGATGAGAATGCTTTGAAGAATGCCCCCAGGGGCGCCAATGTAATTGTGTTGCAATCTGACTTCGGAAACATTAAAGAACAGCTTGAAACAAATGGCATTGGAGGAGTGGATGGTGTGCTGGCTGATCTGGGGGTTTCTTCCCATCAATTCGATGAGGCAGAAAGAGGTTTCAGCTTCCGGAACCCGGGACCTCTGGATATGCGGATGAACCGGAACGAAAAGTTGATGGCAGCAGAAATAGTGAACGATTGGGATGAGCGTGAACTCAGGACCTTGTTTTTTAAATACGGTGAACTGTCCAATGGGGGAAAAATAGCAGGAATGATTGTAAGAATGAGAAAGGAGAAAAAAATTGAAACTACCGAACAGCTGATGGGCTTGCTGGCTCCCCTGGCCCCCTTCCGCAAGGAGAATCAGTTTTTTGCCCGTGTTTTTCAGGCCCTGAGAATTGTTGTTAATCATGAGCTTGAATCCCTGGAAAAATTCCTCCTTTCCCTGCCCGAAATTTTAAACCCCGGAGGAAGGGCAGTTATTATTTCCTATCACTCCCTGGAAGACCGGATGGTGAAGAATTTTTTCCGCACCGGGAATTTGGATGGAGAAATCAGGAAAGATTTTTTCGGAAATAAAATTACCCCCCTGACTGAAATAACACGAAAGCCCATTGTTCCCGATGATATTGAAATGGAACAAAACTCAAGATCAAGAAGCGCCAAATTAAGAATTGCCGAAAAACCACCACAGCTAAATGAATAAGCTGAGAGAGAAAAAAGAAGAACAACAATCCAAACCCAAACGCAAAAAAAAGCAAAATATACTTGCCCGGTCCTTCGTCTCCCTTTTCAGCGGTAGTTTCTTAACCCGGGAAGAAACGCTTCGTCAGCTTCCCTTCCTTTTTTTCCTTGCCTTCCTCGGGCTATTGTATATCGGCAATGGATATTATGCCGAGCGCACCGTGCGAAAAATTAATAAGGTAGGAACCGAAATCAAAGAACTTAAATCCGAGTTTATTACCACCTCCTCCGAACTCATGTTTTTAAGTAAACAATCGGAAGTGGCAAGGGCTGCCCTCCCGCTGGGACTGAAGCAATCGGTGGTTCCACCCAAGAAAATTATTTCAACAGAAATACCTGAAACCGACAATGGAAATTAAAAAAGACATTCTCTGGCGGGTATTCCTCATGTATTTTCTGTTACTGGGATTTTCCGGTGTTATTGTATGGAAGATCGTTCGCCTGCAGGTGGTGGAAGGAGAAAACTGGAGAAAGGCCTCAGAGAATTTTACCTATCACTATAAAGATATCGAAGCGGTGAGAGGGAACATTTTTGATGTAAACGGAAAACTGATTGCCACCTCCCTTCCTTATTATGATTTAGCCGTGGATGTGAATGCAGACCCGATTTCCGATGATTTCTTCTATAAAAAAGTTGACTCTCTTGCGGCCGGCCTTTCTGCTTTGTTCGGTGACCGAAGTACAAAAGATTACCGGTCTATCCTGATCTCTGCGCGGAAAAGTGGAAACCGATATCTCGTCCTCCGGAAAAATATTTCCTATAGCCAGTTGCAGGAGGTTAAAAAGCTACCTGTGTTTAATAAAGGCCGGTATAAGGGAGGATTAATATACACCCAGAAAAATCTTCGGGAGCTACCCTTTAAAGATCTTGCCGCCCGCACCATCGGGTATTTCTCAGATAACGCAAAACCGGTTGGACTGGAAGGTGCCTTTAACCAGCAACTGCAGGGCATTGGCGGAAAACGACTGATGAAGAAAATTGCAGGCGGAGTGGATATGCCTGTGAACGACAATAATGAAGTTGATCCCCAGGACGGTGCAGATCTGATTACTACCCTGGATATAAACCTTCAGGATGTTGTGGAAACGGAACTGAAAAAACAGCTGATAAAGCACCGGGCTCAGAATGGATGCGTGGTTCTGATGGAAACCCAAACCGGTGAAGTAAGAGCAATAGCCAATCTTACCAGGAAAGACTCTTCTACCTACGTTGAATCCTACAATTATGCCATCGGAAGTGCGACAGAACCCGGTTCCACCTTTAAACTGGCGAGCCTTATGGCCTGCCTCGAAGACAAGTTCATTACCCTGGAAGATGAATACAATGTGGAAGGCGGGGAAACAAAATTTTATGATACCCCGATGAAAGACAGCCACCGGCCTCAAAAGAACAAGATGACGGTTAAAGAAATTTTTTGGGAATCCTCGAACGTGGGAGTTTCAAAGATTGTTTGGAAATATTATTCACGGAATCCCAAAAGTTTTGTTGAACGGATCAACAGGATGAACCTGGGCCGACCCCTCGGAATAGTTATTCCGGGCGAAGGAAAACCCCGGATCAAAGGGGTAAAGGACAAAGACTGGAGTGGGGTTTCCCTTCCCTTCATGTCGATTGGTTATGAATCCCTGCTTACACCCCTTCAGATTCTGGCTTTTTATAATGCTGTGGCCAACGACGGAAAAATGATGAAGCCTCTTTTTGTAAAGGAAGTAAGGAGGAGGGGAGAAGTGGTAAAGAAATTTGAACCGGAACAAATCGGCGCTCCCATAGCCTCTCCTGAAGTTATTGCCCAGGCCCGGGTTCTACTGGAAGGTGTAGTGGAAAGTGGTACGGCAAAGAGCCTGCAGAATAACATATTCAAAATTGCCGGTAAAACAGGAACCGCCCAGATTGCCATGGGCGGAAAAGGTTATGGCCAGGAAGGAAGAAAAAAATACCAGGCTTCGTTTGTAGGGTATTTTCCAGCCGACAAACCCAAATATTCCTGCATTGTGGTTGTCAGTGCACCTTCTAATGATGCGTATTACGGTGCCCTGGTGGCAGGCCCCATTTTCAAACAGGTGGCCGATAAAATTTACAGTGGCTCCCTCGACATTCACGAAAAGGTAAATTCTTTCCGCACCCATGAAGGGGAATTCCCGGAAATACGGAATGGCTATACGCAAAACCTGAAAGAGCTGCTGACAGAATTGGGCCTTCCCTTTGAATTGTCCGGAAATCCCGATGGCTGGACCGAAGTTGGAAAATCTGAAGGGAAGATCATTCTTCAGGAGCCCAATGCAACTGACTTACTGAAAAAAGGAATCATGCCCGATTTAAGAAAGTGGGCACTTGCCGATGCTTTGGTTTTCCTTGAGAACTCCGGATATGTGGTAAAGATAAAAGGCTCAGGAAAAATTATCCGTCAGGTTCCAGCCCCAGGTGAAGCGGTACGCCGGAAAGAAACAATAAACCTCATTCTCGCCCAATGAAGCTGCTGAAAGATCTATTGTATAAGGCAAATCTGGTGGAAGTTTCCGGAACTACTAACGTGGCTATATCCGGTGTTGTTTTCGACAGCCGTAAAATGGCCAAAGACTCTCTTTTTGTGGCAGTTCGCGGACAAAAAACAGATGGTCACCTGTTCATATCCGAAGTGGTTTCCAAAGGTGTGGTGGCTGTTGTATGTGAGGAATTCCCCGAAACAATGCCGGCCCATGTCACCTTTGTTAAGGTGAGGGATGCATCCTATGCCCTCGGTGTAATCGCATCAAACTTCTTCGATAATCCCTCTTCCGCTTTGAAACTGGTTGGTGTTACCGGCACAAATGGTAAAACCACCACAACCACCTTGTTGTTTAATCTCTTCCGGGGACTTGGATTTAAATGCGGATTGATTTCAACGGTGAAAATTCAAATAAATAACACTGCCGAAACTTCCCGTTATACCACGCCGGATGCCTTTACCCTCAATGAGATTTTGAGCCGGATGGTTCAGAAGGGATGCACGCATGCCTTTATGGAAGTTAGTTCCCATGCCGTTTCCCAAAACCGAATCGCAGGACTCAGATTTGCCGGGGGCGTTTTCACCAATATTACCCACGATCATCTTGACTATCACGGAACATTTGATAATTATCTGGCAGCCAAGAAGAAATTTTTTGACGGACTAAGTGCAGAATCTTTTGCCCTGATCAACAAAGATGATCCGAATGGGAAGATCATGGTTCAAAATACCCGGGCCACGGTAAAAACCTTTTCACT
>CALEYQ010000079.1 GCA_937924855.1 uncultured Bacteroidota bacterium | reverse complement strand
GAAGGATTCGGGAAAACAGAAATTGTATTGTCAAGGTTTTTGGAAGGAGCAATGGAGGTGCAATTTTCTACCACTGCAATTACGGAAGTCTGGGGACTGGTACAAAAACGATTGGTGGTTTCAACTTTCCAGTCGTAGAAGTAATAATAATAAGCAGGTCCGCTGGAAGATCCGTTAATGGAAACTACTCCGTTAAGGGCATAGGGGAAATCGGTAGCGTTGCTGTTGTTCCGGTAACAGCTTACACCTCCGGCTCCCACCAAACGGTAGGCATTTCCGTTGCTGATATTCCAGTTAAGAGTTACGGTATTCCATCCGGTAACCAGGGTTGCGCTCATGGTTTGCAACAAGGCTCCTGTGCTGTCGCGCAACTCTATGGTCCTGCTTCCTGCACTTTGTGCCAGCACCCTTACGGAGACGAGCTTTATCGGAGAGAAAACCGAGAAGGTGAGGTAATTGGTTGAGGTGCTGTAAGCCCCGGTTCCATAAGTATTGTTGGCAGGACCCACTTTCGAAGTATCGGTGTAGGTGGCCTGGCTTTCTACATAATAAGTTGTGGTGGTGCTGATGGAAGGCGTAAAGAAGGTGTTTCCGGTTCCCACCTGGGCTCCGTTCCCGTCTCTCCAGATCAATGTCCCGCTTCCGGTAGCAGAAAGTTGTGCGATTCCTGAAGGTCCGCAAATCGTGTCACCGTATCCTATGGGTGCGGTGGGCGAAGGAGCTTGCAAAACGGTAATGGAAGTGCTTGCGGTTCCGCAATGATTGGTCATGGTAACGGAATAGTTTCCGGGTGTATTTACCGCAATGCTTTGGGTTGTTGCTCCCGTGCTCCACAAATAATTTGAGGCTGCATTCGCCTTTAGGTTGATGGTTTGTCCGGGACAGATTTTTGGCGAGGGAAGATCGTAAGTTATACTGGCTACAGGATTACCGGGAGCACTTTGCATGGTAAGCGTGTAGGGCATGTAAGTATAGTTGTTGGTTTCGTCCGACTCAAGAAAGCTGTTGTTCGGATCCACATCAATAACAATGTAATATTGTCCGTTGCAGGTTCCGGGAGGAATATTAATCCACATCAGATCCAGGTCTTCATCATATACATCCGTGTAACCGGACGAAATTCCCTGAATCACGGGAGAGCAATTGTACGCACCGCCGCCCAAACCGAAGTTGGGGAAATTGTTGTTGTACATAGTGGTTCCCTGTCCATATACCGTATTCACATCTTTACAATGGTGGTTGGCATTGGCGTTGGAACACTGATAGTAATCCATCAGACAGAAGCCAAGCTTGGCACCCTGCCCAACGATGGGCCAATTTAAGGGATTAGGGTCGGAAGTTGCAATTCGAAGGGTAAACACACCCCAGTCGTCAACATGGTTGTGTCCGTGGCTCGCATGGTAAGTCATGGCACCGGCCGGACGATCCCAATAGGTCATTGTATTTCCGTTCTTGTGATAAATGCGCTGCATAATCAGCTGACGGGGGGTAGAACCGTCGGGGCAGGTTCCGGGATTGGAGGGAAAGGTATCGGTGCCACAAACATAAGTTGAGGACCCCATTACAGTAAGCGGACCTCTTCCAATGTTGGGTGTTGAGGCAGTAATTCTCAGGCGACCATCGTTTCCACTGCAGGGAGGAGAGCAAACCTGAGGGTATTCGTTGGGCCCGTTTTTATAATATTGTAGGGCATACCATGAAACCGTAATGTCCGGTAGTAAGTCGCAATCGGTTTGGTTGGTAACTGCACATTGGCAACTGGTAGCATTCGTAATGGTACACTGGGCCGTAGCAAATTGAGCAAAAACAAGGGTTAAACCTGCGAGTAAAATTCTTTTCATGGGTTGGTGTTGAGACTATGAAAGTAAAAATAAAACCGTGGGCAAGCAAATATAAATTTCAAGGCTGGGCCCGTGGTTTATTCCCTCAGCAAACTATCGACAAAACCCCCGGTTTCTTCGACGAAACTTTCATATTCCGCTCCGGTCCCGGGTCCCAAAAATCCGGTATGTATTTTTCTAACCTTCCCTTTGCGGTCGATAAACAGGGTAGTAGGGAAGGCCATAATCCGGTTTACCTGGGGAAAAACCTTGGAAGCTCCCTGTTTTCCGGTAATCCCGGTAATTAAAATGGGGTACTCCGCTCCTGTTTTTTTTCTGAGGCGTTGAATGTTTTTACGGGCGGTTTCCTGATCTTCTGATTTTTCGAAAGCCAATGAGATTATTTCCAGTCCTTTTTCCCGTTTGTTTTTATACAGGTGAGAAAGATACTCTGTTTCGTCAAGGCAGTTCGGACACCAGGTTCCCATGATTTGAATAATTACAACTTTTCCCGAAAAACTATCATCGGAAAGGGAAACGGTTTTTCCTTTGTCGTCGGGAAATGAAAAATTCAGGGCTTGGCTGCCGGGCAGCAGGTAAGTGAGCGAATCGGGATTTCCAAGGGTGGCATTTTGGGATGGTATGCCAAGAAAATTTTCATAACTGTGGGAACCGGAATAAAAATGGCCCTGCAATGAATCATTTACTTTTTGTGCCTTAAAAACAAAGGCATGGGCCCCGTCGAAGCAGGATAAATACAGATTGCCGTTTTTTTGAATTCCCCCTGCGAGAAAACGATAATCGCCCGTTTCGGTGAGAAATGTTCCGGCCATCTCTCCCGGATTTTCGGCCGGAGAAAAAATGCCTACTGCCGGATATTCATCTGTTGTGTTCGGATTGAATTTTACAGCCCATCGTCCTGAAAATGCAGAGGAGTTTTCGTTTGAAAGCCCTGCTTGCGAAACGAAATCACTGCTTCGTATTTCAAAAGGGATTTCGTTTTGGGTTTTCCGGGCATAATTTTTCCAGATGCCCCTAAAGCTTCCCGCTGTGAATTTTAAATAAAAAGCAGCATCGAATACCGGCATCCTGAATGTCAGGGAGTCGCCGGAAAATTTTAAATCCTCAGCTGTGATTTTTTCGGTATTGTTTACAAAGGAAATTCTGAGCGTATCACCGGTCCCCTCTATCTCCATCCTGCAGAACAATTGGGTTGAATCATTTAAGGTAAAAACTCCGGTATGCTCCGGTTCCTGAAAAAAATCTGTCGCGCCGTTCCTGCATGAAACAAGCAGTAGAAAAACAGAAAATACCTGAATTGAAATTAAAAATCTAGCGGCGGTTTTTTTCCACATATTCCCTAATATAGGAAATAATTTCCGCGGTATCAGTGCCGGGAGGAAACAATCGTCCAACCCCCAGCTTTTGTAAGGCTGCGGCATCATCATCGGGGATGATACCTCCGCCGGTAAGCAATACATTTTCAAGACCCTTTTCCATCATCAGGTTTAACAGCTTTGGGAACACCGTCATGTGAGCACCGGAAAGAATACTTACCCCAATTACATCCACATCCTCCTGCAGGGCAGCCTGCACCACCATTTCGGGTGTTTGCCGGAGTCCGGTATAAATTACCTCCATGCCTGCATCCCGCAGAAAAGAGGCAATAACCTTGGCACCGCGGTCGTGACCGTCGAGACCAACTTTAGCAACCAACACACGAATGGGACGAGCCATAGGAATTGAAATCAGGCAAAGATAAAAAAAGGAAACAGTGGGCCGTCAGGCCTCGGGAATTTTCAATTTTACCACAAAACAGGTTCCTTCCCCTTCTTTGGTATCAAAGGTAATTTCTCCCTCGTGGGAGGTGACAATGTTTTTCACCATGGCAAGCCCCAATCCCATACCGGTAGTTTTGGTGGTAAAGTTCGGGTTGAATATTTTTTCCCTGAGTTCTTCTGGAATTCCGCTGCCATTATCTATTATGCTTATCAGGTAGTTTTCGTTTTGCTTTTCCAGCTCCACAATGATTTTTCCATGCCTTCCTTCGGGAATGGCCTGAATGCCGTTTTTTATCAGGTTGTTGAAAACACGCAACAGCTGGTCTTTGTCGCCAATGATTTCCGCTGCATCAAGCCGGGTTTTCATCGATAATTCCAATCCCGGACTGTCGCGGAACAATTCCAGAGAGTTTTCCAGAATTTGTTTCAGGTCGTGACGCTCCAGGTTGGGCCGGGGCATTTTGGCGAAATTTGAAAATTCCGAGGCTATGTTCGAAAGGGTTTCAATCTGATCAATAAGGGTTTTGGATAGTCTTCCGATTTTTTCCTTGATGTCGGGAGAGTCGTCTTTTATAAGTCGCTCCAGATGCTGAATGCTCAGCTTCATGGGTGTAAGCGGATTTTTTATTTCATGGGCTACCTGCTTGGCCATTTCCCTCCAGGCGCTTTCTCTTTCCGATCGGGCCAGCAATTCAGCACTGGCCTGCAGCTCTCCGATCATACGGTTGTATTCGGCTACCAGACTTCCAATTTCATCTTTCTGTTTCCATCGGATTTCTTCGTTTTTCTTCCCCAGCTTAATGTTCCCCAGTTTCGCCTGAATCATTCGGAGGGGCTTGGTTAAATAATTCGACATTACAATGGCGGTTCCCACCGAAAGCGCAAAGAGTAATACATATATATTAATGAGGGCTGCCAAAAAGGTGGAAATCTCTTTTTCCAACTCGGTTTGCTTGGCAAAGTAGGGCAGGTTCAGAAAGGCAATCAGATTTCCGTTTTTATTCCGGAAAGGCACATAGGCACTCAGGTAACGCAAGTCGCCGATATTTTCTTCGTGGATGAAAATGTTTTTGTGCAGGTAGGCAAGAGAATAAAAAGCATCGGGATTCATTTTCCTCGAGGCCAAACCCTCTTCAAATACCTTGGGCCGGCTGGTGGCGTACATGTTTCCTCCCAAATCAAACAAGGTGATATCGGTAAAGAAAACATTGCTGAATTTTTTCAAAATGTAGGTGGCATATTCCGAATAATTCTGGGTAAGGCGCGACTCGCCCGTAATTTTTCCTTCCACCTCCACCACCACACTTTGAGATTTTTCCCTGATACGCTCCATGTTCTGATTCTCATATTGCTGGGTGATGTAAAAAATGGTTCCTGCCCCAAATAGAAGCAATGAGGTAAGAACCGTGAAAATCATCAGCAACTGAATCCGGTATTTAAATCCCAACTGCGAGAAATTAAATCCGATAAAAAGCTGACGGAGCAACAAGACCAACAATAAGATGAGACTGAAATAGGTAAACAAATAAGAGAAAGTGGTAACAAATCCGAGCCGTCCCTGAAGTGGCCGGGAAAGGAGGATCAGCGTGTCGGGGTTCGGCCGGTACAAAAGGTGGTGGTAACCGCCGCTTGCTTCAAATACCTGTTCTCCGATTCCAATTTCCTCTTTTTGCATGTAAAAGCTGTAGTCGTATCTGCCGAAAGAACTGATCATCTGTCCCCGATAAAACCGGGCATAAGAATAGTCAGATAGTTTTTGAGTAAGACCTATTTCTTTTTCAAGGAGCAGTTCCGGAAATCCTATTTCTTCCGTAATAAAACGGGCACCCATCTCTACAAACATGTCGGCCACTCTTACTTTGTTTCTGCTGCCGAGGTAAATGGGAACCCGTGCCAGGTAATGAACCTTTCCCTCTGGATTGTCGATATAATAGAGGTGCGGATTTTCTGTTGGGAAGGAATTAGAGGAAATTTGTTCATCGTAATAAGCATGGTTATCACGGTTGGGAACTGGACCGTCGATGATAGGAAAACAAAGGGTATCAAATACCGAAACTTTGATGTCGAACTTATCCCAATATCCTCCGAAGTACCTTTCGATTATGTTTTTTCCAAAGCTTTCCCGGTTAATTACATTATAGAACAGGGTGGTGTCGGCTTTTATTTTTTGGGCTACTTCATTGAAAAGGTGCTCGGCAATAGGGTCCTGTTCCACCGCCAGTTTTTCTATATACAGTTTCCGGTTGGCATATTCCTTTAACCTGGAAAACTTTAAAAACATATGCGCCGAGTAAAATGAAAACACCAGCAATACCAGGGCAATGGCCGTAAATGTAGGAGCCTTTCCCAGCCGTGTGCGGGTATAGGCTACGGTTAAGAGCAAGACCGCAGGCCACAGACTCATAATCTCATCCAGGGCACCTATGGCATGAGAGTATACCAGAAACAATGCAAGTGCAATGAGAAATGGAAAAAGCGCTTTTCTGAAAAGACCGGTTTCCAAAGTAAGGTATTCGATGAATTTTTCTGCCAGGAAATAAAACCCGAAGAGAATGATTCCGGGAATGGCCAGCGCAATGTAACTGTACAGGTTTAACTGAAACAAATTATTTATGTCGAACTGAATGTTGCTGTTTTCAATCAGCCCGATGAAAAGGTGGTTGATGAATCGCCCCCCCAAAAGGAATGCAATGAAAACCAAAATCAGTGAAACAAACAGCAGCGGCTTTTTGCGAATCCAATTGGGCAAAGCACCCGGCAGCTCACGGTTCAGAAAATATGCCAGGTAAAGAAAGAGCAGGGCATTAATGCACAAGTCGCCCAGGGAAGGAAGCCAAAAGGAGGTGGCGTCTCCGTAAAAATCAGGTCCGAAAAGAGGAAGGTTATATATGGGTTCCGGAAAGCGGGCAAAAATGGTTACCCAGCGCAGGAGAAAAATTACAGCCAGAAAGGCTGATATGCTCAATAATTTTCCCAGCCTTGGTGCCAGCTCCATATATTCCATCTTCAACCAGGCAATCATGGAAAGAAAACCCAGAAAATACAATATCACAAGCAGCCACTCGAATGGTGAATCGGTGGATTTGGCAACGGGAGGAAAGATGAGGGTGCAGAGGTAGTTCGGGCTTTCGTTCTCCAGCGAAGAATAGATTTTATTTACGTTGTTCTCATCGCCTTTGATAATGCGTGTGCCTTCGGGTACTTCAAAACCCAGGCCGAAATTGTTTTTCAGATAACGGTTCTGGTAGGGATATTCCCGCTTCAAAAGAATCAGGCCGAAAACCATCCTGATTTTGGCCGGCTGAGATTGCTTTTTATAAACTTCAAACCAGCCATTTTTTAGCTGGGCCAGGCGGTCGTCAAGGCAAACTTCCCGGATATGATTTTCAACGGCGGCGGAATTGTTGGTCCAAAATTTTAATGTGTCGTTTTCATACACAAGCAACACAATACCTTCTTTGTCAAGCAAGGCTGATTTTTCACCGCTGTATTTTTCAAATAAAACTTCAAAGGGGGCCGATTCTGCCTGCCATTGCAAGGTATCAACCTCCTTCTTTAATATCTGCTCTTTGCGGTGAAGGTTTTTTTCAAAAGCCTTCACGAGCTTCCCGTGATTCAGATCACCGGAAAAGCTTAAAAAAAATCCGGAAATGAAAAAAATCCCCGCCAGTAAAAGCAGTACAATCCGGGTGTTCGTAAAGCGCTCAAGTCGCATTTGGCAAAGGTAGGAATAGTATTGCATTGACTCCCATGCCGGAAATTGCGTAAATTAGTAGCATGTTGAGGTACCTGATTTTTCTGTTTCTTCCGTTCGCCATTCAGGCCCAGATAGTCACCGATTATTATCCCAACGGAAATAAAAAATTTCTTGGCAAAAAGGTTGATGGTATCGAAGACAGCACCTGGATGTTTTGGTATGAAAACGGACAAATAAGCGCCATTATTCATTATGATATGGGTGAGATTGATGGCAAATTTGAATATTTCGGTTCCAACGGCCTACTGAGCCAAAGGGGTTTTCAAAAAGACGGGTTGCCTTATGATACCCTCTCTAATTTTTATCCCCACGGTCCCATCCGCGACCAAACGGTTTTTGTTAATGGGTCAAAGAACGGATTGTACCGCGAGTGGTATCCCGAGGGAGGCTTGCGGCTTTCGGTTCCCTACATTGATAATCTGATTGAAGGTGAAAAACTGTTTTATTATGAGTCAGGGAAATTGTGCTATTCCAAATCTTACCGCAAAGGAGCCGATAACGGTCCCACGATATACTATGATCCTTCGGGGAAAAAACTCTGGGAAGGCATTTTTGCCGATGGGGTAAGGGAAGGGTTATGTAAGTCCTATCATAAAAACGGAAATATTGAAAGCACCGGCAGGTTTTCCAACGATCTGATGGAAGGCGAATGGATTTATTATAATGAAAGCGGTAAAATAATTAAACGGGAATTTTATGAAAAAGGAGTCCTTACAGGAACAAAGTCCCGTTGAAAGTTTTTTTTCAATCCGGGTGGGAACCGATGAATTTGCCGGAAAGGTAAAACAGATTGCCACGGGAATGGAACTGGATATGGGAGATTTTAATATCCGTGATTTTTTACTTGCTTTTTCGGGGGATGCACTCGCCGGATTTGTCCGCATGCGAAAGTATTCCGATTGCCTGGAACTATCTACCCTGGGGGTTTTGCGGGAATACCGCAAAAAGGGACTGGGGAAAAAACTAGTGCTGGCACTGCTTGATAAATTTCCCGGTGAAAAGGTATTTGTTACAACGGTAATTCCCGGCTTTTTTCTGAAATGCGGATTTGCCAAAACCGAAAACTATCCCGATTCACTTAAACCCAAGATTAACTTTTGCCATTCCTTTGGTTTTGGCGAAGGAGAAGTACATATAATGGTTCAGTCAACTCATGGCCCGGGCTAAACGCTATACCAAACATATTTTTTGCCTCGAGGGCAATTGGGAACAGGACCTGAGAGATAAGTCCAGCATTCTGAGTGCTTTGGTTTTTATGAAGCAGAACTTTGGCATTGATTATATTTATAAACAGTGCGGAACCAAAGAAAATCTTCAATATTATCTGAACCAATGGAAATTGAGAAAGTATTCGGCTTACTCCATTGGCTATTTATCTTTCCACGGTTTTCCGGGCAGCATTCAGGTGGGTAAAGAGCATTTGTATTTGGAAGAGCTGGCCGAAATGATGGAAGATTCCTGCCGCGATAAAATCATTCATTTCGGAAGTTGTCTTACCCTGGATATTGAGCACCGGAAAATCCTTCGTTTTCTGGACAAAACAGGAGCCCTTTGTGTTTGCGGTTATCGTTCCGAAATAAATTTTTTGGAAAGCACTGTTTTTGATATGTTGTTGATGGATCTGTTTCAGCAATACAAAGAAGTTTCGGTATTAAAGCGAAAAATTTTCAGCGATTACCGGTTTCTGACCCGGGCTCTGGAATTTAAAATGGTTCATCTCTGATATGGGAAATTTTGACAATTCCGGCCATTCCCCCGGAAAGCTTGGAAAGGGAAAAAACATGAAAAGAAAGGGGCTCAGTCAAAAGCCCCAAAAGCAGCCAGCGACAATTACGTTGGAAGAAACCCTTACCCCGGATTTGCTGCCCTTCTCCATGCGGATTAAATATCTGATACTTGCTTTGGTTGGACTGGTATTTTATGCCAACACATTTTATAATCAAACCGCCCTTGATGATGAGCCGGTAATAACCAAAAATGCTTATGTGAAGGAAGGTTTTTCAGGTATTCCCAAAATAATGAAGAAGGATGCCTACGCCAGTTTTTACGAACAGTTGGGCGTAAAGGATCAGCTTGAGGGCGGGAGGTACCGGCCCCTGAGCATTGTAACATTTGCCATTGAGTGGGAGTTATTTGGCGACAATCCTTTTATACGGCATATGGTGAATGTTCTGTTGTATGTGTTTTCCGTTTTGTTGCTTTTTTACTTTCTTTCCCAACACCTGTTTCGTGATTTACCCCGTGGCAACGACCTGGCGTTTTTTATTTCCCTTATTTTTCTGATTCATCCCATCCATACCGAGGTAGTTGCCAATACCAAAAGCCGCGATGAAATCATGTCACTCCTTTTTATGGTGGGAACCTTCATTTTCGTGTTCCGGAATTTTGAACAACCCGGCATAAAGAATGTAGCGGCCGGAATAGTATTGTTTCTTTGCACCTTGCTGAGTAAAGAATGGGGAGTTACACTGGCCGTGCTCATTCCGGCTTCCCTGTATATTTTCAGGAAGGCAGATTTACCCAAAGCATTGCTCCACACGTTGCCTTACTTTTTTGTGTTGGCTTTTTTTCTTTTGATCCGGCTGTCAATCGTAAAAGGATTCGGCAAGGAAGATCCTGAATTGCTCAACAACCCCTATGTGCTGGCCAACCCGGCCGAAAAACTGGCCACAAAAATATTTGTGCTGTTTAAATACCTTTCTCTTCAAATTTTCCCCTATCCCCTTTCCAGCGATTATTCCTATAATGCCATACCCTACAAAAGTTTTTCTCACCCGGGGGTTATTTTTTCAATCCTGTTTCATGTTGGGTTGGTAGTAATTTCAATTCCGCTTTTTTTTAAGCGTAAGCCCATTGCCTTTGCCATTTTATTTTACTTGGGACATTTATTTCTTGTTTCAAACCTGTTTTTCAATATCGGTGCCACTATGGGAGAGCGATTGGTGTATCATTCTTCCCTGGGTTTTGTAATGGCGGTGGGACTCGGATTTTTTTACCTGCTGGAAAAAGTAAAAGAAAAGAGCAGGAAGGGAGTTTTTTTCGCAGCTCTTTCGGTTCCCACCCTTATTTGCATGCCCCTGGTAATTGATCGAAACGCCGACTGGAAGAACGATATTACTTTGTTTACGGAAGATGTAAAAACCGTTCCCAATTCCGCCTGGATGAATGGAAATGCAGGTCGTTCGTATATTGTGTTGGCCGACTCCACCAAAGACTCCCTAGAGAAAACAGCGTATCTGGAGCAGGCCATACATCATTTGCACAAAGCCGTAGCTCTTCATCCCAGGTTTGTTAATGCTTTGTTTTACCTGGGTTCGGCTCATTACCGTTTGAACCGGATCGACAGTTCAGAATATTTTTGGAACCGCGCCCGTGAGTTTTTCCCGAGGCATCCCGATTTCAAAAACCAATACGATCCCCTGTTATCGAACCATTATGTTAAAAAGGCCGAGAATCTGGTAAAGGCCGGCGACCTTAAGGCAGCCCTTCCACACCTGGAAAAAGCCCTGGCCTATTACCCCGATGATGCCGAAATGTGGTATAATCTTGGGGGCTTGAATTTTACCCTGGGCCGGCTGCCCGAAGCCCGAGATGCATGGACTAAGTGCCTGAAAATCAAGCCAGACCATGCACAAGCCCGCCTGGGCCTGTCTCAGTTCGGCCCTTTACCCGATGAGTTTAAATAGTTGAAAAGCAGTATTTTAAACTCAACCAACGGATTTTTATTTAAACCCTTCCTGATTTTCCATTTTCATATATCTTTGCAGCCACATAAACCATAAAATAGATTTAAAATGTCAGACATTGCAAACCGGGTAAAGGCCATTATCGTAGATAAACTTGGAGTTGATGAAAAGGAAGTAACTCCCGCGGCCAGTTTCACCAACGACCTGGGTGCGGACTCCCTGGATACGGTTGAATTGATTATGGAGTTTGAAAAGGAATTTAACATTGCTATTCCGGACGATCAGGCTGAAAAGATCAGCACCGTTGGGGAAGCTGTTTCCTATATCGAGGCAAACGCCAAATAACGATTTCTTTTTTTATATTTAAGGTATGCAGTTAAGACGGGTAGTCGTTACCGGCCTTGGCGCTCTTACGCCCTTAGGTAATTCAGTAGAAGAATACTGGACAAATCTGGTGGCCGGTAAGAGCGGTGCGGGTGCTATTACGCGTTTCAATGCCGAAAAATTCAAAACCCGCTTTGCCTGTGAGGTAAAGGGCTTTAACCCCGAAGAATATTTTGATCGCAAAGAGGGCCGTAAGCTCGATTTGTTTACCCAGTTCGGAATGGCCACGGCCATTCAGGCAATGAAGGATTCGGGTCTGGATCAGTTCGCTGAACTAAATCCAGATCGTGCCGGTGTTATCTGGGGAAGCGGCATTGGAGGTATCATTACCTTTCAGGAAGAATCATTCAACTTCTGCAAAGGCGATGGAACGCCCCGATTCAATCCCTTTTTCATACCCAAAATGATTTCCGACATCTGTTCGGGTCATATCTCCATCAAATACGGATTGCGTGGAATTAACTATACCACCGTTTCGGCCTGTGCTTCTTCAACCCACGCCCTGATCGATGCCTTCAACTACATCCGCTGGGGAAAAGCCGATGTTATTGTATCGGGTGGTTCTGAAGCCGCCATCAATGAAATGGGTGTAGGAGGATTTAATGCTTTACAGGCCCTTTCTACCCGGAACGACGATCCCCAAACTGCCTCCCGTCCTTTCGATAAAGACCGCGATGGTTTTGTATTGGGAGAGGGCTCTGCTTGTATTATTCTTGAGGAGTTGGAGCATGCCCAAAAGCGGGGTGCTAAAATTTATGCTGAGGTTCTGGGTGGCGGCATGACGGCCGATGCACATCACATTACCGCACCGCATCCGGAAGGACTGGGAGCGATGAATGTTATGCTTCACGCCCTTTCAGACGGAAATTTGACAACCGAAATCATTGATTATATTAATGTGCATGGCACATCAACTCCCCTGGGAGATATTGCAGAAACAAAAGCCATTCAAAAAGTATTTGGCGAGCATGCGTACAAGCTGAACATCAGCTCCACCAAATCCATGACCGGTCACCTCCTGGGTGCTGCCGGAGCTATTGAATCTCTGGCCTGCATCATGGCCGTTAAGGACGATGTGGTTCCACCAACCATCAATCATTTTACGGATGATCCCGAGATTGACCGCAAGCTTAACTTTACTTTTGAAAAAGCCCAAAAGCGTGAAGTAAGAGCCGCTTTAAGCAATACTTTCGGCTTCGGTGGACACAATGCCTCGGTTATTGTTGGGAAGTATAATTCCTGAGGTATTCTCTCTTTTTTTATTTGTACTAATGCTAATCCGTGAGGATGATTTTCCCGGAAGCGAGTATTCCATTTTTGGATGTTAAATGGCAAATAAAGATTCCGGGAGAAAGGTTGCCTCTTTGAAGGGCTGTTCGCTCATTTGTAATTATCTGCTCCAGAACAATCTTTCCTGCTATATCAAAGATTCTCAGCAGGGGCTTGTCTTGCAGATACCCGGCCGAAATTACCAGGGTGGCATAATCAGAAAAGGGATTGGGATATACTGAAAAGCCACCCATGACGTCACCTGCCGGTTCCCCAAAACCGGTAATGGCGTAACCGGAGCTGTCGGTTTTCAATAGATAAATGGAGTTTCCAAATTGGCCAAAATCTCCTGTTATTATGCAACCCCCATCAGCGGTAAGGTCCCCAAACCAGGCAATTCCATTGTACGACTTGGTCCATAAGGTATCTCCAACTGAATTTGTTTTTACAATTGAGGCCCCGTTGATGTTTCCAAAAAGCATAAATCCATTATCGCTTGTTTGTCTGACGGAATAAATGTTTTCGCTTCCAGGCAACCCGTAGTCTTTTGTCCAAAGGGTATCTCCATTCGCATTGGTTTTAATAAGATACATGTTCCAAAAAATCGTGTCACTGAAACTGCTTGTCATTCCACCAAGTACATATCCCCCATCTGAGGTTTCTTCTACCGAGTGTGCCACATCTGATCGACACCCCCCATATTTCCTAGTCCATAAACTATCCCCAATTGCATTTGTCTTAATAACATAAACATCTGAATTAAAAGGAAGGCTAGTTCCATAATATCCAGTTACAATGTAGCCGCCATCAATTGTTTGTTTTATGCAATATGCCGCGTCAGCATATTGACTCCCAAAAGTCTTAGTCCAAACCGTATCTCCATTTAAATCCGATTTTACAATAAATACATCATAACTGCCAGCTCCCACGGCAGAAGTATAACCACAAATAATGAATCCTGTGTCTGTTGTTTGTTCTACATAATATCCTACATTGGCACCTAAACCGGCAATAATGGACTTAGACCATAGTGTATCCCCATTTTTATCAGTCCTGAGTAGCCAGATTTTACTGTCCGAAGTGGAATTATAATCCTTTGTTCCAACAATAACGAACCCGCTGTCGAGAGTTTGTTTTACACATTGTCCCCCATCGTTATTCGGCCCACCATAGGATTTTATCCACAGAAGATTCCCAACAGAATCAGTTTTAAAAAGCACAAGGTTATTATTGAAGGTTGTAACGCTGTGGACGCCGGTAATAACATAACCCCCGTCAAAGGTTTGTTGAACTGAGGAGCCATGATAGGAATTAAGATTATTATAGTACCTCTCAAATGATATTTGCTGGGTAAAAGCTGAAAAATTCCAGAAAAAAAGGAAAACGAAAAGAACCTTCTCAGGATGAATTCTCAAGACAATCGGATTTTATAACCAAACATATGAAAAAAGGGAATTTATTGCAATGCTGATAATTGGAGGTTGTTTTGTGGGTATGCAAACAAAGCCAACTAATCCGGATACCACCTTCTATTGAAATTATTCGGATTTGCCTAAGATTATATGAAATTGGGATTCAATTTTTTGGGGTTGGAGAAGTAAAGCCGGGTTTCCAGGGAAGTTTATATCAACCCAATCCACTCGCCCGGTATGAAAATGCTTTAGTCGTAATGAGTCCTCTGTCTTTAAAGTTCTCAGAGGGATTAATAATTTGATTGGCCCTGAAAAAGAGAAAGGACAAAACACCATCGAATTGTTTTTCTGTCCTGATGCCCGGGTTAGGAATGAGATCTTTCCGCCAATCCTTACCCCGTTCTGAAGGATTACTCTTTGGGTAATTTTTATCTTTGTACAAACAACCGCCCAAATTGCTTTCGAGAGCAAGATTCATATTATCCTCCGAAAAGGAGCTTTTTACTTCGCTGAAAAACATGCTGGGATTTTATCCCGGTAATATTGAGCTCTATAAGCAGGCCTTTCGCCACAGCTCCAAAAGCCGGGAAGTTAAAGAGGGGTTCCGCGACAGTAACGAAAGACTTGAATTTTTGGGTGATGCCATCCTGGGGAGTATTATCGCCGAATACCTCTTCCGTGTTTTTCCCTTCCGGGATGAAGGGTTCCTTACCAAAATGCGCTCAAAAATGGTAAGCCGTCAGCAACATCATAAAATTGCGGTAAAAATGGGTCTGAAAAAATTCATGGACGCCAAAATTGAACCCGGCCGGCCCGGCTCTGCCCTCGGCGATTGCTTTGAAGCACTCATCGGAGCGGTGTACCTCGATAAGGGCTATCCCAAAACCCGGAAATTTGTGCTCGAAAGGGTAATTAAAGTCCATTTCGACATTGATGAACTGGAACAGCAAGACCAGGATTACAAAAGCCGGGTTATAGAATATGCCCAGAAAAACAAAATCAAATTTGATTTCCGCCTGGTGAGCGAAGAGGGGCTGAACCATGAAAAGGAATTTGTGGTGGAATTGTTTCTCGATGGGGAACTTTCCGGAAAAGGCAGGCATTTTTCCAAAAAAGGTGCCGAACAGGCCGCCGCTGAAGCCGCAGTTGTTTCATTGAACCTTTAAAATGTACTTTTGTAGCCATGCCAAGGCATAAACTGGAAGTTGATTATGATTATGACTTTTTCCTGGTAGGGGTTTCCTGCCACGAAAAAGATTACCGTTTTGTGTGGTCGGTAAACCAGGCTCTGGGAGCTGACTTTTCCAGAGCCCAATCGCTTGAAATAAAGGAAAAAAGTCAAAAAGGAAATTTCCAGGTATTTCATTTTGCCGATGAAGAAATGCATGCCGACTACTACATTGTGCAGAATAAAAATGAAACCGGTATACTGGTACCCGAAAAGAAAACCGCCGACTACCTCCTCCTGGTAAAAGGGGATTTATACGACGAACTGAAAGAAAAAATAATTTCGAGAATTAAAACCATCAAACAGGTGCTTACCGCCTTTGAAATTTTCCCCGCTGAACTCAAATCCAAACAACATTTAATTTTTTAATTTATGGAAAAACGCCTGTGGAATAAAACCAAAATTGTGGCCACCATCGGACCGGCCAGTGCTTCACGGGATGTTCTCAAGGGCATGATCCTTGCCGGTGCTGATATCTGTCGGATTAATTTCAGTCATGGCTCTTACGAGGATGTAAAAAAAATAATTGATAATATCCGTGACCTCAACAACGAACTTCAGGCCAATGTGGGTATCCTGGCCGATCTTCAGGGTCCGAAAATCAGAATCGGGGAAATGGAAAACGGCGGGGCTGAACTCAAAGAGGGCGCTGAACTGGTTTTTACCACCGAAAAATGTACGGGCTCAGCATCGAAAGTGTATATGACTTATCCCCAGTTTCCGGGCGATGTTGCTATCGGCGATCTGATCCTCATCGATGATGGGAAAATTCACCTGAGTGTAACGGGAACAAACCGGAAAAATGAAGTTAAAGCCAAAGTTTTGCACGGGGGAGTGTTGGGGTCTAAAAAGGGAGTTAATTTGCCCGACACAAAAATTTCTCTTCCCTGCCTGACCCCCAAAGATGAAGCCGATCTTGAATTTGCCCTTCAAAACGGAGTAGAGTGGATTGGCCTTAGCTTCGTGCGCAGCGTAACCGATATCGCCGATTTAAAGGATAAAATTAAAACCTCAAAAAATGGATATGCCCGTGTTATTGCAAAAATTGAAAAGCCGGAGGCGATACGGGAAATAGATCAGATCATCGACCTGGCCGACGGTGTTATGGTAGCCCGTGGCGACCTGGGTGTTGAAATGCCTATGGAACAGGTTCCCATCCTTCAAAAACTTATCGTAAGGAAATGCATCGAAGCCTCTAAACCTGTTATCATCGCTACCCAGATGATGGAAAGCATGATAGATAGCTTTTCACCTACCCGGGCCGAAGTGAATGATGTGGCCAATGCGGTTATGGATGGGGCCGATGCCGTTATGCTCAGCGGTGAAACCTCAGTCGGTAAATGGCCCGTACGCGTAATTCAGCACATGCAACGCATCATCGAAAGGGTGGAGCGGGAAGAATCTATTTACTACCGGGAACACCCTCCCGCCCTGAAAAATCAAACCTACATCAGCGATACCATTTGCTATAATGCCTGCGTTACGGCCCGACAGGCTAATGTAAAAGCCATCATTTCCATGACCTATTCGGGATATACGGCCTTTAAGCTGAGCAGCCACCGGCCAAAAGCCAATATTTTCATTTTCACTGAAAACCGCCGCCTTCTGAATACACTTAGTCTGATTTGGGGGGTACGTGGGTTTTACTATGATAAATACGAAAGCACCGATAACACCATCGCCGATCTGAAAGAATTTATTTTTCGGGAGGGTTATGTGATGAAAGACGATTTGATTATCAACATTGCCTCTATGCCTATGGGCGACAAGGGAAGGGCAAATATGATGAAGCTTTCTCTGATCGGATCCTGATTGGTTTATTGAAGGGATTGATTATATTTATAGTAAATGTCCCGGAATAAAAAATACAGCGGATCTAAAGGACCCCGACCATCAAAAACCGTAAGCGTTCCCGCCGGATTTGCAGGTCCTTTTTTATCTGCCGAGAAAATTGTTGGCGATTACTTCCGCAGTTTTTCCTGGAAACCTGAAAAGGGAACCATTGAAATAGGGGGGGAGCGGTATGTGCTTATCCGTGCTTCGGCCCTCTCGCATGAATTTCTTGAACATATTGCCGCTTTATATGGGAACCGCGATGCCGGGGAGGCGGAGCGCATTGGAAAAAATATGCTATTCGACCTGGCTCACATGATCGGCTACGACGATGCCCTGGCTTTTCATAAGAAAATGAAAGTTACCGATCCCATCGACAAGCTTTCTGCGGGCCCCGTTCATTTTGCCTGGTCGGGTTGGGCCTTCGTGGATATCCTTCCTGAAAGCAATCCCAGTCCGGACCAAAACTTTTTTCTTAAATACCACCACCCCTTTTCCTTCGAGGCCGACAGTTGGATTTCATCGAAGAAAAAGTCAGGCACCCCGGTTTGTATTATGAATGCCGGGTATTCCTCCGGCTGGTGCGAAGCCAGTTTCGGGATTCCCCTTACCGCCGTTGAACTAACCTGCCGGGCCTGTGGCGACGAGCATTGCACCTTTGTTATGGCCCAACCCGCGAGAATCAAAAAAATCCTAAAGAAACATTCTCCCCTTAAGAGTGGCAATACGGCTTCCTATCCCATACCTGCTTTTATGGAGCGCAAAAAAGCAGAGGAGAAACTGAAACAAACAGTAAGGGAAAAGGAAGTGATGCTTCAGGAAATACATCACCGGGTAAAAAATAACCTTCAGATAATTTCCAGTTTGCTGAATCTTCAGGCAGGAACCGTTTCCGATGGCCCGGCCAAAAATAAATTTTATGAAAGTATCCGGCGAATCCGTTCCATTGCCCTGATTCACGAACTGCTGTACCGATCACAGGATTTTTCGCTTATTTCATTGCAAGAATATTTTTCCGGGCTCACCCGTGAAATTTCCAATTCCTATATGGGTAGCTCTAAGGCCCGCCTTATTTTTCGTGCTTCAGGTCCCGATGCCCGCATTAATCTCGACAAGGCCATTCCCTGCGGCTTAATTGTTCATGAGCTTATCAGCAATGCCCATAAACATGCTTTCGGAGTCCGAAAAAACGGAGTAATACGGCTGGGATTAAAAGTAGAAAGCATAAAAGGCAAAAAGCGGATCACCATTATTGTTTCCGACGATGGGAAAGGCCTGAATCCTGATGCAAAGAGGAGCGACTCCCTGGGGATGGATCTGGTGGAATCACTGTGCGGACAAATAAATGCCTCCTTCAAAACCACCGTAAAAAAAGGCACCCGGCACGAACTAAACTTTATTTCCTGAGTTTATTTTTTTTTGTTGAACCTGCTAATGGTTTGATTCAGTTCATTGGCTACAAACGAGAAAACCATTTCGAGGCACTTCTCTTTCAGAGCCGGAAGCTTTGGAAGCTCCTCTTCATTCCATGGGCCCAAAACATAATCGCTTTGTCCCCCACGGTTAAATTCAGCGCCTATGCCCACCCGTAAACGGGGAAATTCAACGGAATTTAGAACACGGATTATATCTTTGAGTCCGTTATGGCCTCCGTCGCTACCTTTACCTTTGAGGCGCAATTCCCCAAAAGGCAATGCAATGTCGTCGGTAATGACCAGCAGATTTCGGGGGTTGATTTTTTCCTGTTGTAGCCAGTAAGAAACCGCCTTTCCGCTCAGGTTCATAAAGGTGTTTGGCTTTAACAGCACCAGGGTTCTTCCTTTGAACTTGTGATAGGTAACCCAGCCATGCCGGTCGGACTCGAACTTTAATTTTTCCTTTTCTGCCAGGTGGTCAAGCATCTGGAACCCTGCATTATGCCGGGTGTTGGCATATTCATCACCGGGATTTCCCAGCCCTGCAATAAGAAACTTTTCCATGAAGATTAAAAGTAATCAAAAAAAAGGGCGGTAATATTACCGCCCCTGAGTGTTTCAAAAGAAAAATTATTTTTTCTCCTCTTTCTTGGCTGGTTCGGCTCCGGCAGCAGGTGCAGCGGCAGCAGCAGGAGCGGCGGCCGTAGCAGCAGGAGTTTCTTCAACCACATTACGGGTAACTTTAACGCTAACCACGGTAGTAGTGGGAGGATCGAGAAGGGTAACCCCATCAAATTTAATATCCTCGATGCGAATGCTATCGCCGATATTTAATGGCTCTACGTTTAATTCAACGGTTGCGGGAATTTTCTCGATAGGACCACGGATTTTTACTTTCCGCATTTTTTTATTGAGCTTCCCCCCTTCTTTTACGCCAATGGCATTACCGCTGAGGTTTACGGGAATTTCCATGGTTACCGGTTTGCCGGGAATAATTTCGAGGAAATCGAGGTGGTTGATTTTGTCATTTACAGGATGAAATTGGGCATCCTGCAGAATGGCATCATAATTCTTTCCGCCGATATCAAGCTTTACGATCTGGGCGTCGGGAGAATAAATGAGGGAAGTGAAAGCATTTTCATGCGCGTGAAAATGAATCTGCTCCTTGCCGCCGTAAAGCACACAGGGAACCTGGTTTTGTTTGCGCAATGCTTTAGCATCTGATTTCCCTACGTTCGCACGGGGCGAACCGCTAATAGATACTGTTTTCATTGTTTTGTTGTTTGGTTTGTATTTAGATTAATAATTTACATGATGAAATGTTTGCTGATGGATTCCGAGGAATGAACTGCCCGGATTACATCGGCAAAGAGATGAGCCACACTTAAGGCTTTTATCTTTGAACTTTCCTTTCTGAGGGGAACGGTATCGGTTACAATAAGCTCTGTTAATTTTGATTTTTCAATGTTTTCGTAAGCCTTTCCGCTGAGCAGGGGATGAGTGCAAACGGCGCGTACGGAAAGGGCACCCTTTTCCATAATTACATCGGCCGCTTTTGTAAGTGTTCCTGCGGTATCGCAGATATCATCAATCAGCACCACATGTTTTCCTTCCACATCACCGATCAGGGTCATGCTGTCTACCACATTGGCCTTGCTGCGTTGCTTGTAGCAGATAGCCAGGTCGGAATTCAGGTGTTTGGCGTAGGCATTGGCGCGTTTTGAGCCTCCCATATCGGGGGCGGCCATAGCGAGGTTAGGAAGATTTAGCTCCTGAATATATTTAATGAAGATGGTTGAGGCATAGAGATGATCAACGGGAACATTAAAAAAGGCCTGAATCTGGTCGGCATGAAGGTCCATGGTCATCACACGGGTTACGCCGGCGGTTCCCAGCAGGTCGGCCACGAGTTTTGCTCCAATGGCTACCCGGGGTTGGTCTTTCCGGTCTTGGCGGGCAAATCCAAAATAGGGTATCACGGCCACGATTTCTTTGGCGGAGGCTCTTTTTGCGGCATCCACCATTAGAAGTAGTTCCATAAGATTATCGGTGGGCGCGAAAGTAGACTGGATGATGAAAATTTGAGATCCCCGAACGGTTTCTTCAAAGGAGGTTTGGAACTCACCGTCGCTGAACCGGGAAAAGGTCATATGTCCCAGGGGCTTACCATAGGCAGAAGCAATTTTTTCCGCCAGGTACCGGGTGCATGTGCCGCTGAATAGTTTTACGATGGGTTCCATTGGTTTTTTAAGGGATGCGAAGATACAAAAAAATTGCTTTTTAATCATGCAAAAAGCCTATTGATTTTCAGCGAATTAGGGGATTTAAACGCGATATGCCCCCATGCCTTGTTTTTTTCTATTTTTGCCCTCCTTCCAAATAAAGCCCGGGTGGCGGAATTGGTAGACGCGCTGGTCTCAAACACCAGTGTCAGCAATGACATATCGGTTCGACTCCGATCCCGGGTACAAAAAGCCTTTCGCGTGGGAAGGCTTTTTTGTTGAGAATACAATGGTAACCGTTTACATTCTTTATTCAGAGAAACTTAATCGGTTTTATACCGGAAGCTGTAAGGAGCTTGAATTTAGAATTGAGCAACACCTGGAAAAAGTTTTTGCATCAAGTTTTACTGCGAAAGCTAATGATTGGACCTTGTTTTTCGCTGTTAGGGATTTGCATTATGACCAAGCCAGAAAAATTGAGGGTCATATCAAAAGGATGAAAAGCAAAACCTATATTGGGAATCTTAAGAAATTTCCTCAAATGATGGAGCAATTAAAAGAGAAGTATTACTAAGGTGGCGGCCCCGATGGCTATCGGGGTGGTAGACGCGCTGTGCCGATAGCCATCGGCATCAAACACTTCCGATAAAAATCGGGATCAGCAATGACATATCGGTTCGTCCCGATAGCTATCGGGACCGATCCCGGGTACAAAAACAGAGCGAGAATGAGAGCGGGAGCGAGCATTCTGCTCTGTTTTTTCTTCGCTCTCACACTGTTTCTCGCTCTAAAAACCTTAATCATGTTTGATTTCCAAAATCTTGAAGTTTATAAAAAAGCCAAATTGTTTCATCGCAAGTGTAAAAAACTGATTCTTGAGAAAAAGTTTGATTCCTACGTTAAAGACCAGTTAGGACGTGCATCTTTTAGTTTACCACTCAATATTGCTGAAGGTTCAGGAAAATTTTCAAAGGCCGATAGAAGGAACTATTTTACAACTGCCAGAGCCTCGGTTTTTGAATGTGTTGCCGCATTGGATATGCTCTGTGACGAAGGGTTGATTACGAAAAATGAATTCGAGGAACTAATTAAGAAGGCGGATGAGCTATCCAAAATGCTCTACGCAATGATTAAGAATTTGCAGTAGAACGGCATTCTCGTTCTTTTTAAAAAACGAACAACTTCATAGTGGAAATGAGGATAATTGTGAGATCACCTTCGCATTAGCTTCGGCGATGGCGCAGCGGGAGCGAAGAAACGAGCTCTGATTTTTCTTCCCACTCACACGGGCACTCACACTAAACCCAAGTACACTGCTCGATTTTGAAAAGCTTGAAATATATAAGATTCAAAAGTTTTTAATTCAGAGTTTCGAAATTATCTTACGTCTGCCAATCCTGACAGATTTTTACCGGAAAAACCATACTCTTCCCAAGCCTTACAAGGTATATTTCAAACTCACAAAGGGACCCCATCCCGAGAATGGCCAGGCCATTCTCCCAAGATACCTTGGCTCGTTTGGGTTATTGTTATCGTACTGTTCATAAGTCATATATGACAGGTATTTTATTTCCTTCTCTTTTCTTGTCATTGTGGGCAACTGATCTACCCCATCTATAGTGTATTTTTTCCAAATGGCTGCCGAAGGGTACCATTGCATGGATAAACCCGAAAGGCCTCCCGAAAAGGAGATTTTTTTGTTTATTTCATATTCCAAACCCATGCGGAATTTGAAACCAAAGGCAATATTCCCTCCATATTCCCAAGTTGATTCAGCTGTCCTTACCTGACCATTAATGGGCTCGTAACTTCCTACATTGATCATTTCCAATGAAGTTCCTAAGCCCAGTTGAACTCCTCCGGAAAAAGAAAAGCGTACCCGTCCTGCAGATTTTATTTCAAGTGCGGGATTAATAAGAAATGACCGGGAAACAAACCGGGTTTCATATTTATTCAATCCACCCAGGTCTTTGTATTCGCCGGACATAACCTGATTCCCTAATAAATATCCCAAACCCAAAGAAAAGCCCCAGTTCTTTTTGAACATAAAACCTGCATGTATTTCCGGAGCAAGTCCCTGGGCCATATTAAACTTAAAGGATTTGTAGTCGTAAATGGCCCCGCCCCTGTCTACTTGTTGTAAATAATTATATCCTCCTGTCCCGAAGTGGTAAGGAACCACCACCTCGATAAAAAAATTCTGGCAAAAATTAATTTTTGGCAAAAGGAAAAGCCAGCAGAGAAGCAGTAGATATTTTTTCATGGTATTCAGGATTGAGTAATGTATTTGACCGGGGACTTTTTTTGGAACGGTTTTTCCTACAGGTAAATTTATTGTTTTGTTCCGAAACCATCAACCGCCACCGAAACAAATGGCTTTTTAATCAGAGATTATATTTAATTTAGGTTCAAATAATCCCTGCTTTATGCCTGAAAACAAAACCAAAGAAACCAAAGCCAGCGTTAAGGAGTTCCTTAAAACCTTTGTCGATAATGAACAAAAACGAAAGGAAAGTCTGGAACTGATTAAATTCCTGGAAAAAGTTTCCGGGTTTAAGGCTAAAATGTGGGGACCTTCCATCATCGGATTTGGTTCCTACCACTATAAATATGCCAGCGGGCACGAAGGCGATGCCCCCATGCTGGGTTTTTCTCCCCGGAAAGCAGCGTTTTCATTGTATGTGTATTCTCCGGTAAAAGGAAGTGAAAAATTATTGAAAGATCTCGGGAAGTTTAAAATGAGCAAAGCCTGTATTTATGTTAAAAAACTCGCTGATATTCACCTTCCCACCCTCGAAAAAATCTGCAAAATATCAATGGATTATCTGGAAGAACATCATGAATGTGCCTGCAGAATTAAGAACTAAGGCCTCATTCAGTCAGAGAATGAAAAGCAACAATAATCAGTGCTGAATAAATACCCGCCACTTATGGAATTTTTTCAAAACAGTGCCATTAATCCCCATTTCGCCAAAAAGATAAATAATGAATGTTGGTTTGCCGTATCGAATAATATTCCTACCTTTGTTCTATCCTTTTGAGGATTGTATCTCAATCTGAATGCCATAAAACGGCAAGAATTCATTTAAGCTTTACAATTTTTGGGGAATACCGGTGTTGCCACACTCAATTGGCCACGCCCCATTATTAATTCAATTATATCACAAATGTCACCCAAAGAATTAGTTTCAACCGGGCCCCCACTGATGGCCCCGGGAAAAACTGTTGCGCTTGGAAAATCCATCTGGCAAGTTATTGCCAATGCCCTGGCTCAACCCCTTCGTTTTATCAGTCAAATCAATAAAAACCGTTTGTCAGCGACAAACACAAATCAAAAACAAAAACAAACAAAACAAAAAACAATGAAAAAAGGAACAGTTAAATTTTTTAATGAGTCAAAAGGATTTGGATTTATTAAAGCGGAAGATGGCGAAGAAATATTCGTACACGCTTCAGGATTACGGACAGAAATCCGTGAAAACGACGAAGTAAACTACGATGTTGAAAGAGGTAAAAAAGGCCTTAACGCCGTAAACGTTACCCTGGCCAATAATTAATTCCTAAGGTTACCATGAGGCAGTTGATAATCAATAAGTCAGTTACTAACCGCGACACTCCGTCGCTGGACAAGTACCTGTTTGAGATTTCTAAACTGCCTCTGGTGACCGTGGAAGAAGAAACTGCCCTGGCAGGTAAAATCAGGGAAGGGGACCAGGCTGCCCTGAAAAAACTGGTGTCGGCAAACCTCCGGTTTGTGGTATCGGTAGCCAAACAATACCAGAATTATGGTATAAGTTTACCTGATCTTATTAACGAAGGAAATGTAGGCCTGATTAAGGCCGCCGCGCGCTTCGATGAAACCCGCGGATTTAAGTTTATTTCCTATTCGGTTTGGTGGATCAGACAGTCTATAATGCAGGCCATTTCCGATCAGGCCAGGGTGGTGCGACTGCCCCAAAATAAAATCGGAACCCTCAATAAAATCCGTAAGGCTCAGGGATTTTTGGAACAACAACTGGAGCGAATGCCCACCAATTCTGAAATAGCCAGCCATACGGAAATTAAAGAAGAAGAAATTAATGTTACCCTGCTGTCTTCGGGTTGGCAGGTTTCTACCGATTCACCCCTCCCGGGTCAGGAAGATTTAACTATCTTAGACGCTTTATTTAATCCGGACGACTTCAGGCCCGATGACTTTCTGATGGCTGAATCGTTACAGATTGAATTAAAAGATGCCATGAAAATGTTGACCGAAAGAGAGAGAAACGTGGTATCCCATTTTTTTGGGATCGCAGGCTTTGGAACTAAATCGATGGAGGAGATCGGTGAAAAATACGACCTTACCCGTGAAAGGGTACGTCAGATTAAGGAAAAAGCCATCCGTAAAATGCGGGTCGGCTCTCAGGGAAAAAAACTAATGGCATTTTTATGAATAACCCGGGAAACCGGAATGTAAAATGAACCTTATTTTAAAAAACCGTGCAAGAAATCAGATTTTCAGACAAAGAAAAAAATGTCTTCTTTGCTACCCTAAGAAGCAGGGTTGATCAGTATTTCAAAACCAACCAGATCTCAAAGTATTACAACAAAGGAATGGTGGCCAAAACCGTTATCCTTTTAAGTGCTTACATTCTCCCATTTATTGCCCTTCTTTTTATCCCCATGCCCACCTGGCTGTTTTTTGCCTTGTGGCTGCTTATGGGATTTGCCATTGCAGGCATTGGTATGGGCGTAATGCATGATGCCAATCACGGCTCCTACTCCAAAAGCGGCAAAGCTAACTTCTGGCTGGGCCATACCCTTAACCTCCTCGGAGCTTCTGTGTTTAACTGGAAACTCCAGCATAACATGATGCACCATACTTATACCAACGTTATTGAACTCGATCACGATATTGAAGACAAAGTTATTCTCCGGTTTTCTCCCCATACGGAAGTAAAATGGTTTCACCGTTTTCAGTTTATTTATGCTTTCTTTCTGTACGGAATTCTAACCCTCAACTGGACTTTCTATAAAGATTTTGACCAGTTCCGTGCCTATATTAAACAAGGTGTGAACCGGGCAGGCAAAAAGAAAAACAGACAACAGTTTGTTAAACTTCTCATTTCCAAGATTGCTTATGTGTTCATTTTCCTTGTGGCCCCTATATGGCTCTTGGGAATGCCCGCAGGTTCCTGGATCCTCGGCTTTGTGATTATGCATTTCTTTGCCGGCCTCATTCTTTCGGTTGTGTTTCAGCTGGCTCATACCGTTGAACACACAACCCATCCCCGGCCCGACGAACACGGTAATATTGAAAACAGCTGGGCCATTCACCAGATGAATACCACCGTGAACTTTTCCCGCAACAGCAAAATCATTTCCTGGTATGTGGGGGGCTTGAATTTTCAGGTCGAACATCACCTCTTTCCCAATATTTGCCATGTGCATTATCCGGCCATTGCTCCTATTGTTAAACAAACGGCGGAAGAATTCGGAATTCCCTATCTTGAAAACAAAACCTTTTTGTCGGCCGTTGGTTCCCACATCCGCCTGCTAAAAGCGCTCGGCAAAAAACCCGAGTTTAGCATGGCCTAAAAAAATGCCCTAAGGGTGGCGCTTCCTATATGTACAATGTTAAGATTACCGGGCTTACGCCCATCGTAGGAAAGGTTCAGTTGTAAATTGTTGGCAAGTGTTCGTTGCAACAGCAAACCCCAGGTTATATTGTTTCCCGCAACAAATCCTTCGAGTAATTCAAAGGTAACGGCAGGATTGCCCTGTTCTTCATTATAAGCAATTTGCAAAAAGCTGCCCTTAAGGGAAATGGTTCCCTGAACCGGAGTGTTATACCGCAATTCCAAATTGAAATCTTTTATTTCGGCTTTCTGCCCCCCAAACTCCTCTGCATTTTCTTTCCGGGTTAATCGGGCTCCCCAGGCAATGCGCAAATCAACGCCTTTCTGGTAAATTAATTTTGGATATACTTCCTCAATACTATACCTGAAATTTTTTATGGGGAAAAACTGAGAGGCGTAACTTTTTTCTCCCAGTTTTCCGCTGCTTTGTACGGCCCAGGCACGGGTAATATTCCAGCGCAGATTTACCTCATGGGCCTGATTCAACCGGGTGTCGAAACCGTTGGCCAGTAAAATTTTATTCCGCTGATCGGAAAAGGTATAGTCGGCACTCCAATCCGGAGAGGCTTTGTTAATCCAAAAAGTGTTTCGGAACTGCGTGCCCATGCTTTGTAAATTCTGATCACCGGCATCCTGCAGGAAAGGATTATATGCGGTGGCCAGATCGCTCGCAATGTTTTTCCGGTCGGTGCGAAAATTTGCCTGGTTTGAAAAATAACTGGCCAGTTTTTTTATTCCTTTTTCCCTTGCCCAGGTTCGGGGTGCCCCCAGAAATACGGTTTGCGAAAACTGGTTGGTATTACTCCTGATATAGTCGTTGGTAGGCAAAAATACCCGTATATAACGGGCCTGATCGGGAAAGGGCGAAATCTCAAATTCGTTCAGCTCCTTGATGTTATTATTGTTGTAGTCAATCCACATGTACAGACCCTGTCCCGCGGGGACTTCAATAAATGAAAATTCTTTTCGCTGTTCCAGCCCTGATCCAACCTCGTAAAAGGTTGCGGCCGACACAGCTCCGTTTCGGGTTCGAATCCCATATTCTATCCGGCCCAGAATTGTTTCTTCGGGCTTTAATCCCGTTAATCCGGGATTCAGAATTTTCAGGTTACGGTAGGTGCCTGTGATATTTACCTGGTGGGTTTTGTTTTCACGCAATGCGTATTGCAGACTGTAATGATCGGCGTAGGAAATACCCCTCAGTTCATTTCCGAAGGGTTTCTTGTCGAGCCGCTGCTTGTAGGCCGCACGGAAAAAGTTTTTGGCCGTTTCCCGGGTTCCAACCGAAACCTCCCACTCATTAAAATCAAATCCGGCCGGCGATAAACTGTCGAAACCCGTAAGGTGAATCAAATTGTGTTCATACAATCCGTACAATCCAAGAGTTGCTTTTCCCAGAAAGACCTGCCCCTTTCCCTCTCCCCTGAGAAATTCAAATTTCTTTCCGGTGGTTTTCCCATCCAGATAACTCCCTCTTCCGTTTAAGGAGAATTTCCGGTTGCCAAGGTTTAACCGTGTTTCATGCATATTTCCCAGAAAATCACTGCCTTCGCCAAAACGCGAGTATCGGTACAAGGCAGGGGTTCTGTTTTTTTGTTTAATTGAGGCCCCTCCCGAAAATATTTCCTGTTTCCCGCCCGGGGGACGCAAATTGCGGTTCCAGTCGCGATCGAATTCCACACTCCGGAAACGCTCAATGGGACTGAAATTTTCGGACACATATTCGTAGCCTCCGGTAAGAACCAGGGTGTTTTTTTTCTTCCCGGACAAAGTATCGCCCGAATAAAAGGAAACTACCGGTAACTCTCCTTCCGCCTTTCCGGCGTATCCGGCATCGTTCTTTTTGTCGAAATCTGAAAAGGTGTTGATGTCGAACTCCGAGTAGGAAACCTCTGTTTTCAATTGAGCTCCGTTTTGCCACTCATAGGATCCACCGGCCGAAACCAGCTGGCGTTTCTTGGGCGAAATCAAAAACACCTTGGGTTCGTATGTGCCATTTAATGCACCCGTAATGGGATCCGGGGCAACCCATCGGTAAACACGCCCGTTGGCCGGGGTGTTAACGGGAATGTAATTTCCTTTTCCGGCACCTACAAAAGTGAAATTAACCCTGAAATGAGCCAGCTCCGGGGCGGTGCTGTAAACAAAAATACCGGGGTATAAAACGGTTCCCACCAAAGTATCCTTCTTCTGATACAAAACCACCGCGTTGTTGAATTCGGTTGAATCGGCCGAAGGCACAAAAGCCAGGTGAAGACTATCTCCCACCGAGGCAAGCAATTGTTTTTGGGCATTGTTCAGATCCTGCTGAAGGGGTTTGTTTTTGCTGTCCTGCTCACTGAAATAGTGAATGTAGGCTTTTGCATTTTTGCTTTTCCATTCATCGCTGAGGAATACCATCGAACGGGCATACAGCTTATCGCTGTATTGAAACTCCGCCACAATTCTTTTGTCTTTGGTAATCTGTCGATTCGGAGTAAAGAAAAGTTCTCCGCTGTTGTAATCGATGAAATAATCATTTTCCAATCCGCGCTTTAACAACTCCCCGTCAATGTAAATCTGCTCCGAGCCCGAAATGATAATGATGAACAACTCGTTTTCGGCTCCGGTTAAGCGATAGGGCCCCTGGTTGCCTTCTACCCCCATGAACACATTGCGCGACCATTTTCCCCGGCTTACGGCCATGGATGCGGCAGCTTTGTTAAAGCTTTTCGGGTTTGACAGCGAATCGCTGCGATGGTAGTAAAGTCCCTGTCCTTTTTTGGAAAAATTCATGAAATAGGAATCCGGCCTTCGCAAATCGAAATCGCCGGCAATGAGCTTGTTGTTTTTATCGGAAAGCTGAATGAAAATGCGGTCGAATTCCTGAAGTTGGGCCGTGGTGCCATCGGGCTGAAAAGGAATGTTATCATCGGTGGCCGATAAAAGAAGGTCAACCTCCTCCGATATTTTTCCCGAGAGTTGGAGATTCATCGAAGAGTTTACCACCACATCCTGGGAATTTCCAAAACTCAAACCCCGTGTTATGCTGCCCTCTTTATTCAGGGTTCCTAAATTAAACGGATCGTTTATTTTTTCCTTACCGGGAACATAGGTAAAGGGATTGCTTATAATCTTATTATCCACCCCGGATTTCCCACGGTCTTTTTTTTTCCACTCCCTGGAAAAGTCGAGAGGGAAAACCCGGTAACTGAGCACAAGGGTGTCGGATTTAATTTTTGAATAGTCGGGATGGCCACGATCAAGTACAATGAATTTTCCATTCTCTGATGTCCGGAAAGCAAGGGTGTCGCAGGCATTTCAAACCCAAAAAAAAAGTCGTACGCTGCCCGGGATCAGCGTCAGTGAATCGGGCATCAGGGTATCAGCAGCGAAAATTATTTTTTTGGAACGGTAGGAACCGAAATTTTGTCCTGAAACTGAACCGGCCTGGGCCAGTATAAAAACCAACAATAAGGCAGCCCACCGGCAGGGGAGCGGAAAAATCGGGTTTTGCCGGAAAGGCATTCGTTTCATTTAGTAAATTGGGCGAATAAAGAAAACGAAAATGCGAGATATTTGTTCTGTAAAATGAGAATAATTTCCTACAATCTGAACGGGATACGCTCTTCCGTAAATAAAGGCTTACCCGACTGGCTCAGGGCTGCCTCTCCCGATGTGTTTTGCGTACAGGAACTCAAGGCACAGGAAGGCGATTTTGATCACACACCCTTCCGGAATCTGGGCTATGATGTGCATCTTTTCCCCGCACAAAAAAAGGGCTACAGCGGCGTGGGAATTTTTTCACGGATTGCCCCCGATCATGTGGAAATGGGTTGCGGAATAAAGGATTATGACTTTGAAGGCCGGGTAATTCGTGCCGATTTCGGTGATGTTTCGGTTCTCAGCATCTATTTTCCCTCAGGAACCACCGGCGATGAGCGACAGCAGTTCAAATACCGGTTTCTCGACGATATGCTCATTTATTTTGAAAAGTTGAAGAAAAAAAGAAAACAACTGGTTCTTTGCGGCGATTTCAACATATGCCACAAGCCCATTGATATTCATAACCCCGTTGCCAATGCCAACAGCTCTGGTTTTCTACCCGAAGAACGGGCCTGGATGGAAAAACTGTTGTCAAAAGGGTATATCGATTCCTTCCGGCAATTCAATCCCGATCCCCATAATTATACCTGGTGGAGTTTCCGGGCAGGTGCCCGTAAGCGGAATTTAGGCTGGAGGATTGATTATCAGATAATTACGGAAAATCTGGGTTCCCGGCTTTCCCGGGCAGCCATACTTCCCGAGGCCCAGCATTCAGACCATTGCCCCGTTTTGCTTGAGCTTAAATAATAATGACTTGTATTTCAGGCTTGTAATTCAAAATATTAGCCCCTTTTTATATTGCCTTTTTTTAAAAAATCATTAGGTTTGCATTTCATTATCGGCTAACAAAATCTTTATGAAAAAATTATCAATCTTTCTTTCTGCGCTGTCAGTATTGCTGGCTTCCTGCGGCGGAGATGGAAGTGGGTCCGGAAACGGGTCGCAGCAGGGTAAAGGAAATATTTTTTACGGAGGTGTTTTGAAGATGAATGAGGTGGAGGATTTCCGTGATCTTTATCCTTTAAATGTTACCGAGGTTACCTCACAGCGTATTACCAACCAGATATACGAAGGTCTTGTTAAGCTTAATCAGGCCGACCTGAAAGTGATTCCAGCTATTGCCGAGCGCTGGGAAAAAAATCAGGACGCTACCGTTTGGACTTTCTACCTCCGCAAGGATGCTAAGTTTCACGACGACCCCTGTTTCCCTGATGGAAAAGGAAGAAATGTTACCGCCAACGATTTTAAATACTGCTTCGATTTACTCTGCACACAAAGCAACATGAACTCTCAGTTCTATGTTACTTTCAAAGACCGGGTAATGGGAGCCAACGAGCATTACGAAGCCTCGCAGAAAGGAACCAAAACGCCCGGTGGCGTTAGTGGCGTAAAAGTAATCGACGACTACACCCTGCAGGTTACCCTGAATTTCCCCTTTGCCGGTTTCGATAACATCCTAACCATGCCCGGTTGCTGGGTGTTCCCTAAAGAAGCCCTTGAAAAGTACAAGGAAAACATGCGTGTTAAGGCTGTTGGAACCGGACCTTTCAAAGTAAAAACCATTGAAGAAGGTAATGTGGTTGTGTTAGAGCGCAATAATGAATATTGGGGCGTTGATGAATTTGGAAATAAACTGCCTTATCTCGACGGGGTAAAATTTACTTTTGTAAAAGAAAAGAAACAGGAATTTCTGGCCTTCCGTCAGGGTGAAGTGGATATGATTTTCCGCATCCCAACCGAAATGCACGGAAAAATTCTGTCTGAATTATCCGATGCCAAAACCGGAAACACGCCCTTTGTGCTTCAGATGACCCCTGCCATGAGCCTTACCTATTACGGTTTCCAGCATCAGGGGAAAGTGTTCAACAACAAAAAGGTTCGTTTGGCCTTTAACTATGCCATCGACCGCGATAAAATCATTAACAACATTCTTAAGGGCGAAGGTATACCCGGAAAATTCGGAATTGTTCCTCCCGTAGATAATTTCCGTAACAAGGGATATAATTTCGATAAACTCAAAGGATACAATTTCGAACCCGATCTGGCTCGTAAATATCTGGCTGAAGCAGGTTATCCCGGTGGAAAGAATTTCCCAAAAGTTACTCTGCAGATCAACAGCGGTGGTGCCGACCGGAATATCCTTACTGCCCAGTTCGTACAAAGCCAGCTCAAGGAAGTATTGAATATTGATGTTCAGATCGACCAGATGCCCTTTGCACAGCACCTCGACAAACTGGAGACCGGTAAAGCCGATTTCTGGAGAACCGGCTGGATTGCAGATTATCCGGATCCTGAAACCTTCCTCACCATTCTTTACGGTGGTCACGTACCCGGAAAACTGGATGAGCGTTCTGCGATCAATGCGGTGCGGTTTAAAAACGCACGCTTCGATTCTCTTTTCATGGCAGCCATGAAAGAAGTGGATGATAAAAAGCGTTTTGAATTATACTCTCAGGCAGAACAAATTGTTATCGACGAGGCCGCCATCATGCCCATTTTTTATGAGGAGAACTATCGCCTCGTTCAAAACTGGGTGAAAGGATTTGATGCCAACGCCATGGAATATCGCGATGTAAGCAAGGTGTATATTCACCCTGAACTGCTGAAGCTGGCTAAAGAAAAGGCTTCAAAGTAACAAACAGATTTTTTTTTAAATCCCCCTTAGCCCTGGCTATCGGGGATTTTTATTTTACCGATTCTCCGCCTTTGAAAATTTCTTTTTCGGTTTTACCCTCGGTGTCGTAATAAATCCAAACACCTTCTTTTTTCCCTTCAACAAATTTCCCCCTGGCTTTCGGTTTCCCATTATTATAAAACTCTTCGTAAGGTCCGTGAGGTTTATCGTTTTTATATCCGCCCGAAACTAAAATCTGTTTTCCATCTTCTGCAACTTCTTTATAGGGTCCTTCTTTTTTACCTTTTACATATTTTACCTGAACCTTAACTTTCCCGGATTCATAATACTCAGTATACATACCTGTGTATTCATTGTTTACGGCCATTACTTCACTCTGTAATTTCCCGGAACGGTAAAAACTCTTCTGAATGCCCTCCAGCTTCCCGTCTTTGTACAAATTGATAGTTAAAATTTCCCCGGTGCTGAAATACCATTTGGAAGGACCGTCTTTTTTTCCGTTTATATAGAAGCTCCATTCCTGAACGGTTCCGTCTTTGTAACATATTTTTCGCTCGCCATGGTATTTTCCCATTTTATACCAGGTTTCTTCCCTGAGTCGGTTGTTGTCGGAATACACCCGAATTACCCCATCGAGGGTGTCGCGGGTAAAATATTCTTCCCTGGAGAAATTTCCGTGAATGTCGAGTTGCAATGTTAAACCGTTTCGCAAACCCTCTTTATAATGTTCCACTCTGGCAACGGCCCCACCGGTATGATACAGCACCCAGTTTCCATCTTTTTTCCCGTTCAAATACCATCCCTGGAATTTATTCATTCCCAGAGTCTCAATCCAGAATCCGGATTTTTCGCCGTTGGCCAGCATTTTGTTCGTGTCTGCCGGTAATCCTGTTTGGGCCGATGCAGTGGATATCGAAATCAGAAATAAAAAAAACAGTCGGGGAGTCATGGGCTTTATTTTTCAGAATCCCAAGTTACAACAGTTTTCCCGGAACTCCTTCCTGATTCAAGCCAGGCATGAGCATCTGAAATATGTTGCCGGGAAAATGTTTTACCCTCCAGGGGTTTTAAAACTCCTTCTTTCCCATATTCCACAGCGATATTCAGGCATTGCTCAAGGATATCCGGCCTGCGATCTCCTACCTTTAACATATTCACCCCGCAAATGCTTCGGGATTTCATCAACAGGAATACAGGATGGGTAAAGCCCATTCCGAAAACCAGTTTCAGGGTAGGAAATAATCCACCTCCACCGGCTCTTGATGCAGCACCGTAAGCAACGATGCTGCCGCCCGGACGAAGATGTTGAAGTACGGCTTTGAAAGTTTTGCCACCAACGGCATCAAAAGCAAGGTCAACCCCATCGGGAAATTCCCGGGAAAGCATTTCCCTGAATTCAGGGTCTTTGTAATTGAGAATTTTTTCCATACCCGGTTCTTTGCCCGAAAATTTTTCCGGATGCCCTGAATATCCCGTAACCGGAATTTTATTTTTTTGAATTATTTGAACCAGTAAGCTGCCTACGCCTCCGGCCGGTGAGCTTACCACGGCAGACTTTGCATTTTTAAGATGAACCAGAAAATGGGTCATGTAAATAGCTGTGCAGGCCTGGGTTCCCAGGGCACAGGCAAAGGCAGGTGTCCAGGATTCAGGAATTTTTTTTACCGCCTGAGCTCTTGTTTTACAAATTCTGGAATATCCTCCGAAACGGGTAAGTGCCAGTACCCTGTCGCCGGGAATAACATGAGAAACATTTTTACCAACCGACTTTACCCGTCCGCAAATTTCATAGCCCGGAACAAAGGGAAAGGGAGGAGCCTCGCGGTACAGGCCAAGCCTGCTCATCACATCGGCAAAGTTTAAACCGAATGCTTCAGTTTCTATCAATACCTCATCCTCACTGATTGACCCGGGATCAAAGGGCTTCAGTTCAAAGGCTTCGCCTGCCTTCTTTTTCCCGTTGAGAAAAAAAGCTTCCATCAGTTTCCGGCATCAAATTTTTCGAAGGCAGCATCGCTCAGGCCAAGTTCACGCATCACTTTTGCTTTGAAGGGAATCCGGGAAAGAAAAGCAATAAAAACCAGCCCGGCGAGGATCAGAAAAACCAAATCACCCGAAAACCAATATCCCAGCGTTAAAATAAAGGTCGGAAATTCCCACAAGGCCATGCTCGTCAGGAAAGTCATTAAATAGGCCCCACGGGCTTTTTCTGCATCGCCCGATTTTCGGATCGAGGAAAGCCGGGTCCGGTGGAATATTTCTCCTATGAAAGCCAGCGACAATCCTCCCAGAATAAAGGGAATTTTGATTCCCCAATCCGCAGTCTGTTCCAAATTACGGGGCAGGAAGCCTATTACTAAAACAATAAACATTACCTGTCCCATTGCCATGGCCAGGTAAATGATTCTTAGCTTTTGAAGCAAACCGTTTTTCATATCCATTTTTTATACCTGAAATAAAACAACAACGACAAAATGATTATTCCCATAATTCCCAGGGTAACAAAATATCCATCGCGGGATTCCAACTCGGGCATGTGTTTGAAATTCATGCCGTAAACACCCGCAATGAAAGTTACCGGAATAAATAATGTAGAAATAATGGTGAGAACCTTCATTACCTCGTTCATGCGGTTGCTCATCGATGACAAGTATATATCCATCATGCCCGAAAGTAAATCCCGGTTTGTTTCCAGAGAATCAATCACCCGGATGGTATGGTCGTATACATCGCGCAGGTATATGTCGGTAGAAACGGAAATCAGATCCGACTCACTACGCTCCATGCTGCTTATGAGTTCCCTGAGCGGCCAAACCGATTTCCGGAGCAAAATCATTTCTTTTTTCTGGCGGTGTAACTCATTAAGAGTGTTTCTGCCGGGCCGCCCCATTAAACTCACCTCGAGTTCGCTGATGATATCGCCCATTTTTTCAAGGATGTTAAAATAGGTATCTACCACAGCATCAATGAGGGAATAACATAAGTAATCGGGGCCCGATTTCCGGATTTTTCCCTTGCCACTCTTTAAACGGTTTCTGACCGGATCAAAAGCATCACCGCCTTCAATTTCCTGGAAAGAAATAACTCCTTCTTTTAATAGTATTATGGATAATTGTTCCTGCTCAAGGGTTTTCTGATAACGAACCATTTTTAAAACAGCCAGGCAATAATGGTCGTAATCTTCAAATTTGGGCCGCTGATCGGTATTTACCAGATCCTCCTGCGTTAGGGGATGAATATTAAAGTGGTTCCCCAGTTTTTCTATCAGCCCCGTGTCGTGAACGCCATCGATATTTATCCAGAATTTCAGTCCGGGCTTTATGGCGCTTAAAAGCGATTCAACATCGGGATAAACTTCTTCGGAAAAATGGTCTTCCTCGTATTGGAACAGAGTAATTTTTACCGGTCGATCCGGTTGGGTTTCTTTACCACGATAAACCAGCGTTCCGGGTGGGGCGCCGGCCTTATTCCGTTTCCGGCTCATCTTTTTTTACTTTTTTATTTATGCCTTCTATAACCACCACAATTTCTCCCTTCACTTTTTCCCGGGCCGATAAAAGTTCATAAACTTCCTTAACCGTTCCCCGGCAGGTTTCTTCGTGGAATTTTGATATCTCACGCACCACAGCCACGTTTCTTTCCGGTCCCGGAAGGCTTTTCAAGGCCTCAAGCAGCTTTACAATGCGGTGGGGCGATTCGTACAACACGATCGTCATTTCATATCCGGCCAGATTTTCAATAAAAGTTTTTCTCCCTTTTTTCTGTGGTGGGAACCCAAGGAACACGAAGGCATCGGAAGGAAAACCGCTTTGGACCAGGGCAGGAATCAAAGCCGTGGGGCCCGGTAAACAGTGGAAAGGAAGGTTGGCTTCGCGACAGGCCCGGGACAAAAGAAATCCGGGATCTGAAATCCCGGGGGTTCCGGCATCGGTAATCAGACTGATTTTTTTTCCGCTTGCCAGCATTTCAATTATTTCCGGTGTTTTCCGGTGTTCGTTATGTTGATGAAATGCGGAAAGGGGAGTGGAAATATCATAATGCTTTAATAACACTCCACTGGTTCGGGTATCTTCAGCCAGAATAAGATCGCTTTCTTTTAAAATGCGTATGGCCCTGAGGGTCATGTCCTCTAAGTTTCCTATAGGTGTGGGAACCAGATATAGCATACAGGCCGTTTAAATTCCGTTTACAAACTCGATGAGTAATTTATAAATATTTTCAAAAGCATCCAGAGGCAGTGTTTCCCTGCGATCGTAAATATCATGATATGCTTTGATGCCTCCCAGGGTGTAAATAAAAAGTGCTGGCACGGCTTTCAGCGAAAAAGGGTAATGATCCGATATGGGGGCATTGGACCTTGACTTTATTTCCGGCACATAGGATGATTGCGCATTTAGTTTTTGCAACTGTCCGAATTCCATGGGATGAAGCTTCGCGTTAACTACGGTTATGCCTTCATTCCCGGTTCCCAAAATATCAAGATTTACCACCAGCCTGATTTTTTTTAAGGGTACCAGTGGGTGATTTACAAAATGAAGCGAACCCAGTAAGCCGGCTTCCTCCCCGGCGAAGGCAATAAACAAAAGACTGTATCGCGGCTTATTTTCTTTGCGGGAAAAATAATTCGCCAGGCTTAAAACCATGGCCACACCACTGGCATTATCGTTGGCTCCGGTAAAAATTACCTTATCGCCCAAGGTGCCCAGATGATCGTAATGGGCTGAAATCACAATTACCGTATCGCTTTTTCCCCGGACAAATCCCAGCACATTCTGCGACTCAAAATCTTTTATTTTTTCGGAATAGAAATCAACCTCAAGCATTTTTGTTCCCTCAGGAATGCTGCCCCTGAGCACGTCGGCCCCGGGATTAGGATTGAATTCCGAAGCAACTCCGAAGGTTAGCTTGTCTACTTCCCGGATGAGAAAATATTTTTTTGGACTTTCCCCAAGGTTTTTTTCAAGGGAAGCTCTGGTTTTTGGATTTTTTATTTCCCCTGGGTAAAATACAATGGCGGATCCGGCTTTGATTTTTTTTATTTTTTTGGAAAATGTTTTTGCATCAGCCCAGGATGAATCGGCATAATAAATCTTCTTTTTTCCTTTCACGGTTTCGCAGCCGGGATCAGGAATGAAGTCGGTGCCGCATGTCAATGATTTGTTTCCTGCTTTTAATTCTAAAGGCCTTGGGAACCGGATAACATCATGTCTGAAGGCCTGAAATCTTTTTCCTCCGGGACTTTCCAGTCCCATGCTTTCAAATTCCCGGGCAATAAAGGCGGCGCTGAGGTGTAGGCCCGAAAAGGTATATCCCCGTCCAAAAAAACCGGGCGAAGCAAGGGTGTCGGTATAATACCTTCCCCGTGCAGGTGGCTCCGGCCCTCCTTTTTCCTGGGCCGCGCACAGACCTGCCAGACCGAAAAGAAAGGAACACAGTAATAGCCTTAAACTCATCCTTTAAATTTTCTGGAAAGCAGTGCCATAAAATCTTTTGCGCTTCTGCTTTGATTATTCCAGTTATACACTTCCGAAAGCCGGGCTATGTATTCGTCCGCTTCATGTTTCGCCTCAATTTTATCAAGTTGGTTTACGGCTTCAGAAAATTCGTTTGAATTACCGCCAAACAATTCATTGACAAAACGGAAGCGATCGTTGAGTCCAATATAGGTTCCCAGTCCTGAAACAGGAGGTGGAGGAGGCGGGGTTTGAACCTCTTTTTTTTCGGGGTTTATGGCAACCGGCTCTGCATGGGTCTTTTCCTCTTTTGTTTCGTTCGAACCACCCGCGTCCAGAATCAACTGATGTAACCGGATTAATTTTTTCTGCAGACTCAGCATTTTACCGGTATCCCATGCCCCGGAATCCTGTTCCAGCATTTCACTTAAGGTATCACGCAAGGCTTTTATTTCCTCTTTCATTTTCTCACCATTCATAATTTATTCTATAGCTTTGTCAGGATAAATGTAAAAAATGTTTCTCGAACCTGTTCATAACAAAGGCGGAAATGCCGGCTGGATCGAAGTAATTTGCGGCAGCATGTTTTCCGGTAAAACGGAGGAACTCATACGAAGGTTACGCAGGGCTGAAATCGCAGGTCAGAAAGTAAAGGTGTTCAAACCCCGTATCGATACGCGTTACGACAAAAACAAAGTTGTTTCCCATGACTCAAGGCAGTTGCAAAGCGTTCCGGTTTCAGGTGCCGCTGAGATACCTGGACTGCTCAAAGACCTTGAAATAAGGGTTGTTGGAATTGACGAAGCCCAGTTTTTTGATAAAGAACTGCCGGCTGTTTGCCGTGATCTCGCGGGTAGCGGATTTCGTGTAATCGTAGCCGGTCTGGATATGGATTTTAAAGGTGAACCCTTCGGCCCGGTTCCCGCCATTATGGCCATGTCGGAGTATGTTACCAAGGTGCATGCTATTTGCATTCGTTGCGGGGCTCCTGCCAGTTTTTTCTACAGATTTTCCTAAGACGAAACTCTTGTTCTGTTGGGGGAAGAATCGCCTTACGAGCGGCTTTGCCGGTCCTGCTTCAACGAAGCGGAAAAAAAATCTCAATAGTTGATTACCTGTTCCTGAATGTTTTCGGGTAGCTCGCGGAACTCATATTGCTGGTTGCGAAGCCTCGGTTCAAACCCTGCTTCGACAATGGCATCCTGAATGGTTTTGTAGGTAAAGCGGTGGGGAGCACCGGCGGCTGAAACCACATTTTCTTCAATCATGATAGAGCCCATGTCATTTGCACCTGCATGAAGGCAAATCTGGGCAATGTCTTTACCCACCGTAAGCCAGCTGGCCTGAATTTTTTTTATGTTGGGTAGCGTGATCACGCTTTAGGCAATCATGCGGATGGCCTTTTACGCGC
>CALEYQ010000078.1 GCA_937924855.1 uncultured Bacteroidota bacterium | reverse complement strand
AAAATTCCACCTTTTTTCATCTGGGCAATATCGCTGCCTTCAGGAGCATTTACAGCCAGAAGCACATCCACATCTGAAAACACTTTTTTGCGATCGGGTTGGATATGGGCACCCGCGTTCATATAAGCAGCATCGGCGTAATAACTTGCAGCCCCTGCACCGGCTTCAACAACTACCTCAAATCCCTTCTTAATCAGGTCTTTAACAACATCCGGGGTTAAGGCAACGCGATTTTCCTTTAGCTTGGTTTCCTTCGGTATTCCTAATCTCATTTTTTGGTCCGTTTTGGAAGGCCGAAAGTAATAAAATATTTGCTCCCCAAACAGAATTCCGGAGGGCTTTTAAGGGGGAAAAGCCTACTTTTCGCCAATAAGGGAAGTGAGGGGGTAGCGTAAGCCCTTCATGGCAGTTATCCTGACCTTGATTTTTCCTACGAGGATGGGAGTTTCCACAAAAAGCGGTATCCGGTTCTGATCGTCGCTTACCCAGACCACCATGTCCTCCCCGCCTTTAAAAATGGTCCCCTCAATCAACAGCGGCCTGAACTTAATGCACTTGAATTTTCCCCAGCCTTGAATTTCCTTTTCTTCCTTTCCCAGGTAGCGGATATAAACCGGGTAATTTTTGTTCTCAAGAAAAAGCTCAATGGGGATGGTATCATTGGGTTTGTATTTCGAAAAGTCGATGCAGCGGGCATAATAAATGGCAGTCATTACATCGATGGTGCATGGGTTTATGGCCGCACTGTCGATCTGGGTTTTCTTTCCTTTTTTGATGGAGGAATAGGCTTTCCCTGATTTATAACTGAACCGGCAATCTTCTATAATATGCTCGGAACCTTCACGGGAATCCCTGAAAAATTTATAAGGCCTCAGGGTAATGGTATCGGCATACGATTCATAAAAATCCCTCACTTTAAAAATCCAGTCGTACCGGTCGTGGGTGCGCCCCACCCCTGAAAAATGATACACTTTCCTTCCCTGATAATCTCCCAGATTGGCTTTGAAGACGGCAAAACCTGCATCTACCCATATCACTCCCCAATTATAGGCCACTTCATAGGTAAGAATTTCACCCGGCAAAAAATTCCGGGTTTTTACGCTGCACTCGGGTCCCTGCGCCCGGGCAGAAAAAACCCATAAAAAGAGTAATAAAACCGGGATCCTGTTTCGGGTTAGCAAAAGATTTCGGGAAGGGTTTGGCAAGGGCTTTGTTTATGGGGGTTTAACTATCTTTACCACGATGTCTGTACTCCCTTTGGCAAATTTACGAATCCTGACCCTTTTTATGGCAGGTTTCCTGGTTATTCCGGGATTTGCCCAAAAGAAAACCGTAGATAGCCTGCTTCGGGTTTTGGATGTGGTTGGGGAAAGGGAGAAAATCGGAGTATACCTGAAGCTTTCCAGCGAAGTAAACATGGCCAAACCCACCAAGGCTATTTACTATGCCAAGGAAGCCTTATTGCTGGCCCGGAAATTTAAAGATGAGGCCCAGCGCGGAAACGCCCTTCATGCCATGGGTACGGCCTATATCTTTTTTCACGATTATGCCGAATCTGAAACTTATCTGGATTCCGCGCTTACCATTCGCCAAAAACTAAACGACACCCTGGGCATTGCAAAAACCCTGAACAATCTGGGCTTATCGCACTTCAATCACGGGGAATACCGGAGGGCGGTGGAATATTACACAGAATCGATAAAGTATCGGCAAATGACCAAGGACAAAAAGGGATTGGTAAACACCCTTATGAGTCTGGGTCACTCGCATCGCTCCCTGGGAGAATTCCAGATTGCCTACGGGTATTTCATGGATGGTTTGAAAGTTGCTGAGGGGGAGCAAGACGAAGACCTTACTGCCACGGCCTACATCAACATAGCCATTTTGTTTTCGGATCAGAAAAAATACGATGAAGCCCTCGATTTCCAGTTAAAATCGCTGGAGATAAAACAAAGAACGGGCAGTAAAAAGAGCATTGCCAGTGCCATGAGTAATGTGGGAACCATTTACATGAATATGAAAAAATATTCTGAGGCGCTCCACTACTTATTGCAGTCGATGAAAATACGGGAAGATATCAACGACAAAAAGGGCATTGCCACCACGGCCAACAACATTGCCGAGTTGTTTCTGGAAACCAACGACCTGAAAAAAGCCGAGGAATATTGTCAGCGTTCTTTAAAAATAAGAACCGATGTTAACGACCGTGCAGGGATTGCTTCTTCATTGATAAACCTGGCCAAAATTTACGAGGCCCTGGGAAGAATTCAGGATGCTATTAACACGCTTGAAAAAAGCCGGGAAATCCTGGAACTGCTGGAATCCAAAACCATTTTGGTTTCCAACTATAAATCGCTTGCCAGGTTATATGCCCAGCAGCAGAATTTTCACCGGGCCTTTTTATATCAGGAAAAATATTCCGACCTGAACGACACCCTTTTTCAGGAGAACACCTTCCGGCAAATGGCTGAGTTGCAAACCAAATACGATACCGACAAGCAAAAGCAGGAAATTGAGCTGCTCAACAAGGAAAACGAATTACAGGATCAGCGGAATCAGAAAGTGGTTTACCTGCTGATTGCCATTGTTATCGGTTCAATAATAATCGGTTTCACCTTGTATAACCGATACAAATTAAAACAGCGTGCCAACAAAAAGCTGGAGTTGGCATACCAGGAAATTGAAACCAAAAACAAAGACATTACCGACTCCATTGTGTATGCCAAGCGTATTCAGGATGCTATTTTGCCCACGCCTGAGCAGATCAAGAAAATACTGCCCGGTTGTTTCGTTTTGTTTCAGCCCAAAGATATTGTGAGCGGCGACTTTTACTGGATCGACAAGCAAGCCGAGAAAACACTGTTTGCGGCGGTAGACTGCACGGGTCATGGCGTTCCGGGGGCATTTCTCAGTATGGTGGGATCCAGTCTTTTGAATCAGACCATTCATGAGCGAAACATTACCCGTCCGGGAGCCATCCTCGACGACCTGAACCATTCGCTTCGTGAAACACTACTCAAGGAACAGGAAGGCCAGGAAGTAAAAGACGGGATGGACATTGCGCTTTGTTCCCTCGACCAGAAAACGGGAGTCATTGAATTCGGTGCCGCCTTTAACCCCCTATTTTATCTTCGCAAAACAGAAGGTGGTTATGAGTTTCAGGAAATAAAAGCCGATAAAATTCCAATCGGGCTTACGGTAGAAAACGAAAGCAGAAATTTCTCGACACATACCTTGCAGCTTCATCCCGGTGATTGCGTTTACATTTTTACCGACGGTTATGCAGATCAGTTTGGCGGGGAATCGGGGAAAAAATTTAAATACAAGCGATTCAAAGAACTCCTGCTTCAGATTGCTCCGCTTGATGTGGAGGAACAGAAAAAAGAAATTGAAAAGGTATTTAAAGACTGGAAAGGGCAATTTGAGCAGGTTGACGATGTGCTTATCATCGGCTATAAAAGATAGTATGGTTCGAAAATTACTTTTTTTTCTGTTGTTCTCTCCCCTCCTCCTTGCCGGGCAAAAAACCGATCCCGACAGTCTGAAAGCCGACTCACTGCTTGGTGTCCTGGCCCGACTTCCCGAAGGTGATACCGCCCGTATTCGTCCCCTCCTTGGTCTGGCCTACTACTGGAATAAAAACAATACCCTTCGTGCCTTCCGCATGGCTAAGGAAGCAGAAAAACTTGCATCGCAGGCGGGCAACAAAGATTTACTGTCGAGGGCTTACATTTCCATTGGGTCCTGTTACGATAATTTCTTTTCCTACGATGAAGCCCTGGATTATTATTACAAAGCCCTTCCCCTGGCCGAAGAAGTAAACAATCCGGATGTTTTGATAAAAGTTTACAATCCTTTGGGAATTATTTATTCAAATCTGAAAAATTATCAGGAGGCCCTGAAATATTTTAAAAAGGGAGGAGAGATTGCCAACCGACTGAAAAATCAGCGCCAGCGTGCTTTTATTTTTAACAACATCGGCATTACCTATAAGAACCTGGGAAAACCCGAGCTGAGCATTAATTTTTACGAACAGGCCATAGAAATTTTCAAGAACATCGAAAATGAGTGGGGCATGGCCACTGCCTATTTAAACATTTCGGTTGCTAAATTGGCTATGGGCGACAAGTCCGGATCGCGAGATTATATCCTGAAGGGGATGGAAATTTTCAGGAAAACAGGTGATATTAGGGGTATATCTATCGGTTATACAAATCTTGGAGAGGTAATGTTCCAGTCGGGTGAAATTGAAAAAGCAAGGATGTATTACGATTCTGCTATGGTTATTTGCGAAAAGTCGGGCGACCTGGCCTTGAAAAAGGAGGTCCTGAGCGGACTGGCGGATGTACACCGCGAGAAAAAAGATTTTCAAAAGGCTTTTCATTATTACCAATCCTTTATCAAACTGCGGGATTCTCTTTTCGGTATTGAAAATTCCCAGAAAGCGGCCGGATTGGAATCGCGGTATTTGTTAGTTACTGCGGAAAAAGAACTCGACCTCATGAAAAAAAACGAGGAGATTTCAGAACTAAAATATCACAGAACACTAACCTTCTCAATTATTCTGGCCCTGGCCGTTGCCAGTCTGGGACTCATTTCCTACCTGGTATTTCAGCGGTATAAAGTAAAACAGCGGGCCGCTGCGGCATTGGAAATTCGAAACCAGGAAATTTTACATCAGAAAAAGGAAATTACCGACAGCATTAACTATGCCCGCCGGATTCAGGACAGCATTTTGCCTCCTGACGATTTAATAAAAAAATACCTGCCCGAGAGCTTTGTCCTGTATCTTCCGAAGGACATTGTGAGCGGAGATTTTTACTGGTTGGAACCTTCGGGAAGAAAAGTATTATTTGCAGCGGTTGATTGTACCGGACACGGAGTACCCGGTGCCATGATGAGTGTTTTAGGCTTTAACCTTATCCATCAGGCGGTAAATGAAAAAAAACTAACCGAACCGGGGAAAATCCTCACTTATCTCGACCATGGGGTGAACATGACGCTGCGCCAGTCTACCATGGAAAGCTCTGTTAAAGACGGAATGGATCTGGCCATCTGTTGCTGGGATCCGGATAAAAATGTTCTGGAATTTGCCGGAGCTTACAATAACCTCTGGCTCCTCCGGAATAATGGAACCATGGAAGAATACAAAGCCGACAAAAAAGTAATCGGTTCCAACATTGAAGACATAGCCGATGAATTTACCAATCATGTAATTCCCGTTTCAAAGGGCGATACAGCTTATATTTTCTCCGACGGTTACGCGGATCAGTTTGGTGGACCCGCCGGAAAAAAATTCAAATATCGTCCCCTGAAAGAAATGCTTGCTTCATTGCAGAACCTAAGCATGGAGGCGCAGAAAGCAGAACTGGAAAAAACCATTATCGCCTGGCAGGGAAATCAGGAGCAGGTGGATGACATCCTTGTTTTCGGGGTGAGATTTTAATCCGGCTTCACAAATACAAACCGGCTGTGAGAAACAGCAGTCTCCTCGGGAGGCTTCTCCTTAAACTTTTCATTTAATGCAACGCTGCGAAAAACTTCCATATCGGGCGTTCTGGAAATTTCCTCCCGGATTAACAAACCAGCTTCGGCAAATTTTTCATGGTAATCATAAATCCGCAAACGATTCATGGGCTGCACCGAATTATTAATCCATTTCCATGAGGAATCGGAGAACTTTAAAAAATTATAAATGGTGATGCTTTTATCTGCATGGGCAAAATGATCGCTCATATCGATGAAATGGCTCATGACCCCTCCGGGTTGCAGGGCTGAAAACATTGAGCTTGTAATGGGGCCTACAAACGACTCGTGTACATGCTCAAGCACATTGTTCGACACCGAAAGGTTGGCTGGTGGAAGTGACCCTAAAAGTTTTGTGGCATCACCGTTATGAAAATGCAAACCGAACTTTTCGGATTCAAAAGTATCCCATCCCAACAACAGGTTCAGGCGGTCTTTTTGCAGTTGGGGTAAAAACTTATCCAGTCTTCCCTCCCCTGCCCATTTTTTAAAAAAGGAAAGGGTTTTGTTCAGATTTTCCTGTCGGATCAGGGGACTTAAATCGAGGGTATGAATTTCGGAAGCTCCGCAAAGCCAGAATCCAAGGGGAACGATGGGAAACCAACCCGTGCCCAGCTCATGGCAAACAAAGCCGGGTTTGCCATTGTATTTATAATAAGAATCAAGATGGTCGCGGCAATGGGTGAGGCGATCGGTAAAGAGATCGTCATTCAATACAAGGCCACGGGTAACATGGCGCTGAAAAAAATAATTGATTTTGTGGGAACCGGGAAGAAATGAAACTCCTTTCTGGACTACGGCCTTCAAAATCCAGTTAGCCATTTACTTCAGGTTTTCGAATTGCAGCGGAACCCCAAAGTCGGTATTGCGGCAAAGAGCCATTATTTCCTGGAGATCGTCGATTTTTTTTCCGGTTACCCTCACCTGATCATCCATAATCTGAGCCTGAACCTTCAGTCCTGAATCTTTGATGGCTTTTACAATCTTTTTCGCAATTTCCTTTTCAAGCCCTTCCTTGATTTGTATGTCTTTTCGAACCATATTTCCGCTGGCGTAGTGACTTTTCCCAAAATCCATGGCACGGGGATCCACTTTTTGCTTGATCATGCGGGAGCGCAGCACATCTTCAATAGCCGTAACCCGCATTTCATTTTCGGTGGTGATTTGCAAGGCCAGGTTTTTTTTATCAAATTCAATCACCGATTTTGAATCGCGGAAATCGTAGCGGTTAAGAATTTCCTTGCGGGCGGTATTCACCGCATTGTCCAGATTCTGATGATCTATTTTACTTACAATATCAAATGAAGCCATGCTCAGGTAATTTTAGGCAAAAGTAAAAGGATTCGGGAAAACTCAGTCCTCATTCTCGGTTCTTATTTCGGCAATCATACAGCGAACGCTTCCACCACCCAGGGCTTCTATCGCCGGAATGTCGGCTGCCACTATCGTACCGTAACTTTCAATTTTTTTCAAATTTGCCAATCTGAAAGATCTCCGGGCTTTTTCCGACATAGCTATTAGCGGTCCGGAATTCCCGGTCAGGAAGTAAACATTACCACAGAATCCGGCCATTTCATCAGAAGTAATGGTAATAATTTCTTTTCCTGATCGCTCCAGAAAGGATTTCACTTTTGCTCTTTCAGCGGAATCGGGAATAATTTCATCGCATAACACCGCGCAGGATGGGCCAATAGATAAAAGCACATTGGTATGATAAACCGGAAGGTTCTTATAGTTAGTGGAAAATGTAACAGGAATAAAACCCAGCATCCGG
>CALEYQ010000077.1 GCA_937924855.1 uncultured Bacteroidota bacterium | reverse complement strand
ATCCGTCGTTTTTTTATTGCCTTTCAGCGAATTACTTTGATTTGTTTTTTCAAACCCTTAGATTTGAATAAATAAAATCCCCCTTTTATGAAAACAAAACTACTGCTTTGCATTTCGTTGATTGCATCAGGCCTTTTTGTTAAGGCGCAATGGACTAATCAAAACTCAGGGGTCACAAACGACCTTCGGACCATTTACTTCCTCGATAATAATAATGGCTTTGCTGCGGGAAACGGAGGGGTGCTACGAAGAACCATAAATGGCGGAACAAATTGGTCGGCCGTGGTTTCAACTACAACCTGGGATATTTACGGCATGCATTTCCCTACGGCCAGTGTGGGTTATTTATGTGCCCGCAACGGAACCGTTGTAAAAACCACCAATGGAGGAACTTCCTGGACTAATTCGCCAACACCCATCACCAACGACCTGCTGGCCATTTATTTTATGGATGCCAACACAGGAATTGCCGTTGGCCGAGGGGGTGCGATGATTGGAACCGTAAACGGGGGTTCAAACTGGACCTCCTTAACATCGGGAACAACACAGGATTTATATTCGGTTTGGTTCACTTCTTCAACCACCGGTTATGCCTGTGGAACAAACGGAACATTTCTGAAAACAACCAACGCAGGATTAACCTGGACTCCACAAACTTCCGGATTGCCGAATGACACCCTGAAAAGTCTGTATTTTACATCACCCACAATGGGCTTTGTAACCGCATCGGGTGGAAACGTACTCACCACCGACGGAGCCGGAGTTTTCACCTCCATTAATCCCCCCACCACCAAGTCTGTCAACGACTCCTGGTGGATAAACGACAGTACGGGTTGGGTGGTAGGCGACAGCGGAAACATTTTCACAACACAAGACACAGGAATTACCTGGACCCAACAAACCAGTTTAACTACTCAACGCCTTTATGCCGTTTGTTTCCCAACCGATACGGTTGGTTATGCCTGCGGAAAGGGAGGAATTATAAGAAAACTGATCGTGGTTAGTCCCGGTCCGAACCCCGGTTTTGGAGAAATCCCAAAAAATAACCTGTCAATCCATGCCTATCCCAATCCGGCCACACAGGGAAATTATCTTACGGTTACCTTCGAAGGAAAACCGGGAACTGAAACGGTGATAACTATGTTGGATTTAATGGGAAAGGAAGTTTACTCGGGACAGCCTGTTAAGACTACTTCAGGAAAAAATCAGGTCAGGATTCCTATTGGTGCCGACATTTCTTCCGGTTCATACTTCTTAAAGGTAAAATCCGGAAATGAAGTGAACTACAAAAAGGTTCAGATTCAATAAAAAAATAGCCCCGGGACTAGTTGGATTCCCGGGGCTGACCAATTAACCAATTATTAAACCAACTAATTCTCTTCTTATTAGTAGTAGGTTCCGGAAGCAACCGCTTTGTTGAGGTTGTGGTTCAAAGTTCCGGTTTGGAAGATTTCGCCGTCTACGAAAATCTCCAGGATAATTTCATTTTTTGAATAGTCGTTATTCCAGGCTTCGATGGAAAGGAATGTGCCGGTATAACAATCGAAAGTAATAGTGTGAGTAGTTTTGTTAATTTGAGTTTCAACAGGGTTCAATCCGGGTAAGCCCTGACATGGAGCCAGATAATTAACAGTAATATCTCCGGTAAGGCTGGTAATTCTGTATTCAACGCTTACGGTCTTTGCAGGATGGTTGTGGTTTACAACCGGTGCAATTTTTTCCTTTTCGCAGGAAACAAATGAAAACGACAGAACGACTAAAGACAGGAAAGGAACGATAGATTTAATGTTTTTCATGATTAATTGGTTTTTAAAATCGGGTGCAAAAGTACATCCCTTTTTCAAAAAAACAAACATTCGTCGATAAATTTTTGGTGTTTATCGAAAAAATTCGTATAATTGCTTGAAAATCAGTCGGAAAAAATCAGCCCCCTTTCTTTCCGCCGTAATAACCGTGCTTCCTTTTGTTTTTCCTTTTTTTGGCGGCATCTTTTCGGTACGACTTGGTCTTTTTACGCAGAATGCGCTTGGTTTCCCTTACCTCCTCGGTAGGCTTTAGTTTTTTACTTCCTCCACAGCTCGTGAGTGTTGAAAAAAAACAAGCCCCAAAAACCGAAAAAAGAAGTACCCGGAAATAAAATAAAAGGGAAACCATGAATAATTAATAAATTAGAGCGGATGAAGTTACTGTTAATTCCTGTTAAAATCCATTGTCATGAAACCAACCCGTGTATTTGAACTCCTGGAACGCCAGGCAAAACTGTTTCCTAAAAACGATGCCCTGGCCGCAAAAGTTTCAGGAAACTGGAAAAAATATTCAACCCTTGATTTCATTTCTGAGGTTAATGCCCTCGCAGCCGGAATGATTTCAGCCGGTATAAGTCCGGGTATGCGGATAGGCATCATTTCAAATAACCGGCCTGAATGGAACTTCGCCGACTACGCATCGCAAATCTGCGGTGCCATTACGGTCCCTATTTATCCCACCATTTCGGAAAAAGACCTGAATTTTATTTTATCCGATGCAGAGGTTAAGCTGATTTTTGTTTCAGATGCAGAAATGCTGAAAAAAGTAAATTCTGTTTCTGCCCAAATTCCCGACTTAAAAGTTTACTCCTTTGACAACATCTCCGGCTGTCCGCATTATTCGGAGCTCATCAAAACCGGCAGGGAAAATCCACATTCCGAGAAAATTGCAGCTATTAAGAAGGGTATTGACCCGAATGAACTTTTTACCATTTTATATACCAGCGGAACCACAGGGGTTCCCAAAGGAGTGATGCTCTCGCACAGCAATCTGCTTTCCAATGTTTTTGCCTCCGAAAATCTGGCTCCCTTTGAAATCGAATGGCGGGCTTTGAGCTTCCTGCCCCTGAACCATGTGTACGAAAGAATGCTGAACACCTTATATATATATAAGGGAGTATCCATTTATTATGCCGAGAGTCTCGAAACTATTGGCGACAACCTCAAAGAAGTAAAACCTCACATTTTTGTTACTGTACCCCGCCTCCTTGAAAAAGTTTACGATAAAATTGTAGCCAAAGGAGAAGCCCTGACTGGCATTAAAAAAACACTCTTCTTCTGGGCCCTAAACCTCGGTCTTAAATATGAACTTTACGGTGCCAATGGCTGGTGGTATGAATTCAAATTGAAAATTGCCCGAAAACTGATCTTCAGCAAATGGAAAGAAGCCTTGGGTGGCAATATTGTGGCCGTTTGCTCGGGTGGTGCTGCCCTCCAGCCACGACTGGCCAGGGTATTTAATGCGGCAGGAATTACGGTGCTTGAAGGCTATGGCCTCACCGAAACTTCCCCTGTTGTGGCGGTAAACAACTTCAAGCCCTATGGAATTTGGTTCGGTACGGTGGGAACCGTAATCGATGGTGTGGAAGTAAAAATTGCCGAAGACGGAGAAATCCTCGTCAAAGGACCCAATGTTATGTTGGGCTATTACAAACGCCCGGATCTGACCGAGGAAGTAATTGACAAAGACGGGTATTTCCACACCGGAGATATCGGTGAATTTGTAAAAGGAAAATATTTAAAAATCACCGACCGCAAAAAAGAAATCTTCAAAACTTCAGGAGGAAAATACATTGCCCCCCTGGCCCTGGAAAACAAACTGAAAGAAAGTCCGTTCATCGAACAAGTAATGATTATCGGGGAAGGCCAGAAATTTCCAAGTGCCCTCATTGTCCCTTCTTTCAGCCAACTGTCAGACTGGGCCAAAAACAAAGGCCTTAAATTTACCGACAACAAAGAGTTGATAGCCCTTCCCGAAACCAAAAAGAAAATACGGGAGGAAGTGGAGAAAGCCAATGAATCGCTGGCACAATTCGAAAAAATTAAAAAAGAAGCCTTGCTGCCCAGGGAATGGACCATCGAATCCAACGAACTTACACCTAAATTATCATTGAAACGAAAAGTAATTCTTGAACATAACAAAGCCCTGGTTGATAAAATTTACGGCGCAGAATAAAATATATGGGGAAACGAATCATTAAGAAAGCAGCTGTCCTTGGATCCGGAATCATGGGGGCCGGCATTGCCTGTCACCTCGCAAACGCAGGATTTGAAGTTTTATTACTTGACCTGAAATCGGAGGGCGAAAAAAATCCGAATAAAATTGCCGATGAGAACCTGAAAAATTCCATCAAATCAAACCCCTCTCCCATTTACCTGAAAGAGTTTGCCAGGAGAATCCGGACCGGAAATTTCGAAGACCACATGAAGGAAATTGCGCATTGCCAATGGGTTATTGAAGTGGTGGTTGAAAAACTTGAGGTAAAAAAGAAAGTGTTTGAACAGGTTGAAAAATTCAGGAAGCCGGGAACCCTGATCACCTCCAATACCAGCGGCATTCCCATTCATCTGATGATCGAAGGAAGGTCGGAAGATTTCCAAAAGCATTTTTGCGGAACACATTTTTTCAACCCGCCCCGATACCTCCGCCTGCTGGAATTGATTCCCACCCCTAAAACCGATTCCGAAGTAATTGAATTCCTTTCCGAATTCGGCGAAAAATACCTGGGAAAAACTCCGGTGATCTGCAAAGACACGCCCGCTTTTATTGCCAATCGCATAGGTGTGTTTGGTATCATGAGCCTTTTTCACCTGGTTGAAAACGGTTCCTACTCCGTTGAAGAAATAGACAAACTTACCGGTCCCGTAATCGGAAGACCAAAATCTGCCACCTTCAGAACCTGCGATGTGGTTGGACTCGACACCCTGGTGCATGTTGCCAACGGTCTCAAAGAAAACCTTAAAAAAGATGAAGCCGCCCGGTACTTCGAACTGCCCGGATATATCCGGAAAATGATCGAGAACAAATGGCTGGGCTCAAAAACAAAACAGGGATTTTACAAAAAAGTAAAAAAAGAAAACGGTGAATCGGAAATACAGGCCCTCGACCTGAAAACACTGGAATATAAACCCGGAAAAAAAGTAAAATTCCCCACCCTTGAGCTAACCCGAAGCATCGACCAGGTTAAAGATCGCATGAAAGTGCTGATCGGAGGAAAAGATAAAGCCGGCGAATTTTACCGCAAATCTTTTTTCAGCCTCTTTGCCTATGTCTCTAACCGTATTCCTGAAATTTCCGACAACCTCTACAGCATCGACGAAGCCATGAAGGCAGGATTCGGCTGGGAACTCGGTCCCTTCGAATACTGGGACGCCTGCGGACTGAAAGAAAGCCTTGATGCCATGCAGAAAGAAGGGTATAAACCCGCTGCAAGGGTTATGGATATAGTAAAAGAGGGGAATAACTCCTTTTAAGATACCGCCGAAAGAGGCAAAAAGTATTTCCAGCCGGGAAAAGGATACCAGGAAATTCCCGGTTCCAAAGAAAATCCCTCCCTGGATATTTTAAAGGAAAACAAAACCGTATGGAAAAACAGCGGTTGCACGCTTATTGACCTTGGCGACGGAATACTGAACCTTGAATTTCACACCAAAATGAATAGCATCGGCGGGGAAATTCTTCAGGGAATAAATACGGCTATCGACATGGCTGAAAAAGATTACCGGGGTCTGGTGATTTATAATGAAGGACAAAATTTCTCTGCGGGAGCCAATGTGGGAATGATATTCATGATGGCCGTTGAACAGGAATGGGATGAACTGAATTTTGCCATTCGTGCCTTCCAGAATACCATGATGCGTGTTCGATATTCTTCCATTCCCGTAGTAGTTGCCACCCATAACATGGCCCTCGGTGGTGCCTGCGAACTTGCCATGCATTCCGACAAAGTACTGGCCCATGCAGAAACTTATATGGGACTGGTTGAATTCGGGGTTGGCCTAATTCCCGGCGGAGGAGGAACCAAAGAATTTGCCCTCCGGCTTTCCGACGAACTTCAGGCAGGAGATATTGAATTGAATAATTTCAGAGACCGCTTCCTGACGATCGGGCAGGCAAAGGTATCTACCTCAGCTCACGAAGCCTTTTCGCTCGGATATCTTAACAAAAAGGACGAAGTAATCATGGCCCGCTCACTCCAACTGGCCGAAGCTAAAACCAAATGCCTGGAAATTGCGGAAGCCGGGTATACCATGCCCGTAAAACGTCAAAACATCAGGGTTTTGGGAAAACAGGCTTTGGGCCTTGCTCACCTCGGAGCTCATTCCATGCAGGAAGGAAAATATATCTCGGAGCACGATGTTAAAATCTCTCTGAAGCTGGCCTTCGTTTTAGCCGGAGGCGATCTTTCAGCTCCGGCGGAAGTAAGCGAAGATTACCTTCTCGACCTTGAAAGAGAAGCTTTCCTCTCGCTCTGCAGCGAAAAGAAAACCCTTGAGCGCATCCAAAGCATTTTAACGGGTGGAAAAGTATTGAGGAATTAAAACAAAAAGTTATTAAACAAGCCGGGAAAAATTCTCAACAAAAAAACCCGGCTTTTTTAATTTTTCATTCACGGCTGCCCGTTCATTCCCTGTTAACAATCTGTTACTAATTTAAATACCCTAAAGCCCCGCCAAATTGTAACTTTATGTCCGTTTCCACGGCGTATTGTTATGAAAATCACATACTTGGGTCATTCATGTTTCACGGTAGAGGTACAGGGGAAAATTCTTCTCTTCGATCCCTTTATCAGCCCAAATCCATTGGCCGAAGGGAAGGTAAATGCCGGTTCTATAAAAGCCGATTACATTCTTATTTCCCATGGGCATGAAGACCATGTGGCCGATGCCGTTTCCATTGCCAAAAGAACCGGAGCCAAATGCATTTGCTCCTGGGAGATCCATGCCTGGCTGAACAAACAAGGCGTATCAAACACACACCCCATGAATACCGGAGGAAAATGGATTTTTGACTTTGGAAAAGTAAAATGTGTAGCCGCCTCCCACTCATCCGGGCTTCCGGATGGAACCTACGGAGGAAACCCCATGGGTTTTATTGTGGAGTCGAACGGAAAACATTTTTATTACGCCGGAGATACCGCCCTAACCTACGACATGAAACTTATCGGGGAATACCGCAAGCTCGACTTTGCCTTTTTACCCATAGGAGACAACTTTACCATGGGAGTAGATAATGCCATAATTGCCACCGATTTCATAAAATGCCGCGATATCATCGGCATGCATTACGATACCTTCGGATTTATTAAAATAGATAAAGAAGACGCCGTGAAAAAATTCCAGGGCGCGGGGGCCTCCCTCACGCTCATGGAAATCGGACAAAGCCTGGAAAAATAAAAAGAACAAAATACCAAATGGGAAAAATCATAGCTATTGCCAATCAAAAAGGAGGAGTTGGAAAAACTACCACCGCCATTAACCTCGCAGCATCGCTGGCGGTTCTCGAACACAAAACCCTTATCGTTGATGCCGACCCTCAGGCCAACGCTACCAGCGGAGTAGGTTTCGACCCGAAAAATATCAAAACCAGCATTTACGAATGCATTATTGATGGGGTTGAACCTGCCGACATCATCCTGCAAACACAAACCCCCAACCTCGACATTCTACCGGCACACATCGACCTGGTAGGTGCCGAAATTGAAATGATTTCGCTTCCGAACAGGGAAAAAATGATGCGGAAATCACTCGAGAAAATTAAAAACGCTTACGACTTTATCATCATCGACTGCTCCCCTTCACTAGGCTTAATTACAGTTAATGCATTGACGGCAGCCGACTCGGTTATTGTTCCCGTTCAGTGCGAATACTTTGCCCTTGAAGGTCTGGGCAAACTCCTCAACACCATTAAAATAGTGCAGCAGCGACTTAACCCGGAACTTTCCATTGAAGGTATCCTCCTCACCATGTACGACATCCGCCTCCGCCTTAGCAATCAGGTAGTAGAAGAAGTAAAAACCCATTTCCAGACAATGGTTTTCGATACCATAATCCAGCGAAACACAAAGCTGGGTGAAGCCCCAAGCTTCGGAGAAACCATTATCATGCACGATGCCAGCAGTAAGGGAGCCATAAACTACCTTAACCTGGCACGCGAAGTGTTGCAAAAAAATGACCTCACGAAACTGAAAGAAGGCGATAAAGTAATCAATGTTGAAAAAGCAAATCTGAATTAAAGAAGCATGGCAAACCCAAAGAAAAATGCATTGGGACGAGGCCTTAGCGCCCTCCTTGAAAATACAGGAACCGATGTTACCACCCGGAAAGATTCCGATGCGCTGGTAGCAGGTTCCATCGGAAATATTCCCGTTGACAAAATTGAAGCCAATCCCTTTCTACCGAGAACAAAAAATAAGAAAAAAGCCCTCCTTGAGCTGGCTACATCCATCAAAGAACACGGCTTAATACAACCCGTAACGGTTCGCAAACTGGGTTATGACAAATACCAACTCATCAGCGGAGAAAGAAGATTCCGCGCCTCACAGGCCGCCGGACTGACAAGCATTCCTGCCTACGTGCGCATAGCAAACGACCAGGAAATGCTGGAAATGGCAATCATCGAGAACATCCAGCGCGAAAACCTGAATGCCATTGAAGTGGCATTAGGCTACAAACGGCTCATTGATGAAGTGGGGTTGTCTCAGGAAGAACTGGGAGAACGCATTGGCAAAGACCGCACTACCGTTACCAATTACCTCCGCCTCCTGAAATTGCCCGATGCCGTGCAGGCAGGAATCCGCGATAAAAAAATATCCATGGGCCATGCCCGCGCTATTCTGGGCATTGTAAACGAACAATCCATGATGGATGTTTTCCGCCAAACCGTTGATGACGACCTTTCGGTAAGACAAGTGGAAGAACTCGCCCGGCTATATAACGAAGGGGAATACGTTACCCGAAGGGTAAAAAAGGGAGGCAAGGTTAAAGCCATCCACAATCCCGCCGATGTTGAAACCCTGAATCGTCTCCGGGAAAGGTTCAATAAAAAAGTACTGATGACCAAAAATATCCGTGGTAAAGGAAAAATTGTAATTCCCTTTAAGAACCAGGAAGAATTTAACGAAATCATTGCCAGGCTTGGGATTTAATTCCTTCATACGCCTTTTCTCCGCTTTCCTGATTTTTGCCGCCTTGGGCAATGGGACAGTATATGGGCAGGATACCCTCGCAAAATTACACAGCCCGAAAAAAGCAGCCATTTTTTCCGCCTGCCTCCCCGGATTGGGACAAGCCTACAACAAAAAATACTGGAAAATTCCTTTGGTTTATGCCGGCATGGGCATTCCGGTATGGTTCGTAAACTATACCCACAGGGAGTTCAAATCCTATAAACAGGCCTATATTTTCAGAACTGACGACGACCCCAACACAACAGATAATAAATATCCCCGCTTTTCCGACGAACAGGTAAGGGAAAACGTGGACTTTTACCGCCGCTACCGGGATCTGAATTTGTTTCTGACTGCTTTGTTTTATGGTCTCAACATTGTGGATGCGAGCGTTGACGCCCACCTGAAAAACTTCGACGTTTCAAATCAACTCAGCCTGCGATACAATAACCAATGGTGGCCTCAAATGCAATCCTATTCCCACGGACTCTCCATTGGATTTAAATTCTAAATTTGTCCTGTGAAAATAGCTTTGATTGGATACGGAAAAATGGGAAAGGAGATTGAACAAATTGCCATTTCCCGCGGACATACAATTGTTGCCAGACTCAACGAAGGGGATGAAAATCCGGAGCAAATACTGAAAGATTCGGCACCAGATGTTGCCATAGAATTTACCATCCCGGGAGCTGCCGTTAAAAACATGAAAATGTGTTTTTCGCTCAACATTCCCATTGTGGTGGGAACCACAGGATGGTACGATGAAATGAAAAAAGTTATTTCCCTGTGTACCGAGGGCAATCATTCCCTTTTTTGGGCCTCGAACTTTTCGGTAGGAGTGAATATTTTTTTCCGGGTCAACACTCATCTCGCCCGCCTGATGAAAAATCACCCCCAGTACACCATCAGCATGGAGGAAATTCACCACACTGAAAAAAAAGACGCCCCCTCGGGAACTGCCATTACCCTGGCGGAAGGCATTCTTGCGGAACGAAAAGAGATTAAATCCTGGATAAACGAACCCTCCGACCAGCTTTTACCCATAATCTCCAAAAGAGAAAACCAGGTTCCGGGAACCCATTCCGTTTCCTATTCCTCGCCCGTTGATGAAATTCTGATCCGGCATACCGCAAAAAACCGCAAAGGTTTTGCCCTGGGTGCCGTACTGGCCGCAGAATTTTTACCCGGAAAAAAAGGAGTCTTTGGCATGGAAGACCTTTTGGGATTTTAGTTTTTTTTAAGATTTATTTTACAATTTTCGAAAACCATACATCGTTTAGCCCTCTCAAATGACATTATTTATCATCTTCCTCTTTACCCTTGTTCTGCTCCATGCCGGACTGTATAAACTTTTCCAAAAGGCCGGACTGCCAGGCTGGAAAGCACTGGTTCCCTACTACAACTATTACCTCTGGATAAAACTTGTAAACCGCCCCACCTGGTGGTTCCTGATTACCCTCCTGCCCGGAATCAATATTATTGTCTTCCTCCTCATCCGGGCCGACCTGGCTAATATGTTTGGTAAACGATCTTTTTTAGAACACTTATATGTTTGGCTCTTCCCCTTCATTGCCTTCCCGCATTGGGGATTTTCAAAATCGGTTGTTTTTACAGGCTACTCAGAAAAAGAAAAAGCTTCCAAATCCTCCGGCAGAGAATGGGCCGATGCCATTGCTTTTGCCGTTATCGCTGCCACCATCATCCGGACTTTTATTCTGGAAGCCTTTACCATTCCTACATCCTCCCTGGAAAAAACACTTCGTGTAGGCGATTTTCTGTTTGTTAGCAAAGTCACCTACGGACCGAAAATACCTAACACCCCCCTCTCCTTCCCTTTTGTACATCATACCATTCCCGTTCTCAACATCCAATCTTATCTCGAATGGATCAAACTTCCCTATTACCGTCTGCCCGGTTTTCGCCCGGTAGAAAATAACGATATCGTGGTTTTCAATTACCCCGATGGTGATACGGTTATCACCAATTACGGAGATCGCAGTTATTACGGAATTATCCGCGAACACGCCATGTTATTTAAAAACGACGAGCGAAGCAATCGCCCGCTCAGCGATTTTTACCCAAGAGCCTATGAATATGTAAACAACCCGGGCAATTTTAACCAGGTTGACCTCCGCTTTCGGAACATGCAGATTCCCTTTGGAAAGAAAGTAGCCCGGCCTGTTGATAAAAGGGAAAATTATGTAAAGAGATGTGTGGGAACTCCGGGAGATGTTATTGAAGTAAAAGAAGGAGAACTCTTTCTCAATGGAAACAAAGCCTTCGTTCCTACCCACCTTCAAATGGCTCACATCGTAACATTTAAAGGCGGTGGAAACATAAAAAAACTTTTAGATGATCTTGATATTACCGACCCACCTTCTCCTTCCGGACTCGATACCGGAATTTCACTGAACCTGACGCGGGAAACAGCAGAAAAATTAAGACTCAGCCCCCTTGTATCGTCAGTGGTACCCAGAATTGCCGAAAAAGGCGAATGGGATTTCAGCATTTTCCCCAATGACCCCAGGTTTCCCTGGAATCAAGACTTTTTTGGTCCATTACAATTGCCAAGACCTGGCCTTACGATAAATCTTAATGATTCGGTTCTCCAACTTTACCGCAGGGCCATCGTAGTTTATGAAGAAAATGAAGTAATAGCCAATAACTGAAAAATTTACATCAACGGTAAGGAATCCACTTCCTATACCTTTAAGATGGGGTATTATTTTATGATGGGCGACAACCGCCACAATTCAGCCGACTCCAGATCCTGGGGCATGGTTCCCGAGGATCACATCGTGGGAACCCCTGTTTTTATCTGGCTGAGCATGAAAGACCCTCAATACAATCCCATTTCAGGAACCTTTACCCTCAAGAATATTTTTTCCACCAACGGAAAATTCCGCTGGAACAGGATGATGACTTTTGTTGGAAAAGATGATATTTCAAGGTCATACCTGATCCCTCTTCTGATCCTGATCGCTGGCATTTATACATATAACCGAATCAGACGAAAAAAAACAGCAACTAAAGCCACGCCCGGCCGTAAAAAGTAGGACAAAACCATCCCCTTGAAGTTCCTGCCAAAAAGCCATACCGTATTCCGCATTCTCCTGGGTCTGCTCCTGGTTTACCTTATTTTCCGGATTTTCGTTTTCGATATTTTTATTATCCGAAGCAACTCCATGGCCGCTACCCTTGCTGAGGGAGACTACCTGCTGGTCAATAAATTTTTATGGAATAAAATACGGCCCGGAGAAATCGTGATTTTCGAACCCCCGTTTTCAGATTCCATATTTGGACCCAATGATTTTTTTGTAAAACGCTGCCAGGGAATTCCCGGAGATACCGTAACAATTGAAGGTGGTATCCCGTACCGCAACCACATTCCCATGTCGTGCCGGGAAGCCAAATATAATTTCACGGTTATCACCGATGGAAAACCTATTCCCCCTGCCCTGCTTTCATCCCTGAAAATTGACGAGTCAGGTATTTTTCCCGATGGCAAAACCTTCTCATTTTTCATGACCGAAAAAAGCGCCGACTCGCTTAAGATATTCCCGGGAATACTCTCGGTTGATCTGAACATTGAAGAAAAAGGAGCCTTCGACCCTGGCGTATATCCCAATCACAGCTCATTCCCCTGGAACCTTGACAATTTTGGCCCCCTGTGGATTCCTGAAAAAGGAACAACAATTACCCTCGACTCTCAAAATCTGATATTATACGGGGATGTAATCAGGAATTATGAAAACGTGGATTTTGAATTAAAAAACGACAGCGCATTCCACAATGGAAAATGGCTTGACCGCTTTACATTTTCTGAAAACTACTACTTCGTAATCGGCGACAACCGCCATTTCTCGAGCGATTCACGGGTCTGGGGTTTGCTACCGGAGAAAAATATAAAGGGATCGGGAACCGCCATAATTTTCTCACGCGATCCTGAATCCGGTGCTTCAAGATGGGAAAGAGCCTGGAAAAACATTAAATAATCATGGAGGCTCCCTTATCTTACTTCCCTCCCATTCCGGTTTTCGCGTCGATTCTAAAGCAGGAAAAACCTGTTTTTTATCCCGGTGAAATTTTCCCGCGTCAAACTCTTCGCAACCGTTGCTACATTTCCGGTCCCGGTGGATTGCAAAAATTAATCATCCCCCTCAAAGGAAGGAAATCTGCCTCAAGGTATGGCGACCTTTTTCCTGAACCCGGAAACTTTTGGAGAAAAATCCATTTTAAATCCCTCGAGGCCGCATATAGAAAATCGCCCTTTTTTGAATATTACGAAGCAGAAATTCAGGAACTTATTTTCGACGAATCCAAAAGCCTTTTCGAACTCAACCTGTCCATCCATAAATGGCTTTTCTCCATTTTCTCAGCCAAAGAAACCAAAACTGCTCATTGGGAAATTAATACCGAAGAAAGCCATCCGAAAGGTTTTTTTTTCGAAAAAAAATGGATGGATGGATATCCTCAATTGCCCGAATACCTCCAAACCTTTGGCACCGGCAGGATTCAACCTGAAACCAGTATGCTCGATTTATTATTTAACCAGGGACCGGAAGGCAGACATTATCTGGATGAAATCTTTGACCTTATTCCTGAAAGAAAACGCCCTGAACAGGGTAGTGATTAATTATCGCCTATTACGATTTTAGAAAAAAGAACTTTGTCGGCTCCGCTTACCTTAACAATGTATAGTCCGGCACGATAGCCCGGAACTGCAATTTGTTTTTCCCGGATTTGTGAAAATGGAACGTTTTCATTCAACAAAACCCGACCCGACAAATCCAGAATCTGAAGATTTGAAAATTCATCATCTCCTTCAACATCTACCCAAACCCTTAAATTTTCGTTAGCACCTTCATAATGGGTGCGAAGAGAAGAAGCTGTGGATGTCTGACTGAAAAGCCCCTGTGGTGTAGAATAATAAACAGTTATTTTTATCTGATCAATGGAGAAAACCGGAGATGAGTCAGAATTGTTATATACCTTATAATACAATCCAAACCGGGAGTCATTTATGGATGAAGCATCAAAAGGAGCATTCCACATATCGGTTGGAGAACCATAGGTGCGGGTAATCAGGGCCGTTCCCCAGGCGGAAGCTCCGGGTTTATTATCTCCTACCATCCCCGATGCATCGCAAAGCCTGAGGGTTGAATCCAACACCCCGGGTAAATCTGCTTTAGCCATAATATGAACTTCAAGGCCAAGTAAAACAGCTACCGGCGGAATATTAAAATTGAAATGATCAGCAACCAGATATCTGGAACGGTAGCACAACGATTGAAAACAAAACAGATAGGGCTGCAGGATGGTTTCGGCAAACTGGAGATCATTTTGTTTGATATTGGTTTCATTCGCCCAGAGCGAACCGGCGCAAACCGTGCAACTGACAGGAGGATGAGTAGTAGCGGAATCAGGGCTTGAAAACATGGCATTCTGGGCCCGGGAAGTAAATCCCGCACCAAAAAGTAAGAAGGACAGAAGAATAATTTTTTCCTTCAATAGCCGGTGTTCTTAAATCGTTTTACGAAATTCAGGAGCCCGGGGTTTTGGAATCGGCATTTATTAGCTAATTGTTTGGTTTTTATAGACGAAACCCGGCCTTTTTAAGATAATTAAAGGAAAATTTGGATTATTGCCGGGAAAAAAAGAGGTTTGGAAAACAAATCTAAACCCATGAACCCCAGAAGGTTGTTCGTCCGAAAATTTGACGTTGCCGCAGGTGCCCTTTCGCTTCATTCCCTGATCAGCCCATTATTGGCTGCGGAAATGGAAGAAAGAAAAAAAGCATTCCATTCTTTACCCCTCGACGACAGCCCAACCCATGAAGATTTCTGGGCCTGGATCAGGAATTCCTACGATGTTTCCGCAACCCTCTTAAACCTGAATAACGGTGGTGTTAGTCCCCAACCTGTACCCGTTCAGGAAGCCCATATTAAATTCTACAAGCTTTGTAATGAAGCTCCATCCTTCTATATGTGGCGAATATTAGACCAGGGAAGAGAATCTTTAAGAGCAAAGCTTGCCCAACTTGGCGGTTGCAGTACGGAAGAAATTGCCATAAACCGGAACAGCACCGAAGGACTTAACTCCGTAATCTTCGGACTTAATTTAAAAGCGGGAGATGAGGTTGTACTTTCCAAATACGACTACCCCAATATGATGAATGCCTGGAAACAAAGAGAAAAAAGAGATGGCATTAAACTCGTTTGGGTCGACCTTCCCCTGCCTTCAGACAATGACAAAGTGCTTCTGGCTGCTTTCGAAAGAGCCATGACCTCCAAAACCAAAGTGGTTCACATTACCCAGGTAATAAACTGGACAGGGCAAATTTTACCCACCAAGGCCATTTGTTACGCCGCTAAATCACGCGGTTGTGAGGTAATAGTTGACGGCGCTCACTCTTTCGCCCACCTCGATTTCAGTATTCCCGAACTGGGTTGCGATTATTTTGCCACATCACTTCACAAATGGCTTGGCGCTCCCTTTGGTTCAGGAATGCTCTATATTAAAAAGGATAAAATCAAAAATGTCTGGGCGCTTCTTTCCAATGACCATCCGGATGGGGAGGATATCAGAAAATTTGAAAGTTTGGGAACCCGTTCATTTGCCAGCGAAATGGCCATTGCCAACGCCATCGACTTTCACAACCTTATGGGAACCCAAAGAAAAGAAAAACGCTTGAGATATTTGAAAGACTATTGGGCCGTACCGGCTTCCAAAATGCCCGGGGTAAAACTAAATACCCCTCTGAACCCTGCCTATTCAGGAGCAATTGCAAATGTTTCGGTAGAGGGATGGGATGCAGTTGAAATGGAAAGCAAACTCCAGGAAAAATTCAGGATTCATACCGTGGCCATCAAATACGAAAAAATAAACGGCATCAGGGTTACTCCCAATGTGTACACCTCCAAAGCCGACCTCGACCGTTTCCTTGAAGGACTCCAGTGGCTCTCGAAAAACAAGCCCGGCAAATGAAAACCCGGATTCATTTTATTACCCTTGGTGTTAAAGACATCAGGAAATCAAGAAATTTTTACGAAAAAATTCTCGGGTTCGAACCGGCAACAAGGCCAAAAGGCGATATTGTATTCTTCTATGCCAATAACAAAACACTAATCCTCGCCTTATACCCCTTGAAAAAACTTGCCGAAGATGCCGGTCTGAAAAAAATTGCCGGAACAGGATTCAGGGGAACAACCCTTTCCTGCAATGTGGCTACTGAAAATGAAGTTGATGCCCGGATTGAATTTCTTAAAAAAAAGAAAGTGAAAATTCTGCGAAAACCTGAAAAAGCAATTTGGGGTGGCAGAACGGCATACTTTGCCGACCCCGACGGAAATCCCTGGGAAATTGCCTGGAACCCTTTTGTAAAATTCTCAAAACAAGGTGACTTGATTTTTTAATATGAGACGACCCCTTTTTTTTATTGCCATCGCTTCTTCACTGGCCTTCCTACTTTGGCTCAACTATGGAAAACCGGAAAAGGGAAAAGAAAAAAACAAAATAATTTTCACCAACGATGCCCCGGCTCCTATCGGACCCTATTCCCAGGCCATGTTAAAGGGAAATGCACTGTTTATTGCAGGCCAGATCGGTAAAAATCCGAAAACAGGAATTCTCGACACCACAGGAATTGAAGGGCAAACAAAACAAACCCTTGAAAACATAAAAGCCATCCTGCAAGCGGCCGGAATGGGAATGGAAAACCTTGTTAAGACCACGATCTACCTGACCCATATTGAAGACTTTAAAACCGTAAATGAAATTTACGCTACTTATTTTCCGGAAAATCCTCCGGCTAGAGAAACCGTTCAGGTATTGGGATTGCCGGGAAAGGCAAACATTGAAATTTCAGGTATTGCGGTAAAAGATTAAGCCGATTCTTTCAGCTTCCGGATTTCCTTACGAAGCATCACGTTTTCATCCTTCAAATCGTCAACTTCGTAACGGGTGAGCTTAATTTTTTCGTTAAGCTCTTTCTTCTGACGGGTAAGCTCCTCCAACTCTTCCTTATACTTTGCGGCACGGTTTTTTAATAAATCCACCTGCTTTTTCAACTCCTCGTTCAGGGCTTTTAATTCACTGTGGGATAAAATCCGCTCAGGTGCTTCTTTTTTGGGGATCGCTCGGTACGAATGATTCTTAAATGCCATTTTTTTCACTATTCTCTCGGTTAATTCGTTTGCAAAAATAATTTTTTTGGAAAATCTTATCCTACAAAAATCAAATTATCCGCAGATTTAATTTCAAAATCATTCCAAAATTAAAAACAGGTTAATTTTCGCCCTCAGGAAACCGGGCAATTTATGTTTAGGTAAACTCATTATCTTTGAACCCAAAATTTTCCGATATGGCCATGGATTTGGATTTCAATAAAAATGAGGATGCTTTTAAGTTAGAATTGGCCGAATTGCGCAGAAAACAGGCTGAGGCCGCTCTGGGCGGAGGAAAAAAGCGTCTTGAAAAATTAAAAGAACAGGGAAAAATGTCGGCCCGTGAGCGCATTAATTTCCTGCTCGATCCTGATAGCCCAAGACTTGAAATCGGATCCCTGGTTGGCGACGGTATGTACGCCGACCAAGGTGGATGTCCGGCCGGGGGTGTGGTTGTTTTTATCGGCTATGTATCAGGCAAACAGTGCATTGTGGTTGCCAACGATGCCACCGTTAAAGCAGGTGCCTGGTTCCCCATAACAGCTAAGAAAAATCTGAGGGCCCAGGAAATTGCCATGGAAAACAGGCTTCCCATAATTTACCTCGTCGACAGTGCCGGGGTTTTTCTTCCCATGCAGGACGAAATATTCCCCGACAAAGAACACTTCGGAAGAATCTTCCGCAACAATGCCATAATGTCTTCGGAAGGCATCGTACAAATTGCCGCTATCATGGGTAGTTGCGTGGCCGGAGGAGCCTACCTTCCCATTATGAGCGACGAGGCTCTGATCGTGGATAAAACAGGATCTATTTTCCTGGCCGGTTCTTACCTGGTAAAAGCCGCCATTGGAGAAACCATCGATAACGAAACCCTGGGTGGAGCAACAACCCATTGCGAAATCAGCGGAGTTACCGACTATAAATGCAAAGACGATGCCGATTGCCTGACCCGGATCAGAAACATTATGGACAAAATCGGAGATTTTGAAAAAGCAGGGTTCAATCGTGCCGACCCCATGCCTCCGAAGAAAGATCCCGGTGAAATTTTTGGAATTATCCCCGTGCAAAGGACCAACCAATACGATATGCATGAAATTATTTACCGTTTGGTTGACAACTCCGAAATTGAAGAATATAAAGAAGGCATCGGTAAGTCAATTATTTGTGCATACGCCAGAATTGATGGCTGGGCCGTGGGCATTGTGGCCAACCAGCGTAAAGTGGTAAAAAACAAAAAGGGCGAAATGCAATTCGGGGGAGTTATTTACAGCGATTCTGCCGATAAGGCTGCACGGTTTATCATGAATTGCAATCAGAAAAAAATCCCCCTTGTGTTTCTTCAGGATGTTACCGGATTTATGGTGGGATCCAAATCGGAACAAGGTGGCATCATTAAGGATGGTGCAAAGCTGGTGAATGCCGTCAGCAATTCCGTGGTACCAAAATTCACCGTAATCATTGGAAATTCCTACGGCGCCGGCAATTATGCCATGTGCGGAAAAGCTTACGATCCCCGCCTCATTGTAGGCTGGCCAACGGCACAAATTGCTGTAATGGGAGGTTCCCAGGCCGCCAAAACCCTGCTTCAGATTCAGGTTAGCACCCTGAAGGCAAAAGGACAGGAAATAACCCCCGAGGAAGAAAACAAACTACTGGATAAAATTTCCAAAAAATACGAAAGCACAACTTCACCCTATTACGCCGCCTCAAGGCTCTGGGTGGATGAAATTATCGACCCACTCGATACCCGCAAATGGATTTCCATGGGGATTGAAATGGCAAACCATAATCCCAAAATGCGCCCCTTCAATGTGGGTGTTCTTCAAACCTGATTTTATGAAAGTTTTCCTCACCGGGGCGAATGGATTTCTAGGGCAAAACATCCTTCAAAAATTACTGAAAGAAAACCACGAGGTTGTGGCTCTCTGCTATGGTCACTCGACACTGGTAAACCAACCCGGGCTTTCCCTGATCAACGGAACAGTGGAAAACAAGGATCTGGTGCTGACCTCCTCCCGTGGATGCAATGTTTTTATTCATGCCGCCGCCACAACAAGCCTCTGGCCTCCACGACACCCCCTGCATTGGAATGTAAATCTGAAGGGCACGCAAAACATGCTCGAAACCGCCCTCATAAACAAAGCAGATAAATTTATCCATGTGGGAACCGCAAACTCCTTCGGTCCCGGAAAAAAATCAAATCCCGGAAACGAAAACACGCCCTACATCTGTAATAAATACAAGCTTGATTATTTCGACTCGAAGTTTGCGGCCCAAAACGAAGTTTTTAATGAATTCAGAAAGTCCGGGCTTCCTGCGGTTGTGGTAAACCCCACATTTATGCTGGGTAAATATTTAAATCCAAATGGATCAGGGAAACTTATTATTTCCATCCATCAGAAGAAGGTACCGGGGTATACTTCCGGCGGAAGAAACTATGTTAATGTTGGTGATGTGGCCGATGGGGTTTACAAGGCCATTCACAAAGGAAGAAATGGAGAAGCCTATATCCTGGGCCATCAAAATCTAAATTTCAGGGAAATCTTTGAAAAAGTTTCGAAATCCCTGACCGCCCCTCAACCCAGATTGTATTTTCCCAAACCTATTGCTCTTTCCTACGGAGCCATTCAGTCAGGACTTGGAACCCTTTTCCGGTTCCCACCCACCATAACCTATCAAATGGCAAGATTGTCGGTTGACGAACATTATTATTCCAACGAAAAAGCAAAAACTGAACTGGAATTTCAACCTGCAGAAATTGAAACCGGAATAACCGAAGGATTTTCCTGGTTAAAAGAGGCCGGATTAATAATGAACTGATGCCAGGAAAGGGAAAAACGTTTTTCACGGGAAAAATTGCATTCATTTCGGGTTCCAATGCCGGAATCGGAAAGGCTCTGGCCCTGGAGGTGGCAAAACTTGGTGGCATTCCGGTTCTCAATGGCAGAAATACCGAAAAACTCGAGGCCGCTCTGGTGGAAGTAAAAAAATATGCACCCGAATCAATCAGCATTCCGGGTGATATCTCCGACCCTTACGTTGCTGAACAAACTATAAATACCATCGTTCAAAAATTCGGTCGTCTGGATATCCTTGTTAATAATGCCGGCATTTCAGCCAAAGGCACGGTTGAAAAAACAAAACCGGAGGTGTTTGAGGAAATAACCAAAATAAATTACCTGGGAACCGTTTATCTGACACACTATGCTCTCCCCTACCTGAAAAATTCAAGGGGACGATTGCTTTTCGTTTCCAGTATTGTAGGCATATACGGCCTTCCCAATTACGGAGGATACTGTTCCTCAAAGGCTCCGCTCACCACCCTGGCCGAAACATTGCGGGTTGAATTGCACGGAACCGGAGTAAAAACTTCGATTGCCTATGTCGGATTCACAGAAAACGAGCCCGACAAATATTTTTTGAATGCCAAAGGCGAAAGGGAAATTCTGCAGGAAAGAACCAACGTCAATTCAAAAACCCAACAAGAAACAGCTCTCTTACTCCTCCGCCAGATAAAAAAGGGAAAGTTCAAAGACTATCATTCGCTTTTCGGCTTTCTTTCCATCAGCCTTAAGCGCTACTTTCCAAGGCTTTATCATGAAATTCTCCGTATGAACCGGAAGAAATTTTACGCTTAGGATATTCTGATTCCTTATTGTATTTTTACTCCAAATCAAACCCCATGAAAAATCTTTTTTCACCCTGTTTTATTTTGCTTTTTTTCCTCGCGCATTTTTCAGTTTCCCAAAACAATATCATCTCAACCAACCACCTGGCGGAACAAATTATGCTAGGCAATTATAACCCGGCTACTTTTTTGCCGCCTGTTATTATCAATCACCCCGATACGCTTAGCCGAAGAATTAATCTTGAAATATCAGCCGACTCCCTGAAATCATACATCGTTAAACTTTCCACTTTCAGAAACCGGAATACGGGAGCGGATACCACCTCAAACATAACGGGTATTGGGGCTTCAAGAAGATGGGTTTATTCAAAATTCGAAGAGTTTTCCGCTGCGAATAATAACCGGCTCATCCCCTCTTATCTCCAATTTGACCTGAACATTTGCAATGTACCCCGTCACCGGAATATTTTTGCCGTGCTCCCGGGTTCCGACACCACCGATAAATCCATCATCATTATTGAAGGCCATATCGACAGCCGCTGTGAAGGAGTTTGTGATATTAATTGCAATGCCCAGGGCATAGAAGACAATGCCAGTGGCACAGCCCTTGTTATGGAAATGGCCCGGGTTATGAGCCGATTCTCGTTTAAGCACACCCTGGTTTTCCTGGTAACCATTGGAGAGGAACAAGGCTTGTACGGCGCCGATGCCTTTGCCGACTATACCGTTGCCAAAAACATAAAAGTTAAAGCAGTGCAAAATAACGATGTCATCGGCGGCATAATCTGCGGACAAACCTCTTCGCCTCCCTCCTGCCCGGGATTGAACAATGTTGATTCTACCCAGGTCCGGCTTTTTTCGTTCGGGAGCTTTAACTCCAAACAAAAATCCTATTGCCGGTTTATAAAACTTCAATACAAGGAACAATTACTCACTCAGGTCTCAGTACCCATGCAAATTACCATTATGTCGGCCGAAGACCGCACCGGCAGATCGGGCGACCATGTTCCCTTCCGGCAAAAAGGATATGCCGCCATGCGATTTACCTCCGCCAACGAACATGGCGATGCCGGTGTTTCAAACCCAAACTATACCGACCGCCAGCATACCACACGCGACACATTGGGGGTGGATACGGATAACGACCTTGTGGTGGATAGTTTTTTCGTGGATTTCAATTACCTGAAAAGAAATGCCATAATAAATGGGAACGCTGCTGCTATGTGCGCCATAGGGCCCAAACAACCCGACTTCATTCTGAGCGCTGCCGGACAAAACCGTTTTGCCGTTACCGTAACCCAGCAAACCCAATATCTGCAATACAGGGTCGGGGTTCGAACCACTTCCCACGACTGGGATACCGTTTTCACTATGACAGGCACGCTTACGGATACCTTCAACTTTTCAAGCCCGAACAATATCGTTTATGTCAGCATTATGTCGGTTGACCAAAACAATATAGAATCGGTTCCCAGCACCGAATACCTCCTGAATATATCTTCGGTTCCTGAATATAACCCTGCTTTACTCAAGGGAATTACCCTGCTCCAAAACCACCCCAACCCTTTTGATGAGTCAACCTACATTGCTTTTCTCGCCGGCTCCGAATTCGTAAATAAACCCGCCTTTATTACCATCCGCGACCTGAGCGGAAAGCTGATCCGGAAAATTCCGGTAGATATCAGCCCCGGCCTGAATGAAATCCTTTACGAACACGGGTATGGAGTAACCGGAATTTACATCTACAGCCTGGAGGTAAACGGGGAAACCCTGGGAAGCCGGAAAATGACCTTCGCCAATTAGCCAAAGCCTGAAAATCAAAGGGTTCCCACCAAAAAAAAATCAGATTTTCTTTAAAATATTGGTTTTTTTGTTACCTTTGCCGTCCAAATAAAAAGTAACAAACAAAACACCGGAAGGTCCGGTAAAAAAAGAGAACATGTATTTAACATCAGAAAAGAAAAAAGAATTCTTCAAAACCCACGGAAAATCCGAAAAAAACACCGGATCAGCCGAAGCTCAGATTGCACTTTTCACTTATCGCATTGCACACCTTACCAAGCACCTGGAAGGACAAAAAAAGGATGTGTTTACCAAAAGAGCCCTGATCAACCTCGTGGGAAAACGCAAACGTCTGCTCGAGTATCTTAAAAAGACTCAGATTCAGCGCTACAGAGATGTGCTGAAAGAACTCGACCTCAGAAAATAATCCCAATACTAATCCCGTTACCCATGGCCCCGCCGTTTTATGGCGAGCGGAACATGGGTAGCCCTATTTTACATTCATCATGAATATTGTAACCAAAACCTTTGATATCGGTGATGGCAGGTCCATCACCCTTGAAACCGGAAAACTGGCAAAACAAGCCGACGGATCCATTGTATTGAAACATGGAAAAACCATGTTGCTCGCAACTATTGTATCTAACAAAGACGCCAAAGAAGGCGTAGACTTTCTTCCTCTTACTGTTGACTATCAGGAAAAATTCGCTGCAACCGGCCGCTTTCCCGGAGGATTCTTCAAAAGAGAAGCCCGCCTCTCGGATTATGAAGTGCTCGTTTGCCGCATCGTCGACCGTGCCATCCGCCCCCTTTTTCCGGATGATTATCATGCCGACACCCAACTGCTTATCAACCTCATCAGCGGTGAAACCGGTGTTCTTCCGGATGCTCTGGTAGGACTCGCAGCCTCTGCAGCCATTGCCGTTTCCGACATTCCCTTTAACGGACCCATGAGCGAAGTAAGAGTGGGAAGAATAAACGGAAAACTCAAAATCAATCCCACCCTTGAGGATCTGGAAAAATCAGACCTTGACATGATTATCGGTGCTACCGAAAAAGACATTGTGATGGTGGAAGGCGAAATGAAAGAAGTCAGCGAAAAAGACATTCTTGAAGCCATAAAATTCGGACACGATGCCATCAAAGTTCAATGCCGCGTGATTAAGGAATTCGCAGAAATGGCAGGAGCCGGCAAAAAGCGGGAATATTCTCACGAAACCCACAATCCTGAGCTTCGCGAAAAAATCAATAAGGAACTTTATGCGAAAGCATTTGCAGTTGCTTCATCGGCAAATCCCGACAAACATGCCAGAAAAGAAGCTTTTGGGAAAATCCTTGAAGAATTCCTGGCCGGATACAGCGAAGAAGAACAAAAAGAAATAAAACCTCTTGCGAAATATTATTTCCACGAAGTAGAAAATAAAGCCTGCCGCAATGCAGTGCTCGAAACCGGCATTCGTCTCGATGGCAGAAAAACCACCGACATCCGCCCCATTTGGTCAGAAGTGGATTACCTGCCCAGCGCTCATGGCTCTGCCGTATTTACAAGAGGAGAAACCCAATCCTTAACTACGGTTACTTTGGGAACCAAACTCGACACGCAAACCATCGATGGTGCCGTGGTTCAGGGAACAAATAATTTTTTCCTCCACTATAATTTCCCGGGTTATTCTACCGGCGAGGTAAAACCCAACCGCGGTCCCGGAAGAAGGGAAGTGGGTCACGGAAATCTTGCCCAGCGTGCCCTGAAGCAGGTTATTCCATCCGAACAACCCTATACCATCCGGGTTGTTTCCGACATTCTTGAATCAAACGGTTCCTCATCCATGGCTACCGTTTGTGCAGGTACACTTGCCCTGATGGATGCCGGTGTGCAGATTTACAAACCGGTGTCGGGAATTGCCATGGGACTCATCACCGACCCCGTAACAAAAAAATATGCAATTCTTTCCGATATCCTCGGCGATGAAGATCACCTCGGCGATATGGATTTCAAAGTGTGCGGAACTGCCGATGGCATCACGGCCCTGCAGATGGATCTGAAAGTAGATGGCCTTCCTTACGAAGTAATGGAACAGGCTTTAGAACAAGCCAAAGCCGGTCGTCTGCATATTTTGGGCGAAATGACAAAAACCCTTGACAAACCAAGGTCTGATTACAAACCCCATGCTCCGCGATTGGTTCAGGTTACTATTCCAAAAGACTTTATCGGTGCTATTATCGGACCCGGAGGAAAAGTTATCCAGGAAATGCAGCGTGAAACCAATACCGTAATCGTAATTGAAGAAGTTAATGGAGTTGGCGTAATTGATATTTCCTCTGAAAACAAAGAGGGAATTGACAAAGCCCTGGCAAAAATAAATGCCATCACAGCCATACCGGAAGTAGGTGCCGTTTACGAAGGAAAAGTAAAGAGCATTCTTAATTTTGGCGCCTTCGTAGAATTTATGCCCGGAAAAGACGGGCTCCTTCATATTTCCGAAGTAGACCACCGCCGTCTCGAAAAACTTGACGGGGTCCTCAAAGAAGGAGAAAAAATTCAGGTTAAGCTCATTGGTATCGACAGCAAAACCGGAAAATTCAAACTATCGCGGAAAGTGTTGTTGCCAAAACCCGAAAAAACCAATTCCGGAGAATAAACACCTTTTTGAAAATAGTTTATTAACTTAGCTATATGGCAAGTCCGGACATGAGTTACAACACACAGCAGCCCCACCTGAAACTTTCAGAGTACGGGAGGCATATTCACCGCATGGTGGATCATTGTGTTTCCATCAAAAACCGGGAAGAAAGAAACCGTTGTGCCAATGCCATCATTGCCGTTATGGGCCAGTTGAATCCTCAATTGCGTGATGTTCCGGATTTCAAACATAAACTCTGGGATCATTTCTTCATCATGGCGGATTTCGATGTGGATGTTGACTCTCCCTACCCTAAACCCTCGAGAGAAAGTTTCCAGACAAAGCCCGAAAGGGTTCGTTACCCCTCTTGCGATTTCAAATTCCGTCATTACGGATATGTTACCGAGGCTCTTATTAAAGAGGGGATCAAAATGGAAGAAGGGGAAATGAGAGACCATTACATTCAGATGATTGCCAATCTCATGAAAAGGCAATATCTGAACTGGAACCAGGACTCGGTGAACGATGAGGTAATTTCCCAGCACCTCAGAGAACTTTCCAAAGGAAAATTAAAATTGCCCGAGAATTTTGTATATAAAGCTACCCAGGATATAATTGGTAAAAAACCCCAACAACAACATCATGGAGGCAAAAAACAATTCCACAAAGGCGGTCGTGGTAAATTCAGAAAAAAATATTAGGATACACAAAAAATCAGGCCTCAAAACCCTGATTTTTTTGTTTTGTGCCTTGTTCGTGGCCTGCGGACCACCGGCAGTGTCAAAGGCCAAACCGGGCATGTCGCAACAGGAGGTTTTAGATACTGTGGGAAAACCCGACAATGTAATCCCAACACCCTATAAAGATACCTCCGGAAACCTGTTCCAGGCCCAGATTTGGCAATATGGAGCCAACACAGGCATTGTTTTCCGCGACGGAAAAGTTTTTGAAGTACTGGAAGACCTGGACAAAAAAATCAGGGAGTTAAAGTCCCAATAACCACATGCCTGTTGAAAACTCCCCCGATTGCCTTCCCCACTATGGAAGGTTTTTTTTTCCTTTGAAATATAAAACTAACCCCTATGGCTGTTTTTGAAATTGAAGGCGGTGCCAGACTGAAAGGTGAAATCACACCTCAGGGTGCCAAAAACGAAGCCCTTCAGGTAATTTCTGCCGTACTGCTTACGGAAGGAGAAGTAATCATCGAAAACATTCCCGACATTATTGATGTCAATAAACTCATCGATTTACTGGCCGACCTTGGAGTAAAAGTAAAAAACACGGCTCCCGGAACTTTTTCTTTTTGCGCCGGAGGAATTGATGTGGACTACATGTTGTCATCGGAATTCCGCAAAAAAGGAGGCGGCCTGAGGGGTTCGGTAATGATATTAGGTCCCCTGCTTGCCCGTTTTGGAAAAGCCTACCTGCCAAAACCCGGAGGTGATAAAATTGGGCGACGCCGTCTCGACACCCATTTCGAGGGATTCAAAGCCCTGGGTTCGAAATTTGAATATGATCCTAAAACGGAATTTTTTGCCGTAAAAGCCCAAAACCTAAAGGGCACTTACATGTTGCTCGATGAAGCATCTGTAACCGGAACGGCCAACATAATAATGGCCGCTTCACTTGCGGAAGGGCAAACCACCATTTATAACGCAGCCTGCGAACCTTACATTCAGCAATTGTGTAAAATGCTGAACCGGATGGGCGCAAAAATTTCCGGGATCGGTTCCAACCTCATTACCATCGAGGGTGTGAAAAAACTCGGCGGCACAAAACACCGCCTGCTGCCCGACATGATTGAAGTCGGTAGTTTCATGGGGTTGGCTGCATTAACAGGAAGTGAACTCACCATAAAAAATGTTTCCTTTCCCGACCTTGGAATTATACCGGCAACCTTTTCCAAAATGGGCATAAAATGGGAGTTGAAAAACGACGACATATTTATTCCTGCCCAGGAAGTTTATGAAATAGAAACCTTCATCGACGGTTCCATCATGACCATTTCCGACGCTCCCTGGCCCGGATTTACGCCAGACCTTTTGTCAATAGTGCTCGTAGTTGCAACCCAGGCGAAGGGATCTGTTTTGATTCACCAGAAAATGTTCGAAAGCCGCTTGTTCTTTGTAGACAAACTGATTGATATGGGAGCCCAGATTATTCTTTGTGATCCCCACAGGGCTACGGTAATCGGATTAGAACGCAAGCAAAACCTGCGTGGACTATCGATGGCATCACCCGATATCAGGGCCGGTGTGGCACTGCTGATGGCCGCCCTTTCGGCAGAGGGGAAAAGCACGATTTTTAACATTCATCAGATCGACCGGGGCTATCAAAACATCGATGAAAGGCTCAGAAAACTGGGAGCCAGGATAAAACGGATGGACAACCCCTCCTAAAACCCCAATAAATTCTCACTTATTCCGTTCCTTTTTGTAAATTTAGGAACGAAATTTGCGAGTTTGTCAAAAACGAATATTATGAACCGAAAAATGATCTTTGGAAGTCTGGGTGCTCTTGCCGTTGTACTTAGTTTCGGCTACGGTTCCTACACCGGAAAAATGCAGCAGACCATTGGATTTAATGTTGGAAACATTGCCCCGGAAATAATCCTTAAAACTCCACTGGCCAAAAATTTTGGGAACCCCAATGCCAATGGAGAACACCCCATCAGCGATAACCTCAGAAAAGCAATTAAAGACTCCATCATAAAATTGTCCGATCTGAAAGGAAATCTGGTTTTGATCGACTTCTGGGCCAGCTGGTGCGGTCCATGCCGCATGGAAAACCCCGCCGTGGTTGCCGCTCATGAAAAATTCAAAAACTCCTCATTCAAAAACGGAAAACGATTTATCATTTTTAATGTAAGCCTGGATCAGGCAAAAGATAAATGGGTTAACGCTATCGAAAAAGACAACCTGAATTGGCCCTATCACGGAAGCGATTTAAAAGGATGGTCCTCTACGGCAGCTGCCATGTACGGAGTGAATGGAATACCCAGCAATTTCCTGATAAACGAAAAGGGACTCATTATCGCCAAGAACCTGAGAGGCCATGCACTGGCCCAGGAACTTGAAAAACATGTGCTTCCCTGATTTTAACAAGGCTATCCTGAAAACTAAATTGAATAATTTCTTTAACCCCTTTTTGCCCCCCTATATTTGACCATGCAATTTACCGCCCAACAAATTGCCGATTTAATCGGGGGCACTGTGGATGGAGACAAAGACGCAGTTGTTAACTCCCTTTCCAAAATAGAGGAAGGAAAACTGGGCTCAATATCCTTTCTTTCCAATCCTGCCTATAACCAGTATTTGTATGAAACAAATGCTTCGGTAGTGATTATTGCATCCGACTTCCAACCGGAAAAGCCCCTGAAAAAAACCTGCACACTGATTCGTGTGGCCAGTCCCAGAGAAGCTTTTGCCAAAATGCTGGATTTTTACAGCCACCTGAAAAATCAGAAAAAAGGAATTGAGCAGCCTTCCTTTATTCATCCCAGCACCGAAATAGGATCCGACACATACATTGGTGCCATGTCGTCTATCGGTGAAAATTGCTCGATTGGAAACGGAGTTAAAATTTATCCCGGTTGTATTATCGGCGACAATGTTAAAATTGACGAACGAACCGTGATTTATCCCGGAGTAAAAATTTACTCCGACACCAAAATTGGAAAAGATTGCACCCTTCACGCAGGTTGTGTAATAGGCGGCGACGGTTTTGGGTTCGAACCGAACTCAGAAAACAATTACAAAAAAATTCCACACATCGGAAATGTAATCATTGAAGACCATGTTGAAATTGGTTGCAATACCACCATCGATCGTGCCACGCTGGGATCAACCATTATCCGGAAAGGCGTAAAACTTGATAATCTGATTCAGATTGCCCACAATGTTGAAATCGGAGAAAACACCGTGGTTGCCGGGCAATCCGGCATTGCAGGCTCAACAAGGGTCGGAAAGAACTGTATGATAGGCGGACAGGTTGGAATTGTTGGACATATCATAATTGCCGACGGGGTAAAAATAGCCGCCCAGAGTGGTATCGGGCAAAGCATTAATAAACCCGGTGATATTGTTCAGGGCTCGCCGGCCTTTTCCATAGGAGATTACAAGCGATCCTATGTAATGTTCCGCAATCTGCCGGAACTGGCAGCCCGCATAAAAGATCTGGAAAGCCTGCTTAAGGAATTGAAAGCCCTTCAGGAAAAATAGGCCTCTTTTTCCCTCTCCATCCCCGATTTGTTTTTAAATTTGCCGGTCACCCTACCCGCCTTATCCCATTACGATGGCTAAACAACAAACCTTAAAAGCTCCCGTTACCGTAAGCGGCGTTGGTTTACATACGGGAAAAAAATGTACGCTCACCATCAAACCTGCCCCGGTTAATCACTGGTTTAAATTTCAGCGCATCGACCTGGATGGGCAGCCTGTAATTGAGGCGGATGCAGACAATGTAAAGGATACGGAAAGAGGAACCTCCCTTTCTAAAAACGGGGCTTCGGTGAGTACCACCGAACATCTGCTGGCCGCATTGCTCGGACTGGAAGTTGACAATGCCTTGATTGAAATTGACGGCCCCGAGGTTCCGATCCTGGATGGAAGTTCCTGGCCCTATATTGAAGCCATCCGCAAAGCCGGCATTGAAGGACAAAAAGAAGACCGGGTTTATTTTGAACTCAAAAGAAATCTCACCTTCGAAGATCCGGTAAAAAAAGTAGAAATGCTTGCGGTGCCCCAGGATGAATTCAGAATCACCGTAATGGTCGATTACAACAGTGAAATTTTGGGAACCCAGCACGCCAGCATTTATAATATCCGGGAATTCCCCGATCAAATTGCCAAATGCCGAACTTTTGTTTTTCTGCACGAACTCGAAGCCCTTCTCCAGCATAACCTGATTAAGGGGGGCGACCTCGATAATGCCATTGTTCTGGTTGACCGTGAAATTGCCCCTGAAAAACTACAACACCTCCGCAAAGTATTTAACAAGGAAAATGTAGAGGTAAAGGGCCGTGGCGTTTTAAACAACACAAACCTCCATTACTTCAATGAACCTGCCCGTCACAAACTCCTCGACATTGTAGGCGATCTGGCTTTGGTTGGAATGCCCATAAAGGCACATATTCTGGCCGCCCGCCCGGGACATACCGGAAACGTTTCCTTCGCACGCATTTTTAAAGAAGAAATCCGGAAGAGCAAAATGAAAAAAGATGAGTTCGATATCGACATAAACAAAACGCCGGTTTTCGACATTCACGACATCATTAAAATTCTTCCCCATCGTCCACCCTTCCTCTTTGTCGACAAAATTCTGGAAATCTCCAAAGAGCATGTGGTAGGGGTGAAAAATGTTACCATGAATGAGCCCTTTTTTGTAGGCCATTTCCCCGACGCTCCCGTTCTTCCCGGGGTTATTCAGATTGAAGCCATGGCTCAGGTTGGAGGAATCCTGGTACTTAAAACCGTTCCCGACCCGGAAAACTATTTGACCTACTTCATGAAAATAGATGGTGTGAAGTTCAAACAAAAAGTAATGCCCGGCGATACTATAGTATTCAGACTCCACCTGCTCTCTCCGATCCGCAGAGGAATTTGCCACATGAAAGGCGGTGCTTTTGTAAATGGCAAGCTGGTGATGGAAGCGGAAATGATGGCCCAGATCGTAAAGGTTAAAAACTCCAATGAACCAGCTCTCTCACATTCATCCTGACGCCCGGATAGGAAAAGGGGTTGAAATAGCACCTTTCTCAACTATCTACGAAGATGTATCCATTGGCGAAGGAACCTGGATAGGCCCGAACGTTACTATTTTTCCCGGAGCACGAATCGGAAAAAATTGCCGCATTTTTCCCGGAGCCGTCATTTCTGCCGTACCCCAGGATCTCAAGTTTCAAGGTGAAACTACTACGGCCGAGATTGGCGACAATACCACCATCCGCGAATGCGTAACCATAAACCGGGGCACAGTTGACCGGAACAAAACTGTAGTAGGTAGCAATTGCCTGCTTATGGCCTATGTGCATGTAGCGCATGATTGTTTGCTCGGCAACAATGTAATCCTGGCCAATTCCGTAAACCTGGCAGGCCACGTTACCGTGGAAGATTTCTGCATCCTGGAAGGATATGTAGGTGTGAGCCAGTTTGTAAGAATCGGCACCCATGCCTTTATATCTGGCCAAACCGGGGTGAGGAAAAACGTACCTCCCTTTGTTAAAGCCGCACGGGAACCCCTTTCTTACGCGGGGGTAAACTCCATCGGATTAAGACGAAGAGGCTTTTCAAACGATACCATTTTGCAGATTGAAGACATATACCGCACCCTTTACATCAGGGGTCTGAATGTTTCGAACGCCCTGGCGGTAATCAGAGCCGAAGCCCCTGAATTTCCTGAAAAACACACCATCATCTCTTTTATTGAGAATTCCAAGGATGGAATAATGAGGGGCCGCTAAAGCCTGCTCTATTAACAAAACCCTGTTTGTAAATCCGGGAACACCTCCCTCAATCCCCCCTGTTAATAAAATAGCTTTGCTCCATCGGTTTTTCACCGGTAGGTTTTTTTGTCGTATTTTTATTGTGGTCTATCTTAACGGATTACAATTAAATCGAACAAAGCATGTTAAAAAAGTGTTTATTGCTCTCCGTAGCATTTCTGGCAAGTTGCGCAATCCTGCGCAGCCAGAACACCAACCCTACCGGCGAACCTGATAAAAACCTTCCCACCATTTCTGTGGGTGCAGGCATTTTCACCTTTAATGGCGATGTAGGAAAGGAAAACCCGGTAAGCTCCCTGGCGTCCATCCGACCCGGCTATGCATTCCAAATCGAGCAGCGTTTTGCAAAGCTGCTTGGGGTTTCCCTCAATGCAGCCATGGGAAGTTTTGCCAAAGAACAACGTGTGGCAGACTCGGTCGGAAATATGAATTTCGAAAACCGATTCATGAAATTCGGCCTGGGAATAGCTTTCCATTTTGATAACGACATTATCATGCAGGCGGATTACCCCATTGCGCCTTTCATTTTTACCGGGGTAAATTATTTTATGGGGGAAGTCTTCACCGATAAAACCGATGCCAACGGAAACCCATATTATTATTGGTCTGATGGAAGCATTCGTGACCTGCCCCAGATATCCGGCAACGAATATATCTCAAACTACCTGAAAAGAGATTATTCCTACGAAACATCCCTCAATAAGGTAACTGGAATAACTGTTCCGGTTGGACTGGGTATTAAACTCAAAATCAACAGAAATATCCAGACTGCCATCTCAAGTTCATATAATCTGGCATTCACTGACGAACTTGACAATGTTAAGAAGGACGGAAACGACAGCTACTTTTTTCACCATGTCTCTATTGGAATCAACCTTGCTGGCAGTAAATCCAAAGGCGATAAGGACAGATATTCCGATGTAAATTTTGATGAAATCTTAAAAGCCGACGAAGATAACGACGGCGTTACCGACACACAGGATCAATGTCCCGGAACCCCTAAAGGCGTAGCCGTTAACAAGCATGGCTGCCCACCCGATGACGACGGTGATGGAGTTCCAAATTATCTTGATAAAGAACCTAATTCTAAAAAGGGCGTAGCCGTTGATGAACACGGTGTAATGCTTACCGACGCTAAAATTGCGGAGCTAAACCGCATCAAAGATTCTCTTGCCAATGTTCGTGAAAAGGTGATTATGGAAACGCCTACCAAAGAATCATTGGAAAATATTGATCAGCAGATTGTTCAGCAAAGGGAGAAAAACCAAAAAGAACTGGGAATTTCTTCCAGTGGTCAGCTCCCCGCTGAATTTAAATCTGCCGATACAAACAGAGATGGTATTATTTCCTCATCGGAGATAAATGCCGTTATAGATGCGTTCTTCGACGGGTCAACAGATTTTACGGTGGAAAAAATCCATCGTTTGATCGACTACTTTTTTGAACAGTAAGCAGGTCCTTTAAAATTGCCTCCGGCACCGGCGACTGTTCCTCAAAAAGGAGTCGCCGTCGCCACCCTAATTAGGCAATTTTAAATGCGACCTTATGATAAAGTACACCCTGTTACTGTTTAACCTTCTGGGAGTTTTACTCTTCAGATTGTTTTTTGGATCCGATGTTAACATTTCCGGCAATGCCCCCACCCAGGTGGATCCCGGCCAGGAATTTACCGTTGAATTCAATATCAGCAAAGGCGATATTTCCGGATTTGCACAATTAAAACTCGAGCTTACCGAAGGCCTGAGCCCAATGGCCGCAGTTGAAAAAAGCAGCTCCGATTTTAAGGTGTCCGGCCAAACCGTAAGGTTTACATGGACCTCGCTTCCAGGAGATCCTAATCTTAAAGTAAGCTTTAAAGTGAAAGCTTCCCAGGGTGTGGGGGAAAATTCCATCTCAGGAAAATTCTCCTACCTGGTCGACAATAACAAATCCTCGAAAGAATTCGAAACCATCAATATCAAAGTAGGAAAAGAAACCGTGGTTTCCACTCCTCCGCCTCCGCCTCCTCCCCCGCCAACGCCCGACCCCGAACCTGAGCCGGAACCCGAACTTACTACCCTCAAATCGTCTGGCCCAATTGAGGTGTCTGTTAAAAGGAAATTGCCCTCCGAAGTTAAATCAGGAGATGAGTTTAAAGTTGAAGTAACCATTACCAAAGGCGATCTGAAAGGATTTGCCCGATTCCAGGATGTGCTGCCGGAAGGTCTCTCCGGAATTGCCGGCGAAAGCATGGGTGGGTCCTTCTCCTTCCTCGATCAGAAAGTAAAAATCGTTTGGGAAAATGTGCCCAATCAGGAAAGTTTCACCATTACCTATTTTGTAAAATCAAATCCTAATTCCTCAGGTTCTCTTTCCATTGAGGGAATTTTCTCATATGTGGAAGCCGATGCCCCGAAAAAGCATAACATTCCCCCTTCTTTTATCACCATTACAAAGCCTGAACCAACAAACAATGTGGTAACCAATACCACTCCCCCCAATAATACAACTACAAATCCACCGCCCCCCCCGCAACCTCCACCCTCACCCGAGCCCCCCCCGCCCTCAAATACCGCTAATGCAGGCTCAAAGGCTGTTAAATACAGAGTTCAGCTTGCTGCTAGTCGCAGCGAACCGGTTGGACAATGGTACTTTCAAACCAAATTCGGCATTGCTGAAAAGGTATCTCTGGAATCTCATGAAGGCTGGAACAAATATACCGTCGGTAACTTTTCTGTGTATAAAGAGGCCCGGGACCATCGCGAAAACGTAAAAACTAAGGGCGTTTACGACGCCTTCGTTACCGCCTATAATCAGGGAAAAAGGATTACCGTTCAGGAAGCCCTGATGCTTTCCAGCCAGCAATGGTTTAAATAGTTCAGGTATTAGATAAACCCTATTAAGGGGTTTATTATCTTTGTTTTATGGGAATGAGGGTTACCCTGACATCGTGGGTATTTTTACTGATTGCACCGATTACTCTCAGGGCACAGGACTCGAATTCCGTTGCTCCTGTTCCAACCCCGCCACCTTCATTTTCCGACACCCTGAAACCGCTTCCCCCTCCCGATCCGGGTTTTATTTTTAAACCCATTATCGGACTCGGAACCGGAATGCTCACCTTTTATGGCGATATCGGAAACCGGAACCTCAGGCTTCCCCAAACTTCCCGCATCGGCTACGAAATGTCTATTTCCCAAAATCTGACCGATTACCTCAACCTCAGATTTTATGTTCTGTTTGGTAAACTGGCAGGCAATGAACGAGGCGAACGAAACCTGAATTTTGAAAGCGAATTAAGACTCGGTGGCCTGAATCTTTCCTATAACTTCCATCACCTTCTCAAAAAAGACCGCATTGTTGAACCCTTCATTAGCGGGGGTTTTGAAACCTTTGAGTTTCTTTCCAAAACCGACCTGTTCGATAAAAACGGAAATCAATACTACTACTGGAGCAACGGAGCCATTAAAAACCTTCCTGAAAATCATCCTAATGCGGCTAATGCCATAAACCTGATCCGCGATTATACCTACGAATCTGATATCCGTGAACTCGATATCGATGGATTCGGAAAATATCCGGAACGCTCCTTTTCCTGGACGGTAGGAGCCGGTGCAAATCTCATCATGCACAAACAAATGACCTTTAAAGTAGGAGCCAGTCTTCACGGGGCACTGACCGATTATATCGACGGCATTACCGTCGACTCAAAAGGAAACCGCCAGGGAGATGCCAAAAATGATATGTTCCTCATGGGAAGCTTTAGCCTTCACTACGAGTTCGGCAAAAAACCAAAAAAGGGCGATCCCGATTACGAAGAATATTCAGATATCGATTGGTTTGCACTTGACACCGAAGACCAGGATGGCGACGGAGTAAAAGATTATCAGGATGATTGTCCCGGAACTCCTCCCGGAGTTCTCGTTACCAACAATGGCTGTCCCACCGACGGCGACGGCGACGGAGTTCCGGATTTCCGTGATGAAGAAATAAGTTCAGCCCCGGGTGCTATCGTGGATGAGTTCGGAATAACGCTTACCGACAGTGTTATTGCTTACCGTTACTGGATTTATTCCGATTCCACCGGCCAGTTTGTGGAAAAGGATATTGTTGTTCTGGAAACCCAGGTTGCCGGTGGCACCAACAAAGGTGCTTTTGCACAAAAGAGGAAATTCCATGTTCTCCTGGCTCAGTTTGGAGCAGGAATTCCCATGGAAATGATGGAAAAATTACTGGCTGTCCAGGATGTTAAAAGCACTACCCTTTCCGACGGCTCAACCGTATATACCACAGGATCCTTTAATTCCCTTGACGACGCTTTCAGAAGAAACGAAGAAGTGAAAAACCTGGGCTTCGAAAAGCCTAAGGTTATTTATATGGAAAATGGAAAGCTGTTCGAGGTAAGCAACTCGGGAACCTCAGCTTACACCGGAAATAATACCGGAAATAATACCGGAAATAATACCGGAAATAATACCGGAA
>CALEYQ010000076.1 GCA_937924855.1 uncultured Bacteroidota bacterium | reverse complement strand
TCAATTAAAAGCGTGCGATTCCCTTGATGTAATGACCCCAATGGGTAATTTTACTTCACCCCTGGATCCAACCCATAAAAAAAACTATTTCCTTTTTGCAGGCGGAAGTGGCATAACGCCCATGATGGCCATTTTGAAAGCAGTTCTTGAAAAGGAACCCGAATCGAAAATCAGCCTTTATTATGGTAATTTTTCCCCGGAAGCCACCATTTTTAAAAGCGATCTTGATGGCCTTGCCGGGGAATTTAATAACCGGCTTTCGGTTACTTATGTTTTTGAAAAAGCCCCTGCCGGCTATCCTGAAAACTTAACCGGAAACCTGAATCCTAAGCTTATTGAAAATATCCTCAAGGGAACAATTGTAAATTCCCCTGAAAATGAATTTTTCATTTGTGGTCCGGTTCCCATGATGGATAATGTAAAAGGAGTGCTCGAAAAAATGAAGGTTAACCCAAAACAGGTTCATATCGAGTATTTCACCTCCGGCTCCGCGGAGGACAAAAAAGAAATTTCCACGCCGGCCGAAAACGTGAATGCCAAGGTTACTGTGATAATGTATGGATTGGAAACCACTTTTAATCTCAATACAAAAGGACCAAGTATTCTTGATAAGGCTTTGGAGGAAGGCGTAGATGTGCCCTATGCGTGCAAAGGCGCCGTTTGCTGTACCTGTCGTGCCAAAGTTGTGGAAGGGAAAGTAAGCATGAGACAAAATTTTGCTCTTACTGACGAAGAAGTGGCCCAGGGGTTTATTTTAACCTGCCAGTCTCACCCTATTACTCCTGAAGTAAAAGTCGACTACGACTCCTGATCCTGGAAAACATATTCAAAACGGTCGGTTACGAGGCCCGATCCTGCTTCAGTAACTTCGGATATCACCAGATTACCGGCTTCGTCGTAAAAGTTCCGGGCTAAAAAAACCGGATGACCTCCGTTTAACCTTTCCTCCCTGACCAAATTCCCCTTTTCGTCGTATTCGTAAAAAATAGTGACATCACGCTGAAGGGTTGAAATTCTGGTTTCTACCAATTGGCCTTTCTCATCGTACTTTCTTAACTGGGCACTCACCTTGCTTCCTTTCCGGTCGTAGGTAATAACACTTCCCCCGTCATAGACCGTCCGGTAAAAAATTCCTTCCTGAGGTCTTTCCTCAATTTCCTCCGACAGGGATTTTCCCTCGGCATTGTCTTTATAAATAAAGGTTATGCTACTGGTTTTTTCACCTGTCTCATTAACCGTTTCCTGGAGCATCAGATTATCGCCTTCGTAGTTTAGTATTTCCCTCCCCTCTTCATTTCCGTCTTCATCAGAAATTACTTTCAGGATGAGTTTTCCGGAGTCGTCGTAGGAATAGTTCGTTAGCTGCTCCCCTCCCTGTGCAAACCCATTGCGCTCGGAAATCAGATTTCCTGCCGCATCGTATTCAAAACTGAGATTTTCGGTAATTTCCCCATCCATCCTGTGAACTTTTGACACCATTCGTCCTGCAGAATCGTAACCCATTTCCTCCGATTCCAGGACCTGATTATCCTCGCCCAATTCCTCAACCAATATCAGATTTCCCGCATTGTCAAACACTTTTCTGCCCAACTTAAATCCCCCCTCATTATCAGGGGCAGAAGCCACCTCTTCACGGGTCATTCCGGGAAACCTCCAGGATATCATTTCCTTTATTTTCTTCTTTTCAGTCATTTCAAAATTAATTGTGAGGGCAAATTTATAATTTTGGCCCAAAGAAACCTTTATGAAAAAAATCCTCCTCTGCGCTCCCCTTTTTTTCCTTCTGGCTTGTAGCAACCGGGAACCTGTTCAAAAATTTGAATATCCCGAATCCCGTGAAGTTGACACATTTGACATTTATTTTGGGAAGAAAATAAAGGATCCTTACCGCTGGCTTGAGGATGATAATTCTGCCGAAACCAAACAATGGGTAGATGCCCAGAATCAAATTTCTTTTGGATACCTTGAAAAAATTCCTTTCCGGAACAAAATCAAGGAAAGGCTTACCCAAATCTGGAATTTTGAAAAACTATCGGCTCCCTTCCGCAAAGGAGATTATTATTTCTTTTATAAAAACGACGGCATTCAAAATCAAAGTGTTCTTTATGTTCAAAACGGACTGAATGCGGAACCGAGGGTACTTCTCGATCCCAATAAATTATCAGCCGATGGAACCGTTTCGCTCAGCGGAATTTCATTTTCTAAGGATGCAAAGTATATGGCCTATGGCATTTCAAGAGCCGGTTCCGACTGGAGAGAATGGTACGTACTTGAAACCGAAACCGGAAATCAGTTATCCGACAAACTTGAATGGATAAAATTCTCTTCGGCCGCCTGGTATGAAAATGGTTTTTTTTATTCCCGGTATGAAAAACCCAAAGAGGGAGAAACCCTGAAGGGGAAAAACACCAATAACCGGCTCTATTATCATAAAATCGGCGACCCTCAGGAAAAAGATATTTTGATTCTTGAAGACAAAGAAAATCCGGGTCGCAGTTTCGGAGCCCAGGTTACCGATAATGAAAAACACCTTATTGTTTATGTGACCGAAAGCACCAGCGGTCAGCGCCTCCTGTATAAGTCAATGAATAAAAAAGGCTGGAACTTCAGCGTTCTGGTGCCTGATTTTAATAATGAATACGGCGTTATTGATGCCGATGACAGTAAGCTTTTGGTAGTAACCAACAAAAATGCTCCCATGAGCAAATTGGTTGAGCTGGATCCCTTGAAGCCCGGGGAAGAAAACTGGAAAACCATAATTCCCGAAAAAGCCCAATTACTGGATGCTGTTTACCAAATGGGCGACAAACTGGTAGCAAAATATCAGATAGATGTTTCTCATCACCTCTTTATTCACAACCGGAAAGGGGATTCTCTCGGGACCATTCCGGTAGGAGGATTGGCAACAGTCAACGGATTTAACGGTCATAAAAAAGACAGTCTTGCCTTCTTCTCGGTTGTAAGTTTTACTTCTCCCGGAACCATTTACAAATACAATATCCAGTCCGGAACATCGGAAATTTACAGGGCTCCGAAAATTGATTTTGACGGTTCCCAATACGAAACCAAACAGGTTTTCTTCACCAGTAAAGACGGCACCCGGATTCCTATGTTTATAACCCATAAAAAGGGCATTAAACTTGACGGTCAAAATCCATGCTTTTTATTCGGCTACGGAGGATTCAACATTAGTCTGACTCCCGAGTTCAGGATAGACAGGGCTATTTTTCTAGAAAACGGAGGAGTTTACGCACTGGCCAACCTAAGGGGCGGCGGTGAATACGGGGAAGAATGGCATAAATCAGGCACCAAATGCAATAAACAAAATGTATTTGATGATTTTATGGCCGCCGCCGATTTTCTGGTGGAGCAAAAATATACCTCTCACCAGTTACTTGCCATTCACGGCCGATCCAACGGCGGGCTTTTGGTGGGAGCCGTTATGACCCAAAGGCCTGAAATTGCCAAAGTAGCCTTGCCTGTTGTTGGTGTACTTGATATGTTGCGGTATCAATATTTTACCATTGGCCGGTACTGGGCTGTGGATTACGGAACGAGTGAAAACAAGGAAGAATTTGAATGCCTGCTAAAATATTCACCCTTACATAACGTAAAACCTGCGGCCTATCCCGCCACACTTATCATGACCGCCGACCACGACGACCGGGTGGTGCCTGCACATTCCTTTAAATTCGCAGCCACCCTTCAGAAAAATCAAACCGGAAACGACCCTGTGTTAATCCGGATTGATGTGAATGCCGGGCACGGAGCAGGAAAACCTACTTCAATGCAGATCGCCGAATTTGCCGATATGTGGGCCTTTGTGTTTTTCAATCTGGGAATGTCATTGTAACCTTTGAGATATTTTAGCGTAGGGAGTAGCATGAAAAATCCGGTGTTGCTTGTGCT
>CALEYQ010000075.1 GCA_937924855.1 uncultured Bacteroidota bacterium | reverse complement strand
TGTGTTTTTCAATCTGGGAATGTCATTGTAACCTTTGAGATATTTTAGCGTAGGCAGAAGCATGAAAAATCCGGTGTTGCTTCTGCTTTTGCTTTTTTGTACCCAAATCAGTTGGGCACAAAAATTCAGTGATTTATCCCCGCCGGAAAAAAAGTGGGTAATCTTCCATCCCCTGGCAGGATTAAAAGCCAAAAAAATTACCCAAAGAACACAGGCTATTATGGATTCGCTTAGCCGGGCCGGGGATATTTTAGATGGGATAATTTCCGGGGGACAAACAGATGCCTTCAGGCATGGCTTGTGGATGATCATGCTTTGCCAAAGGCTGGGTCCCCAAAAAGCCTATGACATAGGGTATGCACACGAAAAGGGTGGAAAATGGCGCTTCGAAAAAGGACAAACAGAACATGGCCTTCCTGCCGACAGCATGGATATGGTAATGGATCTGATTAATAATCAACTCGGCATTGAATTAGCCCTAAAGTGGAAAGAAAGGGGACAGAATCCAGGAATGCCGGAAATAATAAGCGTACTGAAACAACATATTGAATCCGGAAAGTTTAAAGTCCTGTTGAACGACCGGAAAGGAAATTTTTATACCTGCGGGCAGCGTTTTATTTCCGGCAAAAAAGAAAGTAAATCCTGGAGTTCTGAAAAGTGTCTGGTTCCTTCCAATATTTATTACACCGATTAATTTATTTTCCTTTCCTGATTGGAAACAGCCTCCGGATGGCCAGTTTTCTTTCCTCGCGCGACCGGAAAACACCCCGACTGGCATCTTTTACATCTTCCAGGGAATAAAAAGCAGAAGGATTATGCAGAAAAATTAATTTTTCCACCTCGCGGATATCGTCCCGGTTCAATACCATAAAAATAATCCGCACAGGACCCTGAGATCCTGAGCCATTGATAACGGTGACTCCGTGATTGGCATTTCTCAGGGCAACCTCAAGAGCGGTGGTATCCTGATGGGTAACGATACGCAGGATTTGCATTCCGAGAGCCAGCTTTTCCTCAATGAACAAACCCACATAACTACCGGCAGCAAATCCTCCGGCCCAGGCAATGTAAGAGGGCCAGCCGGAAACACCACTCATAACCTGTCTCACAACAACAATCCAGATAAGCACTTCAAAAAAACCCAGGAAAGGAACCAGTTTCCTGAATCCACGGGCTATAAAAACATGCCGGATGGTTCCCAGCGTTACATCAAACAAACGCGAAAAAAAAATGATCAGGGGTAAAATTACATTCCCGTAAACATCGAAATCGGAAAATAAATCCATCAGGCAAAACTAAAGTTTAGCTCCACCCGAAAAATCAAACCCTTAAGTCGTTTACTAACCGGCGATTGTTAATGCGAACCGGAAACAAGTATTTTTCGGGAAATCCTTCCATTCCAGTCGAGCATATAAACTCCAGGACTTAAAACAGGAATTGAAAACACCCTTGAATTTACCCCCGGAACAAGCTGTTCCTTTCCCGACTCAAAAACCAGTTCGCCTCTCAGGCTCCAAATCCGCACTTTACCCGTCTCGGAATTTGCAAGTCTGATTTCGAGATTAAGTTTTTCAAACACCGGATTCGGAAAAACTGAAATCTCTTCGCCCGGGATGTCTTTTCCGCGGGGCGAAACGGATACAATATCTGAAACCGCAGTAAGATGGGTGGAATACACTCCAAAAGAATGAGTCGCCACAACAACCAATCCGTCGGAAAGGCGGTAATCGATCATAGTACAAATGGCGTTTCCGATTGTTGAAGTGGCCTGCTGCACCCAAATTGTATTTGAACCCATTAAAGTATCGGTAGCATAAACGCCCGTACTGGTAGCCACCATATAAATTTTCCCGTCGGAAACAGGAATAATGGCCGCCCACCTTACCGAAGGGCCGCTGCCTCCCGATCCGTCAAGATTCCCTCCCACATCAACCCAGGCATTTGTGGGCAATCCGCCACCGGAATGGTAAAAAATACTCTTAACATTATAATTTGAGAAAGTAACCAGCATCTCGTCTCCATTATTTGGGTTGGTGGCAATGCAACTGATATTTCCGTTGGGAAAAGCTGATGTAGTGCTGGTTGAGGTAATGTCGGTTTTCGTTGGATTACCCACATGGGCATTATCAATCCGGTATAATTTTCGGGAAGTGGTTCCGAAATAAACTCTGTTGGCGGGTGCTTTACAGGCATGAACCGAAGAAATTTTAGTGTTTACCTGGGAAACACTATCGGTAAATCGTACCCAGTTTGTGCTGATGGTATCCCAGTTATTGATAAGGGGAATACCTCCCAGGCTATCGTTCCTCCACAGGTATTTACCGGCCGCCAGATACATTTTATGATTGTTATTGGGATCCAGGGTATAGGGATTGATAAACAAATATCCCGTGCCTCCGATGGGATCGATGCGTGCATATTGAAGAACATTTCCATTCGCATCGAGATCGGCCTTCATCATTTTTCCGTTTTGGATTGACAGGTAATACATAGATCTGTTGTCGGCAATAGCGCAGTATGAACCGTCACCTCCGCGGGGCGTTGACCAGGGGCTTGTCAGATTATTATTATTCGTAAACCAGGAACCGTTATCCTGTGTCCCACCTACAATTACCTGATTTCCCGGTGTGGCGTGATCAATAGCCACAGTATAAAACATGGAGGTAAGGTAGCCGTTATTGAGTGGGATCCAGGATACCTGTGAAGCCAGGGAATTATTTGTGCGGAAAATTCCTCCGTCGTTGGCACAAAACATTACCTGATTATTGGAAGGAAGAAATTCAAGCACATGTTGATCGGGATGGTGGTCCTGGTACATATTTACGATGGGCAGGCTTGCTCCTTGCTGATACCCACCAATAAAGGCGGTATTGTTCAAAGAAGAAAAGCCGTCATCCGACCTGTACAAATTCGTTCCACCGATAAAGACAATATTGGTATCTGTGGGATGAACTTTTACCACCAGATTGTAAGAACCCTGAGAAGAAAATTTATCAAAGGGCCCACCCGTGGTGGGAAGAAACTGGGAGTGATCTTCCCAATATCCGCCGGCACTGTCGCCATTTCCGGAAAGGTATTTGTATTTCCAGAGGCTGTTCCACTCCACATTACCCACAAAATTTGTGTCGGGTTGTCCGAAACCGGGCGTATAACCGAGGAACCAAACCTGATTTTCATCACCGGGTGCAATGCCAATCACAAGCCTTCTGTAAGATGCAGGAAATCCAGGCGGATTGATTTTGGTCCATGTCGTACCATCCGGACTTCTCCAAATGCCTTTATGAATTCCGTCATCGCTCATAGTGGCATAAACCACACCATTGGAGTTTACTGCCACGTCGGAAAAATAACAATTCGGATTACCTCCTCTAACGGTGGCCCAGGTTTGTCCTCCATCAACCGATCTGCTGATTCCTCCGTACCGTGCGGCATAAATTTCGTCCTGGGTGGTATTGGAGTAGTCCATGGCCAAATTCCAGATAATATCCCAGCCGCTTTCGAAAGAGTGAGGGGTATTTGTTGCCGTTACGCTGAGAGAATTCCAGGTATTTCCCCCATCGGTGGATTTATAAATACCGTTCCCAAGGTAATAAGCACCCGTTCCCGATGGTGAAGCTCCATAGCCTTCGCCGGTTGCATAATACCATTTGGAAGTATGCCCTGCTCTTTTATCCTGAATCAGCGCGGAAACAGCATAAGCATGATTATTTCCCGTTACCCGCGTCCATGTTTGTCCCTGATTTTGAGATTTCCAGATACCACCGGCACAGGTTCCCGCAAGAAACACATTCTCATTGGAAGCATCAATACAAAATCCCCGGGTTCTGCCTCCCACATTCCAGGGTCCTCTGGGAGACCAAACAGGAGGAAGGCCACTCACACGGGCCTGTTGGGAAAGATCATTGGGAAGGGTGTTCGCATATTCAAGTTCCATTTTCCGAACTCCTGCAGGAATTTTTCCCGTTTCAGGATCTTTCAACAGGGTAAGTTCATACTCAGCCCTTCCCATAATGTCGGAGGAAGCTCCGGATGCTTTTTGTTCGGGAACTGAAAAGGGGAAATTCAATGCAATAATAAGGGCCAGGAATAAACCCGATAAAACAAGCGGTAGTGAAAGCGAAAGACGAGGCATGGGAATAATATTTGGAACTAGATTAGTAAATTTTACGGAGCTTGTCAAACACTTTCTGAACAACCGGACAAATCAGCGAGTTCTTCAGGGCCAGATCCAGCACCTGATACATTTTCTTCCGGTTGAGATGAGGGTATTCACGGCAGGCAGCTGGCCGGGCTTCGTAAACAACACAGGAATTATCTTCCGCCAGGAAAACACAGGGACTCCCTTTCAATACATAATCCCCATCCCCATCGATTTTTAAAAATTTTTCTACCACCTCACCGGGTTTCATTCGAAGGGCGCGGGATAGGCGGGTGATATCGGTTTCATAAAAGATGGGAGAAGTTGTTTTGCAACAATTGGCACATGATAAACAGGAGAAAACAGCAAATTCCTCTTCTTCAAGACCTGCGATTTCAGTATCCAGATTTGCCGGAGGCTTTTTTTTTAGCTTTTTTACCAGCCCGGCGTTATGCGGGTATTTTCCCTCGCCCGCCTTACGAATTTCATCGGGGTTCACTCCTTAAAAAATTGTTAATTAAAAAAAACCTGTTTGGGTCATCAAAAAAAATAAAAGTACTACTTTGAACCTTCAAACCTATGGAAACACTACATCAATTTACACTAAAAACAATAACAGGAAAGGACCTGCCCCTGGAAAATTTTAAAGGGAAAAAAATGCTGATAGTCAATACAGCTTCCGAATGCGGTTATACCCCGCAGTATCTGCCCCTCCAGGAATTGCATGAAAAGTTTGGGAACCGGCTTGTTGTTTTGGGCGTGCCCTCCAATGATTTTGGAGCTCAGGAACCGGGCGACGAAAAAACGATCAAGGAATTCTGCGAAAGGAACTTCGGGGTAACTTTTCCCCTTTCGGCCAAAGAAAAAGTTACGGGGAAGGATGCCCATCCCCTTTTCAAATGGCTTTCATCTCAAAAATCAGGCGGGCCACCCGAATGGAACTTTTCCAAGTATCTGGCGGATGAATCGGGGCAGCTCATTGCCAAATTCCCCGCCTCCATGCACCCGCTGGACGATGAAATCATCAGGCACCTGTAAAATCAGCATTAGCAACCCGTCTGACCCTGTGAAAGTTTACTAAATTTGCTTAGGAGGAATTATGAAAACCCAAGTGGCTGTTATGAATAAAACAGAACGTGAATTAACTTTTGAAGAATTAAAAAAGGAAGTTCTGACTGACCTGGCCATAATTATTGAAAGTCGCGAGGCAAGTTTGCTGGGCCGGAAAGAAGTTTTAACCGGCAAAGCGAAATTCGGGATATTCGGGGATGGAAAGGAACTGGCCCAGATAGCCATGGCAAAAGTATTTCAGGAAGGCGATTTCAGATCGGGATATTACCGCGACCAGACCTTTATGTTTGCGGCCGGGCTCTTAACGCTTGAACAATGGTTTGCCCAGCTCTATGCTCACACCAACCTTGAAAAAGAGCCATCCTCCGGAGGACGCCAGATGAACGGGCATTACAGCACCCGCTTTCTGAATCCTGACGGCAGTTTCCGGGATTTAACCAAACTAAAAAATTCATCCAGCGATATTTCTCCAACCGGGAGTCAAATGCCCCGTTTATTGGGTCTGGCGTATGCCTCACATTTTTTCCGGAACAATGCGCAACTCCAAACAATAGAGTTTTCGCATCTGAGCCGGAAAGGAAATGAAATTGCCTTTGGAACCATCGGCGATGCCAGTACCTCTGAAGGCCTTTTCTGGGAAACCATTAATGCAGCCGGAGTAAATCAGTTTCCAATGCTGGATTCCGTTAAGAAAAAAGGACATGGAATCTCGGTTCCCAAAAAATACCAAACCACTAAAGAAAGCATTTCCGAAATCCTGAAAGGTTTTAAGCGCGACGGGAAATTTAAAGGGTATGAAATATTTAAAACCCGAGGATGGGATTATGTTCATTTGATAAAAACCTATGAAGATGCGGCAGAAATATGCCGTACCGAACATGTCCCCGTGTTGGTGCATGTGGAAGAAATGACCCAACCTCAGGGCCACAGTACCAGCGGTTCCCACGAAAGATATAAAAGCAGGGAGCGGTTGGAATGGGAACAGGAGTTCGATTGCATAAAAAAAATGTCGGAATGGGTAATCCGAAACAACCTTGCCTCGGAATCGGAAATTTCGCAAATTCAAACAACAGCCGTTGAGCGGGTTAAAGCTGCCAAAAAAACGGCCTGGGAAGATTTCACCCGGGAGTTGAAGGAAGATGCGGCAAATCTTTATAAATGTGTTGAGGCTGCCCTGGGAAATACCGCCGGAACCGAAGAACTATTGGCCCAGGTTTCCGGCATCGGGAAATCCGGAGATATCGAAAAACGCCTGATCATCCGCACCGGAAAAAAAATCCTCCGGCAATTGCCCAATAACCCCGAGGCAAGAAAATCCATTGGTGATTGGCTGAAAGAATACGAAAAAAACAGCCGAAAAAAATATAATTCCCACCTCTACAGCGAAAACGAAAAAAGTGCTCTGAATATTCCACCGGTTAGTCCGGAATACCCTGCAGAAAATCAGGTTTGTGACGGAAGGGAAATTCTAAGAGATAATTTCGATGCCATACTCTCAAAATATCCCGAGGTAATGATTTTTGGAGAAGACTCAGGAAAAATCGGCGGGGTGAATCAGGGACTGGAGGGTTTGCAAAAAAAATTCGGGGAAATCCGTGTGTTTGATACGGGAATCCGGGAAGCAACGATTATTGGACAGGCAATAGGGTTGGCGATGCGGGGTTTACGACCCATTGCGGAAATTCAATACCTGGATTATTTGCCCTATGTAATACAAATCATGACCGATGACCTGGCTACGGTTCATTATCGAACCGTGGGCGGGCAAAAGGCTCCTGTTATTATTCGCACGCGCGGACATCGTCTGGAAGGAATCTGGCATAGCGGAAGTCCAATGGGAATGATTATCAACTCGGTCAGAGGCATGCATGTCTGCGTTCCCAGAAACATGACCAAAGCAGCAGGATTTTATAACACCCTGCTTTGCGCGGATGAACCTGCACTCATAATTGAACCCTTAAATTCCTACAGGTTAAAAGAACCCGTTCCTTCAAACTGGGGAGCCTGGAAAACCCCATTAGGGATACCTGAAATAATAAAGGCGGGAACCGATGTTACCCTTGTAACCTACGGACCAAACTGCAGGATTGCTCTTGAGGCTGCAACTCAGTTAGAGGCATTTGGCATCGCGGTTGAAATCATCGATGTTCAAACCCTGCTTCCTTTTGACATAAACCATATCATTGTCAATTCACTCCAAAAAACGAACCGGATTATTTTTGTAGATGAAGATGTTCCCGGAGGTGCATCGGCCTTTATGTTGAAAAAGGTTTTGGAGGATCAGGAAGGATTCCGGTATCTTGATTCAGCTCCTGTTACCGTAACTGCCGAAGAACACAGGCCGGCTTACGGAACTGATGGCGATTACTTCAGCAAGCCCAACACCGAAATGATTTTTGATGCGGTATGGAAAATGATGCACGAGGCCGATCCGAACCTCTTTCCTGAATGATAAAAAAAAAAAAAACCGCCATCCCAGTAAGGGATACTGAAAAAGACAGCCGGTTCCAAAAACTGGAATCAAAAAGCATCAAAAATTTATTGGCCGGAATTAACCGCGAAGACCACAAAGTAGCTCCTGCTATCCGGAAAAAGTTACCTGCTATAGAAAAACTGGTTTCTGCCGGATTAAAAACCCTTGAACAGGGAGGCCGTATTTTTTATCTGGGAGCGGGCACGAGCGGACGGCTGGGAATTTTAGATGCCTCTGAACTTCTTCCCACATTTGGGTTGGAACCCGGAATCATTCACGGCATTATTGCAGGGGGCGACAAGGCGATAAGGAAAGCCGTGGAATTTGCGGAAGATGACCCGAAGGGAGCGATAAAAGAACTGAAAAAATACCGGGTAAATAAAAAAGATCTCATTATTGGCATTGCCGCATCGGGAAGTACTCCATTTACCGTAGGAGCCTTAAAAGAATTTCAAAAAAAAGGGGTTCCCACCGCCTGTATAACATCAAATCCCGGGGCTGAAATTTTAAAATATTCAAAGTACCCAATATGTATTGAAACGGGACCTGAATTTCTTACCGGCAGCACCCGCATGAAGGCCGGAACAGCACAAAAACTGGTTTTAAATATGATTTCCACGACCCTAATGATAAAAGCCGGAAGGGTTTTGGGCAACAAAATGGTGGACATGCAACTCACCAACAACAAACTCATCGAGCGGGGAGTCAGAATGATATTGGAAAAAACAAGTCTCAGCTCCGGGGAAGCCCGCCGGCTTCTGCTAAAACATAAAAGCGTTCGTAAGGTGTTACAACAATTTTCTAAATAATGCGTAAAATGTTACTATGCATGATATAGAGCCACACTTCAACTGGCGCCACATTTACGCGGCTGAGGAAGATGAAAATTCGCCTTTTTTTGAACAGGAATACAGCGAATTTGAGTTTTCGCATCAGGTTTACAATTATTTCATACACCCCCAATGGGATTGTATGGGCTCCCAAACCCTTTACCTGAAGATTCTTTTTGCCGATTACGAGGAGGGTTTTTGCATTATTGAATTGATTGGCGAATGGAACGACTGTATAGGGAACGACATCATGATTTTCAAAAGAGAAATTTGCGAAAAACTAATGTCGTATGGAATATTCAAATTTGTTCTGATCGGGGAAAATGTCCTTAATTTCCATTTTGGCGATGACGAATATTACATGGAGTGGAAAGAAGAATTAGCCGAAAAAAACGGCTGGATTACCTGCATTGGATTTCTCCCTCATGTGGTTCATGAGTTTTATAAAACCGGCTTATCTGAAGTGTTGGAAAACAATGAGGACTTGGACGAAATAAACTGGCGGGGACTTACACCCTCTCAACTTTATCAGGTCATAGAAAAAAAGAAAGAAGACAAGGGATTAATTTCCCTTCATGAGTAAGTCCCCTACCCGTTTGTCGATGGGAAAGGTGAAAACATCCGGAGTAATATCCTTTCGCTGAATCCAAAAATATCTGGCTTCCCCCTCTCCAATACCGGAAAACTCCTCCCCTCCTTTCCATATAGGAAACCCGGGATCAGGGTCAAGCAAACGAAAGGAAAAATAAATGCTGATAATCTGATGAGGGCCGAAGGCAGAGGGGACAAAAAAATCGGTGGTGTAAAAATGACCGGTTACTTCAGCCCGAAGGCCGGTTTCTTCAAGAATCTCCCTGACAATACAATCCGCAGGGCCTTCCCCGTACTCCAAGCCACCTCCGGGAAATTTAATTACCGAAATCCCTTTAATTCTTTCAGCGGTAATCAGGCACTTACCATCCTGAAGACAAATTCCATAAACCCTGACATTAAAAGGATATTTGCCTTCGGGAATCAAGGCTTACTTTTTTACGGAAGAAAGAACGGAATACCCGGTTAATTTTCCTTTAGAGTTGTAGGACTCACTGCGAACCGTTCCGTACTCTTTGGAAACCCACTCAACAGATTTTGCTCTTACCTTGAAAAAGGTAGCTGTTTCAACATCACAGGAAATTTTTACACAATTAAAGGTTCCTGCGGGAGTGGTAATGGACTCGATAGCTTCAACCTTACGATTGGAAATATCTACCCTGAGTTTCATTAAATTCAAGGTTGATCCGGGGGAAGTTGCAGTGATATTCACAAATCCGTTTTTTAATTCCTGACCCACGGTGGGGTTTGATGGGATATCAATAGACTCAGACTCAACTTTCATTTCCATATTCTGAAACCCGGCCATTTGCTCCCCGGAAACAAAATTTTTCATGTCCAGATAAAACACCCCGTCAACACATTTGGCCAAAAAATCGGATGTAGCCAGAGATTTACCCTTATCGTTGAACGACTCGGAAGAGGCCTGAATTTCAATACCACCCGGAATACTCTTTACCGATTTAAGGGTTTGAACCACCGAGCCCGTTTCTTTATTCTTATCATTAAATGAAGTAAGCGTTAAAACAGTACCCTCTTTTATCGGATAATAGGGTTGGCAATCGGCTGCATTTGGCTTAAAGGCAACAGAACCTAAAAAAACAAGCCCAAATACAAGACAGGATAGTCTTTTCATTTTTTTTTCGCCAAATTTAAAGGATAATTACATTCCCGTAAACTAATTCCTAATTTTGTCGTTCAGATTTTTTATGGTTCGGACAATCAGCTGCTTTCTTGGCCTTTTTTTCTCCCTTTCCCTCTGGGGCCAGGAGAAAAAACCGGATGCAAAGAAATTCACCATCAGTGGCTACATAAAGGAGGAATCCAGTGGGGAAGCCCTTCTGGGGGCCAATGTTTATGTTTTAGAAATTAAAAAAGGGGTAATTGCCAACCAATATGGCTTTTATTCTATCACCCTGGATGAAGGGAATTACACCCTGCTGATTTCTTTTATCGGGTATGAAGACCGGAATATTCCCATCAAGCTCGACAAAGACATCAGGCTTAATTTATCGCTGAAAGATGCAGCCATTGTGGGTGGAGAAGTAGAGATTGTAGGCGAAAAAGTGGATCAGAATGTTAAGGGCACTGAAATGGGTACCTTTAACATTCAGGTTGAGCAGATTAAAACCCTCCCTGCCTTTATGGGCGAGGTGGATATATTGAAAACGATACAATTGTTGCCCGGCATCCAGTCTGCCGGAGATGGAAATGCCGGTTTTTACGTAAGAGGAGGAGGCCCTGACCAAAACCTTATCCTTTTGGATGAGGCAGTAGTATACAATGCCAGTCATTTGTTTGGCTTTTTCTCAGTGTTTAACGGCGATGCCGTAAAAGATGTAAACCTGATCAAAGGAAGCATGCCCGCCCAATACGGTGGCAGGCTTTCCTCTGTGCTCGACATCAGCATGAAGGAAGGAAACAACAAGAAATATATTATGGAGGGAGGTATTGGAAATGTGGCCAGCCGCTTTACCGTTCAGGGCCCCATAAAAGTGGATACCAGTTCCTTTATCATATCCGGACGCAGAACTTATATAGATGTTTTAGCCAAACCCTTTTTCAAAAAAGATTCTCCCTTTTCGGGCACACGCTACTATTTTTATGACCTGAACACCAAACTTAATTACCGGATTTCCGACAAAGACCGATTGTTTCTAAGCGGTTATTTCGGTCGCGACATTTTTGTATTTAACGATAAGAACCTGGGTTTTAAAACAGAAATTCCCTGGGGAAACAGCACCGGATCACTGCGGTGGAACCACCTTTTCAATGACAAACTTTTCATGAATACTTCATTAATTTTTTCCAATTATACCTTTGAACTGCGTGCCACCCAAAGTCAGTTTGAGTTCCGCTTATTCAGCGGCATCAGGGACTTTAACGGAAAAGTTGACCTTACCTATTTCCCAAATCCAAACCACAAGATTAACTTCGGTTCCAACTATATTTTCCACACCTTCACTCCCACCAATGCCACTGCCCGATCCGGCGAGGTTGAATTTAACCTGGGCGATGTGGTTAAACTATACGCCCACGATGCCGCCATTTATGTCAGCGACGACTGGGAGGTGACCGACCTTATAAAAATAAACGCAGGGATTCGGTATTCTAACTTCACCCAGGTGGGCCCATTCAAAAGGTATATAAAAGATCAACAGGGGAAAATTATGGATAGCGTGGAATACCGCCGCGGAGAAAAAGTCATTAATTACGGGGGACCCGAACCCCGTATTTCCATGCGCTGGATCCTGACGGAAAACTCTTCCTTCAAAGCCGGATACACAAGAAACCTTCAGTATATCCATTTGGCCTCCCTTTCTTCGGTCTCGCTACCCACCGATGTATGGATGCCAAGTACCGAATTAATAAAACCCCAAATTGGGAACCAATATGCCGTGGGTTACTTCCGGAATTTCAGAAAAGACATGTTTGAAACCTCGCTCGAAGTCTATTACAAAGACATGAAGAATCAGGTTGAATATAAAGAAGGAGCCCAGCCTGAAGACAACGTAAAAGACAATCCCGATAACAGTTTCACCTTCGGAAATGGCTGGTCGTATGGGGCGGAACTTTTCCTGAAAAAGAGATATGGAAAATTCCACGGTTGGATTGGCTACACCCTAAGCTGGACCTACAGGGAATTTCCCGAAATAAATTTCGGCAAAGAATTCCCGGCCAAATATGATCGCAGGCACGACGTATCGGTGGTAACGAGTTACGATTACAATAAAAAATGGACCTTTTCAGTTGTATGGGTATATGCCACCGGAAATGCGGCTACACTTCCGGTTGCCTTTTATCTAATAGAAGGGAATATGGTGAGTGAATTCGGCGAACGAAACTCTTACCGGTTCAAACCTTACCATCGCCTCGATGTTTCAGCCACACTTTATCCTGATCACGTAAAAAAAGAAAACAGAAAAAAACGCCGCCTGGAAAAAAGGTATACAAAAAAGGGGAAAACCCTTACCGAGGAAATTTGGTTCCAAAAGAAAAAAGTAATGGAAACAAGCTGGAACTTCAGTGTTTTTAATGCATACAATCGTTACAATCCTTACTTCATTTACTTTGAAACCAGTGGATCTATTTATGAAGGAAATCTGCAAATTGGAGCCAAACAGGTAAGTCTGTTTCCCATTTTGCCAAGTGTAACCTGGAATTTTAAATTTTGAGTATGAAAAAAATTATTGGCTTATTCATTCCCGGAATCCTGATCTTCCTTTCTTCCTGCACCAAAAGTGTAGATGTGGAGCTACCTGAATACACCCCAAAGATTTGCATTGATGCCCGAATTGAGCAAAACGGAAAACCTCTTGTGTTTATCACCAAAAATGCCCCGTACTTTGGCTCCTTTGATTTTAACAACCTTTCGAATTTTCTGGTTACCAACGCCTTTGTAACCATTAATGATGGAATAACGATCGACACGCTGACCCATCTCGGGTTCGGGTTCTACACCGGAAACCTCACCGGAATCGTGAACCGGTATTACACGCTGAATGTAGTGGCAGAGGGAAAAACATATTTTGGAAGTACCCGAATTCCACCTCCGGTTCCCCTTGACTCAATTTGGTTCAAAGCGCAGGAAACTCTCGATTCTTTGGGTTTTGTCTGGGCCATTTTAAGCGACCCTCCGGGACAGGGTCAAAATTACCGTTGGTTTGCCAAGCGTTTAAACAAAGATGCCGATTTTATTCCCCCACTGGGCTCTGTATTTGATGATAAGTTCATCGATGGCCAAACTTTCGACTTTGCCTATAACAGGGGAATTGCTCCAAACTCCTCAGCTCCTGACGATCTGAATCAGGAACGGGGGTATTTCAAAGTAGAAGATACTATTGCCGTGAAATTCACCACCATAGACCGCGATGCCTATATTTTCTTCAGGGGTTATGAAACCGCGCTTTTCAGCGATGGGAACCCCTTTGCCGCACCCACCTCAATTAAGAGCAATTTATACCCTCAGAACGAGGTTCTGGGAGTATTTGTGGGCTACGGGGTTTGGATTGATACCCTTATTTCCCGGCGCTGAATTTTACCCCTTAAAATCTTATATTTGTTTCCCATTTAAAGGAATTTTATGAGCGAGAATCCCGAGCACGTTAAATGTTTGATAATAGGTAGTGGTCCTGCCGGATACACAGCAGCCATTTATGCAGCAAGAGCCGACCTTAAGCCGGTTATGTATATGGGTGGAGAACCCGGGGGCCAGCTAACCACAACCACCGAAGTAGAAAACTATCCGGGGTATCCCGAAGGTGTTCAGGGGCCGGTTATGATGGAAGACTTTAAAAAGCAAGCCGAACGCTTTAAGACCGATGTCCGGTTTGGAATGGTTACCAAAGTTGATTTTTCAGGACCTGTTCATAAAGTCAGGGTAGATGACACCACTGATATCAGTGCCGATACCATTATTATCAGCACCGGGGCTTCAGCCAAATGGCTTGGCCTGCCTTCCGAACAAAAACACCGTTTAAATGGCTCCGGGGTTTCTGCCTGTGCTGTTTGTGACGGCTTTTTTTACAGGGGACAAAATGTAGCCATCGTAGGTGGGGGCGATACTGCCTGTGAAGAGGCAAGTTACCTTGCAAAATTATGCACTAAAGTATTCATGATCGTACGAAGGGATGAATTAAGGGCTTCCAAAGCCATGCAACACCGCGTCATAAACACTAAAAACATTGAAATATTATGGAACTCGGAAACCCTGGAGGTGCTGGGAGAAAAAGCCGTTGAAGGAGTGAAAATCAAAAATGTAAAATCAGGAGAGGAAAAAACAATTACCGTTACCGGTTTTTTTGTGGCGATTGGACACAAACCCAATACCGACATTTTTAAGGGCTGGCTCGATCTTGACCCTCAGGGATATATTATTACCAAACCGGGAACCACCAAAACAAATATACCGGGGGTTTTTGCCTCGGGTGATGCCCAGGATAAAATTTATCGTCAGGCAGTAACTGCTGCAGGCACCGGATGCATGGCAGCTTTAGACGCTGAACGATACCTGGCCGAAAAAGGAATTCACTAATGAAATTTTTGCTTCGCATAATTCTTATACTTTTTTTCCTGATCCCGGGAAAGGAAAACCTGGTTTATGCTCAGGTGAAAAAGGCCGACATTTATCCGGAAAATAAGGTAAGGTACGATTCAACCTATGGAATAACCATGTACGAAAAGCTCAACTTTGCCCTTGGTGGAGACTCAGTCCGCTACGACAAAAAAGGCTACTCTGCCAACGGCTGGTATGAAGATTATTATGAAAACGGGAAGTTGCTACACAAAGGGTATTATGCAGAAGGAACCTTAAAAACTTACCAGAACTTTTACGCCAATGGGCAAATGGAAAGAATGTTCAAAAGCGATTACCTGAAAGCCACTATGATTAATTATTATAAAAACGGCCAGGTCAGATCAGAAATCGTTTACAGCAATGGTAATGTTATTAAGGAAACCGATTATTACGAAAACGGAAAAATAGAATTTGAGGAAGAGTTTGACAAAAACGGCAGATTTATCAAGAGCAATTTTTATGAAGAAGATGGTAAGCCCACCTCTACTCTTGTGCTGATGAATCCGAAAAAATATATTTATGAAAAGAAAGAGTATCACGAAAACGGGAAATTAAAAGAGGAGGGCACCGTAGTATATTTCAGCAAGGCAGGCGATTATCAGAAAGATGGAAAATGGCTGGTATATGATGAGACCGGAAAACTGATAGCTGAGCAGCTTTTTGTAAAGGGAAACCTGGCAAGTGAAAAAAAACAATGATCCGCCACTCCCTCTTCACTCTTAGTTCCTCGGTATTTTTTTATTAATTTGATCCAGAAATATTTCGCTGATTGGCATTGCTCGGATCCATACTGAAACATACCATACGGCTGGGCAAAAAAATTCCCCGACCCGGGCCAAAAAATGCCTTTCTCCAGCAAAAAAGAACCCTCAGAAAACTCCTACAGAAAGCAGAATATACCGCCTTTGGAGAACATTACGGATTTTCCAAAATTCTGAATGAGAAAAAATTCCTGGAGGCATTCCGCAATACGGTTCCTACCCACGACTACAATACCATTTTTAAAAACTGGTGGTACAGGACCCTTAACGGGGAAGCCTTTGTTACCTGGCCCGGAAAAGTAAAATACTTTGCGCTTTCATCCGGAACCAGTGAGGCCTCAAGCAAATACATTCCGGTTACCCGTGAAATGCTTAGAGCCATTCAAAAAACTTCGGTACGGCAGGTTCTTACCCAATCTTATTATCCCTTTCCTGACGAACATTACGAAAAAGGAATCCTTATGATTGGGGGAAGCACGCATTTGAACTTCAACGGCACCTATTTCGAGGGAGATTTAAGCGGGATTACTACCGGGCAAATCCCCTTTTGGTTCCAGCACTTTTATAAACCCGGAAAACGAATTTCGAAAGAGCGCGACTGGACCTCCAAACTGGAAGAAATTGTAAAAAACGCCCCCGGTTGGGACATTTCCGTAATCTGCGGTGTTCCTGCCTGGATTCAGATTTTAATTGAAAAAATAATTGACCGGTACAAGCTTAAACACATCCATGAGCTTTGGCCCAATCTCAGGGTTTATGTGCATGGCGGTGTTTCTCTTGAGCCCTACAAAACGGGCTTCGAAAAATTGCTCGGCAAACCCATTGTCTATCTGGAAACTTACCTAGCTTCGGAAGGATTTATTGCCTATCAGGACCACCCTGATGCGAAGGGCATGCGCTTAGTTACGGATAATGGAATTTTTTTCGAATTCGTCCCCTTTAATGAAGATAATTTTGACGAGGACGGGAATATGCTTCCTCAGGCGAAAGGACATTTTCTTAATGAGGTGGAGGAAAATAAGGAATATGCCTTACTTCTTTCAACTTGTTCCGGGGCATGGCGATACCTGATTGGTGATACTATAAAATTTGTTGCGCTGGAAAATCAGGAAATCATAATTACCGGTCGCACCAAACACTTTCTTTCGCTTTGCGGAGAACATTTATCACAGGACAATATGAACCGGGCCATAAGAACAGTGGCCGAAGAACTGAATATTGATATCCGTGAATTTACGGTATGTGGTATTCCGTATGAAAAAATGTTTGCCCATCGCTGGCACATAGGAACGGATGATCCGGTTGACCCAACCGTATTAAAGGAAAGGATAGATTACCATTTAAAAATATTAAACGACGATTACCGGGTGGAAAGAATTGCCGCACTCAAAGATGTGTTGGTTTATGTTCACCCGAGTTCCTTTTTTTATCAATTCATGGAACAAAAAGGTAAATTAGGCGGTCAAAACAAGTTTCCAAGAGTGTTAAAAAAGAAAAATCTCGAAGCATGGGAGGCTTTTCTAAAAGAAAAACAAATTAAGCTTGCATGAACCCGTACGTGGAAGCTATATTTCAGGGTTTTGCCTTAGGAATGACCCTTTGCTTTTCACTCGGCCCGTCCTTCCTGGGCCTTATTCAAACCAGTCTGAGAAGAGGGGTTAAAGCAGGAGTTTCACTGGCGGTGGGAATTTTCCTCAGTGATGTTTTATGTGTGGGTCTCGCCTTTTTAGGAGCCTCTAAAGTCCTGGGATCGGATGAAAACAAAATGATACTTGGAATTGTGGGAGGAACCATCCTGGCTGTCTATGGCTTTTATAATGTTTTTGCCTACAAAAACCATCCACCTGAAGAGGACAAAACCATAGAAGTGCATGCCCACAACATTCCACTGGGAATTTTAAAAGGGTTTTTGCTCAACATTTTAAACCCTTTCGTTTTTCTGCTTTGGTTTGGCTGGGTGGGATTTGTCAGTTCAAAAGAGAATTTTACCTCCGCCCACGTATGGGTGTTTTTCATAACTACCCTGCTGGTGGTTTTGGGAACCGACCTTTTGAAGGTAATGGGAGCTCATAAAATCAAAAAACTACTTTCCCCTAAACTTATGATTTGGGTGAACCGTATTTTAGGATTAATCCTGGTAATTCTCGGCGTGGTTCTGGTGTTCCGAACCATTTAATATCCTGCTAATATCGGGCTTGAAGTATCGATTACTCTTCATAATTTTTCCATCCTCCCGAAAAATAGGCTTTCCGTTTTCATCCAGCTTCGACATGTTGGACCGGTGAATCTCAAGGTAAACTTCTTCTATTTTATGTTGAAGTCCATGCTTCAAAAGGGTTCCGAACAAAATATACAATTGATCTCCCAAAGCATCTGCAACTTCAACCAGATTTCCGTTTCGGGCGGCCTCCAGGTATTCTTCATTCTCTTCCCGCATCAGATTATAACGAAGCATGAAATCGTTTTCAGCTAATTTTCCTTCCGGAGCATTTCGGGATTCGATTAAAAAGGTATCGTGAAATTCTCTGACGTGATTTATATAATCGAGTAAACTCATTGGATTTATTTTTTGCTTTTTTGTTCTTCCCGATATTGGTCATTCAAAACCTTCACCACCTGGCTGGTAACATCCAACTCGTCGCGCACGCCCAGGGCTCCTGCCCCTTTCACATTATAGGTCAGCACGCAGGAATAATTGTTGGCTTTGGTAAAGGATTTGAAAAAATTATAAAGCTTAATCTGAACCTCCTCCAGCTTTTTCTCTTCCCGCATTTGAAGGGCAGGAATACTTTGTTCTTCCTGTTCAATGGCCTGCTTCCGGCGCATCAATTCCTCCTCCTTTGCCATGGCTTGTTCCTTGGGAATCAATCCTGCTCCTGCTTTTTCAATATATTCGTTAAAATCCTTCTGATAGCGGATTACTTTGGATTTGAATGAATTTTCAATGCCCTGCATGGCCTTTTCCACTTCTTTGGATACTTTCTGATAGTATTCGTACTTTTCCAAAAGGGTATCGATATTCACATAAACTACCGGAGCGGAGGCCTGTTCATCAGAAACCGCAACTTTTTTGGCCAGCGAGTCCGAACCGGTACCGGATTTTGATTCCTCAGAAATACCTCCGGGGGAATTGTAAATCTTGAAAAACAAAAAGCCGATCAGTACAAACTGAACAATTACAAGGGCCTGAAATATTCGGTTCATTATCTTTTTTCCGCAAATATATACCTGCCTCACCACAGATGGGGCATATTTCAAGGAAATGTATCAACGCGTAATTAACGAACAATCAAAATCTTCTCCATCCTGTTTATTCCTTTCCCGCAAATTATCTGTAAATAGTAGGAGCCTGTAGGCAGGTCTCCCACATTAAAAGAAAGTGTGTATTCGCCCCTGTGGTGTTGCCCCACCGACATTAACTCCTTAACAAAGGCCCCGTTCAAATGAATCAGGTTCAGGGAAATATCCGATGGGTTTTCCAGTCGGAAGGAAACCGTGATTTTGTCGCGTGCGGGAACAGGAAATATACTTTTCAGCATAAAATAATCGGGAAACGGGCCCTCTTCGGGTTTTCCAAAATCAACCGGGCCGGATTTTTCCTCAGGAAGTCCTGAGGTTTCATCCCCGGGAATATCTTCCTCTGAAAGACTATCAGATTCAGCATCCGTTAAATCAAGCACTTCCCCATTTGACTCAATGCCGCATTGGGTATCTGTTATTGAAGTCGTATCAATAGGTATGACCAAAGCCGTATCTACGGGACCTACTTCGCCCATAATTTTCACCTCCACCATTCCTTGCACCTCTTCCTCCCAGGCACTACGATTCACGGCAATTTTGCCTACACGTTTTCCTCGATCCTGGGCAATCATCGACAGCTGAGCAGCCAAAATCATCCAAATGGCAAGGACAAATCTCTTAATGGAAAATCGTGAATTAAGAGGGCGGCTTTCCGAAACATCAATCTGAGCGGAATCAAACCGGCCGCAGATTTTTTCTTCGCTATGCGTTTGAATATAGGACTTTACCTCCGGAATGGATTTTCCAGTAAAATCGATTACTGTTTTTGAACAAACCTGGCAATGACGACCCTGTTCTTCAGGATTCATCTTATGCCAGTTCTCGAAACAGGGTACCGGAATTGAAATACCGGTTTTGGGGCTATTTTTTGGCTTCATTGGATGTTGGTTTAACCCTTGGATGCACCGTTCATCAAAATTCCATAAAAACCCCGCGGCATTCTTTAAATTTGGGGGATGAAGGGGTTTTTCCTTGAAAATATCCGTATAGCCCTCAGATCGGTCAAGAGTAATTTACTCAGGACCCTGATAACTATTTTTATTATTGCATTCGGGCTTATTTCTTTGGTGGGAACCCTCACTGCCATTGATGCCATCAAGGGCTCCATCAATAGCAATTTTACCAGCATGGGAGCCAATACTTTTACCATCCGAAACCGGGAAATGTCGGTTCGTATCGGGAAAAGAGGAAAAAAGCCCAAGAGATTTAAGCCCATCCAATACGACGAAGCCCTGAGGTTTGCGGAAGAATTCAAAGGCGGTGGCACGGCATCCGTTTCCACCATGGCAACTTTCATAGGTACGGTTAAATTCGGATCCATTAAATCAAACCCGAATATTCAGGTTGTAGGGGGCGACGAAAACTATTTGCTTGGATCGGGATATGAACTGGATAAGGGAAGAAATTTTTCACCCGGAGAAATTCTCAATAATCAACACGTGGTAATTGTGGGAGCCGAAATTGTTTCCACGCTTTTCAGAAAAAAAGAAAATCCTGTAAACCAACTCATCCATATTGGTGCCGGCAAATACCGGATCATCGGGGTTCTCAAAGAAAAAGGGAATAGCATGGGATTTGGGGGCGACCGGATTTGTATTGTTCCCTTGGGAAATGCCAAACAATATTTCGACCGCCCCAATATGTCGTTTACCATCAGTGTTGTTGCCAACAACGCCCTAAGCATGGATCAGGCCATTGGAGAAGCAACCGGACTGATGCGAAAAATAAGAAAGGTTCCCCTTGGAGAAGAAGACAATTTTGAAATTATGAAAAGCGACAGCCTTTCACAAATGCTTATTGAACAACTTGTTTATGTAGAATGGGCTGCCATAATTATTGCATTAATTACACTGATGGGATCGGCCATAGGACTCATGAACATCATGTTTGTTTCCGTAAAAGAAAGAACCCGGGAAATCGGAACCCGGAAAGCCATGGGTGCAACCCGAAAAACCATTCGCGATCAGTTTCTGATGGAAGCTATAGTAATTTGTCAGATTGGAGGGTTAACCGGAATTGTAATTGGAATTATTTTAGGGAACCTTATGGTATTATTTACCGGAGGATCTTTTTTAATTCCCTGGAACTGGATTTTAGGAGGATTTGCCTTGTGCTTTGTGGTTGGGATTATTTCCGGATATTATCCGGCCAGACAAGCGGCACGCCTCGACCCCATTGAAGCCCTCCGTTACGAATAAAAAAACCCGGGAAATGACCCGGGCTTATTTTCTTGTGGTAATTACCTTTTATTCGGCTACTACTTCAAATTTCAGCTTTACGCTTACCTCTTTGTGCAATTTAACAGCTGCCTCATAGGTTCCAACACTCTTGATACCTTCCTGCATCTGAATATTTTTCCGATCCACTTCAATACCAAGCGCTTTAATGGCTTCCGCCAACTGAATGGAATTAACGGATCCGAAAATTTTTCCGGATTCACCAACTTTGGCTCCCACTTTTACAAGCATTCCTTTCAGTTTTTCACCAATGGCCTGAGCCTCTTCTCTGATCTTTGCTTCTTTATGAGCGCGCTGCTTTACAAATTCGGCATGAGATTTCTTCACCGACTCATCGGCAAGAATAGCCATGCCCCGGGGAATCAGAAAATTTCTTCCAAATCCGGGACGAACCTTAACGAGCTCATCTTTTGAACCCAGGTTCTTTACGTCTTGCTTTAATATAACTTCCATGACATTGCTTTTTTTTGGATGGTGATTACTTTAACAAATCAGCCACATAAGGCATTAAAGCCAAATGTCTGGCGCGTTTAACGGCCTGGCCAACCTTGCGCTGATATTTCAGTGAAGTTCCGGTAAGGCGGCGGGGAAGTAACTTACCTTGCTCATTCACAAACTTCAGGAGAAAATCAGGATCCTTGTAATCAATGTATTTAATGCCTGCCTTCTTAAAACGGCAGTATTTTTTCTTCTTTACCTCAACTGCAGGAGGGTTCAGATATCTTATTTGTCCTTGATCTGACATATTTATAAATTTTTAGCGGGTGAATTAATTAGCCGTGGCCTTAACGTCCTTTTCGACTTTGTTTTTTCCTCTGTTTCTTCTGCGCTCGGCATAAGCCAGAGCGTGCTTGTCGAGACGCACCGTAAGGTACCGAAGTACTCTTTCGTCGCGCTTAAAATTCAACTCAAGCTCAGAAACAACTTCACCCGGCCCTTCAATCTGAAGCAGGTTGTAAAACCCGGTGTTTTTCTTTTGAATGGGATACGCCAGTTTGCGCAGGCCCCAGTTTTCTTCGTGCACTACTTTTGCACCTAAGGAAGAAAGTAACTTTTTGTACTTTCCTACCGCCTCCTTTGCCTGTTCTTCAGACAAAACGGGAGTTAAAATGAAGACGGTTTCGTAATGGTTTGCCATTTGTTTTTTTATTGTTTTTAGTTTTTAAGGGTCGCAAAGATAATAAATAAATTTTTCAGTGCCGATACAACCTTTAGTGCTTTCTTTTTGTCTATTTTTCTAAGATACCAAAACAAGGCGAAACAAATAAGCAACATGTTGAAAATCAGTAGATTATTTCTCCCACTCGTTTTTTCATTTTGTGCTGTCCAGGCACAGGAAACCAACAATGTTAATAATCCACCCTCCGAATTCCCGCCTTTGGGAACCTGCAATATTGATCCTCAGGCAAAGACCAACAATCTAAGCCCTCAAAACGGGAACGGATCATTGGGTCAGATTTATAACCTGTCCAAATGCGGTCTGAACTACACACAAGCTACCCGCCGGCTTGGAAGAAGAGGAAGCCTGAACGGAGCACCACAACCCGCCACTTTTACCATTACCGGCTTACCCGCCTGCTATGTTATTGAAAGAGCCTACATCTGGTCATCTATGTCAGGAACCCAGACTGCGTTCAACGTTACCATTGTTAATCCGGCTGCACAGTCATTTACCGTGCCTGCCCAAACCATTGGAACAGGTCCTGACAAGTGTTGGGGCTACGGAGGAACCTCCTCCTATCGGGTGGATGTTACCGCTGCCATTTCAGGAAACGGAAATTACACCATCAGTGGCTTTCCAACCAACCCGCCTACTCCCCAAAAAGATACCGATGGAGCTACCCTATTCATCATTTATTCTGACCCCTCTGCCAACTACCAGGGCCATATGGTTATTCATGATGGTTGTCTGGTAGGAATTGGCGGTAATACTGCTCAAACCATGACCGGAATTAATGCATGCGCTACATCTATTTATGCACGTGCATTTTGTATGACAGGAGATTGGCAATTGAACGGAATTTCCGGAAACTGGAATGGTTCACCTATAAATATTCCATGGAACTGGTGGAATTATAACGAGGTTGCCACAACCGTAAATAACGCACAAGCCACTGCCCTTTATACTCACGCTGGTTTAAACGACTGTTATAACTGGGTTGTGATGGGATTGTATTATCGGACCAACACCTGTATAACCTGTCCAGCTGCGGTAACCATTAACCTCAATACCACTACAACACCTGCCACCTGCGCAAATTGTAACGGTACGGCAACGGTCACGGCAACGGGAGGAAATCCGCCCTATACGTACACCTGGGCTCCCTCGGGTGGCAATGCCGCTACCGCTACCGGCCTGTGTGCAGGAACCTATACGGTAACCGTTTCAGACGGGTGCTTTACCTCCACTGCAGCTGTTACAATTACCACCGCAGGTGGCGCTCTGAACGTTACCTCAAGTACCACCAATGTCTCCTGCGCCAACCAATGTAACGGAAGTGCCACATTAACCGTAAGTAATGGACAGCCTCCTTATACCTATGCCTGGGCTCCAAGTGGCGGTAATGCTGCTACCGCTACCGGTTTATGTGCAGGAACCTATACTGCAACGGTGACCGACGCTGCAGGATGTACAACAACACATACAGTTACCATTACCCAACCTCCCCCCTTAACGATTCAAGCAGCCGGCTTCTCTGCCCTGTGTAATGCTGCCTGCAACGGGCAAGCCGTTACCATTCCCGGCGGAGGAACCGGTCCTTATACTTACAACTGGGCACCCTCCGGCGGAACAAACGCCAGTGCCACCGGTCTTTGCGCCGGAACATATACCGTAACCGTGACCGATGCCAATGGTTGTACCATTACCGACACGGCCATCGTATCGCAACCACCCCCAATGACTGCCACCACAACCTCGGTTACTGCCAATTGTAACCAGGCCGACGGACAGGCCTGCGTTAACATGAGTGGTGGTTCGCCTCCCTACTCTTACCT
>CALEYQ010000074.1 GCA_937924855.1 uncultured Bacteroidota bacterium | reverse complement strand
TACGCCAGGCTTGGGTTAAGGTACGTTGGCAGTGCCAAGCCCTGATACGTTAGCAACCATACCAACAGAACCTTTCCCCCAATAAATCAGCTGACCATTAAAAATTCCGGCTTTTTTTAAAGCCAGGCGGCGGTGGTTTGGTTTAAAAAGGGGGACAGGCTTCGGGTTAAAGATCAGAATCAAAAAAAGCATAAAAGGAGCTTTTGGCCAGGGTGGTTCATGGACAGGGTAGCCGGGTTGACAAAGCAAGTGCTCTCCCCTACCGCCACCTGTTTTAAAAACCAGGGTAATACAACACGGCAAGTGGTTTTTACAGGCGTTAGGACCAGCAGGTACGGTATGCTAACAAGGGCTTGGCACAAGCCAACAAATTTTATAAATTAGCCTTGCTTACGCCAGGCTTGGGTTAAGGTACGTTGGCAGTGCCAAGCCCTGATACGTTGGGGGCAATGCTAAAAAACCGGACAGCTCTCCTTGGACAGTATCGTAGTAAAAACTAACTTTGTAAATAAAAATCAATGTCACAGAAACCAGACGACTTTGAAGCATTAAAGACAATCTGTAATGCTTTAGAACCTTTCAATGAAATAGACAGGGAAAGAATTATTCGTTGGGCATCAGAGAGACTTGGAATTAAAATTTCAGGTGTCTCCTACGGCCAGCAATCGCAGCAACAGCATCCCGTCCAGACAATTCCGGTTGTTCATCCGACAGGATCTAAAGATATTCGCTCTTTTTTGCAAGAGAAAAATCCAACATCCGCAAATCAATTGGTGGCAGCGGTAGCGTATTACTACAAATTTGAAGCACCTGATTCCCACAAAAAAAGTTCTATTAATGCAGAAGATGTAGTCGATGCTTGTAGAAAAGCAGGCAGAGAACGACCGAAATTCCCGAACGAAATAATGGCAAATGCTAAAAATTATGGCTTGGTAGACAAAGTGGGCCCCGGCCTATACGAAATAAATGCAGTTGGAGAAAATCTAGTTGCTGTTTCGATGCCAGGTGGGGCTCATGGGAATTCTGGCAAAAAAAGGAAAGCCAAAAAACCTTCCAAGAAATAGTGTCTATAAATTTATTTGATGAATGCCTTCACTGACACTATTGATAAAGCATCTTCTGAAGTTGACAGGCTACAAAAGCTACTTAAAAAATCCTCTTCTAATCAAATTAGAAGTCAAGACGAAAAAGAAGTTTTAAAAGCAGTTTCCTTTGCTTGGTTTCATACTCATCGAACGACAATCATTACTTTTCTAAAAGAAGATTTAATTCTTCACATTGATAAAAGCTATAAGGACCTTTTATCCTCGGCAGACAAATCACCACTTAGAAAAAAATGCCTTTTACTTCTCAAACAAGTACGTGGCGACCTGCATAAATTACGAAATGAAAATATTGCGACCGTATCAAAACCAATTACTAAAACCGCAGACACAATTCCCAGTTTCTCTAATGTTGTTCCAGACCAACAAATGCAACAAATTTTGTCATCGCGTTGGGATGAATGCATAAAATGCGTTGACGGCAAAGCACCATTAGCAGCAGTAGTTATGATGGGCGGGCTTCTTGAAACTCTCTTGCTTGCCAAGATTAACAAATTGCCAAATCAGTCGCCTGTATTTACCGCGACAGCCGCTCCGAGAAATCATCATGGACAGACCCTTCCTCTCAAAGAATGGGGATTAAGAAATTATATTGAAGTTGCTCACGAACTCAAGTGGATTACACAAACAGTAAGGGATTTGGGTTCAGTGTTAATGGACTACAGGAATTATATTCATCCGTTTAAACAAAAGGCATACGGAGTATTTTTAGAACCAGACGATGCAAGAATGCTTTGGGAACTCTGCAAGAATATCGCAAAGCAACTAATCTAAGAGACAGTCGCGCACTCGTTCTACAACATCGCACGGCTGACAAAAATGCCTACGGTTCCGGCTTTGCACTTTTGCAAGCTCGAAACTCGCAAGCAAAAGAGCAAACCGGCTACATTGCATCTAACAATAATCTTCTTGTCAGGGCAAGCCCATTTTCAACCTTCTTTTTATCGGTAGACACTTTTTTATGGGTCGCAAATCGGCTTGCCCTTCGTTTTTATTTTTCGCTTCGGCATCAACAGACAAAAAACCAAAACAACATTCACGGCTGACAGTTTCGCATTCACGGTAACGCACTTCACTCTTGGACAGTGACGCAGGACAAAAAAGCACAGCCCCCAACAGCCGCTTGCCTCAAAGGCGGGTAACTGCTAAATAGACAATGAATCTCTTTTCATTATCTTTGGTTCACGACAGACAGTGAAGCGTATTAAATCCGCCACTGCTGGCAAGCGGCAAAACGTTAGGCACAATTTCAGTTCTCCGTGGACAATTTTGTGGAATGTTAAAAAATCTGTATCTTTTCATAAGCAATCCAGTTATACAGACAGACAATTAAAATTTCTCAAAATGAAAATAAAAACTCTACTTCCGACAGTTCTGTTCGCCCTGACAACCTGGACAGTTGCGCACGGCCAGACAGACAAACTAAATCAGTTTGACACCAACGGCAAAAAAGATGGAAAGTGGACAGTCTATCTCGACAACCAGTGGAAGGAAGTTAAGGACAGTGAACAAGCCGTTTATTACCGCTACACTTGGTATGCTCACGGGACAAACACTTCTCCAATGGGTTCATTTGGAAAATTAACTTTAGTGCCAGCAGACAATGATTTGCAAAAAGGTAAACCAAAACTTCTTGACGGAGAGTATAAATGGCAGGACAAAAACGGACAAACAAAATTTATTCTGGTTCTTAAAAAAGGCGAATTCATTTCATACAAAGAGTTTTACAAATCGGGACAAGTTCATCAATACTTTGATTACACAAAGAAGTGGCAAGGACAACCTCACACTTATTGTATGACAATATATGATAAGACAGGTAACCCAAAAGACTACTATATGCGGAGCGGAGAATCTGGTTGGATGGGATACGGATATAAAGATGCAGACTCTACGACAATTAAAACATTGAAAACAGTTGGCGACAGTTCCTTCGTGACAATGTATATCTACAAAAATGGAAAACTCACTGGACAACGCGACCAAATTCAAATTCAACAATCAGACGGAAAAACTAAATACATCCAACACGGACACATTATCGAATGGTACTTAAACGGACAAAAAAGAGAAGAAGGGGACTACTATTACGGAAAAAAAACTGGACAATGGAAATGGTGGGACGAAAACGGTAACGAAAAAAAGACAGAAACATAAGAGACCGTTTCGCACGGCAGACAGCATCGCGCGTTCGACAGTTTCTTCGTGTGACTGTCTCGGCTGACAAATTTTTCATCGACACTTATTCCCACAGGACAGTTCCACACTTTTTCATTGCGCTGTTCTCGGTCGACAGCCACGACAGAAGAAACTGTGCCTAACAGCAGGTGTGCGTCAGGCGGGCGGACATGTAAGCAGACAGTTTTGTCTTTTGTTTTTATCTTTGTGTCGGTGGACAATAAATCATTCAATCGTCCGCCCGCTCGCACACCTGCAAAACGTTACCAGCAAGCGTAAAACGACACGATACGACACAGCAGACAGGCACGAACTTAAACAGAGAAAACAGTAAACCATTTTGACAGGTGAACACAGACATACAAACAATATTAAAATAGGAAAGCGAGTAAGCCGACACTCATTGCCGACCCTTCTGTGTTTTAATTTTTTCCCCACCGCACAAAAAAAATTGAATTTCTGTTGCCACCGCACAAATGGCACATTTGCTTTTGCCCCAACCGCACAAGCCGACCCTTCGGCAATAGCAAAAGAGCCATTTTTTAGCCAACGCACCAATTTGACTGTTGAAATTTTATGGTGACTTTTTATCTTAATAAATGAGATAGTAAAAATTTAAAATCTATCTTTGACAGACTAATTCAAGTAAGAAAAATGAATCGGATTAAAGAAGTGTTGGACGAAAAAGGCATCAAACAAACTTGGCTTGCGGAACAGCTAGGGAAAAGCTATAACATGGTAAATGCTTATGTTCAAAACAGACAACAACCACGACTTGAGGTTCTATACGAAATAGCCGAAATACTTGAAATAGATGTAAAAGATCTTTTACAATCCAATAAAGTGACAAAATAAATGAGGACAGGGATTGACATTTTAGAAAATGAATTAGTTGAGAAATATCCTCAAGTTCTTGACTCTTTGTTGTTCGACCACACAACAGGAAAGAATATTATTTGGGCGACTGACAACTACGAACATCTTGGAGATTCATACAGCTATCACTCTCAAATTTTACCTGAATTAATTACGGGCGACTATGGAAGTATTATTATGCCAAGAGTTCATAAGGACAAAATACTTCAAATTAACAGGTCAAAAGAAATGGCAGAAGTATTTACTCCTTCATGGATTTGCAATGCCCAAAACAACTTAATAGACAACGCTTGGTTTGAAAAAGATGGAGTTTTCAACTCTGAAATTGTTTTAAGTAATGGAACAAAGTCATGGGAAGTTAACCAAGCCAAAATCTGCTTCCCAAAATCTAAAACTTGGAAAGACTATATAAAAGATAAACGCTTGGAAATTTCATGTGGAGAAGCTCCTTACATAACTAGCAGATACGACAGTACAACTGGTGAGTTTATACCGGTGAACAATCGTATTGGAATTTTAGATAGAAAATTAAGAGTAGTAAACGAAAACACTGGAAATGAATCTGAATGGTTAAAAGCTACGATAGAAGCATATAAAAACACTTACGCTTTTGAATGGCAAGGTGACAGTTTGTTAATTGCACGTGAAGCAATGCTCACTACTTTTATTGAAAACTACAAACAACACTTTGACAAAGAACCTTCGCTTAAGCATATCCAAATCATTGGAGATATAATATCTTGGAATGTCTGGCAAATGGACGGACTAAAGGGTGTAATTCCTGATAGTTGTTCTGATGTTACAGAAGTTATAGAAGATTTGTTTGGGAATAAAACAGAAAACACAAAAGAATGCAATGGTTGTAAAACCAACAACATGTTGAATCACAATGGAAACTATTGCATTATTATGGATTGGGATGAGAAAGATCCAATAACAAAGACATTAGGAAAAAGAATAAAATTTGTTGACCTAATTAATAAATAATGAAACGCTAATTATGGCTAACTCAAGTAAAATAAACACAGATGTACTGAATGAATTGATTATTGGATGGGTTGAACCTCAGATATATGCTTTTACTACTGAAACTGTGCCTAACTACCTTAAAGTTGGTGACACTTATCGACCACTCGAAGTAAGATTAAATGAATGGAGAAAGTACTTCCCAAAACTTGTGAAGAAATTTGGAGATGTAGCAAAAGTTGATGATGATACATTTTTTAGGGATTATGCAGTTCACTTCTTTTTAGAAAATGAGTTAAAAAGGTCTCGTTTAGAAAAAGGCACAATAAAAAACATACCGCATTATTCAAATGAATTTTTTAAAAATGCCACTGAAGAAGATTTAAAAGAAGCAATAAAGGACATAAAGAAAGGTCATAAAAATAATGACCCGAAATATCAATACTACCGTTTTGATGAAAGTCATGTTCCAATAACACATACTTACAGACGCACTGAATCGTACGACCCAAGACCAAATCAAAAAGCAACAATTGAAAGCTTTAAAACTGCACTAAAAAAAGGCAGGAAAAATCTTTTAATGTATGCAGTAATGCGTTTCGGAAAGTCATTTACCTCAATGTGCTGTGCTGTTGAAATGAAGGCAAAATTTGTTGTTGTTGTTTCTGCCAAAGCTGATGTGAAAGAAGAATGGAAAAGAACAACAGAAAGTCATGTAAAGTTTGACGGTTATTCATTTCTAGACAGCAACTCGCTTCTTCAAAGCGAAAATATTATTTCTGAGAAGCAAAAAAAGAATGAAAAGATTGTTTTATTTCTAACACTTCAAGACTTACAAGGTGACATCATAAAGCCAAAACACAAGAAAATATTTCAAAGCCAAATAGACTTATTACTGGTTGATGAAACACACTTTGGAGCTAGGGCTGCGGAATATGGGAAAGTTTTAAGAGAGGAAAAACTTACCGAAAAAGAAATAAAAAGCGAATTAAAGCTTAATGACCTTGACTTAGATGAGATTGGCCTAACTACAAAGTCTTTTAATGCAAAAGTAAAGATTCATCTTTCTGGAACACCATACAGAATATTGATGAATAGTGAATTCACAGCTGATGACATTATTGCATTCTATCAATTTTCTGACATTGCAGACGACCAGAAAAAATGGGATGAAGAAAACTTCAATAAAGATGATGTAAAAGAATGGGAAAATCCATATTATGGATTTCCTCAAATGATTCGCTTTGCTTTCAATCCAAACGAATCTTCCCGCAAAAGAATGGAGGAAATGAAAAAGCACGGAGTAACTTATGCTTTTTCAGAACTTTTCAGACCTCAATCAATAATCCAAGACAAAACAAAACAGTTGCATAAAAAATTCAAGTACGAAAAGGAAATACTTGATTTGCTCAAAGTTATAGACGGTACAGAAAAAGATGAAAACTTATTGAGTTTCTTAGACTATGACAAAATAAAAGAAGGTCAAATGTGTCGTCACATAGTTTGTGTTTTGCCTTACCGGGCATCATGTGACGCTTTAGAAGCTTTGATCAACAAAAACAAGTTTAAGCACTTAAGCAATTACGAAATAATAAATATCTCAGGTGTTGAGAGTGAAAAGTCATATAAGGACACTGAATCAGTAAAGACTAAAATTAGAAAGTGTGAAAGCAAGAATAAAAGAACTATTACACTTACGGTAAATCGCATGCTTACAGGAAGCACTGTTCATGAATGGGATACCATGCTTTATTTAAAAGATACAGCTTCACCGCAAGAATATGACCAAGCGATTTTTCGATTACAAAATCAATATATCAAAGTCTTCAAGGAGACAAATGGCGATGTGGTTAAATTTAATATGAAACCACAAACATTACTTGTTGACTTTAACCCAAACAGAATGTTCCAAATGCAGGAGCATAAATCACAAATCTATAATGTAAATGTTGAGAAAAACGGAAATAGCAAACTTGAAGAAAGAATACGAAAGGAACTTGAAATTTCACCCATTGTTGTTTTAAACAAGAATAAGATTGTTCAAATAGAACCGTCAGACATTCTTGATGCCGTTCGTGAGTATTCAAGCAATAGAAGTGTACTAGATGAAGCAACCTCAATCGCTGTTGATTTTTCATTATTGGATATTGAAGCAATTAAGGCAGAAATTGAAAAACAAGGGATAATTGGTTCACGTCAAGGAATTGAAATTAAAGGTGCAAAAGGCGATGGAGAAGATATTGAAGTAGGCGGTGAATCAGAAGGTGGAAATGAAGGACTTGGTGATGAAGGAACCTCAGATTCTGCAACAGTAAGTGGTGAAAATGAAGTTGACTATAAAAGTAAATTCGCCATGTACTATGCGAGAATTTTATTCTTTGCATTTCTTACAGATACAAAAGTCAAATCCTTGCAAGAAGTAATCAGTAGCATAAAAGAAAATAAAGACAATCTTAGAATTGCTTCTAACTTAAGCCTTGATATAAAAATATTATTACTATTTGAGAAAAACAATAATCCGTTTGTCTTAAGCGAACTAGATTATAAAATTCACAACATAAACACACTGGCTAACGACTTGACTGTTTCTCCAATAGAAAGGGCAAGTAATGCTATGAAGAAATTTAGTCGTTTATCTGATTCGAAAATAGTTACTCCAGAAATTGTGACGAACAAAATCATTAGTTGCATACCAAAAAAAGGAATTGATAAATCAACAAAACTATTAGACATTGCCTCCAAACAGGGAGAATTTGTCTATGCTTGCTATAAAATATTTGGAAAAGAAGTAGCGAATAACTTTTACTCAATACCAACATCGAAAATTGCGTATGAGTTTACAAGAAAAGTATATAAACTACTAGAATTAGACATCAATTTAGTAGTGAAAAATTACACTGCATATGAATTGATTCAAAAAAACAAGATAATTGAGAAGCAGTCTCTTAAAATCAATAATAAAAAAATGAAGTTTAATGTAATAGTTGGCAATCCGCCTTATCAGCAAAGTGATGGTGGTGCCCAAGCAAGTGCTAAACCAATATATAATCTATTTGTAGAGGTTGCTAAACAGTTAAACCCAAATTACATTTTGATTATAATGCCCACTCGCTGGTATGCTGGTGGCAAAGGTTTAGATGAATTTAGAGAAACAATGCTTAATGACAAACACATTTCTGAGTTACATGATTTTTTAAAACCAGATATTCTCTTTCAAAATACAAATAATCGAGGTGGTGTTTGTTTTTTCTTGAGAGACATATCTTATGATAATACTAAAAAACTAACAAAAGTTTATACATACAAAAATGACTTAACACCTGTTCTAAATATTCGTAGTCTCAAGACTCCTGATTTGGACGTTCTGATTCGACACAGCTTAGCATTAGATATAATTTCCAAAATAAATTCACACAAGGCTTTTAAATCTTTTGAAAATCATGTTTCATCGAGAAGGCCATTTAACCTTGATGGAAACGTTACTAAAAACTCAAAAATATTTAGAGCTACAAACAAAGGGCTAAAGCACCCTTTGACCTGTTATGGTAAGAGTAAGACAATTGGTTATGTGGAAAGAAAAGAGATAACAAAGAATGCTGATTGGATAGAACGTTATAAAGTTTTTGCCCCTTATGCAAACAATATTGGGACTGAACTAAATGATGATAATTTAAACGCATTTGTCGGTGCACCAAATACTATTTGCACTGAAACATATATTGTTATGGGAGCTGAACTGAACTTAAATGCAATGTCAGCTAAAAACATGGTAAAATATTTTAGCACAAAATTTTCTAGGTTTATGCATAGTTTACCTAAAGTTAGTCAGCATGGTACTTCCAAAACATACAAATTTGTTCCACTCCAAGACTTTACTACAAAGTCAGATATAGATTGGAGTAAGTCAATTGCAGAGATTGATAAGCAACTTTATAAAAAATACAAGTTGACAAAAGAGGAAATTTCGTTTATAGAAAGCATGATTAAGCCAATGAACGAGTAAATAAATAATAAAAAAGATAAAATAAAGCCATGTTAAAAGCACACACATTGCCAAGTCGCACAATCCGACACACAAGCCAAAACTTGGCAAAGAGTGTGCTTTTCTCTACTCAAGAAGAAATTCAATTTGTTTTATCCTTCCCTTCTGAAAAAATGAAAACACCCGACACACAAACCAACCCGACAAATAAAGTGAAACTCAACACAGACAATGGTTTGCAAAGCCGGTGTTATGTGGCATTTTAAAAAGACAGACAATATGAAATATTTACAGACCATTTTTACATTGACACTTGTTTACTTAATGACAAGTTGCTCAAACGGAAAACTTGAAGAAAAAGGTTTTCAGGTAAGTTCAAGTTCAGAAAATTCCGAGAACGACCAATCAAACGGACTAAACAGTGATTCTTTGAAAATTGACACACGACCAAGTAGCGTTTTGTTGACAGGCATTCCAAACGTTCGGTTGACAACTATTTATAAAGTAAATCTGAACAAAAAAGACAATTCGACTTTCATTGGTTCAAACAGCTTTCATTATAGATATGAAGAGAGCGAAGGAAACAAAGGGAATAATTGGAACAACAATCTTATGCCAGGACTTGAAGCTGTTTACGGCTATAATTTGGTGAATATTTCACATTATGACATTAAAGAAAATAAGCAAAAAAACTTTTTTGAGAAACCAGTTTTAGTTAGAACACTTTACTATCCGACATTTTCCAAAGACACACTAAACAATAAGCCAATCACCAGAAATTACTTTATGGTTTCTGTTTATAATGAAGACACAAACAAAGACGGATTTGTAAATCTAAAAGACCTTAGACGACTTTACTTGTTCGACATTAACGGGGAAAGACTAAAAGCACTTATTCCAGAAAATTATTCAGTTTTTAAGTCAGAGTATGACTCAGATAATGACTTTATGTTTGTATTTGCACAACTTGACAGTAATAACAACGGACGACAAGACGAAGGAGAACCAATTCATATTTTTTGGATAGACCTAAACGACCCGAGTAAAACAGGACGACAATACTAAAATGACAAGAAAAACGCCACATAACAGCACCTACCCAAAAGGCGGGGGTTCGTGTTCCAAAGACAGTTTTGTGGTTAATCAAACATTAGTTTTTCAAATCAAGTTTTGTGGTAAAAGTCCCGCCCTTCGGGTAGCTGCAAAACGTTATAGGCTATATTAAGAAACGACCCAATGACAATTAACGAACAAGATATTCAATTGACAAGTAAAGAAAAGTTTAGCGACTTTTTCAATTCTTCTCCATTGAGTTTAATTGTAATGATACCTGTCGTAATTATTATACTTATTCTACTACCATTTTTCTTGCTATTCGGATTAACGTATGAAAATGTAATTGAGAAATATTATTACAAATGGACTGGGAAAAGAAGAAAACACGTATCACCGAAATTTGAAAACCCATATGCAGAACTTTCAATCTCAATTGACTTTAAGCATATTTGGTTAATCGACAATTGCGTTGAAAATTTAAAGGAAAAATATAATTTATCAGACAACGACTTTCGTGATTTGGAGATTGGAAAAATAGAAACTGACCCGCAAATTAACGACCTTTCCGACAAGTATTTTGACTACAAAACAATCGTTTTCCAAGACAAACTTTTTGTACAAGAAATTAAATTCCCTGACTTTAATACAAGCATTGGATACATTGACTGTAAAAGTTTAAGTTATCAAACTATTAAAGACCTCGACTCTTATCCAATGACTTCATTTAATAAAACGACAGACGAATTAGAAATAACATTACGACAGAATGGAATGAAAACATTAATAAAAGTGAAATAAATACCGCCTATAACAGGCGTTTGGCAAAAAAGCGGGTTAAGTGCTTAAATGAAGCTTTGTGCTTCGTAGCAAGTTCAGTGCTGGCAGACAGCTTAGTGCTTCGAAATCCGCTTCTTCGCCAAGCGCCAAAACGTTAGAGGTAACTTTATGAGACAACAAATAACTACTCTAATATTTGCAATTTGTTCAATAACCGTATCAGGACAAATACTGGACGGAGGAAACGGACACGCATTAATTTTAGACAAGCAAGGAAACGTTTGGACAATTGGAAGAAATAATTTCGGACAGCTAGGTGATAGTACTATTGAAAACTCTCCAAAGCCAATAAAAGTAAAAAGTCTAAAAAAAATAATAGCCATCTCTCGTGGTTACGACCATAGCATTGCACTGGATAAAAATGGGGATTTGTTTTTATGGGGCAGAAATAATTATGGTCAACTTGGGTGCTCATCGATTAACGACCAATTAACACCACAGAAATTACCAAATCATACAAATTTTGTTGCCGTTGAAGGCGGACATTGGCATACAGTTGGGCTAAAAAAAGACGGGACGGTTTGGTGTTGGGGACATAACTATTTCGCTGAACTTGGCAATGGAACAAGAGAACATAGTTCATGGCCGGTGCAAGTTTTACAAATTTCAAACTCGGAAATTTTAACTAATGTTGTTAGTATTGCGTCGGTTGGTTATCATACTTTGGCTCTAAAAAAAGATGGTACTGTTTGGGGTTGGGGTGGAAATACTTTTAATGAACTTGGGAAAAAGGGAGAAGAGTTCCAACGATATGCAATAAAAATTGAAGGTATTCCTAAAATAAAAGAAATAGCAGTTGGTTGGCATCACTCAGTTGCTTTAGATTATGATGGAAATATTTGGGTTTGGGGTTCTGACCCAGCGTTTCAATTTATGGAGGAAACGAGAAAATACTACGACCAGCCGGTTCTTTTTAAAGGGTTGCCTAAATTTACTAAGATTGCTTGTGGCAGTTGGCATTCACTTGCTATTGATGAAAATAAAAATGTTTGGGGTTGGGGTAAAAACCATTACGGAATGCTGGGAACAGGAGACACTTTAAGCTGCTCAACTCCTATTTTAATAAAGTCGCTGAAAAATATTGTTGACATTGGAGGAGGATGCTTTCAATCTATTGCAGTTTCCTCAACAGGTAAGATATTTACATTTGGAGACAATCCATCTGGACAGCTTGGTATGGGAAATTTCTCACGGTGTTATTCCCCTAAGATAATGCCGCTTGACATTAATGGAATTCTATTAAATGACCCTTTGCCTATTTCAACACATAACAATTCATCAAAAAAACTTGCAACAAAATTGAATGAAAATGATAGAACGTTAAATACTGATTTTGTCTTTAAATTTTTAAAATATCTGCTGTTATTAATTAGCATTATATTGAACATCGTATTATACATAAAATTAAAAAGCTACCGCTGACAGCATCTTTCCGCAATGGCGGGTGAGGAGCAAGTATGAGCGCTTGTTCTTTCTATTTACTTTTGTGCCAGGGAACAGTGATAAACATTTAATCCGCCAGTGCAGCAAGCTGAAAACCGTTATGCTTCACCCTAAAAGACGACATTGCAACATGGAAACGAGATAGAAAAATGGAAATTTTTGACCGCAAAAAACATTGGGAAAATATCTATCAGACGAAAGAACTGAAAGATGTGAGTTGGTTTCAGCCGACACCTGAAACCTCTTTGGACTTCTTTAAACAATTCAATGTACCGGCAACCGCAAAAGTGATTGACATTGGGGGTGGCGACAGCTTTTTAGTTGACCACTTACTTGACTTGGGCTATAAAGACATTTCAGTTCTCGACATTTCAGCGGCTGCCATTGACAGAGCTAAACAACGACTTGGAGAAAAAGCAAAAAATGTAAAATGGATAATTGCAGACGCAGCGACTTTTAAACCGACAGAGAAATATGACTTTTGGCACGACAGAGCTGCATTTCACTTTTTGACAGACGAACAAGAGATTTCAAACTATTTACAAACTGCTCAGGAAAGTATCAACCCGACAGGGATATTAGTAATCGGGACATTCTCGGAACAAGGACCCAAAAAGTGTAGTGGAATAGAAATCAAACAATATTCAGAAGCGTCAATGACCGACCGACTGAAAAGGTTTTTTGAGAAAATCAAGTGTATAACGGTTGACCACAAAACACCGTTTGACACTATTCAGAACTTTGTTTTTTGCAGTTTCAGAAAATTACAATCGGCTTAACACGACACGAAAAAATGGAAGGGCGAAGGCATAACACGGGTTTTTCGGCAGGCGGGGTGACCCCGATGCTCCTTAAAGTCGATCGGTACAGACTGTGCAATCCGAATAGCTATCTGGATCGCCACTTCTTAAACCCGCAAACTGTTTCAGGCTATCCAAAAATGAAAATGACCTTTTGTTATCCAGGCTAATATGACAGCACAAATAGGGGAAAAACTTATTTACAATGGTGAAGAAACCTGGATGGCCTCAGAACCATTAAACCAATATCTGCAAAGCAGAACCGACATAAAATTTGTTTCACCCTCAACAGCTTGCTGGCGTGGATACTTTGGGCAGTGGGAAATAAAAGACAATAACTTATACTTAACCGGCCTTAAAGCATATATCGAAGATTACAAAGAAGTTGATTTAAACTACCTGTTTCCGGGACAAAACATCATATTCGCAAATTGGTTTAACGGGAAAATCAGAATACCACTTGGGGAAATGCTGAATTACCGGCATATGGGGTATGCTTCTCTTTTCGAAAAAGACTTATTTCTTATTTTTGAAAATGGGACCTTGGTAAATCAATACGAAGTTGACAATGAAACAGAATATCAAAACAGATTGAAACAAAGAGAGGGAAAGAAATGGTAACCCCCTCCACCCTTTAAACTGCCCTCGAAATAGCTTTCCCACTTTAATATAGTTTTTGCTTTAAGAAAACAAATTGCCACTGGGGCATCCCCATTGACTTATAAAGCCTGGGATCAATGGCTCGCCCCCTACCCTGGTCGGCTTGACAAGTCCCTGAAAATTATTTACCTTTATTTGTTGTTTTGCAGGTCTGCCCACTGGAGATTTTTAAAAATCCCGGGAAACCAGCAAAGACTTTTTTTTAAAGCAATCCGAAAAGATGAAACAACTGCTGATAGCTATTCTCCCGGCAATATTCTGGTTTACTGCTTCAGCCCAGTTTAGCAATCCGCATATCATTACCTCCACAGCCGATGGGGCACGCTCGGTTTTTGCCATCGATCTGGATGGCGACCTTAAAAAGGATGTGCTTTCGGCCTCCTCCAACGACAGCACCATTGCCTGGTATAAAAACCTTGGAAATAATCTTTTTGGCCCTAAACAGATAATATCCACCAATGCGCGCGGAGCTACCTGTGTTAATGCGGCTGATCTTGACGGAGATCAAAAAATGGATGTTATTTCTGCCTCCGGGCTTGACAATAAAATAGCCTGGTACAAAAACCTTGGCAATGGGAATTTTGGCCCCCAGCAAATTATCCATAATAATGCTATGGGTGTAGAATCCGTTTCAACGGCCGATCTTGATGGGGATGGAGACCAGGATATCCTATCTGCTTCCAGATGGGATAATAGTTTCAGCTGGTTTGAAAATCTGGGTAATGGAAATTTTGGCCCTCGTCAGATATTCAGTTCCAGTGTTTCCAATCCACGACAAATTCTTGCGGCTGATTTAAATAACAATGGTCTTATAGACATAGTTGGAGTTACAGACAGTTATGTTGTCTGGTTTAATAATCTTGGCAATCTGAGCTTCTCTCCTCCCCAGCAGCTCCACTATCTGTTTTATATGATCTCGGCCTGCGTATTGGATGTAGAAAATGATGGAGACCTTGACATTGTGGCCATTTCCCTTTATGAAACAGCATTGATTGAAAATTTTGGAAATGGAAATTTTAATTCCGGAGTCCAGATTAATCCGAGCGTTGGAGGGGTTTTTGCCGTATCCTCTGATCTAAATAACGATGGACTTAAGGATTTTTGTGTGGCAGAAGTTGGCGCAAACTCAATTCTTTACTACCTTAATAATGGGCTGGGAGGATTTTTACCGGCTCAGGCCACACCGGGGATTTTCAACAACATCCAATCCATTTATTGTTCCGATTTGGATTCCGACGGCAAAACAGATATTGTCTGGTCATCTTTTGACGACGACCAGGTTGGATGGCTCCAAAATCAATTTCCCTTATCCCTTGCTGAAGAGCCCGGATCCCGATTTTTGATTTTCCCGAATCCTGCCAATGGGCGAACCCATATCCAATACGGGGAAACCCTGAACTTACATGAAATCAAAATATTCAATGAATTGGGAAGCGCTGTGACTTTCGATGCAAAGATTTCCCACAATAATATTCAATTGGATTTAAAAGAAACCCCGCCCGGTATTTATTTTATTAAAATTACGGCGAATGATAAATTTAGTTTTCATAAGCTCGTCATTCAATAGAACTTAAGTTAATAATCAGGACCTGAACAGATAGTATTTTGGGATCCTTAATTATTTATTAGCACATAAATAAAAAAATCTGTTGCCCCTTCAACCAACCCGACAAAGCCGCCCGGTGCTTTTATAAACCGGACAATAAGCGATCTAAACCCCTGATGAAATCCGGATAATGACCACTCAGCCTCTGATAGATTATTTCGAAAGCCATCTTCCCCTAACCGATGAAGAAAAGGCAGTGGTAGAGCAGTATTTTAAGATGCGAAACATAAAGCGAAGGCAATTCATACTTCAAGAGGGTGAAATATGCCGGCATAATACTTTTGTAGTAGAGGGATGCTTCAGAATGTACACCGTGGATGACAAAGGCAAAGAACATAATCTGCAATTTGCCGTTGAAAACTGGTGGGTTGGAGACATTGGAAGTTTCCATGCTGAAAAACCCAGCAAACTGTACATTGAAGCCATAGAGAAATCCCTTATCCTTCAGTGTAAAAAAGAAGATCAGCTAAGTCTGTTTGTAAACTATCCGAAATTCAACCGGATTTTCAGGGTGCTTGCGGAAAATGCCATGGTTAGTCTTCAGAACCGTATTTTGCAAAACATTAGCTCCACCGCCGAAGAACGCTACCTGTATTTCGTAGAACATTACCCTGATTTTTTCAACCGCATTTCCAACGTTCAGATTGCCTCCTACCTCGGGGTAACACCCGAATTTCTGAGTACCATCAGAAAGAAAATCGCCACCACTTAATATGGCTTAAGGCCATTTCTTAAACTACCTTATAGGTGAATCCCCTTCACCTGTGCGATCTTTGCTATACAGTTAAACCAAAAAAATAATTCAAATGGATAAAAAAACAATTGCCGTAATTGGCGCCACAGGCCATCAGGGAGGTGCCGTAGTAAATGCCCTAAAAAAAGAAGGAAGTTTTAAAGTAAGAGCCATAACCCGAAACCCGGACCGGTATGAAGGAGAGGCTGATGAAGCAGTGTCCGGTGATCTGACCGACACAGGATCGCTGATTAAAGCCTTTGAAGGTGCCAATGGCGTTTTTGCAGTAACCAATTTCTGGGAAGGAGCCGACGAAATGGCCCAGGGAAAAGCTGCCGTGGAAGCCGCAAAAAAGGCCGGTGTAAATCACTTTATCTGGTCAACCCTGCCCAACGTGGAAAAAATAAGCGGGGGAAAATTTAATGTTCCCCACTTTACCGGAAAAGCCCGGGTAGATGAGGTGGTAAGAAATGCCGGATTTGAATTCTTCACTTTTGTACAGCCTCCCTTCTATTTTCAGAACCTGAGCGGACAATTAGCAGCTCAAAAGCAGCAGGACGGAAAAATGGGATGGACATTGCCCATCGATCCCTCAAAAAAAGTAATTCACATGGCAGATATCAAGGACCTGGGGAAAGTAGTGGCCGGGGCCTTTTTGAACCCTGAAACAGCGGGCAGGGGAAATTATTTATCCTTAGCTACCGAACTGAACAGTTTTAATGATGTTTTAAAAGCGTTTAAAGCCAATGGTATGGAATACAGCTTCAATCAGGTGCCGACCGAGGTGTTTTCAGGTTTCTTTGAAGGGGCCGGAGAAATTGCTGAGATGTTTGCCTATTTCGAAGCACATACCTACATGGGGCCCGGTGCAGTGGAGCAAATTCAAAGGGCCAAAAAAATTGCCACAGGACCTCTCACCCCGTTGGATACCTGGATTAAACAAAACTTTAGCTAATATGAAAAAGATTATAACAGCGTTTTTAGCCATTGCTTTAATGGCTTCATGCAAACCCGAAAACAACAATAACCCCGATTCGGAAAAAACACAAAAAACAGAAACCATGGAAAAACAGGAAAAACAAAAAATTGAAGCCTTGCTTAAACAATATGAGAAAGCCCTTAATACTTCGGATGCCAAATTAGTACAATCCCTATACACCAAAGACGGCATTTTCATGCCCTCGGAAGCACCATCGGGAATTGGATCGGAAGGCATTTTAAAATCTTATGAATACGTTTTTTCACAGATAAAATTGAGTATTGAGTTTTTCATAGAAGAAATACAGGTGGAAGGAAACATGGCCTTTGCAGTAACCGGATCAAAAGGAAGCACCCTTATCCACGCCACCGGCACTACCCTTCCTGAAGCAAACCGGGAACTCTTTGTTTTTGAAAAAGAAAATGGGGAATGGAAAATCGCCCGGTACATGTTTAATAAGACAGAACCCAAAAAGTAGCTGAAATTCCTGATGGGAATTACCAATCCGGAAATAAAAGCACCAGGGGTAAACACCAGGCCACGAGGGAAAACTCCGAAGGGCCCCTGGATAAGGGTTACCGGGAAATCCGGCTCCGGGCCTCACCGGGAGGGAAAAACACAAACCAGGATCAGTACGGCATCCAAAAAACAAGTAAATTACGGTTCAAAACAACGCAACTTTGGAGGCCCTGAGACAAGGATTGAGATTATATTCGGTTCTTTTACCTGCAGTTTCTTTTTTAATTGCACTTACCTTTCCCGACAATTGTTTTGGGCAGCAAAACAAAATCGACTCATTAAGCCTTCTTCTCAAAACCGCAAAGCAAGACACCCAAAAGGTAATGCTGCTGTGCCAACGGGCTGAATCGCATACCAAACAGAAAGAGTTCTCCGAAGCCAATGCCTCTGCGGAGGATGCGCTCAGACTCAGCAAATCCCTGAATTTCAAAAAGGGAATGGCCCGCAGTTATTATGAACTCGCTGCTGCCAACTCCTTCAATGATACCCTCCGTTTACAATACCTTTTTAAGGCCTCGGAAATACTCGCTAAACCCGGTATTGATGACAGACTGCAGGTTATAACCCACCTCTCGATCGGACAAATTCATATTGCCCAAAAAAATTTCAGCGACATGCTGAAAAATCTGCAAATAGCCTTAAAAACAGCCGAGCGTATAAAGGATTCCGTATTAATGGCCAAAACCTATTCCAACATTGGAAACTATTATAGTGCCACCGGGAATATTGAAAAACAACTGGAATATTATTTAAAAGGACTTGCCATTGTTGAGAAAAAAAATGACAAAAAGGCTTTGGCTATTATCCTTGGAAATATGGGAGATGCCTATGCAGAATTAAAAAATTACCCTAAGTCCATTGAATCCTACGAGCGGTCAATCGCCCTATTTGAAGAACTTAAGTCGAAAGAGGGGCTGGCCCTTCGGCTGGCCTCGCTGGCAAAGGTTTATTACAGTACCGGTAAAAAGCACGAGGCCTATGAAAGTTTACAAAAAGCATATGCCCTTGCCCGGGAGACTCATTATTCCCTGGCATTAAAAGAATCGCTGGAGGGCTTGTCGGACTATTATGAAAAGGAAAAGGATTTTAAAAATGCCTTTATAACTTTTAAAAACCTCCGGTCATTTACCGATTCCCTTTACAATTCCGAAAAAGCCACCGAAGTAACCAAATTACAATACCAGTTCGATGCCGCCCAGGCAGCCAAAATAAAAAAACTGGAAGAGGAAAAACTTGAGGCCGAACGCCGGGCAAAAGAAGAACAGCAAAAAATTATCCTTTACAGCATTTCCACCGGATTCATCCTCGTGCTTGCCCTGGCCTTTTTCATATTCCGGGGTTATCGACAAAAACAAAAAGCCAATCTTATTATTTCAGCGCAGAAAAAAATTCTGGAAGAAAAAAACAAAGACATTACCGACAGCATCAATTACGCCCGGCGCATTCAGGAGGCTATTCTGCCCGATAAGGAAATAAAATACCGCATATTCCCTGATGCCTTTGTCCTTTTTCAACCCCGTGATGTTGTAAGCGGAGACTTTTACTGGTTTTCTGAAAAAAACGGGAAGCGGATTATCGCAGCGGCCGACTGTACCGGCCACGGAGTGCCGGGGGCATTTATGAGTATGATAGGAAACTCCTTTCTTAACGAAATTGTAAACGAAAGGGGCATTACCCGGCCCTCGGAAATCCTGAACGAACTGCGCCACCTCGTTATCAAAAGCCTGAAACAAAAAGAGGAAAGCGGGAGTCCCCGCGATGGCATGGATATTTCCCTGCTTTGTTTTTCTGAAAACCATGTGGAATGGGCAGGAGCCAATAACCCACTCTGGATTGTTCATAATGGAAATCTTACTGCATTTGCCCCGGATAAACAACCCATTGGATTACACCACGGCGAGAACCTTCCCTTCACCAACCATAAAATAAGTCCCGAAAAGGGCTCCTCACTATATATTTTCTCCGATGGATACGCCGACCAGTTCGGGGGTGCAAAAGGGAAAAAATTCAGGGAAAAACAGTTGAAAGAGCTTTTGCTCTCGATTCAAATGAAATCCATGCAAGAACAGGAAGAAGTATTATTAAGTACCTTCCAAAACTGGAAAGGAGAATTAGAGCAAATTGACGATGTTTTGGTTATAGGCGTTCGTATTTAAAATTCACATTCTCCATGGAAAAATCAATCCTGAAAATTATACTTCTCGTTTCCGGTTGTCTAACCAACCCCATCGGGATTCTGCTTTCATTTTTCAGTCTCTGGGGAAATGGTGGCTTTCTTACCCAAAGCACCAATGTGGGCATTATGAACCCGGCATTCATGCTCTCCTTTCTGGCCATAGCCGGATTTTACAATTTGATTTTTATGGCCCTGGTTTCATCCTTTGCCTGGTTTCTTGACGATATTAAATATTCTTTCAGCCATTATCTGGGAAATGCCGCCTTTGCCCACCTTTCCTTTCTTCCTATGGTATTGGCTCTTTTTCTGATGATGTTCGCGCCCCTGGAAGGAAATATCGTCGGATTTATCATTCTGCCCCTGTTCATCCTGCTTTCTCTGGGTTGCTTTATAGCATTTTTTATCTGGTTCTCAAGGCGAAATGCCAAACATCCCAAACCCGACCGGGGTTCCCTTAAAGAGGAACTGAACACCCTAAAACCCGAATTTATATTATTTGGAGTTTTACTGTTGGGCACTGTTTTTTCTTATCGCCAGCTTAACCTCCGCAGTTCTGAGCCTTCCATTGCAAAAACCATAATTTCTTTCAAACACGATGATTTTGAATGGGGCATTGGATTGTGGAAACCCCGCTTTGAAAAAAGCATGGGGGTTTATGCCGATAATGAGGTGTTTTTGTTCATAGAGCGACCCAAGGATAAAAACCCGGATAAAAAATTCATGCCTCTGTACCAGATAATGGAACTTTCCGAACCCTCGCTTTTTTGCAATCAAAAACATGTGGTTTTCTGTCACCCCTTGCTTTTTGAGAAAGGAAAAGGGGAAGCCAAAATTCAAGTGGAAAATCTTATACCGGCGTGCAGGCCGGATACTACCATAAATCGTTTGATGAGCGGAAGAAGCATTTATTTTTTCCCCAACCGCTTTCGCCGTTCCGAGTTTGATATTATCTGTGCTGATTTCCAAAAAAATCACGAACAACTTAATCACACTATCCAGAGTTTATTGTTCGACAGAAGTATCGAAATCGAAGCCCTGGTATTTGGAAAAGTGGTTGAAATAAATCATTGGTTTGATAATGGAAACAAGGAGGATGGCTCCTATTACATTGACAATACCGGGAAATTGAGTTTTTCTCCGGAAGAGAACCCCTCCATTGACCGGATTGATATAGGACTGGTTAAAGAGGGCACCCTGTATTTCTTTGAAACCGAAGAGGCAGAAAAAATGAAGGAAAAGGTATTTCGCGATCTGGAAACATTTAAAACCCATCTGAATTATAAAATTTCGGAGGTGATTAAGTCTTTTAAAATTCCGGGGCAAGAAGGTAAAAAATAACAGATTCAGGAAATCACCCCTTCTTAAATCTGCTCCTGAAAAAGGAAGCAATCTGGGCACGGAAGATGAATGCCAGGGCGAAATAGGGAATGGCCATAAGATATAAAATGGCTCCGTTAAGATTTTTTGCCACACTGCCCTTGTTCACCACATCCTTTCCCTCCGCTACCTTCTTGCACATGGCACACTGGGCATCAGCATCCAGGGTCATAACCAGGGTAAACACCAACATCAAAATCAGGTAGGGCAAAGCGCGTTTCATGGTATAAAAATACAAAAATTAAAAATTATAATACGGCGATATCATCACATATACCACAACCCCGGTAATACATACATACAACCAGATGGGAAAAGTAAACCGGGCCAGTTTTTTATGCTTTTCGATTTTATTGCTCAAACCAAAATAAAAACTCATCAGAATCATGGGAAACACTACCGCCGCCAGAATGATGTGACTGGCCAGAATAAACAGATACACAGGCCGCAGGGAATTATCTTCGGGGAAGCGGGTATCGTCCATAAAAAAATGATACACCACATAACTGATCAGGAACAAAGCCGAAAGAAAAAAAGTAGTAAGGTTTAGTTTCTTGTGCAGCGCAACATTTTTCTGCTTTATGGCAAACAGGGAAATGCATAGTAACAAGGCACAGGTACCGTTCAGGGTGGCATGCAAGGCCGGCTGATACGGAACAAAGGAAGGATAATCGGCCGGAGGGGTAATGAGTTTCCGGTTCAAAACAACCACCACACCCAACACTACAATCGAGAGGGCCAGCACAATCCGGAAAACCGACTTCTCACTCATTGGGTTTGCCCTGGGTAATTTTGTTTTTCTTTTCACCCTCGGTTCTCGCGTAACGAGCCATCAGCACCTTAATGTCTTCGATCAGACTGTCGACCGAAGAAACGCTGGTGCCGTCGTAAAAGCCTCTTATATGCCGGTTCTTATCAACCAATACCAGTTTCTCGGAATGAATAAAATCTTCCGGCCCCCCATCTCCTTCCTGGGCAGGAATCAGATAACCCCTTCTCGCCTGCTCGTACAAGGCTTTTTTATCGCCCGTTACAAAAAACCAGTTGGAGGTATCCGCATGTACCTTCAGGGCATACTCAAGCAGGGCTTCGGCGCTGTCGCGATCGGGATCAACGGTATGGGAAATAAAAAACAGGTCCGGACGGTCCTTGAATTTCTGTTGCACCCGCAGCATATTGGAGGTCATAACCGGACAAATACCCGGGCAGGTGGCGAAAAAATAATCGGCCACATAAATTTTCCCCTCCAGGTCTTTTTGGGAAATGGTGCGACCATCAAGGTTGGTAAATGAAAAGTCGGGAATGCTGTGGTAAACCGTATCAATTACTTCCTTACCATCCACCATGGTTTTAACGACGTCCCTTTCCCCGTAATAGGGCAGGGACATAAAATGGGTTTTTCCCGTTGAGAAAAATAAATAAACAAGTGAAGGTAAAACAAGGACCCCCGCAAGGATCCATTTGCCTAAAGCATTGCCTTTAGTGGGCGTCTTCTTTGTGTCCGTCGGGTTTTTCTCCTCCATGATCTCCTCCGCCGTGAGCCGCTTTAATGGCTTTCTCACGAATCAGATTTTTCTGTTCAATCAATCGTTGGTCTTTGTACACTTTGTAGTCGCGGGTAAAGTTCCCTTCAATGATGGTACAAAGGGCAATAAGGTAAAGGGCAAAGAAAGTATAAGGCCAGAGGATTACTTTACGAAGCAATGAATTTTCATCGCCCAGGTGCATGAATGAATACACGATGTAGCCGGCCTTGATAATGGTAAATGTGATGTAGATGAATTTCAGGGTAATGGTTCCTGTAAGATTCATGGCATCCTGGTTGATACCAATAACAAGCTCAATAAGTGTAACAATGAGCATGATCCAGAATACCATCCAGAGTTTCTTTCTGATTTTCTTACCCTCCTCTTCGGAGTGGTTTGCCATCAGTTCGTACTGGGGATAATTATCGTTGAATTCCATAGTCTGAAATTATCGTTTGTGTTTTTTTACAATAGGTAGAAAAAGGTAAATACGAATACCCATACCAAATCTACAAAGTGCCAGTACAGTCCGGCCTTTTCCACCATTTCATAATGTCCTCTGCGTTCCATAGCACCCTGAATTACCATGATCAGAATAACGATGTTGATAATAACACCGCTAAACACGTGGAATCCGTGGAATCCGGTAATCACAAAGAAGAAGTCGCCGAAGAGACGGTTCCCGTATTCGTTAACATGCAGGTTGGCTCCATGGAAAACATCGGTGACCCACTGACCCGTCTCGGGGTTGATGAAATCACGCACGGCCCCCTCTCCGCCAACAATGAAATTATACCACTCCCATGCCTGTGATCCCAAAAAGGCGAAACCGCCTATAATGGTCCAGAACATCCAGATGATTACGCCTCGTTTATTATTCCGGTGACCCGCTTCCACGGCAAGTACCATGGTAACGGAGGACATGATCAGAATGAAGGTCATTAACCCTACATAATAAAGGGGGTAATGTCCGTGTACGAAAGGAAAGTGAAAAAATACATCCCCGGGCACAGGCCAGGTTTCAGGATGGGCATGGCGCTGAAAGCCATAAGCCGAAAGCAGAGATGTAAAAGTTAATGCGTCGGAAACAAGGAAAAACCACATGAAGAGCTTTCCATAACTCACAGCGAAAGGGGATGAGTTTCCTCCCCAGTCAATCGGTTTTGCATGCGCCATATAAAATCAGAATTTTTACGGGTTCAAATATGTTAAAAATCTTCAAACGCTCAACGAACCAGGTGCAAAAAGATCAATAAATATATCCACAGAATGCCAAGGAAATGCCAATACATGGCTCCCACCTCCAATCCCAGGTAATTCGACGGGGTATAAGCCTTTTTCATCGACCGGAACCACATTACAACCAGGGAAAGGAGTCCGCCCGCCAGGTGAGCCAGGTGAAGGCCGCTGAGCATGTACAAATACTGCCCCGAGGAATGCCCCGAAAAAAAGATCTTCTGGGCCACCAATTGTCCCCATCCCCCAAACTGCGACCAGGAAAAACCTATGCCCAGAACGAGGGTAATAAGCAGCCCCGCAGACACCCCGGAGTACTTTCCTTTTTTGGCCGAATAAGTAGCGTAAATCATTGAAATACTGCTAATTGCAATTATTACGGCACTGATCCAAAATAAGGGCGGAACATCTACCGGCACAAAATCAGACTTTCCCGAGGCCACCACATAGGCGCTGGTTAAACCCCCGAAAAGCATTACGATACTGATGATACCTATCCACATCAGGTTTTTCTTAACCTTTACCTGGATTTTAAATTCTTCTTCTGTTAAGGGTGCTTTCATTGTTTATCCGAAAATCATGGCCAGCTGTACCACCGGCAGGTAAAAAAACGATCCGAACATCAGTTTTTGCGCGGCTTTGGTACTGCAATCGCGGAACAAGCCGTAAGCCTGCCAGGCGAAAACAATACCGGCAAACAAAATAACCGCCGCCGGACCGAGGCCAAACATACCAAAAAGCAGGGGCGATAAACTGATCGGGATCAGGAAAAGGGTATAAAGCAGGGTTTGAAAAGCGGAACTTTTATCGCGCTGCCCGCTGGGAAGCATGATAAATCCGGCCTTTTTATAATCTTCATCCATTACCCATGCAATGGCCCAAAAGTGGGGAAACTGCCAGATAAACTGAATAAAAAACAGTAACCATCCGTACAATCCGATATGACCGAAGCCCTCTTGCGCGGCCACCCATCCCAGCATGGGAGGAATGGCACCGGGAAAGGCTCCCACAAATACCGCCAATGGGGTTATGCGTTTCAGGGGCGTATAAACCAAAGTGTATAAAAACAAAGAAAGGGCGCTCAGGATGCCGCTCAGGGGATTGGTAAAATAACCTACTACCGCTATGCCCAGAATGCCGCAACAAGTGGCAATGGCATAAGCTTCGGAAATACTCATTTTTCCGGTGGGCAGAGGCCGGTTACGGGTGCGATCCATCAGCTTGTCGAGGTCGCGTTCCATTATCTGATTAAATCCGTTGGAGGAGGCGGTAACGAGAAAACCACCTAAAATGAGCATGCTGAACAGAAAGCAGTCCATACTGCACGGACTACCGAAAATAAAACCGATAGCGGCTGAAAAAACCACCAGGAAACTCAGGCGAAATTTTACAAACTGGAGATATCCCGAAATTTTTTCCACGGCATTTTCCTTCTCGAAAACTTCTGAAACGGGTTGTTCCATTTCCGAAGGCAAACCTACGCAAAAAATTGTCCGGAAAAGGGATTAAATCTTCAAAATTCGGTATTCCGGTTCCATAATGTGGTATGGATACCGGCAAAGAAAAAACGGGTGATTTGGGTGGCATGGGGGTTCCTCTCCTCCCGGTAACGGAAGCCCAGATCGGCATACAGGCCGTAGTTTTTTTGCAGGAGCCAGGAAACCCTGATGGCTCCGTTTTTAATTTTTGTTTTCAGGCCCTGAGCGGTAAGGTTCCCATACTCGCTGTAGCGCGAGGCATAGGAACGAAATATGTTGGAACCGAAATTAATTCCGGTGCTGTCGCGACCAACGCTGGCACTGCCCCAGAACCCTTCCACCTGGAATTTTTTATACAGGTAGGTCAGGGTGTGAACCCATTCGTAAAAGTTGGCGCCCAGAGGATGGGCGAGAGCCATTCCGGAATGCCCGTAATTTTGCTGCACGCTGCCGTGGGCATAAGTAAAGGGCCTTACGGTATTAAATTCCTGCTGCAAAACCAGATTTTTAAGGGTAAAGGCATTGGGAGCCTTCCACCCCACCTGAATGCCATATTTATTGGCCCACCACCCCGAATCGTTCGCGTCGTCGGGAAAGAAAAACTCACCCACATCGGCTTTTATTTCTTTAAGCAAAAACTCGTCGATCAGGAATTGCCCGTACCATTGAAACCAGCGACAGGGTTTGTGCTTGAAGGAAAAACCCATCAGCACATTATCGGAGGAGCCCAATGAAAATTCAACCGGCCGGAAAAAAATAAAGGGGTTGATATAATTCACATCGAAATTCCGGTTGCGGAGCGAATCGCTGCCCTGCCAGATTACGGTTTCGAAAAATGAAAAATTCCATTTGGGAGTGGCGTTCCAACTTAAAAAATGAGATACGGCGTATTTCCTGTTGAAATCGGCTTTCATTTGCGATGGATGTGTGGCATCGGTATGCATGGAAAGCAGGAATGAGTATTTCAGTTTCCAAACCTCTCCCCGGAAATTAAAATAAGGATATGCCGGTGCGGCATCACTGAGAAACAAACTCCGGAATCCCGGTCCCCAGAAATGTTTTCCACGGCCCAGGGCAAACGAAAGGTGTTTTTTCGGTGCGAACACGGCGGCAAAATCGGCATAGGCCGAACTGTATCCGGAGCTGTCTCCAAAAGCCCTTCCAAATCCCGGTTCAAACCCCGAAACACGAACAACCGAATCAACATAACCCAGGGGACGAAACCAGGATGCGCTTACATTGGCATTCAGCGAAAATCTCCGGTCGCCCGGAATCAGGGTAAAACCTGCACCCGCCTCTGTACGGAAGGGCATATCGCTTTTACCGGATTCAGATCCTCCGGAAATATCAAGGAGTGGATAAACCGTCAGGTCAAAAATATCCTGACCTCTGTGCTTTGATTTGCTGGAGAAGTTGAGGCTGGTATCAATCGAAGGAACATCCGAAAGTCGAAAGGGTTTTATCTGTTCATGAAAGGTTCCGTTCTCGCGGCAAAGGGCAAGTTCGTGAAGGGTATTGTTCAGCGGAAGAAAAATCTGGGCCAGGGTGGGAACCGGAAATGCCAATGCAAAAAGACAATAGATTCCAAAGGAAAAAACTCTCAAAGTATGATGTCTTTTTTAATACCGTTCCTGATTTTCTTAAAGAGGAAGGGAAGCTGACTGAGCAAAATAACAATGGATCCTATAACAATCACCGATAAACTGGTATCCATATTCCGGAGCAAAACGGCAAGGGCAATAACGAACAGGTTCATTACATAAAGAAGGAGTACCGTTTGCTTATGGGAAAAACCCAGATCCAGAATCTGATGATGGATGTGATTCCGGTCGGCCGAGAAGGGCGATACACCGCGCACCAGCCGGAAAATAAAAATCCGGAGGGTATCAACCAAAGGATACACCAGCACACTCATGGCAAAAACGGGTCTTGAAATATCCAGAAGCAATGAGCTTTTGATGGAGCCTGGGCTGAATTCAATGAGGCGTATGGCCAGGAAGGCCAGGATAAGACCAATTACCAATGATCCGGAATCGCCCATAAAAATTTTGGCGGGATTGAAATTGAAGACCAAAAAACCAAGCAATGATCCTGCCAGTGAAAAGCTGAGCATGGAAAGTACCATATCTCCGGCCAGATAGAACCAGGTTCCAAAAGCCATAGAGGCAATAAAACCAACTCCGGCAGCCAGGCCGTCAACACCATCAATCAGGTTAAAGGCATTAATAATAACAATTATGGTAAACAGCGACAGAAAAACAGATGCCCACTGGGGCAGGGCATAAACCCCGAAAATTCCGTGCATTGAAGTTATGCGCACATCGGCCATCAAAACCAGAATAAGACCTACCAGAATATGCGCTGCCAGTTTTTTGATGGGAGCCGTTCCGATGATATCGTCTTTAACTCCTACAAAAAACAAAATGAGAATGGTGGCCAGCATGTATTTGAAATCATCGATGCTGTGCAATGCCTTCTGGCTTACCGATTCAAGCTGAATGCGGGAAAAAACTTCAAGGTTCGGAGTAAGGCGGAAAAGGTCGTCGCTTGGGAACCAAAGGCCGAAACTAAAGAGGGTAGCTGCAAAAATGATAATACCTCCAATGGTAGGAATCATCCGGGTATGAAGTTTCCGCCCACCGGGCTCATCGAAAAGTCGCTTCAGAATGGCCACCTTAATCAATGGAGGTATGCACAATAACGAAACAAACAAGGCGGTAAGAAAGGCTATTACAAGGAATCCCAAGGGAGGAAAATTTTACCTGCAAATTTACAAAAAATCTGTTTTTCAGGCAATTCCGCCGGTTCAGAAGTCGAGATACTGATTCCAGAGGGCGGTTTTGAGCCCGAAAAATACCAGGGGTGTTTTCTGTTTTACTCCTGCCTGCCCGGATTCCCGAACCCCGGCACCGGCAAACAGCACAAAATTATACGCGGGATTAACCAGATAAGAAACCATGGCGCGCTGGTTGAGGATATTGGTTTCCCTGCCCTGAAACATTTCATTGATGGTTGATTCGGGTCCGTAAAATGCATTCAGATCGGATTGCAGGGGGTTGGAACCGAAATGATTTCCGAGGGAGTCCTTACCCTGATGGGCCATATTCAAGGAAAGGGAAACAGAGAACCGGTGAACCCTGTAAGAAAGTGAAAAATACCATTCCTCAAAATTTCCACCCAGGGGATGTGCCAGGGCCTGGTTATAATGCGTCCAGGACTGGGCCGGTAATTCATGACTGTAAGTGTAGGGCCTCGCCCGGTTGTATTCGGCCCGAAGATGCAGGTTATTGATACCGGCCACATTCAGGTAATTGATCCCCGCCTGCCAGGCTTGTTTGTTACGTAATGATCCCCCTACCCTTCCCTTGGGAAAACCATCCACCACCCACTGACCGTAAATACCCAGGGTTTTGTAAACCCGTGCATAAACATTAAATCCGGCCACGGTATTTTCTTTGCCATGAAAACCGTTGATCAAGGGAGCCACAAAGGGAATGGGGAAAAACCAGGAAGTTCCCGGCCGAAAATGATTCATGCTGTCGTTGGCAGCGCCGATAAGCCCTTGAAAATAACCCAGAGAAATTTTTCCGGGAATGGTATATTCCAGCAACTGGAACTGAAAGGGCTTTTTCTGAAACAGTCTTTCCGTGAAAGGAGGTGTTTTTGTTCCACCGGAATTCAGATTCATTAAAACTGCCTGAACCAGAGTATGGGAAAAGCGTTTATAGCTTCCCTGCAATTTTAAAAAGGGATAATTAAAGGCATTGTCGGATAAAAACAGGGAACGGTATCCATTGCCCACAAAAAATTTCCCATGTCCGGCCGACACTTCAAAATTGGGACAGGCTCTGAAATAAAAAGTTCCTCCGGCGAGGGCAAAATCGTAGGGTTTGAATTTTACTTTTTTCCACCTTCCCAAACCCGGAACCACACCCGTTACCCTTACCATGGAGTCGATATAATCGGGAAAAGCACTCTGATTTTCCAGAAACCAGGATTCGAATCCGAATTTTTTTCCCGAGCCGCGAATCCTGTAACCCCTGGTATTCCTGAAATAGCTTGTGTCGGGCTTGTTCTGATCGTTGGTCCATTCGAACTGAAACAAAGGGTCGGCACTCAGGGAAAAACCCTTGGCCGAATCGGAAACTTTTATCAGGGATTCATCCAGCAGCTTTCGGAAAAAACCATATTTGCGGGTTTTCAAATTCACTTTTCCAGTGCGGAAACAGGAGCGGATAAATTCGGGATGGTCGGAACCCGGATTTTGTGGGAACAAGGCGGTGGGGATATTGGGATTGGTTGTGTCGCGGGCCGCAAAAGATTCGTATTCGAGGCGAAGGCCCTGCTCTAAAAAAAACTGAGCCCCAAGTTTTCCCGGAAAAAAAACACCTGCAAAAATGATGAAGCCCCCAATAAATCCGCGTACCGATGCCATGTTTCAGCTCAGGTTTTTTTTCACACTTTCATACACTCCGGCAATACCTTGTTCCAGTTCAATGGTATGTTTCCAGCCCAGCTTGTTTATCCGGGAAACATCCATCAGTTTTCTGGGTGTGCCATCGGGTTTCGTGGTATCGAAAACAAAAGATCCATTATATCCTATCACTCCCGCGGTCAGACGGGCCAGGTCCGCAATGGAAATTTCTTTTCCGCTGCCTACATTAATATGACCGGGTTCATTCCAGTGCTGCATCAGAAACAAACAGGCTTCGGCCAGATCATCCACATGCAAAAATTCCCGCAAGGGCTTGCCGGTTCCCCAGATAACCACTTCTTTATCCCCGGCAAGTTTTGCTCTATGAATTTTCCGGATAAGAGCCGGTAATACATGCGAAGTTTCCAAATCAAAATTGTCGTTTGGGCCGTAGAGGTTGGTAGGCATGGCCGAAATAAAATTACAACCGTACTGATGCCGGTACGCATCGCACATTTTTATGCCTGCAATTTTGGCAATGGCATAAGGCTCGTTGGTGGGCTCGAGCAAACCGGTCAGCAGGTATTCTTCTTTAAGGGGCTGTGGTGCCAGGCGGGGATAAATGCAGGAGGATCCTAAAAAAAGTAATTTCTTAACCCCGGCCATTTTGGCGGAATGGATAATATTGGTTTGAAGGGCAATATTATCGTAAATAAAATCTGCACGATAGGTATTGTTGGCTACAATGCCTCCTACTTTTGCCGCGGCTAAAAAAACATATTCGGGTTTTTCAATATTGAAAAATTCCTCCGTTACTTTCTGATTTCTCAGATCCAGCTCTTTACTGGTTCGCAAGACCAATTGGGAAAATCCTTTTTTTTCGAGCAGGCGGTGAATGGCTGAACCCACCATTCCCCGATGTCCGGCAATAAATATGCGAGCGTTTTTTTCCAAAACAGATTATTCGGCTTCGAAACGGATGTCGTGTCCTCCTTCCAGAAGGTATTTATCCCGTTCAAAAAGTTTGAGGTCAGATGCTACCATCTCTTTTATCAAATCATCCACGGTATATTTCGGTTCCCACTTTAAAATTTTACGGGCTTTGGAAGCATCTCCGATGAGGCAATCTACTTCGGAAGGTCGGAAATATTCTTTGTCAATCTCAACTACCACCTCGCCTGTTTTTTTATTGATTCCTTTTTCCTCGGATCCTTTGCCCTGCCATTCAATATCAATTCCGGCCTCTTTGAAAGAACGGGAAACAAACTCCCGCACCGTAATTTTTACGCCGGTGGCCAGCACATAATCATCGCCCTTTTCCTGTTGCATCATGGCATACATGCCTTCCACGAAATCTTTGGCATGGCCCCAGTCGCGCTCCGCATCGAGGTTTCCGAGGAAAAGCTTTTTCTGAAGCCCGTGATAAATTTTTGCCACGGCACGGGTAATTTTCCGGGTAACAAAAGTTTCCCCCCGAACAGGACTTTCGTGGTTGAAAAGAATTCCATTGCAGGTAAAATATCCGTAAGCTTCCCGGTAATTTTTGGCAATCCAATAACCATAAAGTTTTGCCACCCCGTAAGGGGAACGGGGATAAAAGGGTGTTGTTTCCCGCTGAGGAATTTCCTGTACCAGTCCGTACATTTCCGAGGTAGATGCCTGATAAAACCGGGTTTTATCTTTCAGCTTCAGAATCCGGATGGCTTCCAGCAGTCGCAGGGTGCCAAGGGCATCGGCATTGGCGGTATATTCGGGTGTTTCAAAGGAAACTTTAACATGGGATTGAGCAGCCAGATTATAAATTTCGTCGGGTTGTGTTTCCTGTACAATGCGAATCAAATTGGTACTGTCGGTGAGGTCGCCGTAGTGCAAAAAGAGCTTTACTCCTTTTTCATGAAGATCCTGATACAGGTGATCTATTCTGGCGGTATTAAACAAAGAGCTCCTTCTTTTAATGCCGTGAACTTCATACCCTTTGGAAATCAGAAGTTCAGCAAGGTAGGCTCCATCCTGTCCGGTAATACCCGTAATTAATGCTCTTTTTCCCATGCATTTGGTTTATGCAATAATACGAAGAATGCCTGAAAAGGGGATTCAGCAAACGAGGAAATCGGGGTTCAGCAGATTTTCCTTGTTGTACTTCAGGGGGCTTCCGGTTTCGGGCACAATAACTTTTTTTCCTGCACCCAGAACAATGGCATGCCCGGCCCCGGTGTCCCATTCCATGGTGGGTCCGAACCGGGGATACTGATCGGCTTTGCCCTCAGCCACAAGGCAAAATTTCAGGGAGCTGCCTGCAGAAATCAAATCCAGATCAGGATGTTGTTTTTTGAGGTCATCTATATAATCCCGGGTAGGTTCATTCATGTGGCTGCGGCTGGCAACCACGGTAAAGGGTCTTGAAGCCTGCCGGTTGGGAAGCCTTTTTCCCTGTGCCAGGGAAAAGGGAAAAACATCTTGTTGGTATTGTTCTTTCCCAATCCTGAATTTCAAGGCACCGGAAATGGGGTCGGCATAATACATGAGTCCGGTTTCGGGGACAAACACGATGCCCATTACCGGATTTCCGTTTTCAATGAGAGAAATATTTACGGTAAAATCATTTCCGCCCCGTATGAATTCCTTGGTTCCGTCGAGGGGGTCCACGAGCCAGAATTTTTCCCACCGGGAACGCACTTCATAGGGAATTTTCTTTCCCTCCTCGCTTAAAACGGGAATGCCCGTAACTTTTAGTTCCTTTTCAATCAGGCTTCCCGCTTTTTGGTCAGCCAGGGTAACCGGACTGAAATCGGATTTTGTTTCTACTGAAAAACCCGATTTTCTTATGGCCAGAATTTCCAATCCGGCCTTTACTGAGGTAAGGGCGAGCAGGGGAAAAATTTCTTCGGGTTTCAGGTTCATATCAATACCCTCCTGATCCTGTTTCTTTGCCTGCCATTACATCGGCGAGGCGACTGGCTCCAAATCGGAAATATTCCGGATTCAGGTGTGCAGCTCCGCAAATTGCTTCAACAATACCCAGGTAATGAAGGGCAGTTTTTTCATCCGAAATGCCTCCGCTGGGTTTTATGCCGGTTTTTTTTCCGGAATTATTTTCGTGGTATTGGGCACAGGCAGCCATGAGTGCCACCGCACGGGGTGTGGCTCCCACGGAAATTTTTCCGGTAGATGTTTTTAAAAAATCAGCTCCACCGGCCAGGGCAAGAAAGGATGCTTTGATTATGTTTTCGTCGCTTTCCAGCTCTCCGGTTTCAAGAATTACTTTCAATGTGACGGTACCGCAAAGTGATTTCATGGCGAACACTTCATCATAAACCGCATTAAAATCTCCTTCCAGAAATTTTCCACGGGAAATTACCATATCTATTTCTCCGGCTCCGGCGGTAAGGGCATATTCGGCTTCCTTCAAACGCAGGTTCAGGGGAATTTGTCCGGACGGAAAACCTCCTGCCACACTGGCAAGCCGGATGGGTGCATCGCCCAGTATTTCGCGGGCAGGGGCAATAAGTTCCGGATACAGGCAAACCGCTGCAACTCCGTATGCGATGGCTTTTTTACATAATGCCTCCACAAGAGCACGGTTATCTTTTCCCTCGAGGCTGGTGAGGTCGATAAGGCTTAAAATGTTTACCGGAGAAGAAGGTTGGAACCTTTTTTCAGCTTCGGAAGCCCTTGAAAGAAGGTCTTTTAATTCATTTTCCGGAGGAAAGGAATAAGAAGATGCCATGGCCATGGTTCAAAATTACCTTAAAATTTGCTGAAATTCCGGAAAGATTTACCTTTGTGCCGTGAACAAAACAAGTCTTTCCGTATTTCGTAAGCCCTCCGCCATGATGAACTGTTGCGGAATGTGTTGCTTTTAGTACCGGAAAGGCGTTTAATATATTTACCCAGAGGCCTTTTCGTAATATTCCGGAAAGGCTTTTTTTATTGTCATGCAAAACAACATATATCCAACCGACAAAATTATTTCCCGCGCTGAAAGAGAGCGCCGGAACGGGCATCGCGCTGCGGTAATCTGGTTTACCGGATTGAGCGGATCGGGAAAAACCACCCTGGCCCTGAAACTGGAGCGCTACCTGTTCGAAAAAAATGTTCAGGTTGTGGTGCTGGATGGCGATAACCTGCGCACCGGTCTTTGTTCCGGCCTTGGCTTCAGCGATGAAGAAAGGCTGGAGAACATCCGGCGCGCTGCGGAAACCGCCAAACTTTTTCTACATGCGGGTTTCGTTGTGCTGGCCGGTTTTGTTTCGCCCACCGAAAAAATAAGGTCATTGGCCAGAAATATTATTGGTGCGGACGACTACCGGGAAGTTTTTGTAAAAGCCTCATTTGAAACCTGCCGGCAGCGTGATGTAAAAGGGCTTTACCGCAAAGCGGCGGCCGGCGAAGTGAAAAATTTTACCGGAATGGAATCAGCCTTTGAGGAGCCTGCCCGTCCCGATTTAACCCTCGACACCGAAAGCCGGAGCGAGGAAGAATGCTTTGAACAGTTAAAAAAATTTGTTGTATACCTATTTAATAAATAAATCATGAAGGCCCACAGCTTTAAACACCTTGATGAGTTGGAATCGGAATCGATTTATGTACTCAGGGAAGTAGCCGCACAGTTCGAAAGACCCGCTTTGTTATTTTCCGGTGGAAAAGACAGCATCGTTTGCTTTCACCTGGCAAGGAAGGCATTTTTTCCGGCCCGTGTTCCCTTCCCACTTGTGCATATTGATACAGGACACAATTTCAGGGAAACCCTCGATTTCCGCGACGACCTCGCGAAAAAATATGGGGTTCAACTGGTGGTGGGCCATGTTCAGGAAAGCATTGATTCCGGAACGGCCATAGAAGAAAAAGGAGTTCATGCGAGCCGGAATGCCCTTCAAACCATTACGCTCCTGGAAACCATCGAAAAGCATCGTTTCGATTGCTGCATCGGAGGTGCCCGCCGCGATGAAGAAAAAGCACGGGCCAAGGAAAGATTTTTCTCGCATCGGGATGAGTTCGGACAGTGGGATCCTAAAAACCAGCGTCCTGAATTGTGGAACCTGTTTAACGGAAAGAAAAATGTGGGTGAGCATTTCCGGGTTTTCCCGATCAGCAACTGGACAGAAATGGATGTGTGGCAATACATCCTGAAAGAAAAAATTGAAATTCCTTCCTTGTACTTTTCACATACCCGCCAGTGCTTTTTACGAAGCGGAGCCTGGTATGCCTTCAATCCTTTCATGACTTTAAAACCCACGGAAAAACCGGTTGAGAAGGTAGTCCGGTTTCGCACCATTGGCGACATGACCTGTACCGGAGCGGTGGAATCGGGAGCCAAATCGCTCGAGGAAATCATTCAGGAAGTAGCCGCCACACGGGTTACCGAACGAGGAACAAGGATGGATGACAAGCGCAGCGAAGCGGCAATGGAAGACAGGAAAAAAGCAGGATATTTTTAAAGGATTCAACACATGATAACGGAAAATCATAATTATTTAGACATGGACCTCCTCCGTTTTACAACGGCGGGTTCTGTTGACGACGGCAAAAGCACCCTCATTGGAAGGTTGCTCTATGACAGCAAATCTATTTTTGAAGATCAATATGAGGCGGTGAGGGAAAGTTCGGAAAAACGGGGCGAAGAGTATGTAAATCTGGCCCTCTTAACCGATGGGCTGAGAGCGGAACGGGAACAGGGAATAACGATAGATGTAGCCTATCGATACTTTGCCACTCCAAAAAGGAAATTCATTATTGCCGATACTCCGGGGCATATTCAATATACCCGGAACATGGTAACCGGAGCCTCCACCGCAAATGCCACCATCATTCTTGTTGATTCGAGGAAAGGCATCATTGAACAAACCATGCGGCATGCTTACATTGCTTCGCTGCTTCGGATACCCCATCTGATAGTTTGTGTAAACAAAATGGATCTGGTGAGTTTCAGCGAAGCGGTGTTTGACGACATCCGGAAAAAATTTGAGGCTTTGGCTGTTTCACTCAACATACGCGATGTAAATTTCATTCCTATCTCGGCCCTTTTGGGTGATAATATTGTGGAGCGCTCAACGCATATGGACTGGTATAATGGTCCTACCCTGCTCTACCTTTTGGAAAATCTTCACATTACCAATGATGAGAACCTTGCCGATGCGCGTTTCCCGGTGCAGCTGGTGATTCGTCCCATGCGGAATGAATACCACGATTACCGGGGTTATGCCGGAAGAATTTCCGGAGGCATCTTTTCGGTGGGGGATGCTATTACGGTTTTGCCTTCAGGTTTAACATCGCGGATTAAGGCCATTGAAAAAGGCGGAGCGGAAGTAGAAACTGCTTATGCCGGAGAAAGCATAACCCTGCTTACCGAAAACGACCTTGATATTTCCCGCGGAGATATGATTGTGAAGTCGGCCACGCCCTCGCGGCTGAGTCAGGAACTGGATGTAATGGTTTGCTGGTTATCGGAAACACCGCTTAAGCTGAACGGAAAATATTCCATACGACATACCACCCGTGAAGTGCGGGGGATAGTAAAAGAAATCTCACACCGGATAAACATAAATACCCTGGAGAAAGAGAATGAAGTTGAAGGGTTGGGATTGAACGACATTGGTAAAATCAGCATTCGGACTACTTCGCCCCTGGCGGCGGATTCTTATTTGAGAAACCGGAATACAGGAAGTTTGATTCTGATAGATGAATCAACCCATGTTACAGTGGGAGCCGGAATGATTCTTTAGGGCTTTACTTTTTTGGGAGGCAACACCATTTCGATGTGGGGAATATTATCCTCCAGGTATTCCTCTCCGTCGGGCAGGAACCCGAAAGAACCGTAAAATCGGGTAAGATAGCATTGGGCACCAATTCGTACCGGAACGGGACCAAATTTATCGTAAACCGCTTCTATGGCTTTTTGCATCAGCATTTTTCCCAAACCGGTTCCACGGGTGCGATGAGAAGTAACAACTCTTCCTATGGATACCTCATTAAAGGAAACCCCGGGGGGAATAATCCGGGCATAGGCAACTAACTCTCCTTTTTTTGATTTTCCCAGGAGGTGGTAACTGTTCTGATCTTTATTGTCGAGATCGAGGTAGGCGCAATCCTGCTCTACATGAAAAGCTTCCGAGCGGAGTCGTAGCAGGCCGTATAATTCCTCGAGGGTAAGGTCGTTAAATGCTTTGTGTTCCCAGGTAGCGCTTTTCATGGTCGGAAAATCTTGCCAAAAATAGGATGATTTATCCACTTTTTACGGGTAAAAAGCGCAAGAATAATTCCCGTATCGTTGGCAAGGATATCGAGCCATTCAAAGGAGCGACCTTCAAAAACCAGCAATTGCATTAGTTCCAGCAGGGCCCCATACAAAGAGGAGGCCAGCGCAATGAAAAGAGCATTTTTAAAGGTATCATTGCTTCCGGCAAGAAAAATGCCGGCCAGAAACAGGAAATGCATGAAAAAGATGCCGGCGTGAACAAATTTATCCAGGCTGATAAGATCGGCCCAATCAAAATGCGGCAGGTCCTTCCCCGGGATGGCATATAAAACAAAAATGAGCACCGTCCATAACAGTGCCCATTTAAACCGATACATTTTATTTATTGTCCGATTAAGGATTTGTAATCTGCGGCAGAAAGCAGACCGGAGGTATTGGCACCGGAGGCCAGTTCCACCTTTACCATCCATCCTTCTCCGTAAGGATCTTTATTTACGGCTTCCGGGTTGGAAACCAGGCCGGGGTTAACCTCAGTTATTTTTCCCTGCAGAGGCATGAAGAGGTCACTTACGGTTTTCACAGCTTCCACGGTTCCAAACACGGCACCTTCCTCTACATCCTCACCCAGGGTTTCTATTTCCACATAAACAATGTCGCCCAATTCGCCTTGTGCAAAATCGGTAATGCCTACCGTAGCCACGTTTCCTTCAATTTTTACCCACTCGTGGTCTTTGGTGTATTTTAAATTATCAGGGATGTTCATAAAATTGATTTGGTGACAAAAATAGGGTTTAGAACAACAACTGCAAACCCCCTTACCAATTTCCTACAAAGTAAAGCGCAGGGCCACCCCGGAATTTACGTTGCTGGAATTAAAGCTGGTTGAAATAACCGGGCGCGTGAGTATCTGGTCGTAGAATATCCTCAGGTTAAGCCTTTCGCTGATGGTATATTCGGCCGATGTTTTCACGGAAATTATGGTTTGCCCGGCCGTGGGCTGGGTTACATTTTCCACCACTTTTCGGATCAGGGTAATATTCCGGCGTATCGACAGATCGGCCCGGATATTAAGGTCGCTCTTAAGAGGTTTCTTTTTCTTGTCTTTGGAAAACTTAATCTCCAGACCGGGAATCCGGTAGCCGGCACCGAAAATATACTCGGTTCCGAAAATTTCAGTTACCTGATTATTGGAAAGACTGAGGGCAATGTTCCTGTCTTTCTTCAATTCCACATTTCCTGTAATTTTATTGGTCATGGTAACATCGACCTTAATAAGGGGCGAAAACTGCTCGGTCAGGTTTATGGTATTTATCTGCTCTTTAAAAATAAAGTTGCTCGCATTATCCAAGGCGGTTGGAACGTTGTTTCCGTCATCAGTATACAAGAGATTTTGGGTAAAGCTGAACGAGTAAGAGGAACGATAAGCATGAGTTAGTGTTACCGTTTTAAAGTGCTTTTTCAATATCTCCATTTTTGCCAGACCATTATAGGTAATCCGCCAGTTGGGCTTGGGAATAACCGGGAAGGTATTTCTTGAAATTCCGCTGGCATCGTGGCCGGCATATCCTGAAAGGAAAGAGAACATCATTACCTGTTGGCTGGTGGGACCGTATCCGTTATAGAAGCCCTGGCTAACCCCGCTGCTGTTTCCGTAATCCTGTGCCAGCAAGGCCGACATTTCGGCCCGGTTATTCCGAAACTTTTCATAAGGTTCGTAGAAATAATCCTTACGATCGAGCTTGGAAAAGGCCGTTTTCCAGGTTATGAATGACATGCTAAAGTTACCCGTTTCCAAAGGGTTTCGTTCTTCGAATACTCCATCCATGGGATCGAAAATGAAAAACATGGTTTGGTTTTTCGAATAATTACGGTTAGCGGTAACTTCAATTTTAAAATCGTTGAATGGTTCAATATTAGCTCTTCCGTTATAATTCAGCGTGGTATTTCGGGTATAGGGCATGTTATGATTAGCCGTTGTCATATATCCCGCTCCGGCAAGTTCATTGTGTATATTGGGATCCTGGCCACCCATGACAAATCCGAATCCGGGGGCAAAAGTATTTCCGTAGGGACTGGTAGTTGACATCCCTAATACTGTAGTATTGGGTCTATATCCTGGAAGAACCGTTCCGTTGTTCTGGGTTACTGAGAAGGAAAAGTTCCTCACCATCATCACCGTTCTGGCGATATAATCCAGTATGGTTATTTCATTGGGATCCTTTTCTTTTTTCTTTGCAGAATCCTTTTTCCCGGGTTGTGGTGTTGGCGGCGGTTTATTCGGATTGCCAAGAGGTGAAGGCTTGTTCGATGAGGTTGCTTTCTTCAGGAATTTCTGGTTCACTTTTTTAAAGTACTTCACTTTGTTATAAAAGTTAACCATGTTCAACTGAGAATTCAGGGTTTTGGTATTGGAGTTGTTCAGGGTACGGCCCATAGTATCGGCAAAGAAGGATGGCCGGTTCCAATTAAAGTTACCCGAATAGCTTGCATTGGCGCTGACCCAGTCGAGCAATGGAATTTTGTTTATGGGCAGAGTCCAGTCGAGCCGAACCTGCTGCATAAAGGTCATTGAAGTACCACCCCGGAACAGATCCTGCTTTATGGAATCGCGTTCCCAGTCCTGATCAATTTTTCCGTCAGGTTCACGGATCAATCCGGTATTGGTGGCATTATAGGCCATTTTCAGGGAACGGGCTATGTCGTAACGGAGGTCGTAAGACCGATTTATATTAAATGATTTCTGGAATGCGGTATCGATGGTAAGGTATTCACCCGTAATATCACGCAATAACTTTTCGCTGTAAAAGCGATCTACATCCATCACAAAAGCATAGCTGTTGGGATAGGGATTCAAATTAAACTCCCTGACAATACGCATGCTGTTCGACTTGAAGAGCTTTTTCTTTTCAAACGGTTTCCAGGGTTTGGGTTGGGTAGAATAATTATAAGTTATTCCGCCCCGGTAATTTTTGGTTTGATAATGAGCCACCGCATAATTCCGCTGGAATAATTCGCTGTAGGAAAGGTTCAAAGCAAAATTTTCCACATCATATAAATGCGTTTTGGTTTGGCCCCGCCCCCTTTCCTTTTTCACATTGGTTAAATTTATACTTCGTCGTCGCGTAAAATCCTGGGTTGCTTTTCGTATGGAATCCTTATAAGCTTCAGAAAACTCCGGACTATTATAGACGTTTTTCAATTCGATATCGGGATCGTAGGGATTAAATTGAGGGTTAACCCTGATTTCGGAGAAACCGTAATAAAGAGGAAGACGGATATTCCAGTTAACGGGGAAGAATTTACCCAATTCAAACTGGGTAATTACATCGTAGGAGTAAACGGTTTCCCGTTTCCGTTCCGAAACTTTTTTCTCGAGACTACCCCAACCCGGGGTACTCATGTTTCCGGCTAATGTCACGGTTCCGAAGTCGGCCAGTTTTCCGGTAACTCTTGCCGTAGCAGCCCAGCCTCCGGCTTCATCAAAATCGGTAAGCCGTAATTCGTTTACCCAAACCTCCGCACACTTTGTAAATCCGTCGTCCCCACCTCCGGGTACCTTTTTGGGATTCCGGACTCCAATCATAATGGTTTTTACGGTGGACAGGTTTGGATTTCCTTTAATCCGGATAATTCTGGCATGCCCGTTTTCATCGGTAATGTTAACCGTATACTCCGTGGTCAGGGTAACCCCGCTGCCGGTTGTATTGAGGCGTGAATTCCGCTGTTGTTTTGCAGCCTGAAGTTCGGCGAAACTCAGAATCATGTCGTTTTCGTACCTCCAGACTTTTCGTTTATCGTCGTCGCTGGTATTGCTATAGTACCCGGGAGCTGTAACATGCAGCGGAATGGAATATTCGTAATAATTGTCGGTATAATCGGTTCCCAGTCGAATGAACATCTGAAGGTCGCCATTATTAAGCACTTCGTTATTGGGTCCGGCCTCGGCATGCACAAACATCCTCAGCTTCCGGTAGCTTCGAAGATCGAGGCTCACATTTTTGAAACAGGCACGGCTGTCGCCATCTTTTAATCCGCAAACCCTCAAGGCAAGAGCCTGCTCGTTCAGACGGATGAGATTAGCCGTGGTAATATCCGTTTCCTGCTCAATATCGGGAGGCAGAATATAGTTTACAGGTTGCTTGGAACCGTTTTCTTCAAAATTAACGGCAGAAACATCAAAGGTTGTTGCCGAATTATCCACCGGAATGTATTCGCCCGGGGAAAGCAAATCAAAATTATATTTCCTCCATTCCCCTCTTACCAGGTCGAGGCGGGCAAAACGAAGTGTAATAGGCTTGTCGAAACCTTTTACCACCATTCTCATAAACCGTATGGAACGGAAATCTTCGATATTCCCCATTTTTTGAAACTGGGAAAGGGGAATTTTAAACTGATAGAAGTTAACGGTTTTCCGGCTTCCGTTGGGAGTGGTGAAAGAGCTCTGATACACGTCGGTAATGAAATTGTTACCCACATTAGTAGGGCTGATATCAATGGGATTTATTTTAATCCGATACTGATAATAATCTTCCGTTTCGTTCAGGTTATTATCGCGGTTTACATCTTCGGTATTGGGAATGGTGGTTGAGGATTGGGTATATCCGTTATCGCCCTGTTCAATGGGAGAGTTCCCTTCCATTCCGTTGAAATATTTGTAGCGCCGCACAATGTTATACTGGGCAGCATCATAGTCGCCCCTGAAATGGTGATAGTAGTCATGAGAAACATCACCGGTTTCTCCGTTGCCATCGAGCAGATTCTGATAAGCGGCCGAATTGGTTCCGTGGAGTGCGGCTATGGCGGCAAGGTAAGAGGCGAAATAGGTTTTTTCGTCAACCTGATTATCGCTGCCGTCGGGATCCACATCGGGAAGTCCGTCAAGACCGACATCCTGCTTACTCCTAACCAGCGTATTGTTGTCGAAGGCATTAACAATGGAGGTAACGGTGGGAACATTTCCCCAGGGCGTTTGCATGATATTGGTGGGAAGCCCGTTTTCGAAACTGAGTCTTCCGTCTTTTAAAATATCTTCAGATACATTCCCGATGTTAACATACAAATCTCCCCCGGAAGGTGGTGTAGTTCCGAATATTTCCTGGTAATCGGGCGAGTTTCCATTTTGGTCTCGTACAAAGGGATCCATCATCCAGAACTGTATGTATTCGATGTTGGCCGCTTCAAAATCATTGGTTTCGATGCGGCGCATAATTCCGGCCCACCGCGATCCGGGGTTATTGAGCTTACCGCTGGCATTTATCCCTGCAGCATAGCTGGTGGGGCTAACATTGTAATTGTAGGGACCAACTTCCTCGGGATAATAGGTCAGATCCAGGGTGGGAATGTTAATCGGCTGGCCGGTGGGTGACTGGCGGTTTGGAAAGAGATAGGTTTCCAGAATTTCACAGGAAAGAAGGTTAGACTGGAGGTTTGTATTGCTGACAACATCGGTAGTCCTCAAAAGAATGGGATCAATAACATACCAGCTGAGTAAGGCACGGTTATAACCCGAAGCAATTCCCATGCTGTCGGCCTCGGGCCAGAGCGCAGGTTGGTAGCGCGGAACGCTGGACAAAGTCCATGCGCCGAAATTTTTAATGTCGATGAGGGTTTGGCTACCTTCAAAGTCGTCGATATACGAGTTACCGTTTTTACCTATAGCCTTGCTATGGCCGGGAAAAAGTTTTGCCGCTTCGAATGAAGTGGTGATGGTTGACATTTCCTTGGTGGCAAGAAGGGGAAGTTTATCCACCAGGCGGGTGAGCCAGGGTGCTTCGGTACGGTAATTTCCGTCGATCCCAACCACGTTGTTTTTTATGGGTTCATCCCCAATATTAACTTTTTGGGTAAGGGGTCTTTCGTTGAGGCGAATGTGGGTTAATCCGAAATTCAGATCCCGGTTCACACGGTAATCAACCCGTGTTCCAATCATGGTTCGACTTTGAATGCTGAAAAGAGAATTGCTTTCAAGGCTGATTTTAATGGGAGCACCTGATTGCAATAAACCTTCGTTAATGATTTTTACCCGACCCAGAGAATAATCAACGGTGTAATCAATATTTTCCTGCAGGGGAACACCGCCTGCCGTAACCGTTACGGAACCCTGTGGAATGTTTGCAGCATTGAGTGAAATTTCAGAACCGGAAGCGGAACGGTAAGAACCGCGGAGGATGAAACGGTTTTTGTCGGGAAACTGCTGGGCTGCTGTTTTGGAAGAATCGTAAAGCTGATCGAAAGCATATTTGTTTTCAATTGCAATGAGGTTTACGTTACCTGTGGGATTAATTTTCTTTCGCAAGTAATCGCCGAAGGGTTCCACTACGGGAAAATAGACCCTTCCGTTGGAAGCATTGATGGTAATTTTATCGAGGAAGTCGAAAACACCATCTGGGGTAGGATTTTGCTGGGGGTTAATTCGGTCCAGATTCAGCACCTGAATCAACTGTTGTCCGCTGATGGGCAAATTATTTTCGGGGAGCACATTCACATAAACACCGGTAGAGGGGTTGTTGTAAAGTACATCCAGTTTAAAGTTATCGGGTTTTACCTGATAGGCTCCGATGGCGTAAACGTTTTTCATCATCAGATCCCATAGCATGGTATCGCGACGGGTGCTGACGTTCGTGCTTTTGAGCATTTTCACCATCAAACAGTTGGGCTCGGCTACTCCATCGGTACTGAATTCACCCACCTGAAAAACATTTCCGTTTTGAGTGAACTGAAAAGCAACGGCAAGCACCTGATCGGGATTTAACTGGCTGTTGAGCGAAATATATCCCAGCCTTTCATTCAGGTAATATTCAGAAGGAGAAAGTTTCCGGGCAGCAATCAGTTTTTCAAAGTCGCGCACGGATTGGAAAACGGGATTGAAGTTTACCGGGTTTCCCAAATACACTGAAACTGCATTGATATCGCGAACCGGAGGATGGGCTGCAGTAAACGTAATCGGGTTCAGGGTATTGTTTTGGTTTTGTGAAACAGTTCCGGGAGGTGTCAGCGGAAGCACCTGCGCAGGAAAATTGATATTTCCCGATTCTTCACCCAAATCCGTGAAGGCAACAATGTTCCGGGTTTCATTAATGTTTCCGGTGGTATTGGTTACCCAGACTTCTATTTTGGTAATGTTGATGTTGGAAACCACAATAGGCAGGTTTGCCAGCGCTGATTCGTAATTGTCGCGAAACCATTGGGAAAGAAAATAGTGTTTGTTGGCTTCGTAATTATCGCCGTTTACTTCGAAGTTATTCGTTTGAGCTCCGCCGGTAATTTCAATTTCCGATTTCCGTCCACGCTGCTGTGAAAAAACATTGGTTACGGTAACTTTACCAAACTGCATTTGGGTTTTTATTCCGAAGAGGCTCTGACTTCCGGTAATCAGAGATCCGGTAAGGGGCAGACTGACGTTACCGGCTTCGATCTTTTTGATGATGTCATCCTCGAATCCGGTAAATTCAAGTTTCATCTGGTTTTCAAAGTCGAAGGTAGCTTCGGTATTGTAGCTGGTGGTCAGTTTTAATTTCTCTCCGATTTTTCCAATTACATTCAGCTGGATTTTTTCATTGAAGTCGAAAGTAGTGAGCCTGCGCTGCCGTTCGGGAATGGAAGGGTTATCGGTTTTAGAAACATTAACTCCGAAGGTAAGTTCGGCACTACCCTGGGGACGAATATCGACCGTGTTCCCACCGAAAATATCCTGGAACACATCCCCTTTAACGAAGAGTTTTGGAATTACTCCTGATTTTGTGTTTTGCTCATTGAGGTTATCGGCATGCTGTTTCTTTTTCCAATACTCCTTCATGCGCTTGTCGAGATCATACCTGGAATATTCTTCCACCGTCATGTAGGTTGGAGGGCGGAAATGCTTATCTCCAATTTTTTGTTCCACCACATAAATGTTGGAATCGGGGTCGTAGGTGTAGGTAGTGCGGATATTGGAAGGATCATTCAGATAAAGCGGACTCCAGTCGCGAAACATGGGGTCGATCCAGCTTTGGTCTTCAAAGGGGTAGCGGAGTTTAATTACATTGGTATCTGAATCGGAAGCCAGGGGAAGGATACCGGGGTTTTCGGGACCAAAAAAGGCAGGGGCTGGAGCATACCAGGCATCGCCGTGGAAGCTTCCGGCAAAAAAGATAGCACCCAAAAAGCCCAAAACGGGCAGAAAATGGGAGGCCAGTATTCCCCTATGAAAAATTCGGAATGACATTAAACAAATTTCAGGGCATCTTTAACTAATTGTTCAACCGTTTTTTCCGTGGGGTTGGCTTTGATTGCTTTATCAAGGGCCTTTTCGCCCGCCGTTTTGTTAAAACCTAAAGCCACAAGAGCCCTTAACGCTTCTTCCATGATTTTATTGTTGGAAACAAGGAAGTTTTCGGGTAATTCTGAGCCTGAACCTAACTTGCCCTTAAGGTCGACAATTATGCGCTGTGCGCTCTTCTCCCCTATGCCCTTTACACCCTTCAAAGCAGCCACATTGCCGGTGGAAATGGCAGATACCACTTCCTCGGGGTTTAAATGTGAAAGAATCATTCGGGCCGTGGAGGCTCCCACTCCTGATACAGAGATTAATTGCTGAAAAATGGCCCGTTCGGTACGGTCGGAAAACCCAAAAAGAATATGGGCATCCTCGCGCACCACCAGGTGGGTAAAAAGCTTGCAATCTTTCTGATTTCCAAGCTTTTCTGAGGTATAGAGGGATATGAAAACATGGTATCCCACCCCTCCGCAATCAACCACGGCATAAGTGGGAGTTTTCTCAATCAGGCGTCCTTCCAGGTATTCGTACATGCTTACTTTTTTTGGAACTGGGCATCAATTACCGCTATGGTAACCATGTTCAGTATTTCCCTTACCGAACTGCCCAGCTGAAGTACGTGAATGGGTTTTTTCAGACCTATGAGAATGGGGCCAATAGCTTCCGCCCCACCCATGGCCTGCATGAGTTTATAGCCAATGTTTCCTGAGGCTAAGGTTGGAAAAATCAAGGTGTTAACTTTCTTATCGACGAGGTCGGAGAAGGGAAACACTTCTTTCAGAAGCTCATTGTTAAGGGCAAAATTTGCCTGTACTTCTCCGTCTACAATCATTCCCGGATAATCGCGGTGCAGGATGGCTACGGCTTCCCGCATTTTATCGGGAATTTCACCCTGGCTGGATCCGAAATTCGAATACGATAGCAAAGCAATCCGGGGGGTAATGTTATACCTTTTCACCGCCTGTGCGGTTAGAACCGTAATATCTACCAGATCCTGAACCGAAGGGTTTACATTCATGGTGGTGTCGGCAAAAAAGAAGGGGCCTTGCTTGGTATTGAGAATGTACATTCCGGCCACTCTTCTGGCTCCTTCTTTCACTCCGATAATCTGCAAGGCAGGTTTAATGGGATCGGCATATTTCCGGGTAAGTCCCGAAATCATGGCATCCGCCGCTCCCGTTTCCAGCATCATGGTACCAAAATAATTCCGGTCGCGCATGGCTTTTCGGGCTTCAAAAAGGGTATACCCCTTTCGTTTTCTTTTATTGAAAAATATATCTCCAAAACTATTTCTCCTTGTTTCTTCCGAAGGATCGCGGGGATCAATAATGGGAACGTCTGAGAGGTCGAGATTGTTTTCAGCTATTAGGGCCTGAATGCGGTTCACATCACCCAACAAAATAGGTTTTGCCACGCCTTCGTCTTTCGCCATTTGGGCAGCCTTCAGGATTTTGTAATGATCGGCTTCCGCAAAAACAACGCGTTTCGGATTCTGCCGGGCTTTGTTGGTTACGAATCGAATCAGTTTATTATCGAGACCGAGGCGGTTGGTCAGTTCCTGCTTATACCCTTCCCAATCGGTGATTTTGTATCCGGCAACGCCAGATTGAATGGCGGCTTTCGCTACGGCCGGAGCCACGGTGGAAATGAGGCGGGGATCGATAGGTTTGGGAATAATGTAGTCGCGCCCGAAAACCAGATTCCTGGAATGGTAGGCCGAGTTTACCGATTCGGGAACAGGTTCTTTTGCGAGTCCGGCTATGGCATACACAGCGGCCAGTTTCATTTCTTCGTTAATGGCGGAAGCTCTTACATCGAGGGCTCCTCTGAAAATATAGGGGAAGCCAAGCACATTATTCACCTGGTTGGGATGATCGCTGCGGCCGGTCGCAATGATGATATCTTCACGGGAAGCTACCGCCTCATCGTAGGGAATTTCGGGATCGGGATTGGCCAGGGCAAACACAATAGGGTTTTTGGCCATACTTTGAATCATTTTCCGGTCAACCACATTACCCTTACTCAACCCCAGAAACACATCAGCTCCTTTCAGTGAACTGGCCAGGTCGGTTACTTTTTTATCGGGTTTCCGGGCAAAAAAAGTTTTGTTTTCGTCAAGATCTTCACGGTCGAGCGTGATGGGACCCTTACTGTCGAGCATCAGCAGATTTTCTTTTTTGGCTCCCAAAGCCAAATATAATTTCGCGCAGGAAATGGCTGAGGCACCGGCTCCGTTTACCACAATTTTCACTTTGCCGATTTTTTTTCCGGCAAGTTCCAGAGCATTCAGAAGCGCTGCTGCTGAGATGATTGCCGTTCCATGTTGGTCATCGTGCATAAGGGGAATGTCAAGCTCCTCCTTCAGGCGCCGTTCAATTTCAAAACACTCCGGTGCTTTTATGTCTTCCAGGTTTATGCCACCGAATGTGGGTGCAATGGCCTTTACGGTTTGAATAAAAACTTCAGGGTCTTCCGCATCCACCTCGATATCGAACACATCGATATCTGCATAAATTTTGAAGAGCATTCCCTTTCCTTCCATAACGGGTTTGGAGGCTTTAGGGCCGATATTTCCCAATCCGAGTACGGCAGTGCCATTGGAAATTACCGCTACCAGATTTCCTTTAGCGGTGTATTTGTAAACATCTTCCGGATTTTTATGAATTTCCAGACAGGGTTCGGCCACGCCCGGGGAATAGGCCAGCGAGAGATCGCGCTGGGTGCTGTGGGGCTTCGTGGGAACAACTTCAATTTTTCCTTTTCTTCCCTGGGAATGGTAATCCAGGGCATCTTGTTTCCGCAGTTTTGGCATCCGCAAAAATTTATTGTGTGGCAGGGGCCACAGGTGAGGGGCGAATATACTAAAAATGAGGGGCTTTGAATGGCAAAAATTGCCTCATTTGTAGGTAATTAGGCTTTGATTTTTCGCTTACTTTTTTATACCTTGCATGGGATAAATCCATGACTAAATCGAGGTTAGTTGTTTTCACCGGGGCCGGTGTGAGTGCAGAAAGCGGCCTGAAGACTTTTCGCGACAGCGGAGGGCTTTGGGAAGAGTATAATGTTATGGATGTTGCCACCCCGGAGGCATGGCAGAAAAACCCCTCACTGGTACTTGATTTTTACAACAAACGGCGGACTCAGGTCTTAAACGCCCGTCCTAATCTGGCGCATTACAGCATTGCAAAACTTCAGGAACGATTCGATGTGGTTGTAATTACCCAGAACATTGATAATCTTCACGAGCGGGCCGGTTCTAAAAAAGTACTTCACCTTCACGGAGAAATAACAAAAAGCCGGAGTACGGTTGACCCCGGACTGATTTACCACATGGAAAGTCCGGAACTTAAACTGGGAATGATTTGTGAAAAAGGTTCCCAACTCAGACCTCATGTAGTATGGTTTGGCGAACCCGTTCCCCAGATGGAAGAAGCCTGCCGTATTGCTTCCACCGCTGAACTTTTTATCATTGTAGGAACCTCGCTCAATGTTTATCCTGCGGCCGGATTGGTAGATTATGTGCCTGAAGCTGCACCGAAATTCATCATCGATCCCAATCAAACCCGTGGGGAAACAATTCCTAACCTGGAAATTATCCGCGATGTAGCCAGTGTTGGAATGGATTCATTATGCAAACGCCTGTTGGTATTGCAATCCTGAAATCTCAGAACTGCATTTCCACCTGAAACCTGAAGCCCAGGTCAAGGGCATCACTGCCTTCCCGCTCCCTTACGCTGAAATCGCTCTGAATTTTAAGGGAATGTTTTACAATGTATTTGCTGACACATAGGGTATACATGGTTTCGTCGCGAAGCCCGGGGGTTTCATCTTCGGCATCGATGTAAGTACATCGGGCAGCAATTTCATAATTTGAAGGAAGGAGGTATCCTCCCTGAACGCTGATACCCTGACCGGTTACAAAGGCTTCTACCTTTCCGGTAAGCGTATCCTGAAGAACGACAGGATCATCTGTTTCCCGCATACTATATTCAGATTCTACGGAAAAGCCTTTGTACTTGAACATCAAATCAGCCTGGAAAGTTTCCAGATCACGGGGAGCCGATAAAAACGAGCCCAGCCTTCCATGGCTTCGCACGGCCTCATCGTTGTAATCGTACACCAGCCCAATGGAAAGTTTTGGTGTTTGCTCTCTTTCAAGGTCGGAACCAAAATAATCACCTTTTGATTTAAAAGTTCCGAATGGAAGAAACTCCAGACGGGCAGTATATCCGAATCCGTTATTGGTGGCAGAAGTTACATTCCGGCCTTCGCCGAGAGATATGGCCGCCAGTTCACGGATTTCCATTTTTCCGATCTGGAATTTATGCCTCCATTGTATTCCCACATCACGATCGAGATTATAATAGGCATTCACCAGGCTGCGATCCACAAATTGCAGGGCCCGGCTGGAAATAACCCTTTCCCTGTTTCCGGGCAGCTTAGTCTGACCAATCCAGATTTCAGCTTTTTTTCCATACTTATATTTTAGTACTGCATCGAAAACAATATTGCTTGCGGTATTAAAATTCCGGTTGTCATTTCCCGGTTTTCCCAGTCCGATATCCCGATTGCTTAAGCCCAGCTCAAATTTGTATTTGATTCGGGGATTAAAAACAAATCCATCAAATTTTAAACGAGCCCGGCGAATCATCATTTTACCTTCAAAGTCATCGAGCAATTTTCCATCGAGCAGGGTTTGGGAAAAATCGAATAAGGTTTGAAAGCGTGCCGAGAACACCACATCCATACTGGAATCCGGTGCCATCAGGTAAACTCCCTTACCGAAACGGGTTTTTGAAGATTGGGAAAAAAGGGGTAAGCCGCTTGAAATTAAAACCAGAAAAAGGAGGATCAGGTTTTTCATTGTCGTTAATTTTTGATTACCTCAAAATTAAACAGGCAATGTAACCTGAATGTTACCTCAACTTAATCTTACATTTAAGAAATTCAGGATTTCAAAAACTCAAGGGCTATTTTTTCAGCTCCGGAAAGCGCAGAAGCGAGATTGGAATTTTCTAAAATAATATCAAACTCTCCGGCCTTTTGAATTTCCAGGGTAGCTTTTCCCAGTCTTCGTTCTATGGATTCAGGCGTTTCGGTTTCGCGTTTTTCTAATCGCTCACGCAAAGATTCGATAGAGGGTGGCATAACAAAAACAGAGCGGGCCCGGTCGCCAAATTTCTTTTTCAAGCTAATGCCTCCTGAAACATCCACATCAAAAATCACATGCATCCCCTTGCGCCAGATTCTTTCCAATTCGGCTTTCAGGGTTCCGTAAAAGTGATCTTTATATACTTCTTCCCATTCTACAAAATCGCCCGCGTCTATTTTCTTTTTAAAGGCTTCTACGGACAAAAAATAATAATCTACCCCTTCCGTTTCGGCCGGGCGCTTTGCACGACTTGTGGCAGACACAGAAAACTCAAGGAGATGGGGAAATTTTTCGAGCAGGTGATGAACGATGGTGGTTTTCCCCGCTCCGCTCGGGGCCGAAAAAATAATCAACTTGCCGGAGTTCGTTTCCATCACAGAATATTATTCACCTGTTCTTTAATTTTTTCCAAATCGTCTTTCATTTCCACCACCCGCTTCTGCATTTCGGAATGGTTGGCTTTGCTGCCGATGGTATTTATCTCCCTGCCGATTTCCTGGGCAATAAAACCCAGTTTGCGTCCACACTGATCTTCTTTCATGGCCTCCAGAAAATAAACGCAATGGTTTTTCAAGCGCACTTTTTCTTCATTGATGTCGAGCTTCTCGAGATAAAAAATCAATTCCTGTTCAAATTTTCCGGAATCAACCTGGACTCCTGATTCGGCCAGAAATTTTCCAATCCTGTCGCGCACCGATTGCATGCGACCGGCTTCCATTGCCGTAATTTTTTCAAGGTTCGCCGAAATTTTTCCAACCTGGGCTTTTAAATCGGCCGCAAGGGCCTTCCCTTCTTTAACCCGGAAAGCATCCACCTGAACGAGGGCTTTTTGCAAAAGAGAAGAAACTGTTTTCCACTCATTCTTATCCAAAGAGCCTACCTCTGCCTTAAATACATCGGGCATGCGCATGGCAATTTCCAGCAATTCATCGTCATCCTGTTTGTTTTCCCTGGCGATAGCCTTGAGTTCCTTTAAATAAACAATAACCAGTTTCCGGTTAATGATGTCTTTTGCTCTTCCCACCCCGGATTCAACAAAAACACTCAGGTCGGCTTTTCCACGAATCAGTTTATCCTGGCAAATTTTCCGGATGTCCCCTTCTTTTTCCCGAAGGGAAGAAGGCATACGGATATTAAGATCGAGCTGTTTACTGTTCAGGGTACGGATTTCAACCGTGATTTTTTTTCCTCCGGATGTTCCGGCGGCTTTCCCAAAGCCTGTCATTGATTTGACCATTAGCAAAAGTACATTTTTTGTGGTGGCCTGAGAAACGATCTTATTTTTTACGGGAATAGCTAACCAGGTAAACCCCCAGAAAAATCAAAACTCCCGAAACTATTTTCCCCGGTGTAAGGCGATCGTTCTGAAACAAATAAATAGCAAAAAGAGAAGTAAGCAGGGGCTGGAGGTAAATATAAGCGCTTACTACGGTTGGGCTCAAGGCTTTCAGGGAATAGGTATTTAAAAGATAGGCGGCGAAAGTGGTTAATACGATAACAAACAAGGCAAACCAGATGATTCTTGAGGGCCATGCCTGGACATCCAGCTCAGATACTCCCGACCACCCGAAAGGGGCAACCATGAAAAGTCCCATCAGAAAAACCCATTTAAGAATGGTAACAGTATGGTATTTTTTCATCAGGGGTTTAACCAATACAAGGTAAATGCCCCAGCTCAGGGCGTTTAAAAAAACAAACAGGTTTCCCAGTAAGGTATTTTCCCTTCCGGAAATGTCCTCGCGCATTAAGATCAGCAAGGCAGCACCCGCAAATCCAATAATAACTCCGGTTATTTTTCTTAGCGTCAGTTTTTCGGAAAGCAGAAAGAAAGAAATAACCAAAACTAAAATGGGCGAGGTAATCATCATGATGGCTGCCGCAATAGGAGTTGTAAGATGTAATCCTTTCAGAAACAACATCTGGTTACAGGCTACCCCAAAAACCGCCAGCAACACCAAACGGGGGAAGTCTTTTCTATCTATTTTTTCCCTAATGAACAACAGGGATGTAAGCCAGAAAAGAAGGCTGGCTCCCAAGACCCTGAAAACCACAAAAGCTACGGGTCCTATATGTCCCTCCATAACCTCCTTGGCAATGGGGAAGCTGATGGCATAAATTAAATTGGCCAGGAATAAGGTAAGGTGGGCAAAGAGAATTTTATTTCCCAAGCGTTGCGATCTTTTTCTTCAATGCGGCAACATTGGAGGGTGAATTACCAATAAAAACTTCATTCCCGATAAGAGCCACAGGCCTCTTTAAAAAAGTGTATTCCTCCAAAATATAACGACGGTAATCCTTTTCACCCAACGTTTGATTGTTTAAGCCCAGGGCCCGGTATTTCAATGCCACTCTGCTGAACAAACTCTCGTAGGAACCTGCCGCAGATTTCATGGCATCAATTTGCTCCGGGCTGATTTTCTCTGTTTTTATGTCCTGCATATCGAACAGGGTATCTTTAACCCCTACCTCTTTAATAATACGCTGGCAGGTAGAGCAGGTTGAGAGGTAAAAAAACCGTCCTTTCTTTTTCATAGGACACGAATTTACAAATTCGTGCATTTCGTACCTTCGTCGCATGAAATTTGAAACAAAAGCCATCCATGAAGGGCAAGAGCCCGATCCCTCTACCGGGGCTATCATGACCCCTATTTATCAAACCTCCACCTATGTTCAGGAATCGCCCGGCGTGCATAAAGGTTTTGCGTATGCACGGGGTAAGAACCCAACACGGGTGGCTTTGGAAAAATGTATTGCGGGTTTGGAAAATGCCCGGTTCGGACTTTGCTTTTCCAGCGGCATGGGGGCTTCCGATGCTTTGATTAAACTGTTACAACCCGGCGACGAAGTTATAGCCACCGACGATCTTTACGGGGGTTCTTACCGTATGTTCGAAAAAATTTTCCGACCCCTGGGAATTGTTTTTCATTATACCAATATGGGCAATCTAAAGAATGTTTCCGACCTGGTAAATGAAAAAACAAAAATGATCTGGGTTGAAACACCTACCAACCCTTTAATGAAAATCATCGATATCAAAGGAGTTGCCGCCATTTCCAAAAAACATAAAATTCTGCTGACGGTCGACAACACTTTTGCTTCTCCCTATCTGCAAAATCCTCTGAATCTGGGAGCCGATATCGTTATGCATTCCGCCACCAAATATCTGGGAGGTCATAGCGATGTGGTTATGGGAGCCATCTGCACAAACGATGAGAAAATTCATGAAAAACTTGCCTTTATTCTGAATGCATGTGGTGCAAATCCCGGTCCCATGGACTCGTTTTTGGTGTTGCGGGGAATAAAGACCTTGCATGTGCGTATGGACCGGCATTGTGAGAACGGAAAAGCCATTGCGAACTTTCTCAAAACCCATCCGCGGGTAGAAAAGGTGTATTGGCCCGGCTTTCCGGATTTTCCAAATCACCAAATAGCCCGGGATCAAATGCGGAATTTCGGGGGCATGATTTCATTTCTGCTAAAGGGGGCTGATTTTGACCAAACCGCTGCCGTGATGCGTAAAACCCGTGTCTTTTCACTGGCTGAATCCCTGGGCGGCGTGGAATCACTTATTAATCATCCCGCCAGCATGACCCATGCCTCCATACCCAAAGAAGAAAGGCAAAGAACCGGGGTTCTCGACAACCTCATCCGCCTCAGTGTGGGTATTGAAAATTGTGAAGATCTGCTCGATGATCTTACTCAGGCACTTGCCTGAAAAGGCATAAGCCAATCGCTGGTCAAGGTATTTGACCGTTGGTGGATTAATCGTTCTGCCCGACGCGTCTTTTTTTACTTTTAAGTAAATGAATGTGTATTACATAACCGGTACTTCCCGTGGCATCGGGAAAGCCATGGCTGAATTTCTCCTGCGCGAAAAAGGAAATGTGGTTATCGGATTATCGCGTACCAAAACATGGGAACATCCGGGCTTCACGCATCATTCCCTTGATCTTGCGAACATCGAGGAAGTAAAGAAATTCACCTTCTCCTACCATGGCGACGCCAAAAAAATATGGCTGATCAATAATGCCGGAATCATTTCAAAAGTCCGGTATTGCGGACGAAATTATTCCGACTCAATTATAGCGGATTTTAATGTGAACCTGGTATCCCCTGCCCTGCTCATGAATAAATTTATGTCGGTTTTTGCTGATTCCCCGGCCGAAAAATTTATCATAAATGTTAGCAGCGGAGCCGGAAAAAATCCCATAGATGGCTGGAGTACATATTGTTCCGCCAAAGCAGGCCTGGATATGTATTCCCGGGTGGTTGATCTTGAACAAAAAACCGGAAAAACAGGATTCCGTATTTTCTCCATCGCACCCGGAATTGTTGATACCCGCATGCAGGATGAAATCCGGAAATCCGACCCTGAAAATTTCTCCCGGATTGAGGATTTCAAAAACTACAAAAACACCCACCAACTCAGCGACCCGCTATTGGTTGCGAAAAAATATTTCAGTATCTTGGCTAACCCTGAAAATTTAAATCAACCCGTTTTTTCCCTAAAAGATTATCCCTAAGCTTATGAAAAAGAATCGACTCATTGCTACCCTGTTTTTATTGGCTCATTTGGCAGGCACTGCTCAACAGGTAATTCCCTGTCATACCATGGAGCAAATGGAAATCCTCTCCTCACCAGGACAAAAAGGTCATGAGGAACGGGAATCCTGGTTTAAGATGATGTCTCAGTTAAATGAACTTGCTAAAACCCAGGCTCCCGAAACAACAGGATCTCCCCGCATAATCCCCACGGTTTTCCACATCATTCATGTGGGCGGAAATGAAAACATTTCCGATGCCCAAATCCTGGATCAGATGCGCAGTCTGAATGAAGATTTTCGCCGTCTGAACGCCGATACCACCAATACCCCATCTCCTTTCAAACCCCTGGGTGCCGATTGCAATATCGAATTCCGGCTGGCTCAAAAAGACCCGAATGGGAATTGCACCGACGGGATTGTAAGGGTTTACTCTCCGTTGTCTGTTAACGCCCGTGATAATGTAAAGGCCATCAGCTACTGGCCCAGCAATAAATATTTAAATGTGTGGGTGGTAAAAAGCATCAATACCAATGGAAGTCCGGGTGTTATTCTGGGATATGCCCAGTTTCCCGGCTTTGGTCCGGCAACCACCGATGGTGTAGTTATCCGGCACGATGTATGCGGCAGCATTGGAACGGTTCTTACCGGTCCATTCAGCAATAACAAGGGAAGAACACTCACCCACGAAGTGGGTCACTGGCTCGGACTCCGGCACATTTGGGGCGATGCCACCTGCGGTAACGACAATGTCAGCGACACCCCTCCACATGTTACGGCCAATAATGGTTGCCCTCCCTTTCCACACAATCCGAATAACTCATGCGGCGGTGGACCCAACGGAGAAATGTATTCCAATTACATGGACTACACCGATGGTTCCTGCCAGAATATTTTTACGCTCGGACAATCATCCAACATGACGCTTGTTTTGAATTCGATTAGAACTAATATCTGGTCGGCTTCAAATCTCACCGCCACCGGAACCGATGGAAGTCCGGCTGTGACCTGTGCTCCAACCGTGGATTTCTATCCATGGACTCCGGTTATGATCTGTGCCGGTGATAGCATTCAGCTAAAAGATATGTCGTTCAACGGGCAACCCACTTCGCGTAGCTGGACTACCACAGGAGGCAGTCCTTCGTCGAGTACCGACAGCATGCCCTGGGTGCGTTACACAAATCCCGGAACCTATACCGTTTCTTTAACCGTTAGTAATTCAGCCGGAAGTTCAAGCACCACCCGAAACGGGGTTGTTATTGTAAATCCCACCACAGCCACCTATTCCAACTGGATGTTTTATGAAGGATTTGAGAACGGAAACATTCCTTCCGACTGGGCTGTAATTAATGCTTCTTCGAATACTGTTACCTGGACCTATACCACAGTAGCCGCATGGGAAGGCAATGCTTCGGTTCGGATTCAAAATGCAAGTAACCTGTCGGGCCATGTGGATGAATTGGTTACCCCCGGAATAAATCTCAGTGTGATGAACACTCCCAAAGTATATTTTCACCTGGCCTATGCACAACGGAGTGGCTCCAGCAATGATAAGCTTCGGGTGCTTGTGAGTACGGATTGTGGAAAAACATGGGTCCAAAGATATTTGAAGTCGGGTAGTGTGTTATCCACGGTTACACCCACATCGGGCAATTTTACCCCTACTTCTCCTTCCCAGTGGCGTATGGAAACCGTAAATCTGAGCACAGTTGCAACGGCCACCAACGCGCTGATCAAGTTTGAATTTACCAGCGATGGCGGGAATAATATTTACATCGACAATATTAATCTGTCCGGTCCCCTGGGTGAAAATGAAAATTCCACAGGCGACCTTTCCGTGAGTGTATTTCCGAATCCTGCTTCCGGAGAATTTGTTTTTCAATTCGAAAACAACAATGCCGGCAAAGGAAGAATTTTTATTTCCGACATAACCGGAAGGGAAATTTCAGAATTATATAACGGTTCATTCTCAGAAAACTTCACCCGTTCTTTCTCTACCGACGCAATTCCTGCCGGCATTTATCTGGTAGGTTGCGATTTTGAAGGTGGATTGATTTTCAAAAAATTAATCATCAAATAACGGGATCATGAAAAAACTATCACTTTTTTTCCTGCTTGCATTCGGGTTTTTGTTTGCAGGAGCCCAGCAATCTCCATTTTTACCTTGTGGCACCACCGATTATTATAACAAGGTTACCCTTCAAAACCCTGAGCTTGTTAAACAAAGGGAGTTACTTGAAGAACATACCCACCGGTATGAACAACACGCCCACGGAGAATCGAACCCTCCGGTGTATATTATTCCCGTTGTATTTCACATCATCCACCAATATGGTTCTGAGAATATTTCCAATGCACAGATTTACGATCAGATGCGGATTCTGAATGAAGATTTCCGAAAACTGAATTCCGACATTTCCAATATAGTTTCCACTTTCCAGGGAATAGCCGCAGATTCTGAAATCGAATTCAGATTGGCTAAAAAAGATCCTAACGGAAATTGCCATACCGGTATTGACCGCATTGTTTCTCCGGAAACCAACATTGGAGACGATGGATCCAAACTGAACAGCTGGCCCAGGAATAAATACCTGAATGTTTGGGTGGTTAAAACCATTGCCTCCGGAGCGGCCGGATATGCTTATTTACCGGGAGGAGCACCTTCAGGTGCGGTAGACGGTATAATGATCCGTCATGATTATATCGGTTCCATAGGAACCGGTTCTCCGGTGAGAAGCAGAGCCCTTACGCATGAAGTAGGTCATTTTTTGAATCTTTCCCATACCTGGGGTAATACCAATCAACCGGGTGTAGCCTGCGGAAACGATGGAGTTAACGATACTCCCATAACCAAAGGCTGGACCACTTGCAACCTTACCTCTAATGATGTTTGCAATCCCGGGACCCCGGAAAACGTTCAGAATTTCATGGAGTATTCCTACTGCCCCTGCATTATGTTTACGCAGGGCCAAAAAACACGGATGCGTGCAGCACTAACCTCTGCCACTGCGGCCCGAAATAATCTTCCTACTGCGGCCAACTTAACTGCCACCGGAACCGATGGCTCACCCCAGGCCTTATGCAGTCCGGTTTCTGATTTCATTGCCAATCGTACCATGATTTGCGCCGGATCCAATGTAACCTTCACGCATTTGGTATGGATGGGACAGGCTTCATCCTACACCTGGAGTTTCCCCGGAGGAACGCCCTCTTCAAGTAACGATTCGATTGTAACGGTTACCTATAACACGCCCGGAGTTTATTCGGTGACATTAACGGCATCCAATGCCACAGGAAGTAATACCAAAGTAAGAACCAATTACATTATTGTTTCATCCAATACCGCCATGTACAATAACCCCACCTATACCGAGGGGTTTGAAAACATAACGGTTCCCAACACCGACTGGATTATAAATAATCCTGCCTTGAACGCCTGGCAAACCACCAGCACGGTGGGTTATACCGGAAATTATTCCCTGCGTTTTGTAAATAATGCAAATCAGAAGGGTGAAGTGGACGATGCCATCAGCCCTTCCTTGAATCCTTCGTTAATGAACAGCCCCACTTTTACTTTCCGTGTGGCTTATGCCCAGCGCACATCCACCAGCAACGACCGCCTGCGGGTTTTAATCAGCACCGATTGCGGACAATCATGGACACAGCGGTATAATAAATCCGGAACCGTTTTGAAAACCGTAAATCCCACCACGGCAAACTTTGTTCCTTCGGGTCAAAGTCAGTGGCGACTTGAAACCGTTTCAATTACTCCCTTCCTGTCGGATCAGAATATGCGTTTCAAATTTGAATTTACCAGCGACGGGGGCAACAATATTTACATCGACGACATTAACATCATGGGAAGCACGGGTATTTCCGAACCCGAAGAAAATCCATTCCTGCTACAGGTTTTTCCGAATCCGGTTTATGGTAATTCGGAAATAGCCTTTGTGCTCGATGAAAAAAATACAGCCCTGCTTGGTGTGTTTAATTTAGTTGGGGAACAGGTTTTATTGCTTGAAAACCGCCTTTTGGGTCCCGGTAATTATTCGTACCGCATCAGCACGGAGAATCTGGCTTCGGGAACCTATATGGTAAGGTTATCGGCCGGAGAAAAGCAAAGCTGGAAAAAAATAATTATCTACTGATTAAGCCGTCTTAGTAATAGCCCGTTTTCTCCTTCACACGACTGAGAGTGGAACGGGCTACTTTACGGGCTTTTTCCTCGCCTTTAGAAAGCTCGGTTTCCAGCAGGGTTTCGTCTTCCACCAGTTCATTATACAACCTTCTTTCTTCCTTATATTTTTCGAGAATCAGTTCGTAGAGGGCCTGCTTGGCATGGCCATAACCAAATCCTCCGGCCAGGTATTTTTTCCGCAAGTCAGCTTCCTGACCGGCATCGGCAAGTAATTTATAAATGGCAAACACATTGCAGGTATCGGGATTTTTGGGAGCCTCCAGGGGAGTGGCATCGGTAACAATTGTTTTTACCACTTTCAGCAATTCCTTTTCCGGCAGAAAAATATTAATGAAATTGTTGTAAGACTTACTCATTTTTTGTCCGTCGATTCCGGGCACAATCATTACCTTTTCATCTATAAGAGGATCGGGCAAAACGAAGGTATCGCCGTAAATGCGGTTGAAAGCCCCGGCAATGTCGCGGGTCATTTCAAGATGCTGTTGTTGGTCCTTGCCCACCGGAACCAAATTGGCATCGTATAACAAAATGTCGGCAGCCATTAAAACCGGATAGGTAAACAAGCCCGCGTTCACATCCGAAAGGCGGGAAGATTTGTCCTTAAAGCTGTGGGCGTTAGCCAACATAGGATAAGGGGTGAAGCAATTTAAAAACCAGGCCAGCTCACAAACTTCCGTAACCCGGCTTTGGCGGTAAAAACAATTGGAACTTACATCAAAACCAAAAGCAAGCCATGTAGCTGCCACGGCACGGGTGTTGCGACGAATTACCTCTCCTTCTTTAATAGAAGTCAGGGAATGAAGGTCAGCGATAAAAAAAAACGAATCGTTCCCTGATTTGCGGGAAAGCTGGATTCCGGGCAAAACAGCTCCGAGAATATTACCCAGGTGGGGAATGTTGGTGCTTTGAATTCCGGTTAAGATGCGTGCCATAGGGGGCAAATTTACCCCTTTTTTCAAACCCCTCCCTGCCTCAAAATAGCCTAATTTTGAAAGGTGAAAATTATTACCCTTCCTTTTCGGGTTTTTTGGAAATGCTGGATAGCACTCAATTTTGCATTGGGACTGGTTATTCTTTACCCCGTTTTTTATCTGTTGCTGTCCAATCCCCGGCATTACAGGAAGGCATTTCGCCTGATGCGGGTTTGGGCCCATGTAATTGCCTGGGGCTCGGGAATCTTTGTTGTCCGAAAGGGAAATGGAAATTTCAAAGATTCCGGACCCGCTGTTTATATTGCCAATCACCATTCCTACCTCGATATTCTGATTGCCTACCTGATTATTCCCAATTATTTTATTTTCATAGGTAAACGGGAAATACAAAACGCCCCCTTGTTTAACATCTTTTTCAAGGGCATGAATATTCTGGTTGACCGGCAAAGCAATTTCGACAGCCACAAAGCATTTATTGAAGCCGGGCGGAGAATCCGGGAGGGGGCTTCGGTATTTATTTTTCCGGAGGGAGGGATTAAGAACAAAAGCGGAAAATTGTTTCCCTTTAAGATTGGGGCATTCCGGATGGCGCTTGAGAACGGGGTGCCTTTGATTCCGGTAACTTTTTGCAACAATTTCAAACGCCTGCAGACCGGGAGTTTTCTGATGGCAGATGCCGGACCGGGAATTTCCAGGGTAATCATAGGAAATCCGGTTCCCACCGAAGGAAAAACAGAAAAGGATTTAATATCTTTGAAAAATCATTGCTTTCAGGAAATTGAAAAAAACCTGAAGAATTATCATGAAGCCTGAAATTAACGACGCCCTTATCGATCATCTGGCCCAACTGGCCCGGCTGGAGTTTTCTGCTGCCGAAAAGCAGGAAATCAAAAAAGATTTGGAAAAGATGCTGGCTTTTGTAGATAAACTTGAAGAAGTAGAAACAGAGGGCATTGAGCCCCTGGTATACATTAACGAAAACGGACCCACACCACGGAAAGACGAGGCGGGTCCGGTATTATCGCAAGAGGAAGTTTTACAAAATGCTCCGAAACGGGACAGCGACTACTTCAAGGTTCCGAAGGTGGTGGAGAAAAAATAATTGCCTTTCACCTTCCGGAAGGAAGAGCTCACAAAAAACTCATGCAATTAACCAATTCCCGGATGAGAATAAGTCCGGAGCAGGCTTTATTGCCTTTGTTTAGCAATATTGCTCAAAAACCGTTTTCAGGTGGGTAGCAATCATTTCGGCATTTCTGCCTTCAATATGATGCCGTTCAATGAAGTGAACCAGTTTTCCGTCTTTGAATAAAGCCATGCAGGGTGAGGAAGGCGGATAAGGCGCAAAATGCTTTCGGGCCTGGGCAGTAGCCTCGGTATCGAAGCCAGCGAAAACAGTCACCAGTTTACCCGGCTTTTTATCCCCTTGCAGGGCCATTTTTACACCGGGCCGGGCAGCGCCTGCGGCACAACCGCAAACGGAGTTTACAACGCACAAAACTGTTCCGGGCGCACTCAGGGCAGCATCAACCTTCTCAGGCTTAGTTAAATCTTCAAATCCCTCAGCAGTCAATTCCTGCTTCATGGGCATCACTATTTCGGGAGGGTACATAATCTTTGTTTTTAATTTGTTCTACAAAGGTACAAACAATGCGGGGTTCTGTCAAGTAAGTATGCAGGAAAGCCCCTGAAACCATGGCATTTCAGCCCAAAAATGTTACCTTTGGTATCCTAATAAAAAACCCATGAAAAATTCCGCATTTAGTTTGTTTTCCTTTGGGCTTATTTGCGCAAGTCTTACCGCCCAGAATCCGGCTCCGCAGAAGGCCAAACTCATTCAAAAAGTTGATAAAAAAGGAAACGAATTGGTTATCCCTTTCGAAAAATATGTCCTTCCCAACGGATTAACCCTGATTATTCACGAGGATCACTCCGACCCCATTTGCCATATTGATGTAACCTATCATGTGGGTTCGAACCGTGAGCAACCCAACCGTTCAGGCTTCGCCCATTTTTTTGAGCATATGATGTTCCAGGGCTCGGATAATGTGGGTGATGAACAACATTTCAGAATTGTAACCGAAAGTGGTGGAACCCTGAACGGTACCACTAATCTCGACCGCACGAATTATTTCGAAACCCTGCCCAGCAATATGCTTGAAATCGGTCTATGGCTTGAGGCCGACCGTATGGGCTTTTTGCTGGATGCGGTGACTCAAAAGAAATTTGAAATTCAGCGTTCAACCGTTAAAAACGAAAGAGGTCAGAATTACGATAACCGGCCTTATGGGCTGGTGCATGAAAAAATTTCAGCTGCCTTGTATCCTAAAGGACATCCTTACTCCTGGCCTACCATAGGATATCTGGAAGACCTTGACCGGGTTGATGTAAACGATTTGAAAAAGTTTTTTCTTCGCTGGTACGGACCCAATAATGCAGTGATTACCGTTGCCGGAGATGTAAACCCCAAAGAGGTAGTTACCCTTGTAGAAAAGTATTATGGTTCCATTCCCCGCGGGCCCGAGGTAAAAGACCTTCCTAAAACTCCGGTGGTGGTTGACAAAGACCGGTACATCAGTTATGAAGACAATATCCGGTTCCCACTGTTATCTTTTAATTTTCCTACCACGCCGGGTTATACCAAAGATGAAGCGGCACTGGATGTTTTGGCCTGGGTTTTATCTGCAGACAATAAAAATTCCATTTTCTATAAAAACTTCATTAAGGCCCAGAAAGCCGTGAGCGCCCAGGTAATGAACCCCTGTTCCCAACTCTCGGGAAGGTTTATGATAAACGTACTACCCTTTCCCGGCATCAGTCTTGCCCAGATGGATTCCATGGTTAGGGCTGCCCTTGTAGAATTTGAAAAAACCGGAATCAGCGATGTGGATTTATTAAAGTTTAAATCCAGCCATGAATCGGATGTATTGAAAGACCTTCAGAGTGTAAGCCGGAAAGCAGCAAATCTTGCCGCCTATCACACGTTTACCGGAGACGCTAACTTTTTCAAAAAAGATTACGACCGCTACGCTACGGTTACCAAGGCCGATGTAATGCGGGTATTCAACCAATACATCAAAAACAAACCCGCTGTTATTCTAAGTGTTTATCCCAAAGGAAAACCCGAAATGCGGGCCAGGGAAGATAATTTCACCACTCCGGAAAGAGATTTAAATGCCCCCGAAAGTCCGGAATATAAAAACCTGGTTTACAACAAACCCAAAGACAATTTCGACCGCTCCAAAATGCCTCCGGCAGGTCCTAATCCGGTGGTTAAAATTCCGGATTACTACCAGCAGGAGTTTCCCAATGGATTAAAACTAATTGGAACCAGATACGATGAATTGCCTCTGGTTACCATTGAACTTTCCATAGAGTGCGGACACCGGTTTGAGCCGATGAACAAATCGGGACTGGCTAATTTAACGGCCAGTCTGATGAATGAATCAACCCTGAAGCGCAGTGCAGAACAAATGAGTGAAGAACTTGAAAAGCTGGGTTCTGAAATCCGGGTATCGGCCGGGCAAAATGAAGTTTCGGTTTCGCTTTTTTCGCTCAGCAAAAATCTGGATGCCACCTTGAAGCTCATGGAGGAAATTTTATTCAAACCCAAATTTGACTCTACGGAATTTGAGCTTGCCAAAAAACAAATTCTGGAAAACATCCAGAATCAAAGCACCCAGCCAACGGTTATAGCCGACAACACCTTTAAAAAGTTGCTTTATGGGAAAAACCATATTCTTTCCATTCCTAATATTGGCACAACCGAAACCGTCAAGAATTTAACATTACAGGATGTAATTGATTATTATAACAACAATTTTTCTCCTTCTGTTTCTTCCCTGGTTGTGGTAGGAAACATCAACAAAGAAGAATTGCTTCCTAAAATCAATTTCCTTCAAACCTGGCCGGGAAAGAAAGTGGTACGACTTCCAGAGCCTGAACTTCCAAAACCTGAAAAAACCACGGTGTTCCTTATTGACAAGAAAAAAGCAGCTCAAACAGAATTCCGCATTGGCCATCTTTCCATTCCCTACGATGCCACGGGTGACTATTACAGGTCTTATATCATGAACTATCCCTTGGGCGGCGGATTCAATTCAAGAATAAATCTGAACATAAGGGAAGATAAAGGATGGGCTTATAATGCCTATGGCTTTTTCCGGGCCGGAAAACAGGATGGTTTTTACCAGGTTTTTGCCGGTATCAAACGGGAAGCCTCAGACAGTGCCCTTTTCGAATTCATGAATGAAATAAAAAATTACCGTGAAAAAGGAATTTCGCCCGACGAGTTAAACTTCACCAAAAATTCCATCGGCCAGAGTGAAGCGCTTAAATACGAAACCACACAGCAAAAAGCCGGATTTTTAAAGCGTATTCTGGATTACAATCTGGACAAAGGATATGTTGACAAGCAGGGAGAAATTCTGAAGAGCATTACCAAAGAGGAAATTGATGCCTTTGCCAAAAAAATGCTTCAGCCTGAAAAAATGGTAATAACGGTTGTGGGTGACAAAGCCAGCATCGGGGAACAAATTAAAGTAACCGCATCCAAAATGGGCTATAGTATGGTGGAGCTTGATCTTGAAGGAAATCCCATTCCACCTCCTGCCCCACCCGTGGTAGATAAAAAGGACGGCCCGCCTTACAATTACGAGACAAAGGATAAGAAAAACAAAAAGAAAGAGAAAAAGAAAAAGTGATTTTGAAAAGCGGGCTACGGCCCGCTTTTTTTATGCCTCCAGAAAAACCTTACCCTGCTCGGAACATTGCCGGCACATTTCAGGTTTATCGCCTGCGGTTAACAACATATCACGAAATGCGAGGTAAGGTTCCGAATTCCAAATCTCCTTAAAACTTTGCTCCGGGATTTTCCCCATAGGAAAATCCGCATCTTTATCAAAGCAACAGGGAACTACTTTACCATCCCAGGTAATTACAGAAGAAGACCACATCCGAAAGCAGGAAACAGCGTCCTTATTAAAATTACCGTCGGAAGGTTCTGAGGCAAAGCGGCGAAAATCCGGATTTTCAGGAATCATCTCAGGATTGTTATTTACCTGGGCTGATTTCAAAACAACTTTATCAACGCCGAGAATTTTGAAAAAATCTCTTGCCTTTCGCACTTCACTTTCATTGTGGCTGAAAACAACAAACTGAACAATAATCTCAGGGAAATACGCCTTTCTGTTTCTTTTTTCCAGCACAATATTTTCTATTCCCTTTACCACCTTTCCAAAATCCCCTCCGACCCTGTACTTAAGGTATGTTTCGGAAGAAATTCCGTCCACCGAAATAATTAACCTATGCAACCCGCTTTTGATCAGGGCAGCACATTGTTCCTGTTCCAAAAAATGTCCGTTGGTGGATGTGGATACTACCATGTTCTTTCTGACGGCATAAGAAACCATATCAGAAAAATCGCGGTTCAAAAGGGGCTCCCCCTGAAAATAAAATGTAAGGTAACCGGTATTGTGGGAAATCTCATTAATCAGAGACCGGAAGAGATCCGGAGATAAATTACCCTGAGGCCGGGTAAAGTCCCTAAGCCCGCTCAGACATTCCGGGCAGCGGAGGTTACAGGCTGTAGTGGGTTCTATGGAAACCGCGAGTGGCATAGGAGGCTGATAGCTCCTTCCCCACAACCTTGCACGAAAAAAATTCAGGTAAACAACCGCCAGATTTCCAAACCGCTTCGGCGAAAACCAAACAAAAAACAACCTCAGGTTCCGCATTCAATAAAGTTAAGTACTTTAAAGCTACCTATCTTTGAGAATGCATAAAAAAAGGGGATTCCTCATTATTTGCCTGTCGCTTTCCATGTTTTCATGCATTCAGGCCCAAATTTTAAAGGGAGTTGTCTTTAACGCCGAAACCGGCGAAACCATGCCCTTTGTTAATGTATTTGAAAAGAATAGCGTCCGTCAGAGTACCAGCGACATCAACGGCAATTTCCAATTCAATCTGCCGGTTTATCCCCTTCATTTAAAATTCACCTTTGTGGGGTTCGAACCCTTTGAAGTTGTTCTTTCGGCCCAGCCTGAAAATCTACTGAAGATTTTTATGCAGCCAAAGCAAAATATGCTCGATGAAGTACCCGTTTTCCCGGGACTTAATCCTGCACATCGAATAATTCAAAATGCAATAGACAACAGGACTCGCAATAATCCATACCATAAAAGCGAATTCAAATGCATGCTCTATAGCAAAATGTATATTACCGGAGAATTTTTTACCGATTCTCTTGCCCTTAAAAAGGCCGTTCGCGATACCACCAAAACAACGGCCCGGGAGTTTTTCGACAAGCAACATCTTTTCATGACAGAAACCTATGCCGAAAAAAAATACAAAAAGCCGGGAAAAGAAAGCGAGAATATAATCAGAACCCGGATCAGCGGATTTTCCAAAGCCCCATTGTTCCTTCCTATCTCAACAAACCAAAGCTTTTCGCTTTACTCAGACTTTATAGACCTGTTGCAAAAAAAATATGTAAACCCTGTCAGTCCCGGAACTTTTAATCGGTATTCGTTTGTTCTTGCGGATACGCTTTACGACAACCAGGATTCTGTTTTTGTCATTCGCTACTTCCCGAAAAAGGGCCGGAATTTTGAATCGCTGGAAGGATTGTTGTTCATACATTCTTCCACTTGGGCCATTGAAAAATTTACAGGAACTGCCACCGATAAAAGCGGCATGATTTTGCCCTCGTTGGAGCAAATTTGGGAAAAACAAAACGGAGTCTGGTTCCCCAAAGAAATACTTACCCAATGGTATTACAACACCCTGCAACTAACCGACTCCAGTATTTCCACAACCACATATAATTTTAGCGAAACCAATCAGAACAAAGTGAAAGTGGTTATGAAAACCTTTGTTATAGAGGCCGATTTCAGCGAAGGGGTATCAGATAATATTTCATTCCAGTTCCAGGTTCAGGCCGAAAAAAATTTCGACGAACCCGATACTTCCTTTTGGGGAAAAATAAGGCCGGTATCATTGGATTCAAAAGAAAGAGAAACATACCGGATTGTCGATTCGGTGGGAAAGAAAAAAAATCTCGACCGGAAAGTCAAATTCTGGGAGGCCATGGCAACCGGAAAAATTCCTCTTGGCAAATACTTTGATTTTCAGTTTTCGGAAATTGCCGGTTTTAATGAAGTGGAAGGTTTCAGAACCCGGGGAGGATTTGCCCTCTCCGAAAGGAGATTTCCAAAGATCATGCTTGAGGCTGTCGGCGGCTACGGCTTTCGCGACCGTGAAATAAAATACCGGGGAAAAGCAGGCATGCGATTTCAAAGCATTCATCAATTTTCCTTCTTTTTTGAATCGGGTCTGGAAACACGGGAACCGGGTTTAACCCAATGGAATGAAGCCGGTGGAGGGGTTCAGGTTTCGCAGGTAAGAAATTACCTGATTTCCATGCTCGATTATTACCGATTCAATGCATTGGGCATGAGCATAAGGCCACTCAGGCCGATCCGGTTTTCCGGGTTTATCAGAGAAGAAATTGTAAATACTTCCTATCCTTATTTGATTCCATTTTCGTCAACATCTTCCGGGTTTCCTGAAGTTGCTTTATCCGGATATGCCAATGCTTATGCCCATCTGGAACTGCGGTTCCAACCCGGCGAAAAATTCATGCGGGGAAAATACGGCATCCAAAGTCTGGGAAGTCCCTGGCCTGCCCTTTGGATTCAACTTGAAAATGCCATTCCCTCAACCCTGCTTTCACCCGAGGGAAGCGGATATTTTGCGTATCAACGCTGGTCGGCCCGGGTAGACCTGGAAAAACAATTTAAAACCCTGGGAAAAACCACCCTGCGTGTTGAGGGAGGTACGGTACTTAATCCGGCACCCTTCGGACGATTATTTATCCCTTATGGAGCCTGGCAACCTTATTCATTTTTTGCCCCGGGGTATTTTGAAACCATGCGTTTGTATGAGTTCGCTCATGATCGTCAGCTTCAGATATTTCATACCCATGACTTTGGAAAGCTTATCCGGAAACGAAACTTTTCGCCGGAACTGGTATTGGTAAATAATATTCTTTTTGGAGAAATGAAGGGACGTCGGAACCATCAGGAAATTGCTATCCGGTCGGCCGAAAAAGGTTATTTTGAAAGCGGAATCCGGATCCACACCCTGATAAAAAGCCAGTTTTTCGGCCTCGGAGTCCAGGCATTATACCGGTATGGGCATTATTCTCTTCCCGAACTGAAGGAAAATCTGTCGCTTAAACTCACCGGAAAAATAATCCTGTAAGAACCCCCTTTCCGGCTTAATTTGCTTAAATTCGTCCCATATAATTCAATTTATTTTCAGGCATTTAGAATCACCTGAGAAAAATATATGTGGTCGGAATTAGGCAGAGGAATAATCAGATACCGGGTGTGGATACTCCTGGCCCTTGGCCTTATTACCGCCTTTATGGCCTGGCAGGGGTCTAAAGTTGAATTAACCTATACCTATGCCCGGGCCCTTCCCAAAACAGATCCGGCTTATATTGCTTACGAAGACTTCAGAAGTCGCTATGGGGAAGATGGCAATGTTCTGGTAATTGGAGTTGCAAATCCCGACCTTTTTAAACTTGAAAATTTCAACCGCTGGTATGATCTTGCCGAAGAAATAAAGAAAATAGAGGGGATAAAAGATGTGATGGGGATCACCCATCTTTATAATCTTCACAGGAACGACAGCCTTCAGAAGTTCGACATAGAACCCATAATCAAATCAAAGCCCCGTACACAGGAGGAGCTAGACAGCCTGAAGGAACTGATTCTTTCTTTGCCGTTTTATGAAGGATTAGCCTACAATAAGGAAACCCATGCAACGCTGCTTGCGGTAACCTTTCATGAAAAACAACTGAATTCGCGGAACCGGATCAGCATAGTGGAAAATATTGTTTCCATGGGCGATGCGTTTGGGAAGGCAACGGGATCAGAAATGCATTACTCGGGCATGCCCTTCATCCGAACCAATTTCATGAAGAAAGTTGCCTCAGAAATGCAACTCTTCCTGATTCTTGCTTTGTTGGTTACCACAATAATTCTCTGGATTTTTTTCAAATACTTTAATGCCGTTTTCTTTTCGCTGATCGTGGTGGTTGTCAGTGTTGTTTGGTCGCTGGGTATTCTTCAGTTGTTTGGTTATCAAATTACCATATTAACCGGTTTGTTACCACCCTTGACAGTAATTATCGGACTGCCCAATTGCATTTTCCTTATCAATAAATACCAGGAAGAATTATTGCGGCATGGGAATAAAGCCAAGGCCCTTTCGAGAATGGTTGAAAAGGTAGGTTTGTCCAACTTTCTGGCGAATGTTACCACCGCCATCGGATTCGGCGTCTTTTATTTTACCAACTCCTCAATGCTTGTTGAATTCGGTCTCGTTGCCGCCGTAAATGTTTTAACCACCTATGGTGTTGCCTTATTTTTTATCCCGGCAATTTTTTCCTATTTGCCCGTTCCTTCCCTCAAACACACCCGGCACCTGAAAGGGAAGCGCATTAACTTTTTACTCAAGTGGGTTGATGTTGTGGTCCACCGGCACAGGAAATTAACCTACCTAATTGTAGTAATTGTTACTCTCATATCAGCCTATGGAATGACCCGGATAAAAGTACTCGGATATGTTGTGGACGATCTTCCTCAAAAAGATCCTGTTTATCATCACCTTCGATTTTTTGAGCACAATTTCGGAGGAGTACTTCCCTTTGAAATTACCATCGACACAGGCAAGGAAGGAGGAGTATTTGCGGAAAACGGAAACACCTTGTATAAAATAAAAAATCTCCAAAAACAATTGGCTGAATTTGAAGAATTGTCAAAGCCCCTTTCTGTGGTAGAAGCTCTCAAATTTGCTTACCAGGGATACCGCGATGGAAATTCCCGATTTTATCTTCTCCCCGGTTCCACAGAGTTAAAAAAACTATCCGATTATTCCGGGTCGCTGAAAGGAAAAGAAGGCCGCCTCTCGAGTTTTTTGGATTCCACCCGCCGCTACACAAGAATAAGCTATCAGGTGGCCGACATTGGCTCGGTGGAAATGAAAAACCTGTATGAAAAAGTAGTTCCTAAAATAGATTCGATTTTTCCGAAGGAAGAATACAACGTTAGTGTTACGGGCTTCAGCTATGTGTTCCTGAAAGGAAATGATTATTTGTTTCGGCACTTGTTCGTGAGCCTTGTAATTGCAATCGTTCTTATTTTACTTATTGGCATGGTATTATTCCGCAGCGTTGCCATTATTGTCCTCAGCAAAGCCCCTGCCCTGATTCCTCTGATTTTTACCGCCGGGCTGATGGGATTTCTGGACATTCCCTTCAAACCCTCTACCATTTTAATTTTCAGTATTGCTTTTGGCATTGCATCCGACGGAACCATTTATATACTAACCGAATACCGGAATCAGTTAATCAACAAAAAACTGGATCCAGCCCGGGCCATCAGTCAGACCATTGTTGAAACCGGACTGAGCATGATTTACACTGCGGTAATCCTGTTTTGCGGATTCGCCATTTTTGCCGCTTCCAGTTTTGGAGGAACCGTGGCCCTTGGAATTCTTGTTTCGGTTACGCTGTTGATTTCCCTGGCCACAAATCTCGTACTCCTTCCCTGCATTCTCATTTCACTTGAAAAACGAAGCGTTGTGAAGGCCCTGAAAAAAGAACCCCTGATCAATATCATTGATGAAGATGAAGATATTGACCTGGATAAATTGACCATTCAGAAAGTAGAAACCGAAAACACTACACGGGAACCCTCATGAAAGGAATAATTTTGGCCGGTGGATCCGGCACCCGATTGCATCCGCTTACCCTTGCCATCAGCAAACAACTCATGCCGGTGTATGATAAGCCCATGATTTATTACCCGCTTAGCATTCTTATGATGGCGGGCATACGAGAGGTTTTAATCATTTCCACCCCTCACGACCTTCCCATGTTTGAACGGCTGCTGGGAGATGGGAAAAAACTGGGTTGTTCCTTTTCCTATGCGGTTCAGGAAACGCCGAACGGACTTGCTCAGGCCTTTGTCATTGGGGAATCCTTCATTGGAAAAGATAAAGTAGCCCTTGTTTTGGGTGATAATATTTTTTACGGAGCCGGCCTGGGTCGCATGTTGCAAAAATTCAATAACCCCGAGGGCGGTGTGGTGTTTGCGTACCATGTCAGCGACCCTGAAAGGTACGGGGTGGTGGAATTCAATGCCGACGGAAAAGCGGTATCAATTGAGGAAAAACCGCAAAAACCAAAATCAAATTATGCCGTTCCGGGTTTGTATTTTTACGATAATTCGGTTATAGAAATTGCCAAAAATTTAAAACCCAGTGCGAGGGGTGAATATGAAATTACCGATGTAAACCGTCATTACCTGAATCAGGGAAAATTGCAGGTTGGTATTCTGGAACGTGGAACGGCCTGGCTCGACACCGGAACCTTTTCGTCCCTGATGCAGGCCGCCCAGTTTGTTCAGGTAATCGAAGACCGTCAGGGACAAAAAATCGGATGTATAGAAGAAGTTGCTTTTCGCATGGGGTTTATCAACCGCGACCAACTTAAAAAACTCGCCCAGCCCCTTGAAAAAAGCGGGTATGGAAGTTATCTGATGAGCCTGGAATGATTTCCGATGAAGTACTTTTAGGGGAATTACAAAAAATTCAGGATGAAGCCATCCGGAATTTTCCTGAAGATCTTGCCGGCCTATACGACCCTCTGAAACACATGCTGGGTCAGAAAGGAAAACAAGTAAGACCCCTTTTGTGTTTACGGGCCTGTCTCAGCCAGGGCGGATCCTATGAGAACGCAATTATGCCTGCCCTGGCTCTTGAGTGGTTCCACAACTTCACGCTTATCCACGACGACGTTATGGATAATGCCGATACCCGCAGGGGGCTTCCTACCGTTGCAAAAAAATGGGGTGCTAATGCGGCCTTACTTTCCGGCGATGTATTGCTCATGAAATCGATGCAATTACTTCATTCTTATTCAGGGCCAAATAAGGATAGGATTACCGAGCTGTTTATTCAAATGGCAACAGGCATTTGCGAAGGGCAACAGATGGACATGGATTTTGAAAAAAAAGAAAATGCCGGCCTGGAGGGATATATTGAAATGGTTTCCCTTAAAACAGCCATTTTATTCGGCAGCAGTTTAAAAATCGGTGCGCTTGCCGGAAATGGAGGAGAACAGGAGGCCAATCATTTATTCGAATGCGGATTAAAAATTGGCATTGCCTTTCAGATTCTTGACGACCTGATGGATGTATTCCCGAGGAGTGAACAATTTGGGAAAAAAGTAGGCGGAGATATAATTCAGGGCAAAAAAACCTGGCTTAGAATAAAGGCAGAAAACCTGGCAGACCAAAATCCCCTACAAAAAAAAGAGCTGGTGATGGCTTTTAATGAACCTGACCTTGAAAAAAGAGTGGAATGGGTTAAACAACACTTCCGCAATATGAATATCGAGGCACTCGCTCTGCAGGAGGCCGGTAATTTTTCAGAAGCCGGATTTGACCACCTGAGGAAAACAAAACCATCGGTTTACAGGGATCAATTGGAAAATTTATTGAAAAACCTGTTAAACAGGCTTTCCTGAAAAGGGTTTCTATTATTAGACGAAGTGCAGGATCACATCGACGAAGGGCCCTTTTAATTTCGAAAAAACAGGGCTTTTCCATGCAACGGATATTTTAGATAACACGTCTTATATTCAGATATTTATCCTTATTTTTGAATTCGTTTTCCTGATTCATCTCCCCGGGAAAAACCTAATAATCTGTCCGTGAGTAGATTTTTGGTTTGTATTCTTGCCTTTTTCCTTTCAGGTTCACTGTTTGCGGGTGAAATATTCTGGGTTGGAGGTTCGGGTAAATGGTCCGACGCCAACCATTGGTCCCTAAAAAGCGGGGGATCCTCTTCCGGGAAAATTCCCGGACCCACAGACCGGGTAATTATCGATAATAATTCAGGGCTGAAAGAAGGGGAGTATATTTTTCTTGAATCCAGTGTTTCCATTTATTCCATTTCCTTTTATCCCGGAACGGAAAAGGTTAAAATAGCGGTTCCCAATAATGCGGTAATTGAAACCATTTCCGAAAAAGATTATTCAGCACTGAATCCGCATCTGATCAGCAGAGACTGGATCGAAAGAAAAGCTCAGGAAAATCAAAAAACAAACAATCCGCCGCCGGTTCCTGCTACCCATACCTGTTCCGTCGTTGTAATTACCGACAATCTTTGTCCCGGACAATGTAACGGGGTTGCCCAGGTGGTGGTAAATCCTCCGGGCAACTACACTTATTTCTGGTTCCCAAGCGGACAAACCACACAAACCGCAACCGGCTTGTGTACAGTGCAGGGGTATATTGTGCAGGTAACCGACGTCAATAATCCTGCAGACGTATGTCAGGCGGGAATTATCATGACCAATTACCTGCCTTTTGGTAGTTTTTTCAATAATGTAAATGTTACTTGTAATGGGCAGTGCACCGGACAAAGTACAATTAACGTTATAGGAGGTACAGCGCCTTACCAGTATTCCTGGAATCCTACTGGCCAGACAACTCAGGTTGCCACCGGTTTATGTGCAGGCACTTACACAATTACTGTGACCGACGCAAACAACTGCACCTATACCACTACAACAACCATTACCCAACCAACACCCATTCAACCCAACCCGTCTCAAACCAACATTTTATGTAATCCGAATTGTGACGGGGTTGCCACTGTTTCACCTACCGGAGGAACTCCTCCCTATTCCTATTCCTGGAATACCGTTCCTGCTCAAACCACAAGTTCTGCCACGGGATTATGCGCAGGAAGCTATACCGTGACCATAACGGATGCAAACAACTGTACCCGAACCCAGGCTTTTACTATTACCCAGCCCGCTCAACCTTTGGGAGCGACTACTTCTACTTCCGGAAACCCCGTACCCTGCTTTTCAAATTGCACGGCCACCGGAACGGTAACCGCCTCAGGTGGAACTCCCGGTTATACCTATAGCTGGAATCCTTCCGGCCAAACCAATGCCACCGCCACAGGGCTTTGTGCGGGAACCTATACCGTTACGGTAACCGATGCCAACGGATGTACGCTCACACGAACAATTACAATTACGGAACCTCCGCAATTAACCTTATCCATAAATTCCAGCAACAATCCCCTGTTGTGTAACGGGCTTTGCAATGCAACCGGAACGGCAAATCCAGGGGGAGGAACCGCTCCCTATACTTATCTCTGGAATCCTGGCGGACAAACCACCCAAATTGCAACAGGACTTTGCGCCGGCACCTATACATTAACGGTTACCGATGCCAACAACTGTACAATTTCCCAAACTCTTACAGTTACCGAGCCACCACCCTTAACCGTTTCAACGGCAACATTTAACAGTCCGGTACAATGCTTTGGCGATTGTAATGCAAGTGCTAGCGCAACACCTTCGGGTGGTACTCCTTCCTACACTTATAACTGGATGCCGGGTGCCCAAACCACCCAAACTGCAACAGGACTCTGTGCAGGGACTTACACCGTTACAGTTACCGATGCCAATGGATGTACAAATACCTCAACGGTAACCATTACCAGTCCGCCTCAGTTAACGGTTACAATTTCTACTACCAACAATCCGCTTCCTTGTAATTCCGTTTGCAATGGTACGGCAACGGCAAATCCTTCCGGTGGAATTCCGGGGTATAATTACAATTGGAGTAACGGTCAAACCACACAAACTGCAACCGGACTTTGCGCCGGAACATATACGGTAACCATATCCGATGCCAACGGATGTACACGCAGTACAACCGTAACCTTTACCCAACCGAATGCGCTTACCCTAACCACCACTTCAACCGCACTTCAGTGTTTTAATCAATGCACCGCAACCTTAGGTGTTAACGCGCTTGGGGGTACTGCACCTTTTACATACTTGTGGTCCCCTGTCGGACAAACAACAGCAACTATAACCGGACAATGTGCCGGAACCTATACCATTACCGTTACCGATGCCAATGGGTGTACAAATTCTGCAACCATAGTTGTGAATCAACCTTCCCAGATGAATATTTTCACTACTGGAAATAACCCATCCTGTAATAATTTATGTAATGGATCTGCCTCAGCTCTGGCCGGTGGGGGAAATCCACCCTATTCATACTCCTGGGCACCGGGTGGGCAAACTACACAAACCATAACCGGATTATGTGCAGGAACCTATACGGTTACTGTAACAGATGCTAACGGTTGTACAGCTACCTCAACGGTTCAACTTACCCAACCCACTCCCATTGTGCCGGGTGTAACAACCCAGAATGCATTATGTAACGGACAATGTAACGGAAGTGCAACTTCCAACCCTTCGGGTGGAACGGGACCCTATACTTACTTGTGGCAACCCTCAGGAGCCACTACGGCATCAATTACGGGATTATGCGTTGGAAACTATACGGTAACCGTAACTGATGCCAACGGATGTACGGGCAATCAGGTGGTGAGTATTCAACAGCCTCCTACCCTGAACGTAAATATTTCGGCGGCTACCACGGCATGTAATATTTGTAACGGAAGTGCCACAGCCAATCCCATTGGAGGAACATCTCCATACTCTTACAACTGGAGTAATGGACAAACAACACAAACTGCAACCGGACTTTGTCCCGGACAATACACTGTTACGGTTACCGACGCCAATGGTTGTACCGCAACTACCGTGGCCAATATTGTTCAAACGGTTCAAATTTTAATTACTACCAGCGGAAACACATTAAATTGTTTTGGTGATTGCAATGGAATTGCAACGGCCAATGCCGCAGGAGGTGCCTTGCCCTATTCTTACCTGTGGTCTACCAACCCTATTCAAACTACTCAATCTGCCACCGGATTATGCGCAGGTACCTATACCGTAACCGTCACCGATGCCAATGGGTGCTTTGGCACCGGCACCGTAACTTTCTCAAACCCTCCTGCCCTTACCTTATCCACCACATTCACGAATGTTTCCTGTAATAACAATTGTGTGGGAACCGCTACTGCAACCGCCGGAGGACGAACTCCGGGCTATACCTATTTATGGACCCCGGGCGGACA
>CALEYQ010000073.1 GCA_937924855.1 uncultured Bacteroidota bacterium | reverse complement strand
ACAATTGTCCACGCCCTAACCTCTTTTTCGCCGGCGGTAAAATAAGTCTGAAGGTCGAGCAATTTGTACGCAGCCCGGATTAATTTATTTACCCCGGGTTCATCAAGACCCATATCGGCCAGGAAGTCGGCCCTTTCTTCGGGTGTTTCCAGGGCGGCAATTTCAGCTTCCATAGCGGCCGTAATAATCATTACTTCTGCATTTTCAGTCTTAACCGCATCTTTTACTTTTTCAACCCATGCGTTCCCCTCTCTGGCGCTGGCTTCGTCAACATTACATACATAAAGCACGGGCTTCATGGTGAGGAGGTGCAGGTCGGCAATCATTTTAAAATCTTCGGGATTTGAAACCGGTGTTGACCGTGCATTTTTCCCCTGCATGAGGGTATCTTTAACCAGGGCAAGCACTTCCAGTTTCTTTTTGGCATCTTTATCACCTCCCGATTTTGCCATTTTTTCAAGTCTCGACACTCCCTTTTCCACCGAATCGAGATCTTTCAACTGAAGTTCGGTATCAATAACCTCTTTATCGCGAATGGGATTTACGGAGCCGTCAACATGCACCACATTAGGATCCTCAAAACACCGCAGTACATGGAGGATGGCATCGGTCTCGCGAATATTGGCGAGGAACTGATTTCCAAGTCCTTCACCCTTGCTTGCCCCTTTCACCAAGCCCGCAATGTCAACTATTTCGACTGTTGTGGGAACCACTTTCTGGGGTTTCACCAGTCCGGCCAGGGTATTTAAACGCTCATCGGGAACGGTGATAACCCCCACATTGGGCTCAATGGTGCAAAAAGGAAAATTTGCAGCCTGGGCCTTGGCATTGGTAAGGCAATTGAAAAGAGTAGATTTACCAACGTTTGGCAGTCCCACGATTCCGCACTTGAGCGACATAAATTAAAATTTCGGTTTTTCGGGGCCAAAGATACCAAGGGCGTAAGGCATTGGACCCCGGGCTCAGAATGAGTTTTCAACATTTTTATTAGTTATCAACACGAAATCCTCAGGGGCTTTAATTCGGATTACTTTTGAGCCAAAATTTTTCCATGACGGTCAAATCAGCCGCTTCCTTATCTCAAATCCGCCAGAAACCTATGCCTAAAATCGATGAGCTTCAAAAAGTCTGCACCCAGGTGCGCAGGGATATTGTCCGTATGGTACATGCCGTACAGTCAGGCCATCCTGGTGGTTCGCTGGGTTGTACGGAGTTTTTCGTAGCACTCTATTTCGATATACTGCAGCATACGCCACGGCCCTTTTCCATGGATGGCCGGGGAGAAGATTTGTTCTTTCTTTCCAACGGACACATTTCACCGGTCTGGTACAGTGTGCTGGCTCGCAGCGGGTATTTTGATGTAAAGGAACTGGCTACCTTCCGGAAAATTGATTCCCGGCTTCAGGGGCATCCCACTACCCATGAGGGTTTGCCCGGCATCCGGGTTGCCAGCGGTTCTCTCGGACAGGGATTGTCGGTGGCTTTGGGAGCCGCATTAAGCAAAAAATTAAACAAAGATTCGCGACTGGTTTATAGCCTGCACGGCGATGGGGAGTTGCAGGAGGGACAGGTATGGGAAGCGGCCATGTTTGCGGCAGCCCATAAAGTGGATAATATCATTTCTACCATAGATGTAAATGGCCAGCAAATAGATGGCCCAACCGAAAAAGTGCTGAGCCTTGGCAACCTGGAGGCAAAGTGGCACGCATTTGGTTGGGAAGTACTTACCATGGACGGGAATAACCTCCCCGAAGTGATAAACACGCTGGAAGCCGCACGGGAAAAAACCGGAAAAGGAAAACCTGTGGTAATACTGATGACTACCATCATGGGTAAAGGCGTTGACTTTATGGAGGGAACGCATAAATGGCATGGTATTGCACCCAATGACGAACAACTGGCACAGGCACTGGCCCAGCTTAACGAAACGCTCGGCGACTATTAAAATGGAGAAGAAAAAACAAGCTACCCTTTTCCTCCCCTTTTTTCTTTTGCTTTTTTTCACCCAATCTCTCTTTTCTCAGTCGGGAGTAACGACAAGAATTTTGTTTGTTTTCGACGATTCCTTTTCCATGTTCGGACAATGGCAAACGGGCGTTAAGATTGATAAAGCAAAGCTCATGTTCAGTGAGTTTCTGGATTCCCTGAAGGGAAAACCCAATCTGGAAATTGCCCTCCGTTGCTATGGCCATCAAAGTCCACTGCACCCTCAGCGAAATTGCGAGGACACCAAACTCGAAGTTCCTTTTGCTCCCGTAAACGAGAACATACCCAAAATGAAAGCAAGGGTAAAAACCCTTACTCCACTGGGGACCACACCGATTGCATATACCCTGGGGCAGTGCGCCAACGATTTCCCGAAGGGAAAATCGAGAAATGTTATCATTTTAATTACCGACGGTATTGAGGAATGCGGTGGGAACCCCTGTGAAGTTTCGGCGGAACTTCAGAAAAAAGGAATTGTGCTTAAGCCCTTTATCATCGGAATTGGAATGACGCAGGCCTTCAGCGACCAGATGGGATGCATCGGGAAATTTTACGATGCTTCGAGTGAGGAGAGTTTTAAAAATATCCTCAACATCATCATCCGCCAGGTAATCAATAACACAACCGTTCAGGTAAACCTGCTCGACAAAAGCGGAAAGCCCAATGAAACAGATGTGAATATGACCTTTTACGATCAGCAGACGGGAAACATGATGTACAATTACATGCACACCATCAATCACAGAGGCAATCCGGATACCATCAACCTTGATCCCATCAATACCTATAAAATGGTGGTTCACACCATTCCACCCGTTGAAAAAGAAAACATCAGCATTACTCCCGGAAAACACAATGTAATTGCGGTGGATGCGCCCCAGGGCTATTTATATGTTAAAGTAAACGGTTCCAACAATTATAAAAACCTGCCGGTAATTGTCCGCAAAAAAGGGGAAATGAAAACCCTGCATGTGCAACCTGCCAACAAAACCGAAAAGTATATTGTAGGAAGTTACGACCTGGAGATCTTAACCCTGCCACGCATTAATTTGAGCGGGGTAAATATTGCACAAAACCATACCACAACTGTTGAAATTCAGGAGTCGGGTGTGGTAAGCATTCTGAAACCCACGCCCGGACCTTCGAGCATATACCTTGAAGACGGAAAAAAACTGGTATGGGTGTGCAATCTGGACAACTCCGTAACCCAGGAGTCGGTTGTTTTGCAACCGGGTTCTTACCGTATTGAATACCGGCCTGCCAATGCCAAAGAATCCATTTATACCGTAGAACGAAAATTTACCATTAACCCCGGCGGTTCCACCGTTGTAAAACTTTACTAAATGCCAAAATTTACCTTCACCGAAAAAAAAGACACCCGTTCAGGATTTGGAGCCGGACTGAGTGAACTGGGAAAGAAAAATCAGAATGTGGTTGCCCTTTGCGCCGATTTAACCGGATCGCTTAAAATGGATGCTTTTCAAAAAGAATTTCCCGAACGGTTCTTTCAGGTGGGCATTGCCGAGGCCAACATGATGGGCATTGCGGCGGGCATGACAATCGGAGGAAAAATTCCATTTACCGGAACTTTTGCTAATTTTTCTACCGGCAGGGTTTACGATCAGATTCGGCAGAGCATTGCCTATTCGGGAAAGAATGTAAAAATTTGCGCATCGCATGCCGGGCTTACCCTGGGTGAAGACGGTGCCACCCACCAGATACTGGAAGATATAGGATTGATGAAAATGCTACCCAATATGGTGGTAATTAATCCCTGCGATTTCAACCAGACCAAAGCTGCCACCCTGGCCATTGCAGAATATGAAGGCCCCGTTTATCTCCGTTTCGGAAGGCCTTCGGTTCCCAACTTTACAGCTCCTGAACAAAAATTTGAAATTGGAAAAGCCTGGAAAATGCAGGAAGGGAATGCCGTAAGCATATTTGCAACCGGCCACCTGGTATGGGAAGCCATTGGGGCCTGTGAAATACTGGAAGCCAAGGGCATACAGGCAGAATTAATAAATATTCATACCATTAAACCTTTAGACGAAAAGGCAGTCTTAGAATCAGTAGCGAAAACAGGATGTGCCGTTACGGCCGAAGAGCATCAGGTTAATGGAGGTTTGGGCGACAGCATTGCCCAGTTATTGGGAAGAAACCGGCCCGCACCCATGGAAATGGTTGGGGTAAACGACTCCTTCGGTGAAAGCGGAACACCTGCCGAGCTGATGAAAAAATACGGGCTTACCAAAGAGCGCATTGCAGAAAAAGCACTGCAGGCAATATCGCGCAAGTAGTCGGCCCGAAAAATTTCGGTGTGGACGAAAACGAAAAATCCATTCTTGAAGATTTCCGAAACCCGGATACCCGGGAATCTGCCTTTGGCCGTCTGGTAAAAACTTACCAGGAAAGAGTTTACTGGCACATTCGCCGCATGGTAATCAGCCATGATGATGCCGACGATGTTCTACAAAATGTTTTTATTAAAGTCTGGAAAAGCCTCGACAATTTCCGGGGCGACTCCGGACTTTTTACCTGGCTATACCGCATTGCCACCAACGAGTCTATTACTTTTTTGAAACAAAAGCGAGGTCACCTCTATGTCAACTTCGACGATGTAGCCTACGGCCTTTCCGATACATTGGAATCTGATCCGTATTTCAGGGGAGATGCCATTCAGAAAAAATTGCAAAACGCCATTTTAACCCTTCCCGACAAGCAAAGGGTAGTTTTCAATATGAAGTATTTTGAGGAAATGGACTATCAGAGCATGTCGGAAGTTCTGGAAACTTCGGTGGGAGCCCTGAAGGCGAGCTACCATCATGCCGTAAAAAAAATTGAGGCATATATGAAATCAGCTTAAACCTTTTAGATAAGGAGCAGTCAAACCTACAGCACATGAAAACACCTTTTCTCAAAAACCCTCATCCCTGGCCCCGGAGCAATCCGTTTGGGGTTCCGGCAGGGTATTTTGAAAAAAGTGAACAGCGTTTGCTGAACCCTGAATTGCTGAACCAAGCGGATTTGCATACCGGTATCGGAAAAGATCAGGTACCTGAGGGGTATTTTGAAAACCTTCCGGCCATGATGCAAAAACTGGCTTATCTGGAAACCCTGAAAACAAATGATTCCGGATTCCTTGTTCCTGAAAACTATTTTGAAGAAAATCATGCTGCTCTGACAAGCCTTGCCGGATTGGAGGCCTTGTCCCGGAAAAATGAAAATCCCTTTTCCGTTCCCGAAGGGTATTTCGGGAATTTGGAAATAAATCCCCCGAAAGATGTTCGGGTTGTTCCCCTGCCCCGTTCGAAGAACCATTTAATCAGGTATATGGCTGCTGCGGGAATTGCCCTGTTATTCACCCTGGGCGTTTATCTTTTTTCATCCGATTCCCAAAGAGATTTCACATTGTCTGAAAAAGCCAAAAACAATATTCTTGAAAATCCCGGATTGTATCACCTCGACGAACAATTACTGCTGGAAGGATTTGATCTTGAAGCCGGTAGCTCCAACACCGAAAGCGACCTTGAAGATTACATTCTGAGAAGCGGCATCGATCTTTCGTCGGAAATTAACAACACTTCCCCATGAAACGGTTCGGAATAATATTTTTTATGCTTCTTTTTTGCATCCCCCAATTGGCGGGGGCTCAAAAAAAGAAAGAAGACATTGAGGCTCTCCGGGTGACCATTTTTACCAAAACCATTGGACTTACCACTGCTGAAGCCGGAAAATTCTGGCCTCTCTACAACCAGTATTTAGATAAAAAGGAAACCCTGTGGAAAAACCATCAGGAATTACGAAAAACCAAATACAAGAACATTGATCAGCTCAATGAAGCCCAGACCATGGAGATGATTGAAGGAGAACTGGAGTTCAAACAAAAGGAGCTCGACCTTCAAAAACAACTTGTGAATCAGTTAAAACCCGTGTTATCCTCCAAAAAAATTGCCCTGGTTTTTAAAGCCGAAGAAGATTTCAGGAAAGAACTTGTCCGGCTGTTAAAGGAGAAAAACTAAGAAGATGTCCGGCCTGCCAAAAATACTTCTGTTTGTTTTACTCATTCCCTTCTTTGGGATTAAGGGGCTTTCACAGGACCAACAAAAAGAACCCCGGCATTATCTGGCCAATACCTTTTATCTGAATTATTACGCTTCGAACCGCTACGACCTGACGGAAAAAGAACTTGATTCCCTGGGAAATTACTCCTTCGATCAAACCAATTTTGCTTTTTATATTCCCCTACTCACCCGCGACAAATTCAGGAAAGATTCAGGCATCATCGCAAACCACCATTTGCTGTTAACCGGCAATTATCTTTTTGCCAATCCGCATTTTTCAAATTTACCCACCCGGCATACCCTGGTAAGAAATTCCATTGGCATAAGGTATATGTACAACAACGGAAAAAAGGGAATCTGGTTTTTCGATTTTAATCCTTTTGTCACCTACGACAATCGTGATAAAGCCAACAAAGTATTCCGGAATTCCAGCATCGCTGTTTATAACCACCGGTTTTCAGAAACTTTCAGCATGACCATCGGCTTTACCAAAACCTTTTTGTTTGGCGACCGCCTTCGTTTGCCCATTCTGGGCATGCGGGTGGGAAGACTGGACGGCGTTTATGGTAGTTTGATTTTTCCTAGAAATCTGAGCATACATGTTCCCCTGGGAAGAAAGTTCACGGTTGTGGGGTTTGTGAGGCCCATGGGGGGCGTATATAATTTTGCCAACAATGACACCATGCCCGATGGCAGTAAATTTATTTACAACGGAAGAGATTCGGTAGTAATCTTCGGAAGGTATGAATTTTTGAACGGGCTGAGGCTTGAGTTCAATCCCTCTTCCCATTTCAGTTGGTTTATATCTGGAGGGGTAACCAAAAACAATGTTATTGGATTTGCGAGTTATCAGGCCAACCAAAGCAGGACCAAAAGATTTTTGCCCTTTGCTGTAGAGCAATTTTCAAAACCTGCCGGTTTTTTTCATGCGGGACTGACCTGGCGTTTTGGCAAAACAAAAAAGGTAGCAGGCAATTTAAACATGTACGAGTTAATTTACCTGAACAACACCTTTGATCCCGGCGACAACAACGATGGACCCGGAAGCGGAAACCAACCCAAAAAGTCTTCCAAAAAAGGGCTCAAAAAGCTGAGTTACAAAGACCTGGAAGATTTTATTGAGCCTCAGGATTTGTATTGACCCCTACACAATTCAAAACCTCCACTTCTTACTTTTCGCTATCATTTTTTTGAGGGTAGGAATATGAACCGCTTCCAGTGATTTTATATAAAGACAACCCTTTCCGGCTTTGTAGGGCCCAAGGGCTTTTAACAATTCCTTTTCCTTATTTATATCATACATCAAATAAACTGAAAGGTGAGCTTTAGCCGGTGAAAAACCAACGGTGAACCATTCAAAAGCATCACCATTTTTTCGTTGGTATTCATATTTTCCAAAACCTATAATACTCTTCCCCCAGATTCGCGCATCCATTCCGGTTATCTTTTTCATAATCTTCAACAACTCAAAGCAGTCCTTTTTTCGGGTTTCGTTTGGAACCTTCTCTAGAAAAGCTTCAACGCTTTGCTTCGTTTCAGCATTTACCAGTGTCTTCTTTTTGGCAATAAAATTAAATTTAAAAGGAAGGAGCGCTAATGGTCCTGTACTTTGCCTTCTTAATACTGCTTTTTGAATACCGGTAACTCGCATCCATTTCTATCTTAAATACAAATTCCTTATCGGCCCCCTGACCGGGTTTCAAATCCATCAACCATGTTATTTCTCCTTCCTCTTTGTTGATTTTTCCCCCGGAAATTGTTTCCAGTTCAACTTCGGCCAGCTTCGTCTGTGAAATATGAAATTGTTCCACCAATTCAAACTTCACGGGAAAAGGATTGTTGTTTTTCAATTCGAAACGGTAGGCTAATGTGATTTCCCTCTTTTTCCCAATAGTAGTGATCCTAAAGTACTTTTGATTGGGAATTTCATGGCGTTTCATAAAAACACTGTTGTCCTTTCCGACAGGCAGCAACAGGGTGTCCTTAAATTCGCTGAATTTTATGAGTGATTTGCCAATTTCATTGCCTCCAAAAGTAATTCCGGCAACCCCATCCACAAATCCAAGAGTATCCCAACCGGTAACCTGAGCCACCAGATATACCTCGGGATCGACTCCCGGATAACCAAAGTAGAAGAAATCGGTGGGAAGGGAAATTGACTGAATGGGAAAGGTAAATACAGTGCTATTTGACTTAATGGAGTACTTATCTTTCAATACCCTGAGTTTTAAAAATGAGGGTATGCTGATTTCCTGATAGGAGACCCCTTCCAGTTTATCAATTTGTTGTTGTTCCTGTACCTGGGGTTTGTTTTCATTTGGATTTTCAAAATCACCACTGTATTTTCCACCCGCCAAAACCCATGGATTCTTTGCTTTGGGAATGCTGGTGGGTGATTCCAGAGGAAAGGAAGAGGAAAGCGAAATGGAAATATTATCCCAGTCCTCTCCTGTCTGGCTCATTACTCTTGCCAGATATTTAATACCTATTTTACTCTCCCCTGCATTTTTGACATTTACTTCATAATAGGGACTCCAGCCTATGCCCCCGCAAACATATTGCAATTCCAGGGGCTCTTTTAGTTTTTCCTCTACCGAAACAATGAGCTTCAAAATGGCTGCGTTTTCATTCTTCAGTTCGATATTTTCAAGCTTTTTTGCTTCTTCGATTTTTAATTCTACCGAGCGGAGTTCCTTTTTCAGCTGAACCATTTTTTCCCCGTAAAATGCCGTCATTTTTTCAAGATCTTCCACCTTTCCAACAAACCCCGCCTGATTGTATTTGGATTCAATAAGGGTGAGTTGTTTGTTCAGGGCTTCCCGCCGATCCTGCAATTGATTTACCTCTTCTTTAGTCAGCTTACGGATAAGGGATTTATTGAGAATAGTAACTTCCTTGTTACCCACCTTTATCGAATTCAGGATAATCTTTGAAGAAATGTTTTTGAAGGTAATTTCATTTACCCCGGGCTTAAGATCAATGGTTCCCACCCTGTTAACCAGTGCGCCAGAGTGATATACAATAACACTTTCAACTTTTGAATGAACATCAATCTCCACGGCAAATACGGTCTGAAAAAACAATAGGCCAGAGATGAAAAGGGATAAGGGTTGTTTCATGGGTTTGATTTTAATAGAATGGCGTATCCTTAAAAGTAGAAAAAAAGAATCAGATTTTCACCTTCTTCCAGCTTCCTTTACTGAACAACCAGAGGGTAAATACCCCTACCGAAGTCTCGGAGATCAAAATAGCCCAGAATACGCCCGAGTGTTGCATTCCCAATTTCATCGCCATGTAGTAAGAAAGGGGAATCTGTATGATCCAGAAAAATATAATATTGATCCAGGTGGGGGTTCGGGTATCCCCTGCGCCGTTAAAAGCCTGCACCGCCACCATCCACCAGCCGTAAACGAAATAGGAATAGGATAAAATTCGAATCCACTCAGCCCCTATGGCCATTACGGTATCATCCTCCGTAAAAATGCGCATCAGGGATTCGTTAAAAAAATAATAGATAAAGGAAACGAAAACCAGAAAAACCATGTTGTAAACCCCAATCATCCAGACCGATTTTTCGGCCCGGTCGGGATGACCTGCACCCAGATTCTGACCCACCAGCGTGGCGGCGGCATTCGACAAGCCCCAGGCCGGCATCAGGGTAAACATCATAAGACGGATAACGGTGGTTGATGCGGCCACGGCTTCGGAACCAAGATCGGCTAAAATTCGAATGATAAACACCCAGGATGTCATGGCCACAATCATTTGTCCGATACCTCCTATTGATGTTTTTAATAAATTCCATACCACGGTTCCCACCCATTTAATCTGTTCCTTCTTCACCCTGATGTGTTTCCCGGAACGGAACAAAGACCACAATTGAATGGCAACGCCGATACCCCTGCCCACATTGGTGGCAATGGCTGCACCTTCTATTCCCATAGCCGGAAATGGCCCCCAGCCAAAAATCAATACCGGATCCAAAACAATATTAATTCCATTGGCAATCCATAATACACGCATGGCAATAGCGGCATCGCCCGCTCCACGAAAAACAGCATTGATTACAAAAAGCAACATGATTATTCCATTCCCACCCAACATCCATTGGGCATACTTGTACCCGTGTTCCTGGCTCCAGGAATCGCCGCCCATAATGGAAAGAAGTTCTTTGGCATAAAAAATTCCACCCAGCATAAAGGGAATGGAAAACAACAAACCCAAAAACACCGATTGAACCGCTCCAACACCTGCTTCATCTTTTTTCTTCTCGCCCACCCTCCGGGCAATAAAGGCAGTAACTGCCACGCTGAGTCCCATGGCAATGGAGTACATGATAAACAAATAGGTTTCGGTTAAACCAACGGTAGCCACTGCAGGCGCACCCAGTTTCCCCACAAAATATATATCGACGAGAGCAAAAGTAGATTCCATAACGAGTTCAAGGATCATGGGAACCGCCAAAAGGAATATGGCACGCTTTAAATCAATTTTGGTAAAATCGGCTTCCGACCCTTTCAGGGCTTCTTTCAATTGAGCCCATAGCCCAAGCCGTTTAAAGGTTTCAGCAGGAATGGGTTGATTTTCTTCCATAAATTACGGGCAGCAAAAATAGTTATTCAAAAATCCTGATTAAAAACGGGAATCTAAGGCAGGGGTCGAAATCCCATCACCAACACATCGTCTATTTGTTCCGTATCTCCAATCCATGAATTCAGGTAGTTCTCAAGAAAATTTCCCCTTTCCTTCATTTTCATTTCTGTGTTTTGCTCCAGAATTTCCCTGAACCTCTTTGTGGTCATTTTTTTATGCTGCGAACTGAAGGAATCTGCAAATCCATCGGTGAAAATGTAAAAAGCATCTCCGGCATTCAGGGTAACTGAAATTTCTTCAAATTTTTGATCGAAGGGGGTAATCCCTCCAATACCCCGTTTCGTGGGTTTATACTCTTCCATGGATCCATTGCCTTTACGGGATATCCACAAAGGCCGGTTCGCACCGGAAAAAGAAAGAACCTGTGTATTCTTGTCGTAAAAACACAGGGCTATATCCATGCCATCCCGGGTTGAAGCTTCTTCAGACAATTGATTTAGCGATGATTTGATTTTTTTATTGAGGGCGGAAAGAATTTCAGAAGGAGAATCGAATTCATTCACTGCATCGTTGAGCTTTTCAATACCTATCATACTCATGAATGCACCCGGAACTCCATGGCCTGTGCAATCGGCTGCGGCCATTATCAGCTTTTCGCCTTTCTGAAAAAAATAATAGAAGTCGCCGCTCACGATATCCTTGGGACGAAATAAAATGAAATGTTCGGGAATAAAACCGGAAACAAGTTTTTTGTCCGGCAATTTGGCTTGCTGAATCCGGGAAGCATAATTAATGCTGTCGGTAATGTTATTGTTCTTTTCCTGAATGATTTTCTTTTGCAGGGTAATTGTTTCTTTAGCCATCTGTATGGTTTGGGTATGTGTCCAAATGGCATTAATACCAATTACAATGGGCATAAAAAGTAAAATTACGGGAGGTGATTCCGCGCCATCCTGAACAATCGCAGGCCAGGTGAGCGCTCCGTCGAGGGCAATATTCAGCAACACATAAAAAATGGGCAACCAACCCAGGAACAAACAAAACCAGAGGCGTGATTTTCCCTTTTGAAGGAGGGCGCTCAACAAAAGAAACAACATGGCCCAGGAGACTCCAATTATTTCAAGATGCATAGGATTTAACATCATAAAAGCGGCCATGGAAGTAAAAACTATAATCCCAAAAAACACATTGATGGCTTTATCAAGATTCTTAAGTTTTTTAATTATAAAGGGAAAGGCCAAAAGAAGAAGGAAATCTGTCAGGTGCATAGCAAATGCCTTTTTCAGCCCGAAAAAATAATCCATGACAACCGGCATCGTAAAAATCAGGGTAAAAATCAGTGTGAACCGAAATAGCATGATAGCCCTCGCCCGTTCGAAGACATCGTCGTGACTAAGGTAAGATCCAATGAAGTAATTTCTCAGCCGGGGGAGCATGGGGATATCCGTTCAGAAACAAAAATAAACAATGCGGGTAAACTCCTCCTTATTTGCCGTTTTTTTTGCCGCCCGGCTTCAAAATAAGGCGAAGGGAGCTGTCCTTTGTCATGTAGGCCCAGGCCCAGTTAATGAAAATAATGAGTTTGTTCTTTACCGAAAGGATCAGCATCAGGTGGAGGAACATCCAGATTAACCAGGCAAAATATCCTTTAAATTTCCAGCGGGGAAAGTCTACAACGGCCTTGTTTTTACCAATGGTGGCCATAGAGCCCAGGTCTTTATATTCAAATTCCGTCCAGACTTCGGGAGAAAGACCTTTATTAAAGTTTTTTGCAAGTCTTTTAGCCTGATTGATGGCAACATTTGCCACCTGGGGATGGGCTCTGGGATATTCTGGAGTTTCCATAAAGGCAATGTCGCCCACCGCAAATATATTCTCAAACCCCAAAACGCGTGAAAACCGGTCAACCCTGATCCTGTTACCCGGGGCATACACCGGATCAGGAAATCCGGAAACCCGGTTACCGGTTACCCCGGCCGACCAGATAACAGTGGCCGTTTTAATGGTTTCTCCATTATTTAGCTTAAGAATTTCCCCATTGTAATCTTCCACATACGCACCCGTTATAAGGTTAATCCCCATGCGTTTCAGATAATCCGCCGAAGCTTTTTGTGCATTTTCACTCATACTGCCGAGAGGTGCGGATCCACCTTCGATCAGGTAAACAGTAAATTTTGAAAAGTCTATCCCCGGATAATCCCGGGGAAGAATGAACTTTTTTATTTCTGCAAAAGCCCCGGCCAGCTCAACCCCGGTTGGGCCGGCTCCCACGATTACCAGATTCAGTAACTTTTCTTTTTCTGCCTCGGAAGCGTAAGAGCATTTTTCGAAGGTGAGCAGAATATGATTTCGGATGGCAATGGCATCGTAGGTTGTCTTAAGGGAAAATGCCTTCTCTTCAATTTCCTGCTTTCCGAAAAAATTGGTCCTGCAACCCAGAGCCAGTACCAGGTAGTCGTAGGGAAAATCCCCAATGCTGGTTTTAATCAGATTTTGATCCGGCATTACTTCCTCCAGTTCCCCAAGGCGGACATGTACCGATTTTTCATTGCGAAAGACATTCCGGAAAGGAAAGGAAATAGAAGAAGGTTCCAACTGGGAGGTTGCCACCTGATAGAACAAAGGCTGAAACTGGTGATGATTCAGCTTGTCGATAAGAAACACATCGAACTTTTTTTTGTCAATGCTCCTTACCAGGTGCAGGCCGGCAAAACCTCCACCGACAACAACAAGCTTCTTTTTGCTTTGCACCTTTAAATATACATTTTTCCTTAATGATGATGGGGCATGACAGGAAAAAGCCCTTTTATATAATGAACTTTAAAGACGAATGAAATACGATAGGATTACGCTTTGACAATAGCCAATCGACCAAAAAAACCGTTCAGAACTTTAGTTTTTTTACTTTCCGGAGTTTAAATTTATACAACAAAATCCTTACAGGGATTACCCTATGTATTTCCAATAAATGTTCCTATAGACAACAATTCAAAATTTAGTCGATTTTTTAAAAAAAAACTAAAATTTAACCCGAAAACTCCCGCCTGATGGAATCACAACGGGTTTTACATCAAAAATCAAATCTCCGCTATCGTTTCGGAAAAAATCCAGACAAACAAATCCTTTGCTACCCCCATACCCTTCTTTTAAAGCTGGAAATTTCCCCTTTTGAAGTTTTTCTGCTTTACTCCCATTTCCACTTACAATATAGGTAAAGCCATTGGCACTAATCCACTGGTAATTATGTTCATGTCCCGCTACGAAAATAATTTTTCGCCGGTCATGAAACACTTTTTCATGCTCAGCTATATACTTTCGGTAAACTCCCGAGGGAATGTCCTGATCCATCAACCGGTGCAATCCCATTTTTCCGAAAATCCAAAAGGGCGTGTAATTAAGAATGAATCTCCAGGGTTGCTTTGCTTTGGCGTGCTGACCGAAATTTTTCATGGGATGATGACCCGCAAAAACCACCCACTCATTATTTCTTTCAGCCAAACCAAGCAGACTGTCTAAATCGCGGAAATATTTTTCACGGGTCTGCTGATAACTCATTCCCGGAACTTTTCCTCTTGGCTTGTTCCTGGCTTCGGCAAAAAACCATTGGCTGTCGGTTAAAATTAATCGTATACCCTCGGTGGGAACCACAGACCAGGGCCCCGGAAGTCCGGCCCCGGGTAAAAAAACAGCACCCTCTTTATTCTTTAAAAAACGACCGGAGTCTCTCACCCAGGCATGCACCCAGGTTTCCATGTTTTTCACCCTTTCAAATCCCTTTGAACGGCCGGCTTTCCAATCGTGATTGCCCGGTATCATATAACCGAATCCGGCGTAGTCACGGAAAAAGAATAATTGTGAGCGCAGTTTTTTTTCCTCAGCCGATAACTTACCATCTCCGTATGCATCGCGTGATGGCAATCCGTTAAAATAAATATTGTCCCCCAAAAAGAGGGTAGCTGAATTTTCATCTTTCCCCGTTATTTCTTTCCATGCGGAATACAGGGGACCGGGGCTTTCCAGATTCCCGGCATCACCAATCAATGCAATGCTAAAAACTTTTTTGTTTTCCTGTGCCTGAAGCAGGGAGAAGGAAGCACAAAAAATCAATCCGTAAAAAAATCTCATTTCTTCAAAATCCTGTACTCCGTCCTTCGGTTTATAGCCCTCCCCTCAGGAGTATCATTGGTGGTTTTAGGCATGGTTTCTCCGAAACCCTTCCAACTCAGCCGGTCTTTCGAAATGCCTTTTTCAATGAGGTAATTATAAACTGACTTGGCCCTGTTTTCGGAAAGCAACTGATTTGATTTTGGATCGCCCACATTGTCGGTATGACCGCGAAGCTCAATCTGAAGCCCCGGATTTTTCTGAAGGTGACTTACAAGTTTATCCAACTCATAACGCGATTCCGGTTTCAGGTTAAATTTTGCGGTCTCAAAAAACACATTCTTCAACTCTACTACTTCATCTTCCTTCGGCTTCACCAGAGGCACGTCCATCAGAAAGGGTTTTTCAGAAGGGGATTCCTTCATTGCAAAGTTTTCAGAAAAAAACAAGTAACCGTCACGAGAAACATTAAGGGCATAATTCCTGTTCGCAGTCAGGGTAAGCAGGAACTGACCGTTACCTGCATTAGAGTTTGACTCCACCACAACCTTTCCGGTTTCGAGATCAATCAATTCAAAAAAGGCAAACAGTGGTTTTCCGGTTTCTTTATCATATACCTTTCCTTTGAAATAGGAAATTTTTTCAGGACGCAGGGATTGATCGAGTTCAAAATAATACAGATCCAAACCACCGAAGCCTCCTTCCCTGTCGGAGGCGAAATAAGCAATTTCACCATTTCCTCCTACCAGCAAACTGTTTTCATCGGCCCAGGTATTTATGGGGTAACCCAGGTTTACGGGTTCGCCCCATTCTCCATCGGGCTGGCGCTTCGACATGTAAATATCCATGCCTCCCATTCCTGTATGGCCGTTGGATGAAAAGTACAAAGTCATATTATCCGGATGAATAAAAACCGACTCCTCCCTGCCCGGAGTGTTTATTTTATCGCTGAGTCGCTTTGGAGCAGTCCATTTTCCGTCGGAACCCAATTCGCTCATGTAAATATCATCATCTCTTATTCCCGATTGGGTAACGGTGCCCCGAATGAAATACAAAGTTTTTCCGTCGGAAGAGAATGAAGGTTGCGATTCCCAATTCCTGGAATTGACGGGGGCTCCCACATTTGCAGCCTTGCTCCATTTATCGCCAATTTTACTTGCATAAAAAATATCACAACTTCCAAAGCCCTTGCGATCTTCGCCATAACCAAAAGCATCAGGGCAAACCACAAAAAACAATAGATTTCCATCAGCTGACAAACAGGGTGCGCCTTCGTTAAGCTGGGTATTAATATTCGGACCAATGCTTTCAGCTGGAGTCCATTTTCCATCTACCCTCCGGCTGAAAAAGAAATCCTCCTGGGAATGGGTAATGGTACTGCCCTTTTCAGGTCGAATGTTGCGGGTGAAGAGGAACAGCTGATCATCGGCCGTAACGGTGGGAAAATATTCGTAATGAACCGTATTGATTTCAGGACCCATATTTACCGGTTTAAACGGTTTCGGATTCTTCATGGCATTGATGGCAAACTCACAGGATTTAATATCGCGCAATGAAAAATTAACCATGTTGGAATCTTTTTTCGATTGTGCAAGGTAGTCTTTGTAATGACCCAGGGCATCCTGGTAGCGTCCGATACTAAGCTCCATTCTTGCCACGGTAAAAAGGTTCCCACCCCGGTAATAAAGTGGATTGATTTCAATGGCCTTTTTCAGGGCATCGATACATTTCACTTCTTTTTTCTGGTCGGCATACAAATACCCCAGCAGGGTCCAGGCCTCTACAAAATCTTTGGCTTTGGAAGTTGCTTTCAGCAATTGTTTCTCCGCTTCCTTATCGTTACGCTGATTATAGGCCTTTTTTCCTGCCTCATAATACTTCACAGCCTTATTATCAGCTACGGAATAAACACCGGGCTGTGCAAAGAGGCCAAGGGAGAAAAGGAAGGCCGGGAAAAAAAACAAATATTTCGTCATAAGCGCCGGTTTGATTTTAAAAAGATTGCAATTATCAGACCATAAATCAGGGAATTCCAAGGTATTTATGGGTTTGTAAAGAAATTTTCCATTGAGGATTTTCAAGAACGAATTGAATAATCAGGGGAATCATTTTTTCCCTTACCGACCATTCGGGTTGCAGAAACAGATGGGTTCCTTTTCTGACAGCCGCTGCCTGTTCCCGGGCAAACTGAAAGTCGTGAGCGTTGTAAACAATAACTTTTAATTCATTGCAGTGCTCATAAATTTCAGAAAGTGGTTTCATGTTTTTTTTCGGGGAAAGGCAAATCCAGTCCCAGGCACCCGAGAGGGGATATGCGCCTGAGGTTTCCAGATGGGTCCGATGACCGAAAGACTTAATGCGCCGGGTCAGGGGATCCATATTCCACATCAGGGGTTCACCGCCGGTAATCACGACAACCCCCGGAGAAGAAGTTGAAAATTGCGGAGTTATATCATCCACAGAGGTCAGGGGATGAATTTCCGGATCCCAGCTTTCTTTTACATCGCACCAATGGCATCCCACATCACAACCGCCCACACGAATAAACCAGGATGCGAGTCCGGTATGAAAACCTTCACCCTGCAAGGTCAAAAATTGTTCCATTACAGGTATTCGAAGACCTTCCATAACACCCGGCCTTTCAAGCACTTTATTCATGTAACAAATTTACAAATATAAAGGCATTGTCCCTGAATTTCCGGTTATGAGCTTACAAGGGAAGGTTTACCGGGTTATTCTTTTTCTTTCGCAAAAAAAAATCAAAGAATCAAATCCCGTAGTACTGCATGGGGAAACAGGAAAGTTAAAACCCGGAAAAGAAATGGAAAGAGAACCTTGGCTTGCAATAGAAAACATGCTATCAGGATTTTCGCAAACAAATGATATTTGCGTTGCGGGTATTCTCTTTAAAAACTTTATTGAAATCGAAGTGATTTTGCCTTCTACCCTAAAACAATCTCGAGCCGGCCAGGTAATTGAAATCGGCAAACCGGGAAATATAGTCCTCAAGTGCGTTCACCCACTTAATCCGGCTTTCCAAATAGGCAAGTTCACGTTGGTTTAACAGAAACAGGGTGCTTTCGCCGGCCCTGAACTTTTCAGTTTCTGCCCAAAACAAAACTCTGTTTGCTTCAAAGACCTGTTTCAATTCAGCGGTTCGGGCTGCCAAAGCCTGAAGCTCATATCGGGCGGCAATCAATTTTAACTGAAGGCTGCTCTGCTTCACATCCAATTCCAGTTGGGCTTCCTTAATTTGCAGGCGGTTCAAACCTAATTTGGCCCTTTCCTTTCTCACAAAAAGCGGGTAGTTTAAATCGACTCCGAACTTATAATTATCCAGGCTCCATACCGGGCTTCCGGCAATAATCGGTTCGGTAATAAAATTATAGTTGGCATATATCTCGGGCTTCAGCCTGTCCTTGCGTAATTTATTTTCGCGTTTTAGCATTTCCACCTTAAGATTTCCCATGATCCAGTCGGGATGACCCAAAACGGTTTCGGTAGAAAAATCGCCCGAGGGTATTTTAGAATTCCAGTCGGGAATGGAAATAATAAATACCGTATCGGGAAGGAATGAAAACGCATTGTTTGGATTATCGCCGGGATTTTGAAAATAAAAACGGACTTCAGTAAGGGCATTTTGATACGCAGCCCGTGCCGAGAAAAGGTCGGCCATGCGGTTTTTATACTGGCTGTAAACCTCAAGCGTATCGATGGCCGAGGATTCTCCTTTCAAAAATCGTTCACGGGTAATCTGAAGTCTCTCATAAGCTACCTTCCCGGCCAATTCCATGGCCGTTTGCTTCATGAAGGCTCCGGCCCAGAGACCATATGCCTTTAGTGCATCGCTAACGAGGGCCACATTTAATATTCTGCGTTCTGCCTCGTTCATTTCCTGGTAAAGCTCAGCCAGTGAAAGAGAAAGACGCCTGGGATCGGTAAGAATATTTCGTGCCAGGGGAACCCGCAATCCCGCTACCAGCAAACCATTGGGGGGCAGAAAATTTTCCTCGGAAAGGTAAACTCCCCGATTAAAATCAAAACCGGCCTTAAAATCAATTCCCAGAGGTGTGGGCACATCAAGATTTACTTCGGTAAGAGAAAAATAATTGAAGCCGTTGAACCGCTTTTGCAAATGGTGGCCTTTTAGCACAGGATCAAATTCGCCCCTGGCTTCCATTTTCTGAAAGCGTGTTCTTTCAACTTTGATGTCGGCAAGTGCTGCCAGGGGATTTCTGGATTCAACCCCTTTAAGGTATTCTTCAAAATTTAAAATGCTTTCCCCGGGAACCTGGGAAAAAACTCCGGATCCAAAAAATAGAAAACACAAAATCAGGGGAACCCGGAACATCAGGGATTTTTTTCGTTATCGTTTTGGTAAAAGCGGGGTGGGAACCCGTTTAGCCGTCGCCAGATTTCGAACCACAAAGGAACATCCTCAAGCAGGGCAAATCCCCGTGCCCCTCCCCCGGGTCGCAACTGCGAAGGCCAGGGTTGTTCATCCTTATCCTCAGCTACCAATACCCGGAAAAGACCTCTTGAATCGGCAATGTTATCAATGGCCACGATTTCTCCCCCATAGGTTCCAACCGACAAGCCGGGCCAGCCGGAAAAAACCAGGGATGGCCAGCCATCAAAAACAAACCTTACTTTTTTTCCGGTTGATAAGAGAGGAATATCTATCGGTGCTACATACCACTCCACACTGAGTTTAAAATCGGAGGGCATAATACTGACGATGGGGGTTCCTTCTTTAATAATTTCACCCATTCCGGTACTTAAAGCCCGGGTGATGTATCCATCCTGCGGAGCGGTAACATAATAAAAACCCACCCGGTTTTCGTATTTGGCATACTGACTCTGCAACAGAGCCACTGAGGCTTCCGACTCAAACATAAGTGAGAGGGCCGTATATTTCTCGGCCTGAGCCTTCATCAGTTTGTCGTTATATTCCGCTTTTATCGAGTTCAGTTCAATTACTGCGTTGGTATATTCATTCCGGCTTGTGAGTAATTTATTTTCTGCATTATTCCGTTTCGCCTGGGCCTCCTGCAATTTCAATTTGCGCTGCTCAAATTCCGTCTGAGAAACAATCCCTTTTTGCAACAATTCTTCGTAACGCTTGAACTGGTCCTGAGCCAGGGAAAAATTATTTACGGCAAGCACAAAATCTGTGCTATCGACTGAAATCTTCAGCTCAGCCTGCCGTATTTTATTTTTTGTTTGCTCAATCTTTAAATCCATGGTTTGATTGAGGGCATCAATCTGCTTGTTTAAGGCATTTACTTTATTCTGGTAGGAGAGCACGGAATTTTCCTTCGACTTTACCTGTTCCTGGGTATTCTTCAGCAAATTCGGATCGAAATAATCTTTGTCGGTTTCTGAAATAAACAAAATGGTATCTCCTTTTTTTACCTTCTGCCCTTCTTCCACATACCATTTCTCTATTCTTCCGGGTATTACGGAATGGATGGTCTGAGGCCTTTGCTCGGGCAAAAGGGCGGTAACCCTTCCATCCGCACTCACATTTTGAGTCCATGGGCAAAGCAACAACAAAACAAACAGGAAAAGGAATCCGTAAATCCATCGTACAAACTTTGCACTGAACCTCAGTCCAATCACCTTCACCTTTCGTGCATATTCCGTAACTATGTCCTGGCTGTTCATTTCTTGTTATTGCATTTAACGGATTATTGAAGCTATTTCCGGATTCCGAAGGGCTTCGGTAATATTTCCAAAAAACTGCTGCGACCTCCCTGCCGATAAATAAAGCAAGCTGTTACAAACCGAAGCCGTATGCGCGGAGGTTGTATTGAAAACAAAAATCGAATCCTTCAATTCACGGGTAAAATTCTCTATAACCTGTTCACGGTCGAACTGAGACAGGTAATGCAAGTCGGAATCGAAAAACACAATGGGGGGCTTTTTATAAAAAACCCGGGCCAATTCAATCTTTAACTGAATATCTCTCGGAAGGGGGCGCTGATACAACACTATCTTCATATTATACCCTCCCTCCTGTTTTTTCAAAAAATCATTCAATCCTACTTTTGAACAGGCATCATGCATTCTGTCCATATCCAGATCTTCGGGCGACAGACAAATGTTTTCAATAAGGCTGCCTTCGAAAATTTTAGGATCGCTGAAAACCAGTCCCATGTATTTGCGGGCCGTTTTAAGATTCAGCCGGGAAGCTTCAATGCCATCGTAAAAAACACCTTCGCCACCGCCGGAGAGCGTTGCCATGCGATAAATCAACTCGGTTTTTCCGGTTCCGGAGCGACCACACAAGGCCATCCTGTCGCCGGCAGCCAGTGAAAATGAAATCCCTTTTTGAAGCACCAATCCTCCCTTCTCAATATCCACATCTACCAGACGCAGTTCCGGGGTTTTATCTGTTTTCAACTCAACCAGGCCCGGAGCTTCCGGGCTCTCAAGTTCAGCATCAATTACTTTTCCATATTTCTCGAGGGAGGTAAGCACATCATAAATCGTATCCAGACTATAAACAAGTTTCTCAATGGAATTAACAATCATAAAAACTAAAATCTCAGAAGAAATAAACTGTCCCAAATTAAGTTCATTTCTTACCACCAGCACGCTACCGGCAATTAACAAACCGGAAATTACCAGCACTTTAAGTGCAGCAAGTGCCACATATTGAAATTTCAATATTCTGAAATGTTCGTTCCGGTGATTAATATATCCATCGAGCAACCTGGCGGCCCGATCCAGGTGAATCCGGGAAGAAGAATTAATCTTGAAAACCTCATTATTCCTGGAAATATCGTTCATCCAGTGAGCCACTTTATATTTCATGGTAGATTCTTCCAGGCTGCTTTTGAACCCACGGGGTCCGAGCCAGCGAAAAACCAGAAAAACTATTCCGAGCAGGGCCAGGCTAAAAAGAAAGAAAAATCCATGGTAGAAGCTGAGAATTATCAATCCAAACAAAATCATGAGGGAATGAACTGAAAAATCAAGCAGAATTTTGGAAATACCCTTTTGAATAGCGGTAGTTTCAAAAAACCGGAAAACAAAATCGGCATGATGGCTTTCTTTCTCAGGGTCGGGCTTTATACGAACCAAACGAAAAACAAACTCGAAAGCCGATTTAACAAATATCCGTTGTTGAATATATTCGGAAACATGTACCTGAAAAATCAAAAACACGCTGTAAAAGGTAAGCGCAAGGGTAAGAAAAACAGACAGCACAACCCAGGAAGTGCTGAGTTGTCCCATCATAATGAAATTTACGATGGCCTGCATCCCAAGGGGGAGCGACAGGCTCAACAGACCGGTAAAAAGGGCATACCCGTAAATAAGTCCGATTTCTTTACGGTAAACTTTAAGTAAATCGAAAAGTCGCCTGTATATCACTCTTTAATTTTGATTGCAAAAATAGGCTTTTCAGGGCTGAGGGTCAAGGCAAACCAATAACTTAACCCACAATTAAGATGGGCTTAATTTTGTTTTAAGAAAACCAAAAAGCCCCTCGTTTTCACGAAAGGCTTTTTTTTTGTCGGGGTGACTGGATTACTTGCGTGATCCATAATTGGGGGAGGCCAAAACAAAAGCCTTGCTTTTAACGCTCCAAAATCAAAAAGCCCTTCGTTTTCACGAAAGGCTTTTTTGTTTTGTCGGGGTGACTGGATTACTTGCGTGATCCATAATTGGGGGAGGCCAAAACAAAAGCCTTTCGGTCGCTTCGGACCTCTGGGCTTTTCAATTTTTCCACTTAGAAAAGCCTTGCTTTTACCGCTCCAAAATCAAAAAGCCCCTCGTTTTCACGAGAGGCTTTTTTGTTTTGTCGGGGTGACTGGATTCGAACCAGCGACCACTTGCACCCCATGCAAGTGCGCTACCGGGCTGCGCCACACCCCGAAAAAAAGCTCCGGAAATTTCGAAAAAAGGCTCCGGGGTGGTTATGCATGTGTGGAGAACTTCAACCTCCGACAAGGGACGGCAAATTTAAAGTTTTTTTCAATACTACTTCCCACCTCTATGAATAAAACGGAAAGCTGCTCCCAGACTGTCAATGACCATATCCGCTGTAAGCGACTCCGGTGCCGAATCGGAAAGCAGGAGGTCTGCGGCCAACCCGTGAAGGTAAACACCGAATATGGCCGCCTTTGGGGCGGTATAGCCCTGGGCTCTCAGGCCGGTAATTATACCAAGGAGCACGTCACCGCTCCCACCTTTGGCAAGGCCGGGATTTCCGGAAGAATTAAAATACAATGATCCATCCGGAAGTGCAATGCAGGTGTGGGCTCCTTTTAATACAATGATACAGCCGAGCGTAGCGGACCTTCTGCGTAGAACTTCAAGCTTTTCGGCAGGAGAATTCCATGTCCCAAAAAGTCGTTTAAACTCACCCGGGTGTGGAGTAAGTATGGTTTCGGGAGGCAAAAATCCCAACCAGGTTGGATTTTCGGCTAACAGGTTCAAGGCATCGGCATCGAGTACCATGCCGGGATGACCTTCCTGAATTAATAACTTCAATACCTTACCGGTCGATTCATTTACGCCAAGTCCCGGTCCCATACCAACAGCCTGAAACCTGCCGGTGGCCGGAACTTCTTCAATAAAATCACCGCCCAGAATTTTCAAAACGGCTTCCGGATTTTTTACCTCCATGCTTCCCTCGAGTGCCGAAGGAATTCCTGCTGTTACCAGTCCGGGCCCGCTATGTAAACAGGCACGCACTGCCAGCAAGGCTGCGCCCGGCATCTCGCGGCTACCTGCCATTATCAGCGCATGTCCGAAACTTCCTTTATGGCTGAATTTTTCACGGGGACGGTAGAGGGACGAAGCCAGCAAAAAATCGGTATAATGCATGCGGGTATTTTCCTGGTTCAGAAAACCTCGGTTCAAACCAATATCCAAAACCACCAGCTTTCCGCAAAAATTCCCCGTTTCCGGTAAAAGCATAGCCAGGCGTGGGCATTGAAGCGCCAGGGTATGCGAGGCTTTTATTATAGGATCCTGTGGCCCGGGCTCAAGAGACTCTCCGCCCAGTCCGCTCGGAATATCCACGGATATTATTTCCCTGAAATGCTTATTAATTTGGAGTATCAAATCCGCATAGAATCCACTTACAGATCGGTTCAAACCCGAACCGAAAATACAATCAATGGCAATTTCGTTTGGGGTGGGAACCGGAAAATCATTTCCGGGGTCAGATATTTTCAGGTGAGGAATGTTCATTGTTTTGATCCGGTTCAGATTCTCGGAAAAATCAGCAGAAAATGAATCGCCTGAATAATAAACCTCCACCGAAATTCCTTTTTCAAACAATAATCTGGCAATGGCCAAGCCATCACCACCATTATTACCCGGACCGCAAAAAACAACAAATCGTTTTCCTTCGGGGAAATTTTCTGCAATCCAGTTTGCGCAAACTTTCGCGGCCCTTTCCATCAGATCCAAAGAGGCTATGGGCTCGTGTTGGATTGTGTAGGCATCGGCAGCACGCAAATGTTCTGTGGTGTTTACCAGCATGTTATTGAAAAAACGATTTTATTACAAAATTTACGACAATAAGCGCTGAAGTCAAAACGAACAGCCCCACCAGAATTCTGGCTCCCTTGCGAAATCTGAAATATAAATGCAATCCCAGAAAAACCAGGGTAAAAAGAAAGGGAATCAGGGGTGGGTAGGCCATAAATGAATCCACCACCCTTCCATCAGCCAAAGCAATAAGGGAAGTCTGAAAACCACAACCCGGACAGGCAAGGCCGGTGCTTTTCTTTACAAGACAGGGCTGCTGGTTATTTTCAAGCCAGGCCGAAATCGAGAAAATCAGCGAATTATTGAGGAAGGCTGAAAACATCCAACAATGACCCTAACACCATTCCGTAAAAGGCAAGGGCAACAATTACATACAGCAAAAACAACCCTGAGAGACAGGTTCCGATAATGCCGCAAACTTTTCCGGCATTCAGATTGTTGTAACTGGCAGCGGTATATAGGGAGGGGTTTTGTTTATACAGGTCTTTTCCTTTTGAGGCCAGAATTATGGCAATTATGCCGCAGACAAGCCCCACTATGCCGTAGCAAATACAGGTGGGTATAGAAATTATTCCAAGCACCAAAGCAGCGGTGCTGTTCGGCAGTACCTGCTGTGCTGGAATATCGAGGGGAGATCCGGTTCCGGGATTATTGGGTGTTTCCATGCTTACAAATGTATATATTTTTCGGAAAGCTCACGGTGGATGTTGAGTGCCTGGGGTATTAAAAAAACGTCCCCGGGGTTATGAATTACAAAGTCGGCTTTTTCGAGCAAAGCAGCACCCTTCCATTGCCTTTCCATTCTTTTTCTAACATCCTCAGGACTGACCCCGTCGCGTTTTACCACCCTTTCTATCCGTATTTCCTCCGGAGCATCCACCACAATCACTTTATCAACCTGTCGGTAGGCCCCGCTTTCGAATAAAATAGCTGCCTCTTTCAACACATAAGCGTGAGAAGCATTTTCGAAGGCTCCTGCCCATTCGAGAAATGCCTTTTTTACGGCGGGGTGAACCAGAGAGTTCAAAAATTCAAGGTCGGGCGGAGAAGCAAATACCCGGGATGCAATTTTTTTCCGGTCGGGCATTTCACCGGTAAGAATTTCATCACCGAAACGGGCCACCAGGGCATTAACAATTTCAGGATAATTAATTACTTCCCTGCCCTTCTGATCGGAATCAAAAACAGGAATTCCAAGGCTTGCAAAAATTTTTGAAACGGTTGATTTGCCGCTTCCGATGCCCCCGGTAATTCCTACCTTAATCATAATTTCCGGATAATAAATTCCACCTGTTCTTCCACCGCCCTTAAATTTTTTATGTGGCGCAATCCGGTGGAAACATGAACGGCAGCTTTTTTGTCTTTTTTCAAATCTATCTGAAGGTAGTCAACCACAGCCTGAAAATCGCCGGGGGTAATTTTTTCAAGCTCTGATAAAGGAACCAGGCATTTTACTTTCACCTGACGGGGAAACACCTTAACAGATACATCCGGAGGTAGATTAACCAAGCTCACATTAACCAAAAAGGTCTGCTCGGTGAATTTTTCAGCCCTGACTTCTATTTCTACCGAATCGGGATAAAGGTGTGTTCCTTTGGGACCCGGATTAACCAGGGCCACCTTCTTTTTCATCAGTCCGGTTACATCATGAAAAACCCGGGCTTCGGTTTCAATCAATTTCATGTCCGGATTATAACCGATGACTTCAACCAGGGGAGGATTTAATTTGATGGAATCGAGTAAAAAATAATTGGGTGGCAGCTGAATGCGCCCTTTAAAAACAACGGGGAGATTTTTTTTGGGGGCATCGGGCCGGACAAAGTACAAAGTATCGGGATCAATACTAACCAGTTCAAAATCCGAACCCAGTTGCCGGGCAATCTTTGGCAGTCGCGTATAAGTGAGAATAAACAACTGATTACTTCCATTTTTACGCTGGGGGTTGGAACAATCAAAAACCAATACTTTTCCTCCCAGCCTTCCGAAAAGGAAATTAAAACCTGTGGCCTTTAATTCCACCCTAATTGAATCGGGCAGGTTCAGGGTTCCCGGATATCCCACAGGAAGATTTACAAATTTTACGGGAAATGAGCGTTGAACCGGATAGGTTCCGGCAAGGGCATTTAAAAACCAGCCCAGGGTGGCTACCAGAATACAAACCAGAAACACCCAGGCATTCCGGTTCAGTCCGAACCTCCGTCTTTTAAAATTGTCCTGAGAGCCGGGTTTTTCCAATAAAAAAAGTTTAAAGGGTTATTTTCTCCCGTCCTTGGGATTATTCAAGGCCTGAGTTGCTTCCATACTAACGGCAGAACGCTCAAAACGGATTTTAACTCCATTATCCACTTCCACCAGCATGGTAGTGTCGTTAAGTTCTACAATGGTGCCATGCACCCCGCCAATAGTAACAATTTTGTCGCCTTTTTGTAAGGATTCTTTATACTTCTGGGCAGCCTTGGTTTTTTTCATCTGAGGCCGGATCATAAAGAAATAAAAAACCACAAAAATCAGTACCAGAAAAATCAGCGACTGCATTCCCCCGCCCTGGCCTTGTGCCTGCAGATAAACCATTGAATTCATACGTTGTTATTAGTTATTATTAAAAATTACTTGGCCTCTTCCTTCTTGACTACATTCACCGAGAAGGTAATTATTTTTGAATTGGGCTGGCAATTGGATACCACCACAACTTCTTTTTTATTGAATCCATCCCTGCCCTGGCTGTCAAAAGTAACGGTAATAAATCCCGATTCTCCGGGCCTAATGGGTTTCGCCGGAGGATCAGCTACCGTGCATCCGCAACTTCCCTTAGCGGAAGAAATAACCAAATCTTTCTTACCCGTATTCTTAAACTTAAAGGCATAACTCACTTTCTCTCCTTCGGTTATGGTCCCAAAATTGTGATTTTCGTTTTCAAAGGTAATCACAGGCAAATCTCCTGATTTTGAGCCATCACCCGGAATATTTACAATATCCGAATCAATATCATCCTCGTCAAGGGGCTTACTTTGACACCCGGCCAAAAGAACGAGGGGGATGAAAAGCAAAAGCAACTTGTTCATGATTATTAATTTTACGCAAAGTTAGGGGAATTTCCTATTCAATGAGGCCTCTTCCTACCTTTTTAACCAGGTTTTCCCTGCGCAAATCCTGCACCATCTTATCCAGAATTCCATTTATAAATACCCGGCTCCGGGGCGTACTGAAGGACTTTGAAAGTTCTATATACTCGTTCAGACTTACTTTGACGGGGATGTTCTGAAAATGCGTGATTTCGGTAATGGCCAGTTTCATCAGAATAATATCCATGAGCGCAATCCGGTCGACATCCCAGTTTCTGGTTTTTTCCGATATCCTTTGCTCCAGCTTCTCGGAATTTATAAGTGTCTGCCGGAATAAATCCCGGATGAATTCGGTGTCCTCCGCTTCGTTTTTATACAATTCAAAGGGGGTTGTTCCTTTAGGATCCTGAGGATCGAACTGTCCAAGGGTACGCATAACCATTGCATGACAAAAATCTACCTCATCGGCCCAATAAATACTTTTATCCTCAAACCAGGTTTCCAGGTATTCGTATTGAACCACATGCTCTTTGTAAAAGTCGATCAGAAATTTTATTTCACCGGCATAGTCGGTGGGTTCAATGGCATGAATGGCTTCGCGGGTACTACTGTTTTTAAATGAAACTGCAAGGCGCCTAACTATTTCCGGTTTTTCGGTCCAACTCAAACCGTTTTCACGGCAGAATTTCTCAATGGCAGAATTCTGAGCCAGCTGGGCCAGGGGCTTGAGGCTTAAAAATCTTGAATAGGTATGAATTTCAGACTGACCGGGAAAGTTTTTGGCCTTTTCCTCTTCGAGGAACTGACCAACCACGGAATGAATTTCGGTTAGTAAGCGCAACAGGAAAAAATACATTTCCCGGGTTTTGGAAACCGAGGCCCATAGCTCTTTTTCCCCTCTGGAAATATCGTCATTTCCTGAGACAAAAAAGGCGTAGACAGCCTGAAGCACTTTAATTCGCAAGTATCTCCTGTTAAGCATGGAGGTACAGGGGTTTGTATAAGAACGAAATTCCTGGTCTCGTTCCTATGGGTTAATTGGCCTATTTCATACTCCCTTACGCAACCGCTCCTCTGCCAAAAGGTTTGCAGCCAGGTAAGTTGGAATATTTTCTTTTTCTGCCCTTTCGAATATACGAAGGGTAGTCTGATAAATGTTCCCGGCGCTTTCCATAACCTTTTCACGGGAATCTCCGGTTATTTCCGAATACACATTTATCAATCCGCCGGCATTTACCACAAAATCGGGCGCGTAAACGATGCCTTTTTCAACCAGTTTTGCTCCGTGCACTTTTTCATCTTCCAACTGGTTATTGGCAGCTCCGCAAACCACTTCACATTTCATTCGGGCAATGCTGTCGTTATTAAGGGTTGCGCCCAAAGCACAGGGCGCATAAATATCAAACTCCAAATCAAAAAAATTATCCTTGTCAACTATCTTTACGGGAAGCTCTGCAGCCAGCGTTTTAAGCCGGTCTTCAAAAATATCCGTCACCATTACCACAGCACCCTCTTCGCAAAGGTGTTTTACCAGGCTGGCCCCAACATGTCCAACCCCCTGAACCAGAATTTTCTTTCCTTTCAGCGCATCGCTGCCCCATTTTCGTTTTGCGGATGCCTTCATGCCCATATAAACACCAAAGGCGGTTACCGGGCTGGGATCGCCGCTTTTCCCGGGCAAACCGGTTACATGTTTTGTTTCTTTGGAAACCCAAACCATATCTGAAGGACCAACACCCACATCTTCCGCGGTGATGTATTTTCCACCCAGACTATCCACAAATTGTCCGAACCGGCGGAAAAGGGCTTCCGACTTCATGGTTTTGGAATCGCCCATGATTACGGCCTTTCCTCCACCCAGTTTCAATCCCGCAACGGCAGCCTTGTATGTCATTCCCCGGCTCAATCGCAATACATCTATGAGAGCATCGGTTTCACGGGCATATGTCCACATTCTGGTCCCTCCCAGAGAGGGGCCCAGGGTTGTATTGTGAACCGCGATGATGGCACGAAGGCCGGTTTTATTGTCGTTGCAGAAAACAACCTCCTCGTGATCGTGAATATGCATTCTGCCAAACACAGGATGATCCTGCACCGACAATGAAAGTTCTTTAGTTGATTCCATAAATCAGGAAATTGGCCAGCCTCCCAGGAGGTTGGGGCAAAAGTAACCTTTTTTCTTTAATAGGCCGAATTTCAGGGCTTAAGGCAATTTGTAACTTTGCAGTCTTGAAGCAGTTAGCTTATCTTAATAAATACCTTAAACGCTACCCCGCACATCTGGGCTGGGGATTATTATTTGTTGCCCTTTCCAACCTCTTTGGAATTTTATGGGCTCCGGTAGTGCGTGAAGCGGTTGACTTTGCCGTTGAAGCAAAACTTTTTTCGGGAAACTTTCCCGAAGGAATCGGCTGGCCGCTGTTTCGTTTTTTCATGCTCATTACCGGCTCTGCAATCGTTTCAGGCATTTTCATGTTTATGATGCGGCAAACCATTATCGTTATGTCGCGGCATATTGAATACGACCTTAAAAATGATATTTACGACCATTACCAGAAACTCGATCAGCCCTTTTACAAAGTAAACTCAACGGGCGATTTAATGAATCGCATCAGCGAAGATGTAAGCCGGGTGCGAATGTATCTCGGTCCTGCCATCATGTACCTGACCAACACAACCATCACCATAATAGTTGTTGTTATTTTCATGATGCGGGTTGATCCTTATTACAGCCTGATCGTTTTGGCTCCCCTGCCCTTTTTGGCCATTGTAATTTACCGGATAAGTAAGGTTGTGAACCGGAAAAGCAATAAGGTTCAGGCACAGCTCTCGGAACTTTCCGTGCATGCCCAGGAATCATTTTCCGGAATCAGGGTTTTAAAGGCATCTGCCCGTGAGGCCGACAGCGCCCACAGGCTCGACAAAAAAAATAATCATTACCGCGGACTGAGTCTGAGCCTGGCCAAAACCGAAGCACTTTTTCATCCGGTGATGATATTAATGATTGGACTTTCCACCATCTTCACGGTTTATGTGGGGGGCATGGAAACCATTTCGGGAAACATCACTACGGGCAACATTACCGAATTCATTATTTATGTAAACAAACTTTTGTGGCCGGTTGCGGCATTGGGATGGGTAACGGCACTGGTTCAAAGAGCGGCCGCCTCACAGGAAAGAATCAATGAGTTTCTGAAAACCGAACCCGTATTAAAGGAAAATCCAAACCCTGAAAAATTTACGCCCGGTGATGTCTCCTTTAAGAATGTTACCTATGTCTACCCCGACAGCGGTATTAAAGCCCTTGAAAATGTTTCCTTTCACTTACCCAAAGGAAAAACCCTGGCCGTAATTGGAAAAACCGGAAGCGGTAAATCAACCCTGGTTTCACTGTTGGCTCGCCTGGTTGATCCCGCAACGGGTAGCATTTCCATTGGCGATAAAGACATCCGGAGTTTCAGTCTTTCCGAGGTCAGAAAAGCCATTGGTTATGTACCCCAGGAAGTTTTTTTGTTTTCCGACACCATTGCAGCAAACATTGCCTTCGGAAGGCCGGATAATCCCGATATGGAAAAAATTGAGCAAGCGGCCCGCGATTCGGTGGTCTACGAGAACATCATGGGTTTCCGGGAGGGATTTGAAACCCGTGTGGGAGAGCGGGGAGTTACCCTGAGCGGTGGTCAGAAACAAAGAATTTCAATTGCCAGAGCTATTTATAAAAATCCCGACATATTGATTTTTGATGATTGCCTTTCCGCAGTTGATACTGAAACAGAAGACGAAATCCTGAGAAATCTCCACCGGATCATGAAAGGCAAAACCACCCTGATAATTTCCCACCGGGTTTCCGGGGTTAAAAATGCCGACGAAATTCTGTTTTTGGAACAGGGAAAAATAGCAGAAAGAGGAAGCCATCAGGAGCTTTTGGCACAAAAAGGGCGGTATTTCCGGCTTTGGGAGAAGCAACAGCTTGAAACTCAAAAGGAAAGAGACTTTTCTTAAAAGATTAATAAATTTGGAATATTCGACTATTTTATAAACATTTGCTATAAGTTTAACTTTTTTAACGATGGATGGCATGGAAAACAAAGAGGGCCTGAACGGATTTGACGGAAAAAGCGAAATTTTTTCTAAAGCGGTAAGGGCCGGAAAACGCACCTACTTTTTCGATGTGAAAAGCACCAAGGGTAACGACTTCTACCTTACCATTACGGAAAGCAAGAAGCGCATGGGTGAAGACGGAAAATTCTTTTATGAAAAACACAAACTTTTCCTTTACAAGGAAGATTTTGAGAAATTTTCAGAAGGACTCAGTGAGGCTGTTGCTTTTATCAAATCCCATAACAATGGGAATTCTGCTGCGGCTGTATCCAACAACAGCCAGGGTAATTCAAACCCTGCGGATGTAAACTTCGAAGACCTTTAAATTATTACACTAATTTTCCCCCGGTTCCTGCTGGTACCGGGGCTTTTTTATTTTTGCCGGTATGAGCCTAAAGGATGAGATTTTCCGAAGAAAAACTTTCGCCATCATCAGTCACCCCGATGCAGGTAAAACAACCCTCACGGAAAAATTCCTGCTTTTCGGGGGTGCCATCCAAACGGCAGGAGCGGTAAAATCAAACAAAATAAAAAAACATGCTACTTCCGATTTCATGGAAATCGAAAAGCAGCGAGGTATTTCGGTGGCTACTTCGGTCATGGGATTTAATTACCGGAATCACAAAATAAACCTGCTGGATACTCCCGGACACGAAGATTTTGCCGAAGACACCTATAGGACCCTAACCGCTGTTGATTCTGTGGTAATGGTAATTGATTGTGTAAAGGGTGTGGAACCCCAAACCCGGAAATTGCTTGAGGTGTGCCGGATGCGAAACACCCCGGTTATTGTTTTCATCAACAAACTCGATCGCGAAGGACAATCGCCCTTCGACCTCCTGGATGAAATTGAACGGGAACTGAGAATAAATGTAAGGCCCCTCTCCTGGCCTATCGGAATCGGAAAGCGATTCAAAGGCGTGTACAGCCTTTATGAAAAAAAACTGGTGCTTTTTGAGGGAAGCCAACAAAAGCTTGCCAAGTCTGTGGTAGAGATAAACGACCTGACCGACCCTCAGCTTCCGGAAAATATCGGGGAAGATTTTACCGAAATACTCCGGAACGATGTAGACCTTATCGAAGGCGTTTATCCTGCTTTTGAAAAAGAAAAATACCTGAAGGGTGAATTATGTCCTGTTTTCTTCGGAAGCGCTGTAAATAATTTTGGGGTACGGGAGTTGTTGGATTGCTTTGTCGATATTGCACCTGGCCCGATTGAACGGGAAACCACCGAACGGATGGTGAGCCCCACCGAGGAAAAATTCTCGGGATTTGTCTTTAAGATCCATGCCAACCTCGATCCGAGACATCGCGACCGTATTGCCTTTCTCAGGGTTTGCTCAGGAATATTCGAACGCAACAAAAACTATTTTTTGGTCCGTGAGAAAAAGTCATATAAATTCTCAAACCCTACGGCTTTTATGGCTCAGGAAAAAAGTCTGGTTGATTTTGCCTATCCCGGCGATATAATTGGCTTGTACGATTCCGGAATTTTTAAAATCGGCGACACACTCACCGAGGGTGAAAAAATGAGTTTCAAGGGTATACCCCGGTTCTCCCCGGAACTTTTTAAGGTGGTGGTAAACACCGATCCCATGAAGACCAAACAGTTAAACAAGGGGCTTGAACAACTAACCGACGAAGGTGTTGCTCAGTTATTTACCCGGAAAAATAATAACCGGAAAATATTGGGAACCGTAGGACCGCTTCAGTTTGAGGTAATCCAGCATCGTCTGAAAAGCGAATACGGCGCTTCCTGCCATTACGAACCATTGGATCTTCACAAAGCCTGCTGGATCAGTTCCTCAGACAAAAATGCCCTTGAACAATTCATCGACGAAAAGATTCACCACATTGCTTTGGATAAAGATGAGAAACCTGTGTTTCTTGCCGAATCGGCCTTTGCATTGCAGATGGCGGCCGAAAAAAATCCCTCCATCCGCTTTCACGCTACCTCAGAGTTTGAGGCGGCGGAAGTGGTTTAGCTTTCGGAGCTCTTTTAAACCCATGACTTACCTTTCACCAGATTTTTCAGGGTAAACTCTTCCGGGCTTCCCGGTTCACACCGAAAATCGTATTCCCATTTTGCCAGCGGAGGCAGACTCATTAAAATAGATTCAGTTCTTCCGCCGGTTTCAAGGCCAAAGCGGGTTCCACGGTCGAGCACAAGATTAAACTCCACATACCTTCCCCTCCGCAGCAATTGCCAGTCTTTATTATTTTGGGTGTACTCCTTTCCCTTTCTTCGTTCAAGCAGTGGAAGGTAAGAAGAAAGAAATGCTTCCCCAACATCCGCAACAAAAGCAAAAGCTTTCTCGAAATTCATTCCTGATGCCTCGTTCATGCGGTCAAAAAATATCCCGCCGATACCACGGGTCTCGCCGCGATGGGGAATAAAAAAATAATCATCGGCATTTTTTTTGAATGCCGGGTAAAATTCTGAATTATGGGTATCGCAAACGGATTTCAAAACCCTGTGAAAGTCGCGGGCATCTTCTTCGAATAAGTAAACAGGCGTAAGGTCTATGCCTCCCCCAAACCACCAGAGGCCATTGTCGGTTTCAAAATACCGCACATTCATATGAACTATGGGCAAAAAGGGATTCTCGGGATGAAGAACCAGGGACACTCCGGTGGCAAAAAAATCATTTGCCCCGCTTCCGGAGAGCATTCCCTCCGATTTCATAAATGGAGGAATAGCTCCGTGAACAGCTGAAAAATTAACGCCGCCCTTTTCAAAAACACCGCCGCTGGAAATAACACGACTTCTGCCTCCTCCGCCACCTTCACGCGACCAATTATCTTCTCTGAATTTTCCTCCGTCGAACGATTCAAGTCCGGAACAAATCTTATCCTGGATTGCCATGAAACGGTGGGAAACGATTTCTTTATTCATGGCACGAAGGTAAACACCGCAGGGAAAACAGAAAAATGACTGTAATCACTTTTCAAAGCAAAATTGATGGTAATTGCGGAAATAAAGTATATGAACTCCTGTATTTTCAAGACCACTGTCGGGGCCGGTGCTTTCAAATTTAAACCGGTTCCCGATTCCACTTCCGTGATTTTCGGGTAATCCCTGTAAAAAGTGGTTGCCACGGGCATGAAGCCCTGAAATAAAAAACAGGGAAAGGTCAAATCCTTTATAGAAAAACTCCGAGGGTTCGGTATTGTACTTTTCCCGGTAAGCGGAAATGATACGACGGTTAAGAGAGTCGGAGTAATTAACAAAATAATTAGAAGGACAGATTACATTAAGATGGCTCAGATATTCAGGATCAATATTATCAAATCCGGCCCAGGAATTTAATCCCACCAGTATAATGCTGTCTTTTCGGTCGAGGTTGTATTTATACAGTTTCCCGATAAAATCAGTTACTGCACTCTGGCTGTTGGAAGGAAAAACAACCACATTTCTTTTACCCTTGACCATGCCGCTCATAGCTCCTCCCAGTCCCTGAACTGTTTTTACGGAATCGGCACCGGCTGCAAGCAATACCTCATTGGCTTTTTTCCGGAAGGCTGAAACAAATGTTGCTTCTTTGGGGTTGGCGGGATTCACCAGTAAAATATTTTCGCCTTTGTATTTTTGACCTACATGATAACCCAATTGTTCGGACTGGGTATAATAAGAAGCTTCGGTTTTAATGACCCATGGATTTCCCAACAAAATCTTATTGTTCTGCAAAGTGGGAGAAACCAGGGGAATTTTGTTTTCCTGGGCAATTTTGGCAACCTGCTGGAAGGTGGTTAAATAAAAAGGGCCGATAATAAGGTCGAAGGTTTTCCAGGGAGCAACTTTGAGAAATGACCCTGCGGAAGTGCTGTCTGATCCGGTATCGTAAAATGAAACTTCGGTTTTTAAACCCATTTTGGTTAATGAGTCGAGGGCAAGAAGCACACCCCGGTAAAATTCAATCGAAATTTTTGAGCGGCCCGGAAATTCACGAAACCCCTTTTTTATTTTCTCGGGTTCTACTTCAGAAATCTGACTCAGATTAAACGGAAGGAGAATGGCAACATGATACTTGTCTTTTTTAACCAGCGAATCGGAATTTTTCCAAAAGGAGGTTTTTTGCCCGTTGCTTCCATTTTCAGGCACAACCACTGAATTACCCTTTACCTGAGGAGTGGTTTCTTTGTGAAAGGCAAGGGAGGGCAAACGGAGTTCATCGCCGGGCTGCAGATTGTCTTTTTTATCCAGATTAAGACTTTTAAGCTGTTCGACCGTAACATTATATTTTTTGGCTATACCGTACCAGGTTTCTCCTTTTTCAACCTTGTGAACCCTTGACTTGTTTTCGATGGGCTTGCCGTTCTCCTGCTTAGTACCCGGGATGGGAAGCGGATCAACATAAGGAATGTTAAGTGTTTGTCCGGGCTGAAGACCATCTATTGCCGCCGGATTAGCCGAAAGGATATCGCTTACGCTGGTATTATAAGTTTTTGCAATTCCAAAAAGTGTCTGTGATTTTTCAACGGTATGCACATAGTATTTCTTCCCCTCCACTATTTCGATTTTTTCTGACTTCTGATATTCCTGGGCAGTTAAAACACCTCCGGAAAGGCAGAAAAAAAACAGCACCATTCCGGCCGCGGAGCGGGAAAAAAAATATGTAAAGCTTATTCCCATTCTATGGTTGCGGGAGGTTTAGAACTGATATCATATACTACCCGGTTCACACCTTTAACCTTATTGATTATTTCATTGGATACCTCGGCCAGCCATTCGTAGGGCAGGTGACACCAATCAGCGGTCATGCCATCGGTTGATGTTACGGCACGCAGGGCAACCACAAATTCATAGGTTCTTTCGTCACCCATAACACCCACCGATTTTACGGGGAGCAAAATGGCTGCGGCCTGCCAAACTTTGTCGTACAATCCTGCTTTTTTCAAATTGCCGATGTATATATCATCTACCTCTTGCAAAATCCGTACCTTTTCTGCGGTTATTTCCCCAAGCACCCTGATTCCAAGGCCGGGACCGGGAAAAGGATGCCGGTTCAGAATAAATCCAGGAAGCCCTAATCCGGCTCCCACCTTTCTTACTTCGTCTTTAAAAAGCGTGTTCAAAGGTTCCACCACCTTCAAATGCATGTGCTCGGGAAGTCCGCCCACATTATGATGGGATTTTATCGTGGCGGAAGGACCTTTTACGGAAACCGATTCAATTACATCGGGGTAAATAGTTCCCTGCCCCAGCCACTTTACATCCTTTATCTTTCCTGATTCGGCATCAAAAATCTCTATAAAAACCCGTCCGATAATTTTTCGTTTTTGTTCGGGATCGGAAACACCGGCAAGAGCATCCAGAAATTGTTTTCCGGCATCAACACCTTTTACATTCAAACCCAGATCCCGGTATGACTCCAGCACTGATGAAAATTCATTTTTTCGCAACAGACCGTTATCCACGAATATGCAATACAGGTTTTTGCCAATGGCTTTGTGTAAAAGCAGGGCGGCTACGGATGAATCCACCCCGCCCGATAAACCCAGCACCACTTTATCATTTCCCAGGCGGTTTCGCAAATCGGCTACCGTGGCTTCTATAAATGATCCCGGAGTCCAATCGGCCCGGCAGCCACAAATTTCAATGACAAAATTCCGGAGCAGCGTCATGCCTTCCAGCGAATGATACACTTCAGGGTGGAATTGAATGCCGAATATATTTTGCCCTTTTTCCTGAAATGCCGCCACTTTAACATCTCTTGTAGAGGCAACTATTTCGAAGGACCCGGGCAACTTAACTATAGTATCGCCGTGGCTCATCCAAACCTGGGAACCGGTATTCATGCCTTTCAATAGCGGGTTTGTAGAATCAATGGAGCTCAGGTTAGCCCTCCCGTACTCACGGATTTCAGAGGGTGCCACTTCCCCGCCATTGAGGTGAGCCATCAACTGGGCGCCATAGCAAATGCCAAGCACGGGAACTCCCTTCGGCAAATCGCCCAGGCCGGGCCGGGGAGATTTCGGATCGCGAACCGAACAGGGACTGCCGGAAAGAATAATTCCCTTTACCTCCAGTCCGGGCGTATCATTACCTATCTGGGTAAAAGGTCTGATTTCACAATACACATTAAGTTCCCTCACCCTTCTTGCAATAAGCTGGGTATATTGGGAACCAAAATCAAAAATAAGTATGGTTTCCTGCTTCATAAATTAAGGCCTCAAAGGTAGAAAAAGCAGGGGAAAGGACAGGGCGGGACGAGGTAATTATTATGAATTAATCAACCATTCTCCATGGATGAAAAAACGGTCTCAAGGGAATATTTTTTCAGGCGGAAGGTATCGGAATACAGGTAGGAACCGAGATTAATCTGGGAAACACTGCCGATTCCGGAGACTCTTTCCAGGCAGGGAAGCAGGTCGAAAATAAGCCGGCTTTGAGCGGTCTCAGGGTGGATAATTTCAGAGCAAAAATCGCGGATGGGGCTCAGGCAGGTAATACCGGGGGCACCGGCCTCAGGGTAAGCCGCAAAAATCTCCCGGATTTTATCATGCACATCCCGCATTTGGAATATTTCGGGAAGGAATAGTTCCACAAACATGGCTCCTTTTCCGGTTCTCAAAAGCCATTGTAAAAAAGGCCCCAAAGCCTGATTCATTTTAACCCCTGAAACCGATAGGGAAAAGAGCCCGCCCTCCACCAACAGATACAGATGCGGGGGACCCAAATGGGGATTGAGCATTACCAGATAAACACCTGATTTCAGGGAAGCTTCCCGTGCCGGCAAAACACCAGAAAGGTGCAGGTCGCCCGAACCGTCAAAAATTACTTTGTGTTCAATATCAATCGACATCAATTTCTCCTTTAAAAACAAAGCGCGCAGGTCCTCTCAGAACCACTTTATTATAAACCCCGTTTTGGGGTTCAAAAAACACTTCCTGAAACCCTCCTCTGGAAAGTAGTTTCACATAACCGTCTGATGAATTTTTGCCCAATGAATCAGCTACAAGGGCCGAGGCGGTAATTCCGGTTCCGCAACTCAGGGTTTCGTCTTCAACACCCCGTTCATAGGTGCGTATTTTCAATACGGGAGCCTCGGGAAATTCCACCCATTCCACAAAATTTACATTTACCCCTTCTTTGGCAAAGGGAGCTGAGTTGCGGATTTTTCTTCCCTCCTCAACTACCAGAAAATCGTCCAGATTTTCAACAAACACAACCACATGGGGAGAGCCTGTGTCGGCATAAAAGTGACCGTTTTCCCGGCTCACTTTAATTCCTTCTTTCATGTACAGGGAAACCAGATCGCCGGAAATAAAAGCATCATGGGGTCCGTCGGTGGTAACAAAAGTGGTTTTTTCGCCGATTATACCCCGCTCAAAAGAAAACCGGGTAACGCACCTGCTTCCGTTTCCACAAAGGGATTTGGATCCATCGCGGTTATAGTAAACCATTTCGAAGTCGAACTCAGGATGTTCCTTAAGAATCATAATACCGTCGGCGCCAATACCAAACCGGCGGTCGCACAGGCGTGCAATAAGTTCGGAATCGGGTTCGGGAAAAGTTTTACGGCGGTTGTCTATAACGATGAAGTCATTACCCGCACCTTCGTATTTCTGAAATTCCACTTTCACGGCTTCCCGTAAAGTTAGGAAATAATCAGGCGCTAACCTGCTGTTTTTTGATCAGATCGCGGATATCGCTGATGATTTTCCGGGCCAGGTTTTCGGCCGTGGTTTCGCTTTCGCTTTCTGAAAAAATCCGGATGATGGGTTCGGTATTTGAGCGACGCAGGTGAACCCACTCCTTTTCAAACTCAATTTTCAACCCGTCGATTTCGTTCATGGGCTGACGGGCGTATTTCTCTTTTATCCCGGCAATGATTTTATCCACATTAATATCCGGATTGAGTTCAATTTTATTTTTGGAAATAAAATAATCGGGATAGGTGCTGCGCAGCATGGAACAGGACTTTCCGAATTGTGCCAGATGGCTCAGGAAAAGAGCAATGCCTGCAAGGGCATCTCTTCCGTAATGCAGCTCAGGCAAAATGATGCCACCGTTTCCTTCTCCTCCGATGAGGGCATTGTTCTTTTTCATGCATTCCACCACATGCACTTCACCCACGGCCGAAGCAAAGTAGGTGCCGCCGGCCTTTTCCGTAATGTCTTTCAGGGCACGGGTAGATGAAAGGTTGGAAACCGTTACGGGATTCTTTTTGCCGGCCGACTTCAACACATAATCGGCCACGGCAACCAGGGTATATTCCTCGCCAAACATTTCCCCATCCTCGCAAACCAGGGCCAGTCGGTCAACATCGGGATCTACGGAAATGCCCAGATGGGCTTTATTTTTAACCACCGCTTTCGACAGGTCGCGCAGGTGTTCGGGAAGCGGTTCCGGGTTGTGGGCAAAATTTCCGTCGGGAACACAATTCAGTTCAATGATATGCTCCACGCCAAGGGCATTCAGAAGTCGCGGAACGGCAAAGCCTCCGGAACTGTTCACGGCGTCCAAAACTATGCGAAAGTTGGCCGCCTGGATGGCTTCTTTGTTAACCCACTTCAAACCCAGGATGGCTTCGATGTGTTTATCAAGATAGGTTTCGTCCTCGGAATAGGTTCCCAGGGCATTGGTTTCGGCAAACTGAAACTCTCCTTTGGCAGCAAGCTTCAGAATAGTTTTCCCGTCGGATTCGCTGACAAACTCCCCTTTATTATTTAATAGTTTCAGGGCGTTCCAGTTTTTTGGGTTGTGGGAAGCGGTAATGATAATGCCCCCATCGGCTTTTTCGAACACTACGGCCATTTCTACGGTAGGCGTGGTCGATAATCCGAGGTCTACCACCGAAATTCCCATGCCGATCAGGGTTGAAGAAACCAGGCCCGAAACCAGTGGACCGGAAATCCGGGCATCGCGTCCCAAAACAACCTTTATTTTCTTCGATTTGGTCTGGGATTTAATCCAGGTGCCATAAGCAGCGGCAAACCCAACAACATCCACCGGACTAAGACCCTCACCGGGAAGTCCGCCAATAGTACCACGAATACCTGATATCGATTTAATTAAGGCCATCAGCAAAAAACGATTTAGGGGACACAAAGATAAATTTTAAGGGGCACGGGGGAATTAGTTTTTTTTAACATCCCCTTGTTTTTAAAATATGGAACCCTGATGCAATTCCTACGTATTATTTCTAACTTTGTTTTGTAAAAGAAACTAATGACGGAAGAGAGCGGATTCAAACCGGAACCCCGGCCAGAGATTGTAGAACGGTATGAGAATATGTTGGCGGAAGGTGGTTCCTACTTTTTTGACAGTGAGGAGTTTGAGGAAATCATTGACTATTACATTGATATCAATCAAGCTTCCAAAGCCCTGAAAGCCATAAGTCTGGCTGAAAGACATTATCCCTTTTCGGTAGGGTTTTTACTGCGCAAGGCTCAGATTCTTTCTTCAACCGGAAACACCAAGGAAGCCCTGAACATTTTAAGTAATGCCGAAGCTATTGAGCCCCAAAACCCTGAAATATACATGGTTAGGGGAGGCACATATAGCATAATGGGGCTTTCCGACCAGGCCATAGATTGCTTCAAGGAAGCCGCCCGGCTCGATACCGGTCACCGCGACGAGATTTATTTATATATGGCTTATGAATATGAGAATATCAGCCAGTTTGATAACGCCATATTTTATTTAAAGAAAAGCCTGGCTGCCAACCCCGACAATTCTTCGGCCTTGTATGAAATTTCCTATTGCTTCGACAATGTAAATCAGGATTCGGCAGCTATTGAATTTTTCGAGAAGTTTCTCGATGAGAACCCCTATTCAGAATCGGCCTGGTTTAACCTGGGTCTTTCCTATAGCCGGGCCGGGAAATACGAAAAGGCCATTGAAGCTTATGATTATGCCCTGGCCATTGATGAGAATTTTTCTTCGGCAATGTTCAACAAAGGAAATGCACTGGCACATCTTGAAAGATTTGAAGAGGCCCTTGCCACCTTTGAAGAAACCCTGAATCATGAAGATCCGGATGCGCTTACCTTTTATTATTTGGGCGAGTGCTATGAAAAAATGGGAAATCTGGATCAGGCCCTGATTCATTATTCAAAAGCCACTTCCCTGGATCCGAAATTTTCTGATGCCTGGGTGGGAATGGGCATGGTGCTGGATCTTCAAAACCGCATTGGCGAGGGTATTCATTACATCAAAAAAGGACTTGAGCTCTCTCCACATACCGCAGAATTCTGGCATATATACGGCGATGTTCAGCACCGGCTGGGATTTCTGGAGGAAGGAGAACAGGCTTACCGAAAAAGTCTGGAACTGGATCCTGAATGTGAGGAGTGCTGGATCGACTTAGCCTCGGTTCTTATTGATCAGGAGCAGGATAATGATGCCATGGAAGCGCTTTCGGAAGGTGTGAAATGCAACCCCGGTAGTGCCAGTCTGCAATACCGCCTGGCCTCCCTGCTTATTTCCTCCGGTCAAAGACAAACCGCTTTGGAATATCTGCATAATGCCCTCAGCATGGATTTCGAAAATCACGAACAGCTTTTTCAATTTCATCCGGAACTAAAGGAAAACAGTGTGCTTTGTGAAGTGATCGACTCATACCGAAAATAAACTCCCTCTCCCCTTATGAACTTCCCCTTAAAACACATTCCTGAGCGGACAAGTCCACCAAGGAAAAACGGACTAACCATGGTAATGGACAAGGGAGTAGGCCTTAAACAGGCCGAGGCTTTTGTGGATTCCTGCGGACCGTATGTTGACCTGGTTAAGCTTGGGTTTGGCACTTCTTACCTCACCCCCAACCTGGAAGAAAAAATAAAACTATATCAAAAGGCCGGCATTCGTGTTTTTCTTGGTGGCACCCTCTTTGAAGTATTTCTGGTGAGAGGACAATTTAAGGATTACCAGAAATTACTTGGAAAGCTGGGCCTCGACACCTGTGAGGTTTCGGATGGCTCCATTAACATTCCGCATAAAAAGAAATGCGAATACATCGAGACCCTTGCGAAAGAATTTACGGTTTTATCCGAGGTGGGATCCAAGGAAGAAGGAATAATTATTCATCCCGCTAAATGGATTTCGATGATGACGGCCGAGTTGAATGCAGGGACCTGGAGACTGATTGCCGAGGCACGCGAGGGCGGTAATGTTGGAATTTTTCACAGGAGTGGCGCCACACACACCTTGCTCATTAACAAAATTACAGCCAAAGTAAAAACCGAAAAAATAATCTGGGAAACTCCCCTTAAAAACCAACAGGTTTGGTTTGTTAAACATTTCGGTGCCAATGTAAATTTGGGTAATATCGGGCTCGACGATGTTATTCCCCTTGAATGCCTCCGTCTGGGTTTACGCGGCGACACTTTTCACACCTTTCTACCTGAAAACCTCAAAAATCAGTAGGTAGAGCCGGAGTTTCCGGGAATTCATTATTTATTAGTATTTTCGGAGTCCAAAAATTTCCGGCCATGAAAGAAATCACTGTCGCTGAACTCAAAGCCCTTATGGACCAAAAAGCTGATTTTCAGCTTATCGATGTGCGGGAAGCACACGAACTGGAAATTTGCCAGATTGGCGGAGAGTTTATTCCCATGGGTGAAATCATGAATAATCTGGATAAAATCCGACGCGACACAAAAGTTATTATTCATTGTCGCAGCGGAGCCAGGTCAGGAGCCGTTATTCAGGCCCTGGAAACCCAACACGGCTATGAAAATCTTTATAATCTGAAGGGTGGGATCCTGGCCTGGGCCAATGAAGTTGACCCCAGTGTAACTAAGTACTGAACCGCTCTTGGAACTGCTGAAGGATTTTATTGATTTTTTCCTGCACCTCGACAAACATCTCGAAGCCTTGATGCAGGAGTATCGCACTACCACTTACCTCATCCTTTGCCTTATTATTTTTTGCGAAACGGGTTTGGTTGCCACACCCTTTTTGCCGGGCGACTCCCTGCTGTTTGCCGCAGGTATGCTCACAGCCCAAAATGGAATCCTTAATGTTTGGATCCTTATCCCCTTACTTTTCCTGTCTGCCATTGCGGGCGACAACACCAATTATTTTATCGGAAAATATGTTGGTGAAAAGATATTCGACATGCGCGGGTTTCGTCGCATTCTCAAAAGAGAGTACCTTGAAAAAACCCGGGAGTTTTATGCAAAACACGGAGGAAAAACCATCATCATTGCCCGCTTCGTACCCATCGTCAGAACCTTCGCCCCTTTTGTTGCGGGCGTGGGAGCGATGAACTATACCCGTTACATTCTTTTTTGTATCGTGGGAGGGTTATTCTGGGTTACCTCACTAACCCTGGCCGGATATTATTTCGGTGGCATTCCCATCATCAAAAACAATTTCGAAAAAGTAATTTTCCTGATTATTTTTATTTCTCTCCTTCCCATTTTTTATTCCATCATTAAAGCAAAGTTTTCTAAAAAATGAAAACTTACGGACTGATCGGCTATCCCCTCAGTCATTCCTTCTCTCCGGGGTATTTTTTTGAAAAATTTCAACGCGAATCAATCCGGGATGCCCACTACAGCCTGTTCCCCCTGTCTGAAATTTCAGAATTCCCGAACCTGATTAAAGAAAAAAAGCCGGCCGGACTTAATGTTACCATACCCTACAAGGAGGCCGTATTACAATATGCAGATGGGAAAAGTCAGGAAACTGAAGCCATTGGGGCTTGCAATGTCCTGTCGTTTGACTACAACCATGGAAATCAAAAAATCATGGCGCACAATACCGACTGGATTGGATTTGAACGGAGCCTTCCCTTGAATTTTATTTCAGAAAAAGCCCTGATAATAGGAAATGGTGGTTCTTCTGGAGCTGTGGCTTTTGCCCTTAAGAAACTGAAAATCGATTTCGTTATTGCAGCACGGAATCCAAAAAGTAAATCAGAAATGAAAATCCTGGATATTGATTCCGGAATAATCAGGGAAAGAAAACTGATCATCAACTGTACCCCACTCGGCATGTTGCCCCATACCGAAGACTGTCCGGATATACCCTACGGAGACCTTGGTCCATCGCATTTCCTTTATGACCTCATTTACAATCCTGCCAAAACAAAATTCCTGATGGCGGGCGAAAAAGCGGGATCCGGAACAAAAAACGGAATGGAAATGCTTCAGATTCAGGCGGAGGAAAGCTGGAAAATCTGGAATGCTCCTGCTACTGTTTGAACCATTTCAGGAGCAGAGGCATAAGCAACAGATCCGACAAAAGCGCAATGCCCAGCGTGGCACTCACCAGCACCCCCGTATTATGAATACCGGTAAAGGATGAAACCGTCAGAATGATAAATCCGCCAAATAGAATAAAACTGGTCATGGTCACTGCTTTTCCGCTATGCATATAGGCATGGCGTAAGGCCTCTTCACGGGAATGGCCTTTCCTCAAAAACAATTTATAAGCTGCCAGCAGGTGAATGGTGTCATCTACCGTAATTCCAAACGCAATATTGAAAATTATGGCACTACTCAGATTTAAATTAATTTCAAGCCATCCCAGTAATCCTCCGATAAACAGAAGAGGAATAATATTCGGGATTAAGGACACAACAGTCATTCGGAACGACCTGAACAAGGTTCCCATTATTAAACCAATGGCCAGCAACTCATAAAACAGTCCGTCGAGCAAATTGGAAGTCAGGTAATTGTTATTGGAATCGATTACTTCGGAAATCCCGGTTATGCGAAACTCAACCTGATTTTTGTCAAACAGTGTATTCAAATATTTTTTTAATTCCTCGTTTCTCCGCGCAACTTCCACCGAACCCAGATCGGGAATTCTTCCTGCAATGCGGCCGAATCTCAAATCACCGGAAACAAGAGCTTTGAACTCTTCTTTATCTGAAAAACTCAACAACAGCGGGGAGAGGCTAACATAACCGGAAGAATCCTGCGGAAGGGTGAAAGCATCCTCTGCCCCACCCTTCAACATCTGATGCATCGATTTAACCATAATATTAGGTGACAGAATTCCGCCCGCCTGGTAATTTTTTTCAAGATACCCGGTTAAAGTTTCGACCCTGGCTATAATTTCGGGATTCAAAACTCCATGCTCAAGCCCTTTAACTTCATAAGACAGTTCAAAGGGTCTTACTCCACCCAGCATACGGTCGAAATAATCGAAATCCTTTTTATAGGGATCGCCTTCGCGCAATTCTTCGGTAAAAAAGTTATTTACCCGGATGCGGGAAATTCCAATGAAAACCGGAATCAGTAAAATCCCGAAGGCAAAGGCAATTTTAAACCGTGAAGAAAAGACCTTGGGCAAAAGTTTTTCAAAAAAACTTCCCCGTACCAGACCCTTTCCGGGCTCGGGAAAGGTGGCCGGAAGAAAATAGAGGGCTGCTATTACAAAAGTGAAGCTTATGGCGAAGACAATAAGAATTCCCATGGCAGCGCAAATACCAAACCAGACAATGGGACGAATGGAGAGTGTTGACAGGGTAGCAAAACCCACCGATGCGGTGAGGGCGGTCAGAAAAGTAGCGAAACCAATATCCTTCAGGGTATTAAGGAGGGCCTGGTCTTTCGGTGTACCGTTTCTAAGTTCGAAATAGTAGTTATTTAAAATATGAACCGAATCGGAAATGCCCACCACAAACAAAATGGTTGGGATGATGATGGAAAGCAGATTAATTCCCTCTCCGAAAAATAGTGCAAAATCAAGTGTAGCCACCAGGCCGAGAAGTACGGTAAGAACCGGAAGCACTATCCCCCAAAAATTACGGAAGGTAAACCAAAGGAACCCGAGGATGATACATAGGGTAAGACCGGCCAGGATAAAAAACTCCTTTTGCATATTGGAAACAATATAGAGCTGGGCCTTTACCCTTCCTGCCAGGTGTACCCCATCGAAACCATAATCCTCCAACAACCGCTCGGCCTTATCCAGAAATTCTTTGGTTTTATCAATACCTATACCCGGCATTGTTTTCACGATCAGCAGCAACGATCCGGCTTGGGGATTTATCCAGTTGCGGACAAAGTGCCGGGTTTGTGAAATCAGAACCGAATCGGCGGCCAGCTTTTCATCCGAACCGGGATGAAAAAAAGGAATTCGGGTAATGAGAGGACCATCCTGGGCGTAGCGCACCAGTTTCAGGGGAGAAAAAACCTGCCTGACATTTTCAAGTTCCTTTAATTCTCCGGTCAGCCGGTTAACTTTTTGCAAAAAGTCAGCACTGAATATTCCTTTTTTATTCTCCAGGGCAATGAGCAGCACATCATGATCCGATTCGAAGCGGGATAAATGTTCTTTGTAGAAATCAAGAGAAGGGTCGCTGTCGGGAAAGAAGCTTTCGAGTTCGTAGTTAAATTTAAGGTGGGTTCCTATGTAGTAAACCGAAGCTGCAAAGAACAGGGCATAGAAAATCAGGACGAAACCTGAAATGGATTTAAAGTGTTTACCTATGAATCTCAGCATGGGGAGAAATTCCTTAACGGAAAAAAAAGAAAATTATGATAAAAAAAACCCCGGAAGACCGGGGTTAAGGATTATTGCTTTTTCAGGGCAACACGAATTTTCTTTTTTATGCCTTCGGTGGTAAGGCTTCCCGGCCTTTCGATGGGATGACCGAGGGCTCTGTCCCAGATAAGAGAGGCAAGCACTCCCAGTGAACGGCTCACACCGAACAAAACGGTAAAGAAATCAAATTCAGTGATTCCGTAATGCATGAGGAGAGCTCCGCTATGTGCATCTACGTTGGGCCATGGATTTTTTATTTTTCCGGTTCCTTCCAGAATGGGAGGAGCCACTTCATAGATCAATTGAACAATTTCGCAGAGATCGTCTTTTCCATTGGGACGGATGTAGCGCGAGTAAAAATCCTGCTGGGCGGTGAACCGTGGATCAGTTTTTCTGAGCACGGCATGTCCGTAACCGGGTACTACCCTTCCTGCTTTCAGGGTTTCTTTAATATAATCCTCAATCTGCCCTTTGGTGGGTAATCCTCCGCCAAGCTCTTCCTGCATTTTCATAATCCAGATTATCACCTCCTGGTTTGCAAGTCCGTGCAGGGGACCGGCAAGGCCGTTCATGCCCGAAGCAAAAGCCAGATAAGGATCAGAAAGAGCGGAACCTACGAGGTGGGTAGAATGCGCCGACACATTTCCGCCTTCATGGTCGGCGTGAATGGTCATGTACATGCGCATGAGTCGCTTAACATTAAACTCTTCATAACCCATCATATGAGCCAGGTTGGCTGCCCAATCGAGTTTAGGATCCGGCTCAATGTGTTGGTCGCCTTTGTATTTTTTTCGGTAAATATAGGCGGCAACCCTGGGAAGGCGCGCAATCAGATTCATGGAATCTTCGTAAACCGGATCCCAATAGTCTTTCTTGGCCAGTCCTTTCCGGTATGCATTGGCAAAAATAGATTCTGTTTGCATGGCCATGATGGCAATGCTGAACATAGTCATGGGATGAGTATTGGCCGGAAGTTTATCCAGAACATCAAGCACATGCTTGGGAACGATACTCCTGCGGGCCCAGTTATTGGAAACGTTATGTACATCTTCTTCGGTGGGCAATTCACCCACGAGCATCAGGTAAAAGATTCCTTCCGGGAGGGGTTCGGTTCCTCCGGGAGCCTTGGGAAGTTTTTCACGCAGTTCAGGAATGCTGTAGCCTCTGAAGCGGATTCCGTCTTCCGGATCAAGTTTGGAGGTTTCGGTAACCAGCCCCACCATGCCTTTCATGCCCTGATAGACTTGCGCAACGGTGTATTCACCCAGCTTTACGTCTCCGTGTTCCTTAATCAGTTGTTTAATTTCCGCAGCCATGGGCTTTGCGGTTTCAATAAATTTCTCTTTCAGTGCGTCCATAAAACGGAAAATTTTAACAGTTCGGAGGGGTTTTTAAAATTACAGAGCCTAAGCGAAACCGCCAAGAGAAACTGAAAATTTATTTAAAGAAATGAAAAGCCCGGGAGGGATAGAAAGCTGCTTCGCCCAATTGTTCTTCAATTCTTAATAGCTGGTTGTATTTGGCTACCCTGTCGCTTCGTGAGGCCGAACCGGTTTTAATCTGCCCTGTGCCAAGGGCAACAGCAAGGTCGGCAATCGTGGTGTCTTCTGTTTCGCCCGATCTGTGGCTCATAACGGCGGTATAGGCATTGGTATGGGCCAACTGTACGGCATTGATGGTTTCTGTAAGGCTTCCGATCTGATTTACTTTTATAAGAATGCTGTTCGCCACCCCTGAATCAATTCCTTTTTGCAGGCGGGTAACATTGGTTACAAACAGATCATCGCCCACCAGTTGAATTTTCTGCCCAAGTTTCCGCGACATCAGTTCCCAGCCTTTCCAGTCGTCTTCTGCAAGTCCGTCTTCAATACTGCGGATGGGATATTTTTTACACCACTGCTCCCAGAAAGCTACCATTTCAGCCGGTTTGAGCCGGTCGCCGGTTGATTTTTTGAACACATACTCTCCTTTTTTGGCATCGTAGAATTCCGTGGCTGCCGCATCCATTGCAATGAACACATCTTTCCCGGGCTCATACCCGGCCGCTTCTATGGCCTGAAGCACATACTTAATGGCTTCCTCATTGGATTTGATGTTGGGGGCAAAACCTCCCTCATCACCTACATTGGTGGAAAGTCCTTTCTTTTTCAGCACGGTTTTCAGGTGGTGGAAAATCTCGGTTCCCATTCTTAATGCCGCAGAAAAGCCCGGAGCTCCTACAGGCATAATCATGAATTCCTGGAAATCGATACCGTTATCGGCATGGGCGCCACCGTTTAAAATATTCATCATCGGAATGGGAAGTGTATTGGCATTAACACCACCCACATATCGGTAAAGGGGAATACGGCTTTCCTCGGCTGCGGCCCGGGCAACGGCAAGCGACACGCCCAGAATAGCATTGGCACCCAGATTCGATTTATTCGGAGTGCCGTCAAGAGCAATCATTTTGCGGTCGATGAGGGACTGGTCGAAGACATACATGCCATTGAGTTCTTCGGCAATCACCGTGTTTACATTATTTACGGCCTTTCGAACACCTTTCCCCAGGAAAACCTTTTTGTCGTTATCTCTGAGTTCCACCGCTTCGTGAGCCCCGGTAGAGGCCCCGGAGGGAACAGCGGCTCTCCCGAAATATCCCTGATCTGTAATAACATCCACTTCTATGGTGGGGTTGCCCCTTGAATCCAGAATCTGGCGGGCCTGAATTTTAGCTATAAATCCCATGTTTTTTTATTAGGTGTCCAAAATTAAAATTTAAGTTTAAATTCGGTTTTCTTACTTATTAAATATTATGGACAAATTCCCCTTGATTTTCATAATGGTTTGCGTTTTTACGGCCTGCACGGGAAGTAAAAACATGCGGGAGAAAAAACGCCTCGATGCCTGGCTTTCCGAACGGCAAACCATGAACAGGCCTGACAGCGTGCACCGTTTTACCTGGGAAGGCGGCAAGGGGTATCTGGTTACTTACCCTTGTTGCGACCGTCCTGAGGAAATATTTGACGGGGATTTCAATTATTTATGTGCCCCCTGGGGAGGAATATCGGGACAGGGCAACGGAAAGTGTTCCGAAACCATGCGGGCCGGGAAGAAGGGAGAACTTCTGTTTTCGGGAAAGCAGGGAGATTAATCAGGAGATTTCAATGCCGGCTACGAGCACATCGTCGAGTTGCTCAAAATTTCCCTTCCACTTTTCAAAGAAGAGTTCCAGGTCTTCGCCCTGTTTTTCAAGTGAGGGGTTTTGGTTTTCAAGAAGCCAGGCATATACATTCTTATATCTTAATTTTTTCCCTTTTCCGCCCCCGAACTGATCTGAAATACCGTCGGTAAAGGAATACACCCGCGAGCCCGGTTTCAAAACCAATGCAGCTTCCCGAAAAGGTTTTTCATTTCCGACATGCAGACCTACCGGAAATCGGTCGGAACAGGTTTCGGTAAAACGGCCCTCTTCAAGGACAAGAAAATGGTTGTTAGCTCCGGCAAAAAGGGAACTGCCTCCTTTAAGATGAATTTTGGCAAGGGCTATGTCCATGCCGTCGCGGCTGCCTTCCCTACCGTTTTCGGGATTCAGGCTGGAAATAATTTTGTGACGGAGCAGATCGAGCACCCGGGCAGGGCCGGAATCATCAGCGGAGGAAGTAATTTCCGTAAGAAAAGAAATTCCAAGCAGAGTCATAAACGCACCCGGAACTCCATGTCCGGTACAATCGCCCACCCCCAGCCAGAGGTAATCCCCACGGCGTTTCACGAAATAAAAATCTCCGCTTACGATATCCCGTGGCCGGAAAAACACAAAGCTGTTGGGAAATGACTCCTTCAAAACCGTTTTTCCGTTTAACAAAGCATCCTGAATGCGTTTGGCGTAGGAGATGGAGCTCACAATTTCACGATTCTTTTCAGCCAGAATTTCTTTTTGCTGATTTATTTTCTCCTGAAATCCCTGGTTTTCGGTTTTGAACAAATTAATTCCCATAAAAATCAATCCCGAACAAAAAACCAGATTCAATACAGCAAAAACATGAACGAAGGGATTGGGTTCATAATAGGGCTCGATCAGGAAAAAGGCAATCATTACCGTAACCAGCAGCAAAAGGTTCCAAAAGAAATACCAGAAAATAACTTTTTTACTGTCGAACAAAATCATGGATCCGAAGGGCATGAAGAGGAAATAGACAAAATTCATGGAGGCCATGCCGAAGAAAAAAGAAAATCCACCAATAAAAAAACCGCCGGAAATCATTACCAGATGAAAGGCAGCATTATATTTTTTTTGTGAAACGAACCACAAGCCCAAAAACAGGCAGGGAAGGTAAAAGAAGGTTACCAGGGATGGGATAATATAGTCGCCCGCAATTCCTATGAATGAATTAATGAGGCAAATGGCAATAATAATAACCACCGAGCTGTTGAAAATCCGCAACCGGTTTTGAAGCCGGAAAGGCGTTTCGGGACTTATGCCCAGGTTGATCAGGTTATCGAAAGTTTTTATCATTCCTGAGTATTGCGGATCAGGGCATCGGCGAATGCATCCGGGACAAACTCCTGGAGGTCTTCCATGCCTTCTCCTACGCCGATAAATTTAACAGGAATCCTGAATTGATCGGCAATTCCCACTACCACACCCCCTTTGGCAGTTCCGTCGAGTTTGGTGATAGCAAGGGAAGTAACTTCTGTAGCCTGCAAAAATTCACGGCATTGATTGAGGGCATTTTGCCCGGTTGAGCCGTCAAGAACAAGCAATACCTGATGCGGTGCTTCCGGAATTACTTTAGTCATAACCCGTTTAATCTTAGACAATTCTTCCATGAGTCCGGCTTTATTATGCAAACGGCCTGCGGTATCGATAATGGCAATATCTGCACCTTTTGCTTTGGCGGAAGAAACAGTATCGAATGCTACGGAGGCGGGATCTGCCCCCATTTTCTGACTTACTACAGGAACGCCGGCCCGGGTGCCCCATACCTTCAGCTGTTCCGTGGCGGCAGCACGGAAAGTGTCAGCGGCACCCAATATTACTGAGTAACCCTGACCTGAAAACTGATGAGCAAGCTTACCTATGGTAGTGGTTTTTCCTACACCATTTACGCACACTACCATGATGACAAAGGGTCCCTTCCCTTTTTCAATCTTCCATTCGCTTTCATTTCCGGAAACCGACAGGCGGTTTTTTATTTCTTCACTCAGAAGGTCCATTACTTTATCGGAGGGAATTCCCTTTTTTTCTTCCCTAACCCTCACGCGAAGGCTTTCCAGCACCGACAGAGATGTTTCCACTCCAATGTCGGCCGATATCAGAATTTCCTCCAGTTGTTCGAGGGCTTCTTCGTCGAGGGTGGCTTTCCCCAGCAGGGCGCCGGTAATGCGCTGAAACAGGTTTTCCCGGGTCGAGAAAAGCCCTTTCGACAAGTTCGATTTTTTATCTTTTCCGAATAGTCCGAATAGTCCCATAAACCCTTTTAATAAAAACAAAAAGCTTCCCCGGTCAGAGGAAGCTTTAGCAAAATTTATTGAGGATTATTTCTGACCGAGAAAATCCTTGATGTGGTCGTTGTGAACCACTTCCTCTTTAAAAACATAAGCACCGGTTTTAGGCGACTTAACCATTTTAATAACCTTGGTAAAGTCTTTTCCTTTTCCGGATTTCAGTGTAGCAACTACTTTCTTAGCCATGACCTTGGATTATTTAATTTCCTTGTGAACGGTTACTTTTTTCAGGATCGGGTTGTATTTTCTTTTTTCGATCCTGTCCGGAGTATTTTTCTTGTTTTTGGTAGTAATATACCTTGATGTGCCGGGCATTCCGGAGGTCTTATGCTCGGTACATTCCAGAATTACCTGGATCCTGTTTCCTTTCCTTGCCATGATTTTTAATTTTTCAGGGATGCAAAGATATAAAAAAAATGCCCCGGGCCGAAAAAAATTATCAATTATTGGCCCAAAACAAGGTATTTCCCCGTTACAAGCTCTTGTCTCTCATTTACATATGACAGGATGTAAATTCCCGGTGGGAACCCCGTATTTATTTGGGTTGATCCCCCGGGAAGGGAGGGAAGGAAAAATACCCTTTCGCCACTGATGCGGAAAATGGCCAGAGGGCCTGATCCAGCCCCGGATGATGTAACCAGATTTCCCGTAAAGGGGTCTAAATAGGGACCCTTTCCGGAAACATCCGGCGAAATTTGTCCCACGGTTCCCACCCCGGCCGTACAGGAGCCACCATTTCCATTGATGGTGTAAAGGGTACAGGGCAACTGACAAAGAGGAATGAAAAAAGTATCCCCTGCGATATAAGAACCGGTCATTGTTCCGCAACCCGGAGGATTAAAATTATAGGTTGCAGGGGGCGGATTGATACAAGCCTGATACTGGGTATTTGAAATAGCCATAACACCATTGCATCCCGAGGTAGGACCCATGCTGTACCATACGGTAATTGAGTTTTGCCCCTTAATAAGCAGACTGCCGGAGAGGAGCAGAAAAAAGGATAAAAGAACTTTCATGAGATAAACTTTTTTTGAAAGACACCTTAAGAGGCCAAAAAGTTCATCGGATGAGGTTGAAAAGGCTTTCTTCTTTCATGAGTTTTTCAATTTCCTCTATAGTTTTGGGCACAAAAGAGGAAAGCACTTCCGGTTCACCGGCGGTAATCAATACATCGTCTTCAATCCGCACGCCGATGTTCCACCATTTGGGGTCGCAATCAGATCCTGCAGCAATATAAATACCTGGTTCTACAGTAATTACACTGTTTGGCTGAAGTTTTCCATAAAGCCCGGGATCGTGCACATCCAGTCCAAGGTAGTGACTTGTACCGTGAAAAAAATACCGCAGGGCCTGGGTTTTTTCCTTGATTATTCCCAGTTCCAGAAGCCGGTTGGCAATAATGTCGAAAGCCACTTTATGGGGTTCACGAAAATCGTTACCGGCCTTACTGGCTTTTATGCCTGCATTCTGGGCTTCAAGGACTATATTGTAGATGATTTTTTGCTCAGGGGTAAATTTCCCGTTTACCGGGAGGGTTCGGGTTACATCGGCAGTGTACATATGATATTCTGCGCCCGCGTCGACCACCAGCAAATCATTTTTCACGAGGCGTTTTCGGTTGGTATTGTAGTGCAGGATGCAGGAATTTTCGCCTCCTCCCACAATGGATGGATATCCGGGATATTCGGCCCCGTTCTTACGGAACAAATATTCAACCAATGCCTGAGCCTGATATTCAGTCCAGCCTCCTTCAAGGGCTTTCATAAGCTCCCTTAAGGCATCGCAGGTAATCTTTATGGCTTTCCTCAGCAAAACAAGCTCTTCGGGGGTTTTGATTTCCCGCAATTCGGCCATAAGATGGCGCAGGTTAAGGGAATCTACTTTAGCTCCGCTGATCTCGGTTTTAATGCGGAAGTGTTTAACCAGGCTGAACAAATCGCCACGATCGGCGGGATCGTCTTCCAGGCCGGGAAATTTGTTCTGCCAAAGCACCTTTGAAAATTTGGAAAAGTCGATTTTGAAGTCCGGAAAATCCTGTCCGGTTTTTACGGCGTTTATACCCAGGAAAACTTTGGCGCTGTCGGTTCCCATTCTTACGCCCGTCCACCGTTCCATAAAAGGGTTCTTACCCTGCATGAAAAGCACTTCGCCTACGGATTGACCTCCAATATCCTGAAAGTCCTTGAACAAAATAAGGCAGGCATTGGGCTCGCGCAAACCGGTGAGGTAAAAGAAATCGGGATCCTGATGGTAGAGATAATACACATCGTTAGACCTTTTCTGCTCAGGGGCCGAAAAAAATACGGCCACGGCACCTTTGGGTAAAAGTTCCCTCAGAGCTTCCCTCCTGCCCTTATGAAATTCCTTTCCCGGCCAGTCGGTATCGTACAAGGCAGGATTTCGTTGCGCGGTTCCCAGGAACGGCAACAAAAAAAGGAAAAGAAAAATCGGACGGGTCATCAAAAAAAAATGCTGCTACAAAGGTAACAGCATTTAAAACATTTTTAGGTGAGAATCAGCCTTTACGGGTATAAAACCCGTTTTTTTCAGCCTCTTTAAGGGCAGCACTGATGCCGATTTTATTAATGGTACGAATGCCGGAAGTAGAAACCTTGAGGGTAACCCAACGGTTTTCTTCAGGAAGGAAAAAGCGTTTTACCTGCAGGTTTGGGTTGAAGGTGCGCTTGGTTTTATTGTTGGCATGGGAAACTGAATTTCCTACCATCATTTTCTTACCGGTTATCTGACAAATTCTCGACATGACAATTCAATTAAATAATTTTTCCTTTAAAAAACAGGGCTGCAAAGAAACAAATTTTATCACAAAAAAACAAATTTATCTATATAGGGGATAAAACCTTCCCTTCTTGTTCTCAATCCCGAAAAACCTGATGCTCAGGGCTCTCCAGGCCAGAAAGGATTCCATATTCAACTTTTCAAGCACGGGTTTATCATCGGTAAGAACCGGAACATCTCCCAGGCTTTCTGGCCCTGAGTCGAGGGTTTTACCCTCCCAGGCCGCGATTACCTTTTCCATAAGGGGGCTTCCGGGTAGCGCAGCGGCAAAAACCAGGTTTCTCCAATCCTCGATTTCATGCGTGGGCAATACTTCAACCTGAAAACCGGAATGGAGCAGGGTTTTTGCAAGCGCTCTTGATCCTGCGCCCTTGTTACCGGCCCAATACCCTGTGGTATTGATAAATATTAATCCTCCGGGATTTAGTTTCTCTTTCAATTCTGAAAATGCTTCCCGGGTAAAACAATGTCCCGGGATTTCTTCGCCTTTAAAAAGATCTAGCACAATGACATCGAATTTTCGGTCATTCATTTTCCATGACCTTCGGGCATCGTCCACATCAACCTGAATTTCAGGATTGAGATCAAAGTATTTCCGGGCAACGAATTCAATTCTTTTATCAAGTTCAGTAACCCGAACGGCAAAGCCGGCAGCATGCAGGGCATTTGCAAGACCTCCTCCGCCCAATCCAAGAACCAGAGCCGATTTTCCATTTCCTTCATTATGGAGTATGCCCATTATCTGATCGATGTAGCTGTAATTTCCTGCCGAATCGGTTTCAGGATTCCACTGGGCTTGTGTAATCCGGTTCACATAGAGGGTACGGAAATATCCTGTAATGTTACCGGCACTGTCGGCTCCCGGATGGTCAACCACCATTACCTGACCGAGAAGTCCTTCACTAAGGTAGGGAACGGGATAAGAGGGAATAACCGGGGGATTAAATTCCCGGTACACCGTGTAGGATGAAATACCTGCCAGGAGCAGGGTTGGAAACAGGAAAGATTTTCCAAGGATAAAGGCAGGGAGGATGCCCAGGGTGAGAGCAAAACCGGTACAGGGGTGAGAAAGGCCAAATTCGGGGATAAGGTAAAAACCCGTTAAGAGGGTGGAAATTATTCCGCCGGTTGTAGAAAGTGCATAAACGGTACCGGCTGTTTTTCCTGCTTCTTTTCCTTCACCCGCCAATACGGAAACAAGCAGGGGCGATACCATTCCCATGAGAAAAACGGGTGGAAAAAGAAATGTAAGGGTACAGATTACAATGGAAACATAGAGTGAAAAATATCCGAAAAGACCAATGGCGGCTTTCGACAGAAGTGGCATAAAAGCCATAAATACAGCGGCTATGAGCAACACGGCCAGTACCCCTTTAAAGGTTCTGAACCTTGGCGGCACCATGCCACCTGCGAAATAACCGAGTGCAAGACCTCCCAGTGTAATTGCCATGACTGCGGCCCATACGGGAAGCGAAGAACCGAAGTGAGGTGCGAGCATTTTAGCGCCGATTAATTCGGCGGCCATTACGGAAGCCCCTTCTATGAAACAAAGCAGATATAAAATTCTCAGCATGAGTGGCAAAGGTACAAACATAAAAGGGTTGAAAATGCCCCTTCAGGGTGTCCTTTAATCCGAGGGAAATATTAAATTCGTAGTCATGCGGAATTTTCTCCTCATCACGTTGCTGACCGTTGCCTCCGGTTTTCTGGGTTTTCTGATGGGATACGTGCTTTTTGCCCGGTACGGAGACGAGTATATTCCTCTGGGTTTAATCTTTTTAGGCGACCCGGTGCATGATGGGGTTTTAAATTCGGTTTTGTTTCTGAAACCCAAAATCCTGGCTACGGCAGGTTTCTTCGCCTTTTTCGGATGTGTGATTGCTGTTCTGGTTACCCTCAGGGGCCGGAAAATTCAGGAGGCGGGGTTTTACACTTGCTCCTGGTGCGGTTTTCAAAGTCGCCAGATTCAAGATTTTTGCGATGCCTGTGAAAGAGATCAAAAAGGTATGACGCGAGACGATTACAAAAAAAAGGCCTGGGATAAAATTTCCCGGGGCTCAGAAACTCCCCCGCCGTGAAGCCAGAATCCATAACATCCCAACGAAAGCGTGAAAAATCCTCGCTGGTATTCGACCTAATCAAATCGATGACGGGTCCGGAAAAAAGGCATTTTACCTTGTTTTCCCAGCGCCACATTATCGGGCCGGAAAATAATTACCTGCGTCTGTTTGATGCCATGGACGCCCAAAAGGATTACGACGAGGATGCCATCCTCGAGAAATTTGCGAATGAAAAATTTGCAAAACAGCTTCACCGCATCAAAAACTATCTGTACGAACTAATTTTGCGGTCGCTGGCTGAGTTTCACAAGAACAAAACCATAGGTGGTGAAATCCGATCGAAACTGGAATCGGCCGAAATTTTATTCGCCAAGGGCCTCCCGGTTCAGGCCAACAAAATTTTAACCGCAGTAAGGGAACTCATTGAGATTTATGAACAACCTCATTTCTGGCCGGAGTTGCTGGAGCTGGAAAAAAAATACCTTAACTATTTGTCCGGAAACCAGGATTTTTCCGAATTGATAGATGAACATTCAAACCAATTCCGTTTGGCCCAGGAACAATTGGGCGAGCTAAATTCCAATTGGGAAAACGCAGCCCGGGTTTCAACACGATTAAATGCTTTCGGCTTGCCCCAAAACGAAACCGAACGCCAAAAACTCATTGAAATTTTCAAGGAAAGCATTTCGAATCCCGGAGAACTCCACGGATTCGACAGCCGTGAGTATTATTTCCAGAACTGCTCTCACTTTTACCATCTTTTGGGCGACCTGGAACAGGCTTTTACTTTTTCCGGGCAACATATAGACTGGTATCAGGAACATGAATTTTTTATCCGTGACCGGCTGCGCCGTTATGTGGCGGTGTTAACCAATCATTTACTGCTTGCCATTCGACTTGGAAAGCGCGACGAACGCTATGAAGAATTGCGGCTTAAATTATTTTCCATCGGCGAAACCTACAGCAATTCGCCTCACAACACCCGTGAATTTCAATGGCATCTTTTCAGGGCCAAAACTTCCGTGATTTTATACGAACTTCTTTCCTGCCACCCAACCCAAAATCCCCAGGTAAGTCTGAGAGAACTGGAAAACGAATTTGCAGGTTTTGGCAAATATACCCTCACGGGCCGCAGGGCCGGTTTTCTTTTTAATATGGCCCGTGTTTCCTTGGTGTATGAAGATTTTATCAGGGCAAACAAATTTCTCAACCTGATTATTAATTCCGGTCCCGATGCCGGTGGAGAGATTTTTCACGAAGCAAATCTTTTAAGCCTTGTGGTATTCTTTGAATCCGGAAAAATGGAACTTATCAAACCCCGGATAAAACAGATGCGCCGGTTTTGTCAGGCCGAAATCGCGCGATCCGAGGCCGTGGAAATTTTATTATCCCTGTTCTGGGATTTAGCAGGCACCCGGAAAAATAAGTCGGGAGCTCCCGATTTATTCAACAATGCCCTAAACAACCTGGAATTTGCCTTTAAAAACAATCCGATTGACAGAGGCCTGGCCTGGTTTGATTATTTCTCCTGGCTCGAGAGCAGAACCGAAAACAAACCCATCCGTGAAATTATATTCGCAAAAATTGAAGCGGGAAATTACACCTTCCCCTACCCTTCCGAAGTTTTCAGTCCCTGATGTTTTTTATTTTGCCGGCAGCACCAAAGCCACGGCTTCCCCGAAGCCCACACCCGACTCTTTTCCCCCTGCATAGCCCCGAAGGATTACCTCGTCGAAATCGTTAATGAATTTTCGTTCGTGATCTCCAAGCTTCAGGGGTCGTGAACCCCGCCAGGTTAATTCAAGCATGCTTCCAAACGAATCGGGATTTTCTCCACTGATGGTACCCGATGCCATCATATCACCCACGCGTATCATACAGCCGTTTACCGTATGGTGCGCCAGTTGTTGCTCCATGGTCCAGTACATATATTTAAAATTACTGGCACAAACCCGGTATTCCACATCATCTTTCGGTCGAATGAAAACTTCCAGATCGATATTAATATTTCTCAGATTTCCCTTCAGGTAAGGTAATACTTCGGGATCCTGCACCGGGCCTGAAACCCGGAAAGGCTCCAGAGCGTCCATGGTTACAACCCATGGACTTATGGTAGAGGCAAAATTTTTCCCGAGGAATGGGCCCAGAGGTACATATTCCCAGGCCTGAATATCGCGGGCACTCCAGTCGTTGAATAACACCATCCCGAAAATATATTCAGGGGCCTCATTTACCGAAACCGATTGTCCGGGTTGGGTGTTTTTTCCAACCACAAAAGCCATTTCCAATTCAAAGTCAAGCAGGCGAGTGGGTCCAAAAACAGGTTTTTCTGCATCAGGTGGTTTCATTTGTCCCTGGGGCCTGTGAAACGAATGGCCACTGCAAAAAATAGTTCCGGATCGTCCGTGATATCCTACCGGAAGATGTTTCCAGTTAGGCAGCAATGCATTTTCCGGATCGCGGAACATTTTGCCAACATTGGTGGCATGCTGGATGCTGGAATAAAAGTCAGTATAGTCGCCCACTTCAACCGGCATTACCATGGTTACGTCGGAAACCGGAAAAAACACCCGGCTGTGATGGGCCGATTCCTTTTTCAATTCTTCGTTTCTGTCGGAAAGTAAATCAATAATCCGGTTTCTGACTTTCCCGGTTATCTCCTTTCCCAAGGCAATAAAGGGATTGAGGGTTTGGGAATTAAAAATACCCTCAGGAAGCCTTATGGATTCAAAATAGCCCAATTGATGCAGGGCATCTAAATCAATTACCTCATCGGCAATGCGCGTAACAACTACCGGATTTTTCCCTTTGATTTCACCCATTCCAAAGGGAATATTCTTTATGGAAAAGGGAGTTTGAGGTTCGGTTTTTCGCCAGGAAACAAGCATATTTTTTTTCTGCAAATTTAATTTTTTATCAACAGTCCAACCTAAAACTGTTTAGAAGGTTTTCATGATTTATTAATGGTAAAAAAAATATTCGGGATTATCAAATCCGGTGCTTACATTTGGGACATGCTATTCGGCCGGCACGCAGCAATTTTTGCTTCTTTTTTATTTTCCTTTTTTTTCCTGAGCGGACAAAACAAATTCACCGGTCGCGACAGTGTTATTACTTATCGTGGGGAAAAGGTTTACAAAAGAGTTCAGTTTCAGCCTGAGTTTCCGGGTGGAAAAGATTCCCTGCTTGCCTTTTTCGATCGGAGTCTGATTATTCCCAAGGGAAACAAAGGTTCCCATACCATTACCGTTTGCTTCATTATCGACAAAAATGGCAGCGTTGCCGATCCCAGAATAAGCCAGGGTGTTCCGGGAAAGCCTGAGTACGGAATCGAGGCCCTGCGGGTAATCAAATCCATGCCCGTTTGGAAACCTGCCGTTCACCTTGGGAAACAGGTTCACTGCCAGTTTACCATGCCGGTGACCTTCGAAATCAAATAGCCGGGATCCATACATAAAACGTAAATTTGTCCCGTGGAAATTTTCCGGCGTCGGGCATATTCAGTTTTACAACGGCTCATCCTTGTTTTCCTGCTTTTTCAAATTTGCCGGGTGGTATTTCTCCTGCTCAATTTTCCTCATTTCCGGGGACTGAGTTTTTCCTGCGGAATAGAAGTTTTCACCGGCGGTGCCATTTTCGATTTGTCGGCATTGCTGGCTATGAATTTCCCCTTTTTGTTATTGGCTTTATTTCCCTTTCCCTTGTTCCGGTTCAAAGCCTATCGTATTTTTCTTTCGGTACTTTTTGTGGGAACCAATGCGCTTCTGCTTTTCCTGAACCTGATGGATGCAGGCTGGTATGAATATGTGGGCCGAAGATCCACATTCGATATTTTTTCTTTTTTAGGGAACCGCGCCGGTTTGTCGGGATTTCTGGGTGAGGCGATCATAGACTACTGGTATCTGGCCTTGTTGTTTTTTGCTTTCCTGGTTCTGCTCATTCTCTTTGAATTTCGCAGCCGGTTCCCTGCAGAAACCGAATCCGGAACCCGGCAGGTTTCAGTATCCATTATTATGACCCTTGCCTTCTTCGCACTTTCCCTTTTTGTTTACCGGGGAGGATTCAGGCTCAAACCCATTCATATTATTGATGCAGGTTCCTGGTGCAATCCGCGGTATTCAGCCCTGGTGCTTAACACGCCCTTCACGCTGATGAAGTCGGCCGGAGTTTCGTCTCTGGAAGAAAAAAGCTATTTATCCGATGCCGGAGCCGATTCCTTGGCCGGAGTTATTAAAACTCCAATGCCCGATGGAAAATTCCAGCGCAAAAATATTGTGGTTATTATTCTTGAAAGTTTTTCTCTCGAATATACCGGTGCAGGATCTAAGGAAAGCTTTACCCCTTTTCTGGATTCTTTGTCGGGCAAGAGTCTTTTCTTTTCACAGGCATATGCCGCAGGAACCCGCTCAATAGAAGCCCTGCCTGCTATATTTTCTTCCCTCCCACCCTGGATGGATGAACCTTTTATAACCTCGCCTTATGCCGGAAACCGCATTGAAGCCCTGCCCCAATTATTAAAAAAGTCGGGCTATAGTTCCGCTTTTTTCCACGGGGCCGAAAAAGGCAGCATGGGTTTCGATGCTTATTGCAAAAGCGCAGGATTCGATCGCTATTATGGAAAAGAAGACTATCCCCGGAATGAAGATTTCGACGGACATTGGGGCATTCGCGACCTTCCATTTCTGGAATTTTCGGTCGGCGAAATCTCAAAACTCGACACGCCGTTTGTGAGCGGAATTTTCACCCTGAGTTCCCACCACCCTTACTCCCTGCCATCCGATTTCAGTAAACTGCCCTTGCCGGCAGGAAAATTAAACGGACTTCCGGCCGGGGAAATTTCAGACCTGAAAAAGTGTATTTTATATACCGACTATTCCCTTTCCCGGTTTTTCAAGCTTGCCAAAGCCCAATCCTGGTTCAGCAATACTCTTTTTGTTATCTGTGCCGACCATACCGGTCCCACCGAAAATAATTATTACCTCAACCCCGGCAACCGCGACAGGATTCCCCTGCTCTTTTATTCACCCGCATCAGACACGGGGGCGTATTATTCGGGATTTTTCCAACAAACCGACATTCTACCTACCCTTCTTGGATTGTTGAAGTATCCGGGAAAATATCTGGCTTTCGGCCATGATGTATTTTCGACTACCCGTCCGGGTCCGGTTTTTTTCAGAAATGGTTCTTACGAAATTCAAACACCTGAAAAAATAATTCACTTTAACGGCAGCACCTTTTTTGAGGAAACCTGGATTCGAAATCCTGAGGAAAAATTCACCGGTTCCGGAATGTCAGATGCCGACTATAAAAAGTATCTTCTTTCCTGCATTCAGGTTTTTAACCGGCGCATGCTGCGAAACGAACTGACCTTAGAAGGAAAACAACCATGAGCGAACGGATTTTGTTTATTGTAAATCCAAAATCCGGAACGGGAAAAAAAAGAAAGATTCTTTCCCTGCTGGAAGCAAAAACCTGGAATGGCCGGTCTTTTGATCTGGCTTATACCACCGGGCCCGGACACGCTACAACTTTGGCCCGGGAAGCAGCAGGAAAAGGTTACAATGTAGTTGTGGCTGTGGGAGGCGACGGCTCGGTAAACGAAGCAGGCAAGGGACTAAAAAACACGGCCCTGGTATTGGGGATACTCCCTGCCGGATCGGGGAACGGACTTGCCCGGCATCTTGGAATTTCCATGGATCCCACCAAAGCACTCGACATAATTTTTACCGGAAAAAACAAACGGATTGACACCGGCACTTTGAATGGGACTTTTTTTGCGGGCATTGCCGGCCTCGGACTCGATGCCCATATAGCAGATTCCTTCGCCCGGTTTGGGAAAAGAGGGTTTTCATCCTATGCACGGGTTTTCCTGAAAGAATTTCCCCGCTACAAAGCCCGCAGGTATCAAATAGGCGACAAAACCTATCAGGCTTTGCTGATAACCTTCGCCAACAGTTCCCAGTTTGGCAACAATGCCATTATTTCGCCAAAATCCGATGTGAGCGACGGGCAATTGGAGTGTTGTATCGTATCTCCTCTTCCCGTTTACCGTGTTCCCGGGATGCTCAGGGCCTTATTTAAGGGAAAACTTGAAAAACAGGACGGATACCGGAGCTTTCCCTTTGAAAAACTGGAAATCCAACATCCTGGCGGGCCGGCCCATGTTGATGGAGAACCCCTGAATACCGGCGAAAAAATCAGTGTGGAATGCCATAAGGAAAGTTTGTGGGTAAGAACCCCATGAACCCTAACGATTTTGTTATTTTAGCAAAAAAAAACATGAAGCTCTTTTTTCCCCTTGTTTTATTGATGACTTTTTTGAACCTGGCTTCCCAGGTAAACCCCGTGCCCTTTACGCCTCAGAATGAAAGGGAAATTGGAGAAAAGAGAAAAAAGGAAATCAATGAAAACTCCCTCGTAAAAAATCTTCCCTTTACCAATATTGGTCCCACCATAATGAGCGGAAGGGTTGTGGATATGGAAGTTAACCCGGCCGACCCCACGCATTTTTTTGTGGCTTACGCTTCCGGCGGAATCTGGGAAACCAAAAATAACGGCACCACCTTCACACCTGTTTTCGACAGTATGCCCACCATAACTATTGGCGACATTGCCTGCGACTGGAACACCCGAACCCTGTATGCCGGAACCGGGGAAAACAATTCCAGCCGTTCTTCTTATTCCGGCTTTGGTTTATACAAATCCTCTGACGGGGGAAAAACTTGGGGGTATAGCGGCCTGGAAGAAACACATCACATCAGCCGTATCGTAATTCATCCGAAAAACCCGAATGTGGTATGGGTAGCTACCATCGGGCATTTGTACAGCATGAACAAAGAACGCGGGGTTTTCAAATCTGCTGATGGAGGAAAAACCTGGAAGAAAACCCTTTTTATTGATGAAAATACCGGCGTGATTGATCTGGTGGTTGACCCTTCCAATCCCGATGTGCTTTACGCCTCCGCCTGGTACCGCACCCGGAGGGCCTGGAATTTTGAAGAAGCCGGAAAAACCTCGGGCATTTACAAAAGCACCGACGGCGGTGAATCCTGGACCCTTGTTTCCAAAGAAGGCAGTGGCTTTCCCAACGGAGAGGGCGTTGGAAGAATCGGACTTGCCATGACAAAGGCGGGAAAAATATATGCCTTTCTTGACAATCAGTTTCCCGGAAAACCAAAACCAAAAGATACCGGAGCTAAACTCAGCAAAGAAAATTTCCGGACCATGAACCCTGCCGATTTTGCGAAACTGGATAACAAAGACCTCGAAACCTTTCTGAGGAAAAATGATTTTCCTGAAAAATATTCTGCTGAGAAAGTTAAAAAAATGGTGGCGGATGGAAAAATTAAACCCCTGGCTCTTACCGAATACCTGGAAGATGCCAACAGCTTGCTTTTCGACACGGAAGTTACCGGAGCCGAGCTTTATGTTTCTACCGACGCGGGAAATTCCTGGAAAAAAACCCATGAAGGAAGTATTGATGGGATGTATTATACCTATGGCTATTATTTCGGCAACATTCGTATTTCGGAAGACAATCCTGGAAAAATTTATTTACTCGGCTTTGTCTGTCTGAAATCCGCCGACGGAGGAAAAACATTCACCTCCCTTACCACCGACAACACCCATGTCGATTACCATGCTCTATGGGTTAATCCGAACAAATCAGGACATTTAATTTGCGGAAACGACGGCGGGCTGAACATCAGCTATGACGACGGAGAAAACTGGATCAAGTGCAACAGCATTCCCGTAGGTCAGTTTTATGCCGTAAATTATGATTACGCAAAACCCTATTCCGTTTACGGCGGCTTGCAGGACAACGGAGTCTGGGTTGGTCCTTCCGGATATAAATTTTCAACCGCCTGGCATCAGGAAGGAGAATATCCCTACAAAAATATCATGGGTGGCGATGGTATGCAGGTGATGATAGACCCCAGAGACAACAATACGGTTTACACCGGTTTTCAGTTTGGAAATTATTTCCGCATAGACAAAACCAGCGGAAAAACCGATTATATAAGTCCGAAACACGACCTTGGCGAAAGGCCGCTTCGTTTTAACTGGCAAACGCCCATCTGGCTCAGTGTTCACAATCCGGATATATTGTATTTAGGTTCGAACCGGTTTCACCGTTCCTTTAACAAGGGAGAAGAGTTTCAGGCTTTATCTGGCGACCTTACGCAGGGAGGAAAAAAGGGAGATGTAAGTTACGGCACGCTGACCACCATCCATGAATCGCCTTTGCGGTTTGGATTGATTTATACCGGCAGTGATGATGGCCTCATTCATGTTAGTATGGATGGAGGTTATACCTGGAAAAAAATCGGGCAGAGTCTTCCCCAGAATTACTGGGTTTCCCGTGTCTGGGCCTCCGCACATCAGGAAAGCAGGGTTTATGTTTCCCTGAACGGATACCGCTGGGATAATTTCCAGGCTCTGGTATATGTTTCGGAAGATTACGGCAACACCTGGAAAAGCGTCACTTCTAACCTCCCGCTTGAGCCCGTGAATGTAATTAAAGAAGACCCCATTAATCCAAACCTCTTATATGTGGGAACCGATAACGGATTGTATGTATCCCTCGACAGGGGCAAATCCTATATGGGTTTTGGAAAACAAATGCCTCCCGTAGCCGTGCACGACATTGCCATTCATCCCCGCGACAAAGAGCTGATAGCCGGAACACACGGACGCAGTATTTACAAAGCAAAAACAGATTTACTTCAGGAAATGGTTGACAGCGTGTTGGCCAAAGACCTGCACGCCTTCAAAATTCCGGGTACAAAACACCAGTCCGACTGGGGCAAAAAAAGAAATGCCTATACCGAACCCAAAAAACCTGAAGTGAAAATTCCCTATTACACCAAAATCAACACCACACTGTCCTGGGAGGTAGTGAACGACAGCGGCCTTGTGGTTAGTTCAGGCACAAATACCACGGTAAAGGGCCTTAACTTTTTAACCTATGACTTATCCGTCGGCGACGCCTTCAAAAGCGCCTACCTGGAAAAAATGAAAATTCAAAAGAGCCCGGGAGAAGAAACTTCAACTGTTTTATACCTTCTTCCCGGAAAATACCGGGTAAAGCTCACCGATCTGGCCTCGCGGAAAACAGAGGAACAGGTGCTGGAAATCAACGCGCCCAAACACTAAAAACCGAGATAAAAAAAATTCCTAATTTCACAGCCCATAACAACTTAAGCTCACATGGAAATAAAAGAGAGACACCCGGCCGGTTTATACATTCTGTTTTTCACCGAAATGTGGGAACGCTTCAGTTACTACGGAATGCGGGCCCTGCTTATGCTGTATCTGATGGCCGAATCGCAGCGGGGTGGTCTGGGCTGGGATAATAAAGATGCCGGGCAGCTTTATGGCATTTATACCGGACTTGTTTACCTCACGCCCCTGATCGGGGGTTGGATTGCCGATAAATATTTAGGATTCAGAAATTCAGTTTTATTGGGAGGTATTATCATGGCCCTGGGTCACGGCTCCCTTGCCCTTGAAGGATTGCCCTTCTTTTACCTCGGTCTGGGATTGTTGATTTGCGGAAACGGGATGTTCAAACCGAATATTTCCTCAATGGTTGGGCAGTTGTATCCCGATGGCAGCAAACTAAAAGATGCCGGATATACCATTTTCTATATGGGTATTAATGTGGGAGCCTTTCTGGGAACCCTCACCTGCGGATACCTGGGTGAAAATCCGAATTTCGGATGGCATTGGGGTTTTGGTGCCGCCGGTATCGGCATGTGCCTGGGTCTTATCCAGTTTTTGCTAGGACAAAAGTATCTGGGCACGGTAGGACTGAAACCAGCCAAAAAGGTTGCCGGAGTTGATGCCCTTGATGCTGAGACCGAAGCACCCCTTTCAGGCGTTGAAAAACAAAGAATTTCCGTTGTTTTTGTGCTTGCCTTCTTCAGCGTATTTTTCTGGCTTTCCTTCGAGCAGGCCGGTTCATCCATGAACCTCTATGCCGAAAGATACACCGACCGCTTTTTATCCGACACTCTGGCCATCAACGAATTTAAATCGGCCGGAACCACAAGTTCCGATACCGTGGCCCTGAAGAAAGCCATGAGTTTTGTCACCGACAAAATCAACAAAGGAAAAAATCATGCAGAACTCAGTGCCGCCTTCGACACTATGAAGGTGTCTGTTGGCGATTCGGTTGTTCCCATTAAAAATTACATTACCAGCTCGCGGAATATAGTTCCCAAAGAGGGGTTGGATCCCGACCTTATGGCTACTCTGAAAAGCGTACCCAAAATGATTCTTTCGGGAAGCCAATATCGTTTTGCTACCCTCGATGTGGAACAACCCGGATTTATTGTACCTGCCTCCTGGTTCCAATCGGTAAATGCCTTTTTAATATTCACGCTGGCTCCCTTATTCTCCATGCTCTGGGTATTCCTGGGTAAGAGAAACCGCGAGCCCAACAGTCCGGTGAAGTTTTCTTTTGGATTATTTTTCCTGGGCCTTGGCTTTGTTATGCTTGTGGTGGGATCCGCAGGAATTGCAAAAGGCGCACGCTATGCCGATGTAAATATGACCTGGCTCTTCCTGGCTTACCTCTTCCATACCATTGGAGAACTTTGTTTATCACCGGTAGGCTTGTCCACGGTGAGCAAACTGAGTCCCAAAAAACTGGTGGGACTTATGTTTGGTGTATGGTTCCTGGCTTCATCGCTGGCGAATTATATCGGGGGTGCCATTGCAGGATTTATGGAATCCATTGCTGAGGAAGAAAGCATGGCAAACTTCTTTACCATTTTTGTCATCAGCTCCTTCGTTGCATCAGTTATCCTTTTGTTGTTTGCCAAAAAGCTGGGCAAAATGATGCACGGTGTCAAGTAATATGGCCTACGAAGTTTTTGATGTAAAAAAATACGGTAAGGGATATTCGGTTTCGCTGGGGTCTCATACTTTTTCGGAGGAGGAGATAACGGAATTTGCAAAACAATTCGACCCGCTTCCTTTTCATACCGACCCCCATGCCGGAAAAGAAAGTCGCTTTGGAAGATTGATTTCAAGCGGCGCCCAGCCCTTTAATTATTTTCACGTGTATCGCTGGATACCTCTGTTTGGAAAGACCGTTATTGCCGGATTAGAAATAAACTCCTGGAAGTTTTTAAATCCGGTAGGAACCAGGGATGAGATGCACTGCAAGGTTAGCATTACCGACATAAAGCTGAATGCGGAAAAAAAACATGCGGTAATATCCTGGAAATATGAAATTTTCCTGAGCAATAATCTGCCGGCTCAGGTACTGGAATCAAACATCCTGCATTATACCGGATAGAGATGGTGTTCAGCCGTTGGGTGCCAGTCTTTCCAAACGGGATCAAAACCTTTTTCAATTATTCGTTGCGCAAATTCCTCCGGCGATCGCTGATCATCGATGGAAAACTGCTCCAGGGTTTCCGGTTCAACGGCATACCCGCCCGGATTTGTTTTTGAACCTGCTGAAAAACTGGTGGGTCCCATCCCGATTAAAAAATCCCGCATCATTTGGGATTCTCTGGTACTGATGGAAATTTCCAGTTCTTCGTTAAAAATACGCCAGGCAAAAATCAACTGAAGTAGTTCCCGGTCGGAAATAAAACCGCCTCCCACCGAGTCAACCCTGCCAGACTCCGTATCAATCGGTCGCAAACGGGGCAGGGAAATACTGTAGCGTGTTTGCCAGTATTTTTTTTCCAGGTATTGCAGGTGAAGTGCGGCAAAATACGAATCCGTTCTCCAGTCCGACAAACCCAGCAAAACTCCAAGTCCCGTTTTTTTAGCTCCGGCCATTCCTATCCGGTCGGGTGTATTAACCCGAAAATCAAAATTTGATTTTTTGCCTTTGGGATGAAAATGCCCATATACCTTTTTATTATAGGTTTCCTGATATACCAAAACACCAAACATGCCTTCCTTAACCAGTTCGGCATATTCAGGTTGCTCAAGAGGTTGCACCTCGAGTGAAATCTGCGAAAATTTTTCGCGGAGCAGGCGGACAGCCTCAAGAAAGTATGTTGTATGCACCCGGTGATTTTCCTCACCCGATACCAGGAGCACATGATCGAAACCCAGGGCCTTTACAGCATCGGCCTCCCTGAGAATTTCCGAAGGTGTGAGTGTGCGGCGGGGCAATTTATTATCCATGGAAAAACCGCAATAGGTGCAAATATTTTTGCATTCGTTGGAAAGGTAAAGAGGGGCAAAAAGTTGCAAGGCTTTTCCGAATCGGCGAAGGGTAATCTCACGACTTTTGAGCGCCATTTCACCCAGGTACTTTCCGGCCGCCGGAGCAATAAGAACCAAAAAATCTTCCGGTGATTTTCTTCCTGATTTCAGCAACACCCTCTCCACATCTTCATCCCGGATTTCAGGAACAGAAGCCATTACCCTATCAAAATCATATTTTTTCAGTTCTTCCGAAAACATCAGAACTTGTTTAGTTCATTCATAACAGATTCAAGCGGTGAGGTAGGAACCGCATTCCGGTGCACTTGTCCGCGACCTGCCAGAAATGCCATTCTTCCTGCCTCAACCCCCAAGCGAAAAGCACGGGCCATGGCCACAGGATCTCCGGCCACGGCAATGGCCGTGTTCACAAGAACAGCATCGGCACCCAGTTCCATGGCTTGTGCGGCATGCGAAGGCGTTCCGATTCCGGCATCTACCACCACAGGCACTTTAGCCTGTTCAATAATAATCTCCAGAAAATCCAGGGTTTTTAATCCACGGTTAGAACCGATGGGAGAGCCCAGGGGCATAACCGCCGCGGCACCCACTTCTTCCAGTCGTTTGCAAAGAACCGGATCGGCATGAACATAGGGCAACACCACAAAACCTGCCTTAGCCAGAATTTCGGCCGCTTTGAGCGTTTCCACCGGATCGGGCATGAGGTATTTAGGATCGGGGTGAATTTCGAGTTTTATGAGAGGCGTCTGAAACGCCTCGCGGGCCAGCTCCGATATAAAAACAGCTTCCTCCGCATTCCGGACTCCGGAAGTGTTCGGTAAAATACGAATGTGAGCGTGTTTCAGATGTGAAACGATAGGATCCGGTGCATCACCCGGACGAAAACGCTTCATGGCAACGGTTACAAGTTCAGAACCACTTGCCAGCAATGCTTCTTCCATCAGGGCAGGTCCGGAAAATTTTCCCGTTCCGGTAAACAGTCTTGAGGAAAAAGAAAATCCGCCTATGGTTAATTTATCTTTTTGCATGTTCAGCAATTTTATTTGTTTTCCACATTTGAATAAGTTCAGCTGCGGCTTCTTCAGGACTTTCCCGGTCGAGAAGCAGAGAAGTAAAGGCCAATCCCCGGATTCCCGAATTCAACAGTCCGGGTAAATTTTCAAGATTAATGCCACCAATGGCAATGACCGGAACACTTGCCATAGCCGTCAGCGATTGCAGCCCTTCCCTGCCCAGTACCGGATAACCGGTTTCTTTGGTTCGGGTGGGAAATACCGGGCCAAGACCAATGTAATCCACCGGAGCATTCAAGGCATTCATAATTTCGTTTTTAGTATGGGTGCTGAGTCCGATAATTTTATCCGGACCTAAAATTTCCCTGGCTTTTGCCGGGTGCATATCCGTTTGCCCAAGGTGAAGGCCGTCGGCATCGAGTTCAAGGGCAAGACCGGGATGATCATTTACAATAAAACAAGCCCCGTATTGGTAGCAGAGTTCCCTGATTCGCTTTCCCTCTTCCCTGCCCTCTTCAGGATTTCCCTTCCACCGGAACTGAATGCAGGTGAGGCCACCTGCCAAAACCCTGGCAGCCTGTTCGCTGTGCGAAAGAGTATGCGCAGGATGAGTTAAAAAATGAAGTTCCGGAACTACTTTCTTCATGAGTGAAATCCTAATTTTTCGGGAGCGGAGGCCAAAAATTTTTCGGTATATCTTTTGGCCCTGAGCACCGCCCGGTTAAGGGTGAAGCCACGGGCCAGAAAAGCTGTCAGTGCAGCCGCAAAAACACAACCGCTGCCGTGCTTAAAATGAAACCTTCCATTTCCCGGATTGAAGGAAAACCGGTTCCCACCGTAAAAAAGAAAATCTTTACCCGGTGTTGTCGGATTATGTCCGCCCTTTAAAATCACGGCACAATATTTTCCCATTTCTTCCGCATTCTTTTCAGGCTCACTTCCATCTCCAAGCCTTGCTGCTTCCTCATAATTTGGAGTAATGGCAAGCAGAAGGGGCAAGATCTCATTTAAAACTTTTGCCGGCATACGGTCGTGAAAATCAAAACCGGCTCCGGCTTTCATAACCGGATCCCAGATAATTCGCTTTTCAAGTTCCGCCGTTTTCAAAACCCCTAATACACTTTTCAAAACCCCTGTGTTTTCGATCAATCCAATTTTAACATACGCAGGCCGGTGTTTTTCCAAAATCAGGGAAAGCTGTTTCAGAATCATTTCCTGATTCACGAAGCCGGGAGCCATGAACTTATCTTCATGCTGAAGCGTATTGGCGGTAAGCACAGACAAGCCATACACTTTCAGTTTCTCAAACGTTTTAAGGTCGGCTCCAATGCCGGCTCCTCCGCTGGGGTCAAAGCCACCGATGCTTAAGACAAGAGGCCGTGCTTGTGCCATGAGGAAACCAGTATTTTTTTCTTCGCTTCAATTTTTTCGGGTTCCGACCAAATCCATCCTGAAATACCGGCGTTCAAAAATCCAAGCTCAGCCAGCAATTCAAATTTTTCAGGAACTACACCTCCAATGCCCACCAGCTTTTTTCGTACCGACATATCGAAATGGTTAACATCGGGTATTTTCCCGTAGTACCCGGGTTTGGAAATAGAATTCCAGACAGGGCCGTAAAAAACAAAATCGTAATCCGCGGCACAGGCGGGAATTTCAGCATCGAAATGAACGGAGGTGGAACGAATCAGTCCGCGTTCTGCCATAAGCTCAAGATCGACCTTCCCGGTAATTTTCCTTTTCTCGACGGGAAAATGCACGCGCACGAGATCGAATTCAGGAGAAAGCACTTCCTGATGAAAATGCAGCGCCACCCGGGGCAGAAATCCCGGATTGATCTTCCTGAGAATGTCTCTGGTTTCCTGTTCCGGAAGGCCGGGCTTTCGCAGGTGGAAAACGATTTCAGGAATCTCGAGAATGGCATTGATCAGATTTTCTTCCCGCTCCTGAAATTCAGGGTGTGATATGATGAAAATATTTTTCATGAATACAGCTGTGAGCCTTGTTTTACAAACTCCTCCGATTTTTCCTGCATTCCCTTTTCGGCGTATTCCCGGATATCCTGAGTAATTTTCATGCTGCAGAAATGAGGACCGCACATGGAGCAGAAATGAGCCACTTTAGCTCCGTCGGCGGGTAAGGTTTCGTCGTGGAATTCTTTAGCCGTATCCGGATCGAGTGACAAATTAAACTGATCTTCCCAGCGGAATTCAAAACGGGCTTTGCTCAAAGCATTGTCGCGATGTTGCGCACCCGGGTGACCTTTGGCCAGGTCGGCGGCATGGGCGGCAATTTTGTAAGTAATTACCCCATCCTTCACATCTTTTTTGTTGGGCAGGCCCAGATGTTCTTTAGGTGTAACATAACACAGCATGGCCGTACCGAACCAGCCTATCATGGCCGCCCCGATACCGGAAGTAATATGGTCGTAGCCCGGAGCAATATCGGTTGTGAGAGGTCCCAAAGTATAAAAAGGTGCTTCGTGGCATTCTTTCAATTGCTTATCCATATTTTCCTTGATGAGGTGCATGGGCACATGGCCGGGACCTTCAATCATTACCTGCACATCATGTTTCCAGGCAATTTTAGTAAGTTCGCCAAGGGTTTCGAGTTCGCCGAACTGGGCCTCATCGTTGGCATCGGCAATAGAACCGGGACGAAGACCATCGCCGAGCGAGAATGCCACATCATAGGCTTTCATGATTTCGCAAATTTCTTCGAAATGGGTATAGAGGAAATTTTCCTTATGATGTGCAAGGCACCATTTGGCCAGGATACTTCCACCGCGGGAGACAATACCTGTAACCCGTTTGGCGGTAAGCGGAATGTAGCGCAGGAGAACGCCTGCGTGAATGGTAAAATAATCAACCCCTTGTTCAGCTTGCTCGATAAGAGTATCGCGGAAAATTTCCCAGGTAAGGTCTTCCGCCTTGCCATTAACTTTTTCCAGGGCCTGATAGATGGGTACGGTTCCCACCGGAACCGGAGAATTCCGGATAATCCATTCACGGGTTTCGTGGATGTTGGCCCCGGTGGAGAGATCCATAATGGTATCGGCACCCCAGCGGCATGCCCATACTGCTTTTTCAACTTCCTCTTCGATGGAGGAGGTAACGGCGGAGTTTCCAATATTGGCATTTATTTTCACGAGAAAATTTCTTCCAATGATCATGGGTTCCGATTCCGGGTGATTGATGTTGGAAGGAATGATGGCCCGGCCGGCGGCAATTTCGCTGCGGACAAATTCAGGAGTAATTACCTTTTGAATTTTTGCACCGAAGCTGTGGCCTTCATGTTGGGCGAAAAGGACTTCTCCGTTTCCGTTCATGCGTTCACGCATTTCGGTATTGCGTTGATTTTCGCGAATGGCCACATATTCCATTTCCGGGGTAATGATGCCTTTTTTAGCATAGTGCATCTGGCTGACATTGCTGCCCGGTTTAGCCTTTCTCGGATTCCGGTGGTGTGAGAACCGCAGGTGATCGAGTCCGGCATCGGAGAGGCGTTTGTTCCGGTAGGAGCTTTCGGAAGAACTTTGTTCTTCGGAATCGTTTCTGGAAATAATCCAGTCGAGTCGGATGGGTTCGAGACCATTTCTTACATCGATGGATTTTTCCGGATCGGAATAGGGGCCGGACGTATCGTAAACTGTAACCGGAAGATTTTTTTCCATTTTGCCGGATGCCAGCCGGGTATCGGAGAGGTATATTTCGCGCATAGCGACATGCACGCCGGGCAGAGAGCCTTTAACATAGATTTTTTTGCTGGCCGGGAAGGGAGTTCGGGTTATAGAATGTTCGCCGGGAAGTTTTTCGGTTTTTTTCATGGTATTTGGTTTTATCCTCCCTGTGTGGCCTGAACCACGAGGAGGTTATCGTTTTCGTTAATAAAATACTTTTCCCATTGGGAGAAGGGAATAACTTTTCCGTTTACGGCGATAGCCACGCCTCCGGCGGCACCGGGGTATTGGAGCGAAAAAAAATCTTTCAGACTCAGGGAGTCTTTAATGTTTAGCGGTTCGTTATTTACCAGAATATTCATTCCTGCATGGTGTAAAAACTTCAGGAATGTCAGCGACCGGGATTTGGTCCTTTTCCCTTCGGCAGCATTACCTGCATCAGGTTTTGAGGGTTTATTCTCAGTCCCGGTTTATTTCGGGACACCCCTAAAGTTGAGCAAAGTTAACAAAAGCGCCGTGGAATTGAAAATAAACAGGGTGGTATTATTAACCGGATATGAACCCTGAAGCCTGTGTATCTGAATGCATTAGCGCAAAGGCCTGCAATACCGTTTATATTTTGTTGATGGGAACCGGGGGAAGGGTTTTACCAACATGGTGCATGAAGTGTTCGGAGAAAAATGGTCCCTGAGCTTGTCGAAGTGCGGTCTCTGAGCTTGTCGAAGGTGGTCCCTGAGCTTGTCGAAGGGACAGTTCTTCCTTCCCCCTTGTCGTTTCGACAGAGTTTATCCACCGTAGGCGGGCTCAACGACCATTCTTTTCAGGGGGCGTTTCACGCCCTCCCCGCTTGCAAATTACAATTTACAAAATCAGTAGCCGGTGATTAAACGTTTATAATCGATTATAAACGTTTAAAAACGACTATTCAGGGCATTTT
>CALEYQ010000072.1 GCA_937924855.1 uncultured Bacteroidota bacterium | reverse complement strand
TCAAATCTTCGAAAGTCAGTTTCAAATAATGATTTTCGTCATTATTCCGTAGAAACCTATTTCAAAAAAGCTTTTTTTTCGTATATTTGAAATGAACCCTCAAATAAAACTACTATGGCTAAATCGATAAAAAAAATACTCATTCCCACTGATTTTTCCCCTACCGCAGAAGTTGCCATGAACCAGGCCGCCTTTCTGGCGCGTTTGCTCAGAGCCGACCTTTACCTGGTCCATGTTCTGGAATATAACACATTCAGCTTTTCGGTAGTTCCCGACACCCCGCCCGTGCTTCCGGCTCGTGGAAAACTGGAAAAGATCGCTCTTCAAAAACTCCAGGAAGAAGCAGCAGCAATAAAAAAGGAACATGGCATAAAATGCAAAATGCATGTGCTTCACGGAGTACCTGAAACCGAAATTCTGGATTTCAGCAAAAAAAATAAAATCAGTCTGATCATCATGGGAACCCACGGGGTAAAAGGCTATAAAGAATTTTTCATCGGATCTAATTCCCACCGGGTAATCAACATCTCTAAAATTCCGGTTCTCACCATTCAGAAAAAATCGGGAAAGGCCGGATTTAATAACATTGTGATACCCATCGATAATTCCCTGCACTCCAGGGAAAAGGTAAACATGGCCCTTGAGATTGCCGATGTTTGCGGTTCAAAGATTCACGTATTGGGCTTGCCCGACAGCGATGAAGATATAGACCTCTTGAAAATGCGCCTGAAAGTAGAATCGGTGGAAAAAATTCTTAAAAAACATAAACTTCCCTTTAAAACCTCCCTCGTTTCTGACGACAACCTGGCTGATGCAGCAATGAATTACGCAAAAAAGAACAAATGTGACCTGATTGTAATTAATACCGGTCATGAATCGAAACTTACCGGGATTTTTATGGGACCTTTTGCCAAGCAAATTGTAAACCACTCACCCATTCCGGTGTTAAGCGTAAATCCAACCCAAGGAGAACTGATTACACCCTCGCTAAGTGCCTCAGCAAATCCTTTCCAGTAAAATTTATGTCGTACTTTTACGACAAGAATGGAATCGGGTAACAAAATGACTTTCCGGCAAAAGGTACACGAAATAATTTTCGGAACCGATACACCTGCGGGAAAATTGTTTGACATAGTCATCCTATGGGCCATTATTCTCAGTGTAATAATTGTTATGCTGGAGAGTATTTCTTCACTGGAGATAAAATTCAAGCCCATCTTTTTCTGGATGGAAATGGTATTCACGGGGATATTTACGGTGGAGTACTTTCTTCGTATTTATGTTACTCCACGCCCGCGTTCTTATATTTTTTCATTCTGGGGAGTAATTGATTTCCTGGCTATAATGCCCACTTATTTGAGTATCTTTTTTGCAGGCACCCAATATCTTCTTACCATACGAACCCTTCGTTTACTCAGAGTATTCCGGATTTTTAAACTTGGGAAATACCTGATGGAAGCCCAGGTTTTAATTCAGGCTCTCTGGGCCAGCTCCTATAAAATTACCGTATTCCTCGGTGTAATTTTTACGCTGGCTCTTATTATGGGAACCCTGATGTATGTAATAGAAGGAAGAGAAAATGGATATACCAGCATCCCGGAAAGCATTTATTGGACCATAGTTACCATAACTACCGTTGGCTACGGAGACATTGTACCCAAAACCGTTTCCGGGAAATTCCTGGCCTCCATCATGATGCTGATGGGTTATGCCATTATTGCGGTTCCTACGGGAATTGTAACCGTAGAACTCTCAAGGGTTATGGGTGGAAAACCTACTCAATGCCCCTCATGTCAAACCATGAACACCCCCGATTCGGAATTCTGCAAAAAATGCGGCCACAAAATTCAAACAAGTCATGAATCTCCTTAAATATATTCTTCCATTTCTTTTTCTTTTTCCCGCCACTTTTCCGGCTCAGGATTCGGCCGACGGTTCCCACATACTGCAGGTTCAACTTCTGAAAATGGAACAGGAGAGGATTTATGACTCCCTGAAGAAAATAGAGCTGTTGACCGAACTGGAAAAACTAAAATCGGAAGAAAAGGCCAAAAGAAGTGAACTGGAACTCCGGCTTAACTCTCTGAGTAAGGCCGACAGTGCAAGAAAAGCCCAAAAACTGGAACACATTTCCCATTTAAGAAAAACTACCAAAGGATTTCCGGTTGCCCCCTTTAAAGACACATTGTTTTTTATATACGCACGCTCGGGAAGTTTCCAGCCGGCCGAAAGAGCAAATGCCATTACCCAACGCATTAAAAAACTATACGAACTGGAAAATTTTTCCAAAGACAGCCTGGTTATTACCCGTTCGGAAAACTCCATTGAAATTGCCTACCGCGACAAGATTATTCTAAGCCTAACCGAAACCGATGGGTTCTGGGCCGATGAAACTATTGAGGCACTTGCAAAAAATTACCGAAATCTGATAGCTGACGCCGTAACCAATGAAATAAAAGAACACACCCTCCTCAGTATATTGTTGCGCATTGGTCTTGTGTTACTTATTCTTGCAGGCGCCATTTTAATTATCTACGGCGTAAACAGTCTTTTTAAACGTTCTGCCACCTGGCTTAGCGGAAAAAAAGACAATTGGTTTAAAGGACTGAAAATTAAAACGTACCAGTTACTCGACAGCGACCGGCAGCTTGGGTTTTTCCTTTTCCTTAATAAAGTTCTCAGGATTATCATCATCATCACCGTTTTATACCTGGTGCTTCCATTCCTCTTCAGTGTGTTTCCGTGGACACAAGGCTGGGCAGAAATTCTTTTTGGATGGATTCTTACTCCGCTTAAAAAAATCGGCAGTGGGCTAATTGGATACCTTCCCAACCTGATAACCATCGTAATCATTTACATGGTTACACGATATGCCATTAAGTTCTTTCGCTTTCTGGCTCTTGAAATTCAAAACGGAGCTCTCGTGCTTTCCGGTTTCCATAAGGAATGGGCAATTCCCACCTTTAACATTCTGAAGTTTCTGCTCTACGCCTTCATGTTCATCATGATTTTCCCATACCTGCCCGGTTCCGACTCTCCTATTTTTCAGGGAGTATCCGTTTTCCTTGGGGTTCTGATTTCATTCGGGTCCAGCTCAGCCATTTCCAATATCGTGGCCGGCATGGTAATTACCTATATGCGACCCTTTAAAATCGGCGACCGGGTAAAAATCGGAGAGGTTACAGGAGATGTGATTGAAAAAAACTTATTAGTTACCCGGATAAGAACCATCAAAAATGAGGACATCACAGTTCCTAATTCCTCGGTTCTCAGTGGACATTCTGTAAACTACTCCAGTTCTAGTCAGAACCTTGGGCTTATTCTGCATACCACCGTCACTATTGGCTACGATGTGCCCTGGAAGAAAGTACATGAACTTTTGATTTCTGCCGCCAAAGCTTCCAAAGAAATAAGCAACAAAAAAGAACCCTTTGTGCTGCAAACAAGTCTGGATGATTTTTATGTGGCCTACCAGATTAACGCATACACGGAGAATCCCAACCTAATGGCGGAAACCTATTCCTCACTCCACCAAAACATACAAGACAAATTCAATGAAGCCGGAGTAGAAATTCTATCTCCCCACTACCGGGGATTACGCGATGGAAACGCAACCACCATTCCCGCTGACTATCTTCCTCCCGATTACATCCCACCTTCTTTTAATATTAAGAAAAACGATAAATAAACTTGGAGCAATTCTTTTCAGACATACTTAATAGCCCGGCTCTGGGAAAATGGGCCACTCTGGGGGTATGGCTTTTTATTATCTGGCTTCTGGTGCTTCTCGTAAAAAAAGTGGCCACCTCCCGTATTACCGATACTGATATCCGGTATCGAACACGCAAAGCCCTTAACTTTTTCGGCTATGCTTTTTCTATCATCATCGGAATTTTGATTTTCTACCGGCAACTGGGTGGAGTTACTGTTGCCCTGGGTGTTGCAGGTGCGGGTATCGCCTTTGCACTGCAGGAGGTAATTGCTTCTTTTGCGGGTTGGATGGCCGTTGCCTTCGGCGGATTTTATAAGGTTGGAGACCGGGTGGAACTAGGTGGTATTAAAGGCGACGTGATTGATATTGGCATGCTGCGCACAACCCTTATGGAAACAGGAGAATGGGTAAAAGGCGACCAGTACAACGGTCGTATAGTGAGGGTAGCCAACAGCTTTGTTTTTAAAGCACCGGTCTTTAATTATTCGGGCGATTTCCCATTCCTGTGGGATGAAATTCAGGTTCCCATTCAATACGGCTCCGATTATAAACTTGTAAAACAAGTCCTTCTGGAATCGGCCCAAATAGTTGTTGGGGATTATTCCAGAACCGCACGTGAAACCTGGGCCTCCATGGTAAAAAAATACCGCCTGGAAAACGCCACCACAGAACCCACGGCAAGCCTGGTAGCTAATGACAACTGGGTTGAATTCACTCTCCGATATCCCGTTGACTACAAAAAAAGAAGGGTTACCAAAGATGCCCTCTTTACCCGAATCCTTGAACAGGCTGATATCCATAAGGACAAATTCCGCTTTGCCAGCGCCACCTTCCACATTGTTGAAGCTCCCGAGCTTAAAGTGAAAATTAACCCGTAAATTTGGGTCCCCTATGGACCCCTATCACATCATCATACTCGTTTGCGGACTCATAGTCCTGTCCTATTTTTTCAACCTTATTGCCGACAAACTAAAGGTTCCCAGCGTACTTCTCCTCATCACAACCGGCATTCTGGCCAATATGGCCTGTAAAAATTTCGACATTCCGTTTGTAATACCCTTCAAACTCATTTCCATTCTTGGAGCCATTGGACTAATCCTGATCGTACTGGAAGGCTCACTTGATCTGAAATTAACCGCCAACAGAGCCAAACTTATCCGCTCTTCCTTATTTACTGCGATTCTCCTCCTTGTCATTTCCACCGTTTCCATTGCGTTTATCATTCAATATTTCACCGGATGTGAATTTATGAACGGCGTTATGTACGCCATTCCCCTTTCCGTAATCAGTTCGGCCATTGTAATTCCCAGCGTTCACCGCTTACCGGAAGAAAAAAAAGAATTCATGGTGTATGAAGCCACTTTTTCCGATATCATAGGCATCATTGTATTTAACCTGTTTGCTTTTTTTGAAATCACAACCTGGTCCGGCGTGGGGAACTTCAGCCTTTCCCTCCTGATTACCATTCTTATCTCCCTGATTTTTTCCCTTCTATTGCTTTTTGCCCTGGACCGGATCAAAACCCGTGTAAAAATATTTTTCCTTTTTTCGATGATGATTCTGGCCTACGCCTTCGGAAAAATATTTCACCTCAGCTCTCTCCTGCTCATCCTTATTTTTGGCCTTATGCTGAACAATGCCCATTTATTTTTGAATACTCCCTTCAAAAATTTCTTCAACCAACAAAGCATAAAAGACGGGCTAAAGCAAGTGGAGGTTATGACCCTCGAAATGGCGTTTTTCATCCGAACCCTCTTCTTTGTAGCATTCGGATTCAGCATTCAGATTGAATCTGTTTTATTACCTGAAGTGTTTATCCCCGGCACACTGATTCTTATTGCCATGTATATTTTGCGCTACATCAACCTCAGGGTGTTTTTGAAAACCGAAATTTTTCCTGAAATTCTGATTGCCCCAAGGGGATTGATTACCATTCTTCTCTATTACAGTATTCCTGAGGAATATAAAATTTTCAATTTCAACGAAGGAATTCTGGTTTTTGTTATTCTTGCCACAAGCATTTTCATGATGTTCGGCTTGTTTTTTGCCAAAGGAAAAGCCGTGGATCTCAAATCTCAGGTCACTCCCTGATTTTTTCGTAGTTTTCAGGTGTGATAAGCCTGAAGACAAGAAGAAAAATTCTTTTTTCACTCCTATATTTAGGTGAAGGTGCTCCCATCGGCTTTATCTGGTGGACACTGCCCACCCTTTGGAAAGATGCCGGTATGGGTGTTCCAGAAATTACCGCTTTCACCTCGGTTGTCATTTTCCCCTGGATTTTCAAATTCATCTGGTCACCTCTGATCGATGTTTTCAGAAATGAAAAATGGAATTTCAAAGCATGGATTCTGGGCGCACAGTCCATGATGATCCTCAGCCTCCTCCCCCTCCTGTTTATGGATTTTTCTCCTGTTATTTTTCCATTCCTCTTTATTCACGCTATTGCCGCCAGCACTCAGGATGCCGCCATCGACGCTTACGCTATCAGCGTTACGCCCAAAGAAGAACTGGGCTCGGTAAACGGTTGGATGCAATTTGGTATGCTTGCCGGAAGAGCCGGAATAGGCGGACTAGGAATTGTATTTGCCAATAAATTCGGGCATGAAGCTCTGGTTTTGCTCATCGTGGTGCTGGTGGCTCTACCGGGGCTGGCCTTATTCTATTCAGGAATTAAAAGTCCATTGCCCGGAAACGGATCAAAAAGCAAAAGACTCAACACCTTCAGAAAAGAAGTTTGGGCTTCTGTTAAAAATAAACAATTTTTATTGGCTGTTCTCTTTGCCCTAACCATTGGTGCCGCCTTTGAATCGGCCGGGGCACTTGCAGGGCCATTCCTGCTCGACATGGGACTGAGCTCCGATGCAACCGGGTACTTTTTTGCCCTTCCCTCCATTATTGCCACAGCCATCGGTAGTTTGTCAGGCGGATGGTTATCCGACACCGTCGGAAAATTAAAAGCAATTGCCATCAGTGCATTTATGGTAGTATTGCCCTTGCTTTTCGCAGCAATTTTTGTTTACCGGGACTATTCCGGCCACGATTTCTTTTGGATGGGATTATTATCGTTGATGTATTTTGGAGCCGGGCTGCTCACTGTTACAACTTACACCTGGTTCATGGGCATTTCAAAGCCGGCTATTGCCGCAACACAATTCAGCATATTTATGGGAATGACCAATGGCTGTGAATCATGGACCACCTGGCTGAGCGGAGAAATTTTTCCACCCCTCGGTTATCCGGGCGTTTTTATAATCATGAGCATGGTAACGCTGATTTCCTTGGTATTACCGGCACTAAGCAACTTGAAAAAATATTCAGGTGAAGGAAGAAACATCAATCTTAAATAGTTTCGCGGCATTCTTCCACATTATTTTTTCCTTTTTTTCCTCTTCAAGATCCAATTGCTTCATAAATGCCAGATATGATTTCATAGAGGAAATGGGCCAATCGGTTCCGTAAAGCAGGTAATCGGGGTCGCCGGCATAAAGGATCATTTCTTCCAGTTGAGACTTCATGTATTTCTCAAAGCGGTACGAAAAATCTCCCAGAACCAAACCCGAAAAATCGGCGTAAACATTAGTGTTTTTATATACCACTTCCATACAATCCTTGATCCATGGATTTCCTACATGGCAGATTACCAATTTCACTTCGGGAAAATCTACGGCAACATCATCCACATGGAGGGGATGCGAGTACCGCACTTTACCTTTTGGAGAATAGGTGTCGCCGGAATGAATCATAACCGGTACATCAAATTCAATGGCGAGTTCATATACCACTTTCAGGCGGTTGTCGTGAGGATAAAAAGGCTCATACCCCGGATATAGTTTCAGTCCTTTTACTTCACCTGACTTGAGGTAATCGGCAATTTCACGCAGGTCTTTTTCCTTGTAGTTTAAATAACTGATTCCGGTTACCACAAAAATATTTTTCCGATCACGGGTAGCTTCCACAACTTTCGAAATGGGTGGGCGGTGTTCGTTCACCTTATAGGAGGTAAGCACCAGGGCAACATCAACCCCGTTCCTTTCCATGGATTCGGTGAGGTTGTCGAGACAATCGTTTACAGAAACCTGTTTCTCTTCGTGGTAGTTGTTCAAATGGGTGTGCACGTCGATAATCATATTTCAAAATTTTAATTTGAAATAAGATACAAAAAAAATTCCGATTGGCGAAATGAAATTATTCGAAAAAATCAGGGAGTTTTGGCCAGTTCAAAATGCATACCGTCTTTTCTCGTGAAATGTCCGCCCCAGAAAAAACCAAGTTTATTAGCGATGGGAACCAACTCGCGCACAGAGCCTTCCTGACCTTTGCGTGCAGGCACACTACCCAGGCCATTCCAGCGCACATTAATATCGATGGCAATTCCGAAAGCATGCGTACTGAGTGTTGTATTGCTGCCCCGGATAAGGCGTGGATTAAAGGCACCGTCGTAGGATTTTATCAGGTGGAGCAAACCTTTTTCTTCCCAGTCACGAAAAAGTTTTTGAAATTTATCTGCTGCGTCTTTATGAACGGATATTTTGGAAGTAAAATAAGGACCGGTATTTTTAAGGAATGGCATATCCAGCGTAACGATATTTTTAGATTTCCAATCGTTAAGAATGGTGACGGAGTTGCCGTCCGGATTTATGCGAAACTCAATTTTTCCAAATCTGCTTTGCATTTGGGAAGCTGTCAGCGGTTTGAAGGAGGGTATTTTAGGCCAGTTGAGTCCGGTGGAGGAGTTATCTTTCGGATCATTTACCAGGAGGAATCCCATTTTCATAGCCGCGGTATAAGTGGTGTTCCCAACCACTCCATCGGCAGGGATTCCGGCGGAATTTTGAAAAGCAAGGGTTGCTTTATAGGTATTGGGACCAAACTCACCATCGGCCACGATATTGGTATAACCACGACCGATTAAAAAATACTGCCAGGCTTCGACCTGTTTCCCTTTGTCGCCTTTGCGGATTGCTTTCATAAAAAATTGGTTTAGGTAATGAATGTAAATATTTTTTTGAATCCAGCCCAAACCGGTCAATATCGGAAATCTTTAAAACCAAACGAAATCACACGTCCCAAAACCCATAATTTTGCGACACACCCCACCCCGTAGGGGCGACAAACAAATAGCCCCATCGGGGCGACAAACAAATAGCCCCATCGGGGC
>CALEYQ010000071.1 GCA_937924855.1 uncultured Bacteroidota bacterium | reverse complement strand
CAATTGATGTGTTGGCCCTCAGGTATACCGGCGGCCGGAATGATAGTTTGCAAACAAAACTCAGCAATGATGAAACCAATCTCGATCAGTTTATCCAAAATCAAAAAAATTCCTTTCAGGGTTCTTTGCTGAGCGGAGAACCAGATGAGATTATTATGAGCCCTTTGATTCCCGACGACTCCGGGCCAGGAAATCCGGGGACGCAGGTTCACAGGAACTACAAAGAAAGCGAGCGCTTGTTTCTGGAATCCTCGGTAATAATGCGATTGATCGGCTTAAAAAACAATGAAGGAGCCATGCAATACTTTGGAAAGTATTTGAAAATAGGGAATCAGGCTTTTTCTGCTTTTGTGACCGCTCAACTGGCCCTTCAAAAAACCGAAGATCAAATTGCAGAAATAACGGCCAACCAGGGAATTGTTTCCCTTGTTGAACTGGTTGTAAAAAAGAAAATGGAGGTGAAATGATTTCCCTGTACAAAGAAATTGCCGCCGAATCAAAACCTGAATATTCATTCGGCAACCGAAAACACTTTTTCGGATTTATTTCGGATAAAATGAAAAATGCGGACCTCCCTTCCGGACTTCTGATAGAAGTTTATACCGGGAAAATTTCATTTCAGGTTTGTCTACTGCTTTCCGGCAGGGGTTATATCCTCGACCATTTAGAAAGAAAATCCGAATTTTTATGGCGGCAAATGGTTCCCAGGCCACAGAGCTATGAATTATTTAAAAAAATCCAGGAATCTTTGCCGTTCATGCAAAAAACCGACAATTTTCTGGATCGGGGAAAAAACGAAGGGCTGCTTCATGTGTTCTCGGGAAGGGAAATTTATGGAAAGTTATTTTTCAGGCTACGTCCTAATCACCAGGCGATATGGGAAAAGGGCCTTATAACTGAAATAAAAATAACCCTTGAGCAAATTATTTCTTCGAACCCAGAATGGAAAGATATCCCCGACGCACTGTAGCCTCTTTATCGGCAACCGCCAACACATAATAATAGGTTCCGTCGGATAAACTACCGCCATTCCAGTTATTCTTATAATCGGTGCTTTCAAATACCTTGTTGCCCCAACGGTTAAAAATAACCAGGCGACTTCCGGGATAGGCTTCCAGATTTTGAATAATGAACAAGTCATTGGTGCCGTCTCCGTTGGGCGTAAAAACATTGGGAATAATAACACTGTCGGCAATCAGAACACATTGCTCCGAACTGTCTATACAGCCCAGGCTGCTGACGACGGTTAAGGTTGCACAAAAAGTTCCCTGATTGGGATAGCTTTGCGGAGGAGGGTTTTGTCCCACAAAAGTGGATGTGCCAAAATTCCAATACCAGGCTACAATATTTCCTCCGCCACCCGTAGAGGCATCTGAGAAAATTACCGGTTGATTGGTTCCCGTGCCCGAAGGGTTTGCAGAAAGTATGGCCGTGGGGCCCGGAAGATTTCCAACCAAAGTTGTTGCAGAGATGGTACATCCGTTCTGGTCGGTAACCGTAACTGTGTAGGTTCCTGAATTTAGTCCGGTTGCGGTAGCAGTCGTTTGTCCGCCACCCGACCATTGGTAGGTATATGGGCCGGTGCCACCCGAAGCATTTACCGAGGCGGTACCAACTCCGTTTCCGCAAGTGTCGGTCGAAGAAGCAGCTGGGCTCACAAGGGCGGTGGGCTCCGTAATAACAACAACATCGGTAAATGTGCAGGAGCCATCCGAAACGGTAACGGTATAAGATCCGGCACCAAGATTGGAAACTGAAGAAGTAGTTGCCCCCGTCGACCAGGTATACGTATATGGGCCGGGCCCGGTAACATTTATTGAGGCGGTTCCGTTGGTTTGACCGTTACAAAGAATGTTAGTGGAGGCAAGGGTAAGACCCGGAATTCCGATAGAAACCTGAACCGTATCAGTAAAGGAAGCGTTGCTGCACCCGAAAGTAACGGTGGCGCTGTATTGCGTATTCTGGTTCGGAGAAACACTTACGGTGCTTCCGGTTCCCACCTGCGTGCTTGTAGAAAGGTTGGTCCAAACAATATTATAAGGAGTGGGTGGTCCACTGGGCGAAAATCTTATGCCATCATTTGTAGCAGTCCAGTTGGTAGGGTAATTTCTTCCCGGAACCACGGCGGCATTTGCTCCGGTGGGATCATGCAAACCATGAATGGCAGCCCCGGCATTCCAGGTAGCGCAGGTTGGTTTTGAAGCAATATAGGTTTCTATGATATTGGTGGTTTCATACAACACAAACTGTCCTGTGTACAGCAGATTATTACAGGAAAAGTTTGGCACGTTAGAAAAGGAAACAATAAACCGACGGAAGGGAGCAGTTCCGGTAGTTTGATACCTGATTATTCCACCCACGCTGGGGTCAACATCATGCCAGGGACCCATAATTGAATTTACCGGATTTGCAGGATTCGGAATGGCGGAATTTATTGGCCAGGGAGAATACTGGTTGGCGTTAGCGGTATTAAAATGAAGGTAGTTATTGGTTGAAATCAGAAGTTGGGTATAGGGGTTTCCATAGTAACAAAAAGTAAATCCAATGGGAATAATACCGCTATACTGGTCGTCGACAGGAACGGGAAGCACAGTTCCTGTGGTAAATGAAAAGGGGTTATAAGGAATATTTGAAATGGTGTAAGCCGTTGACTGGGGGATGTCTGTCACGGTGGCGGTAAGGGTAACTGATCCGGCGCAAACTACTGTATCGTTACCGGCATTGATATAATTGGTCTGGCCCCAAAGCGAGGATGCCATAAAAAAAGCTGCCGCTACAGAAACAGGGGATTTTTTCATTGTAATTCAGGCCTTTATTAATAGGACAATAAAATTAACATTAGGTTGCCTTATATCAAAAAAACAGGCCTTAATTCTTTAATATTCAATGTAAAATCCCTTCAAAAGACTACCTTTGCATTCCTTTTTTGAGCATGGAAAATATTCGGAATTTTTGCATTATCGCCCACATCGACCACGGTAAGAGTACCCTTGCCGATCGTCTCCTTGAAAGCACCCGCACCATCAGTTCACGCGAAATGATGAATCAGGTGCTCGACGATATGGATCTGGAGCGCGAGCGTGGCATAACCATTAAGAGTCATGCAATCCAGATGAATTATGTTTCCAATGGAAAGTCATTTATTTTTAATCTTATCGATACCCCCGGCCACGTTGATTTCTCTTATGAGGTAAGCCGGGCCCTTTCAGCCTGCGACGGCGCTTTGCTTTTGGTAGATGCGGCCCAGGGAATCCAGGCACAGACTATTTCTAATTTGTATCTGGCCCTTGAAAGCGGCCTTGAGATTATTCCTGTTCTGAATAAGGTTGATTTACCAAGTGCCGAACCTGAACTTGTAAAAGACCAGATTGTAGATCTTGTCGGATGCCGCAGGGAAGAAATTATTCATGCCAGTGGAAAAACAGGATTGGGTGTTCCCGAAATTCTGGAAGCCATTATCACCCGTATTCCAGCTCCTAAAGGAGATCCAAAAGCTCCTTTACAGGCACTGATATTCGATTCTGTTTTTAATCCTTTCCGGGGCATTATTGCCTACTTCAGGGTTGTAAATGGAACGCTGAAAAAAAACGACAAGGTGATGTTTGTAAATACCGGAAAGGAATACATTGCCGATGAGGTGGGAGTCTTGAAACTTGGATTAGAACCAACCAAAGAAATTTCGGCGGGAAATGTGGGTTATATTATTTCCGGAATTAAAGCTGCCGCCGAAGTAAAAGTGGGCGATACCATAACACATTATGAGAACCCCTGTAAGGAAGCCATTAAAGGATTCGAAGATGTAAAACCCATGGTTTTCGCAGGTATTTATCCGGTTGATACCGATGATTACGAAGAACTGCGCGACAGCATGGAAAAGTTGCGTCTGAATGATGCTTCTTTAACCTGGGAACCGGAATCCTCAGCCGCCCTTGGTTTCGGTTTTCGATGCGGCTTTTTGGGCATGCTCCACATGGAAATTATTCAGGAAAGACTGGAGCGGGAATTTGGAATGACTGTTATTACCACGGTTCCCAACGTATCTTATTTCGCCTACTCTACCAAGGGCGAGAAGATGCACCTGAAAAACCCTTCTGATTTTCCTGATCCTAACTTACTTGAAAGAGTTGAAGAGCCTTATATTTCTGCTTCCATAATTACCAAAGCAGATTTTGTAGGATCCATAATTAGTCTGGCCATTGACAAGCGTGGAGAAATCAAAAATCAGGTTTACCTTACCACCGATCGGGTTGAGCTGACTTTTGAATTGCCACTCGCTGAAATTGTTTTCGATTTTTACGATAAATTAAAATCTATTTCCAAGGGCTATGCCTCTTTTGATTACCATCAGATTGGCTACCGGGCCTCGAGCCTTGTACGCCTTGACATCCTGGTAAACGGGGAACCGGTGGATGCGCTTTCTGCACTTATCCATAAAACCAGAGCCTACGAATTTGGACGAAAAATCTGTGAAAAATTAAAAGAGCTTATTCCCCGACAGCAGTTTCAGATTGCCATTCAGGCCGCTATTGGAGCCAAGATTATTGCCCGTGAAACCATTTCCGCACTGCGGAAAGATGTTACGGCAAAATGTTACGGTGGCGACATCTCCCGGAAGCGCAAACTCATAGAAAAGCAGAAAGAGGGTAAAAAGCGCATGCGTCAAATAGGAACTGTTGAGATTCCTCAGAGTGCCTTTATGGCGGTTCTTAAACTCGACTAAGGATTATTTCTTCGACCTGATTTCCCCTTCCTTAACCACATTGAATGAAGTTCTCCGGTTCCGCTGGTGTGCGGCCTCCTTCAAATCGGTGGTTCGTAAACCGTTAATGTATTGTTCGGTGAGAACCGTTCCATCGGGCATAACAAAAGGCGCGGTCTCGCCAAATCCTTCCGAAAACAAACGCTCAGGTGCAATGCCTTTTGATATCAGGTAATCAACACAACTTTTTGCCCGCTCCTTGGAAAGCTGGAGGTTATAGGAATCGCTTCCCCGGAAGTCGGTATGGGAGTTAATCTGAACCACAAGGTTATTGTTCAGCTCAAGAAACATAGCCAAGCTGTCAAGAATTTCCTTGGATCGGGGCCGTAAAGTTGCCTTGTCAAAATCGTACTCAATGCCGGGAATAACAATCTCACCGGCCGGAATGGGTGTAAGGTAAAAATCCTGAACAAAATCTTCGCTTTCGGTTTTTCCAAGTGTACTTATACTGGCTGCATCGCCAAAGAATTTATTCTTCTGTGCTTTAATAAAAAACTCAAACTCCTGAGGAAGGGGAGTTTCATAATAACCTTTTTCATTGGTGATGAAAAAGAAGGGTTGAAGATTGCCCAATACGTCTTTGAAAGTAACGAGCGCATTGGGGATGGGTTCGTTATTGGTTGCATTGTACACCGTTCCGCTGATATTAAAAAAGGGAGGGTTTTTTTCAACCTCATAAATTTTATAACACCAGGAAACCGGATCGCAACCCACACAGCGGTCACGATCGCTTGAAAAATATGCGGTTTTCTGATCATTCTGGATAATAAAATAGGCATCATCTTTTGATGAGTTAATCGGAGCTTTCATATTTACGGGGGCGCTCCACACCGTATCGGTTTCTGTTCCGTAAGATTTGAAAATGTCCAATCCTCCCAGTCCAACATGTCCGTTCGAGGCAAAATATAAGGTTGTGGTTTTACTGTGATAAAACGGAGAAAATTCATTCCCGGGAGTATTAATGTTGGAACCTACGTTATTAGGATTTCCCGGGTTTCCGTTTTCGTCAATCTCACAATACCAGATATCCATTCCTCCTTTTCCACCCGGACGATCACTGGCAAAAAATAATTTGTCCTCCTCCTGATTAAGCGAAGGCTGCATGCTCCGGTAGCCCTCAAGATTTATGGAAGGAAGTTTCATGGGTTCCAGCCAGCGGCCATTCATGAAACGGGTTAAATAAATGAAACACTCTTTGGGGTTTTCCGGGTTCCAACGGGTAAAGAAAAACATATCCCTGTTAATGGATAAAACTCCGGCACCTTCATGCCAGGGAGTGTTTATGGGTGCATCCAAATTTTTAGGACTGCTCCAGGAATTGTCCTGCTTCTGAATGGTATATAAATCGCAGAGATAATAAGGGTTTTCAAGCTTATTTTTCGGATCTTTTACTTTACTGTCGCCCCGCGCAGAGGAAACCACAAGTTCCAGATTATCGCCATAAAATCCAGAAGCAAAGGTGGCGGTGGCCTTAGGAGAGTTGACCACAGTATCAAGAATCTTAATTTTTGTAGCCGGCTTAAAACTGTTGCTGTCGAGGGCAAAATAACAACTCAGAGCGCCGGTTTTTGCCATTTTCTGCAAGGCTTTATCGGGTGAAAGGGTGTCAGCTCCTATTGATTCAAAAACAGAAAGCGCTTCTTTATACTTTTGGTTTTCCATAAGGGAATAACCGTAATAAAGTTTGTCTTCCGGATATCGGGCAATATTTTGCTGCACGGCTTTCGCATACCATGTCTCAGCCTTTTCATAGTCGCGCATTAACCGGTAACAAGTGGCAATCTGATGAACCACATAATCATACCCGATACGCTGCGTAATATTTTTGGGCACCTGTTGCGTGGAATCTACCGGAGTCGGAACTGAAGCAGAATCTTTTCGGGTGGAATCAAGAGGTGGAATCCAGGTGCGGATTACATAAGGAAAAATATAATCGCGGGAATGATGCGTTCCCGGATCAATTACTTTCTGGTAATAATAGGCAGCCGAAGAATAATCCCGGTTCTCAAAAGCAGCATCAGCATAAGCCAGCCACTCTTTACGGGTTTGGCCATAAACCATCACAGAAAACAAAAACAAAAGGGCAAGTGAAAATATCTTTCTCATACTTCTTATAAACGCGGACAGTTAGGAATTCGATCAGGCTGGCTTCTCCGGCCGGTATAGGTTACCGAAATTTCAAGTCCTCCCCTGCTGTTCGTGTAGGGCTGAAGCGAAGAGGTATTAATATCGTAACTGAGTCGGTAAATGAAGGAGCCCATTTTCATCCCCATATCAATTACTGCTGCATCATTTTCGGCACCGTAATAGTTTGCTTTGTTCCCAAGGGGACCGGAAAGGCGGAAAGTGGGTCCTGCGAACAGGAAAACATCCGATTGCGCCAAATAGTATTGGGCAACCAGGCTTGCGGTTAGTTCCCGCGCATTGGTTTGGCGTAAAATCAAAAACTTGGGCAGCAGTTGAAGTTTTTCGTTCACGTTTACTCTTGTTCCTCCATGAATGGTATAGCGGATGGGAAGCCGGTTATCCGAGGCGTAAAAAGTTTCTTTCGGCCGGGTTAAATGATTAGCGGCAAACCCAATGAATGGATTCAACCTGGATTTTTCTTTTCCGTAATAGTAAATGAAACCGGCATTCAAATCGGGCATAAACATTCCGTCATTGGCAAAAGTTTCCTGGGAAGGCAATGAAGTGTTGAAACTACCTCCGTTGGCATTGGTATATTGAGCATCCCAGGTAAGCTTCCCGAAGTTGATGCTCTGTTGCATAATACCCAATTGAACTCCCCCGGAAATATGGTGGTATTCGTTTTCCTTGTCAAGGGCGTAGTCGTACCCGACAGAACCCAAAAAACTAAATACATTGTAGTTCCCTGCACCGGCACGGTAATCCATTAATTGTCCACCGAAAGCCCATTTTTCCACGGGCATATCAAAAGAAACTGCGAAGGTTTGAAAAGGATTGGTCGCAATGGCCGACCACTGGGTTCTGTAATGAGCATGAATCCGGTAATAACCTTCAAATAATCCTGTCATTGATGGATTCAGATTCAGCGGGGCTGCATCGTATTGCGAAAGGTGGAAATCCTGAGCCCGGGCTGAAAAAGAGCCGGCGATTAGCAATACAAGAAAACCACCCCGCAAAAAATAAGTCGATAAATATTTTTTCATAATTTTTTCGGAAAATTATCTCACCAGGGTAACATCTCCCTTCAATTCATGCTTTACATTATCTTCTGTGGTTCCCCTAACGGTGTAGATATATACTCCCATAGGTTGTTCTATGCCATTTCTGCGTCCGTCCCATCCAACAGATTGGCTGGTTGAAATGAACAAAAGTTCGCCCCAGTTATTATATACCCGGAAGTCGAGATCTTTAAAGGGACCTCCTTTCACAAAAAGAATATCATTACTTCCATCACCATTGGGAGAAAATCCGGAAGGAAGTAAGGGAGGAAGTGAAATAATAATCTGGTCGGTTATAGTATCCGAACAACCATTGGCATCAATAACAATCAGGGTAACGGTATAAATTCCACCCTGGTTATACGTGTGGGATGGATTTTGCTGGTTGCTATTCGGAGAGCCATCACCAAAATTCCAGTTCCAGGAAACAATATTGGTTTGTGACTGATCGGTAAAGTTTATGGTTTGTCCGATAACTGCCGTGTAATCATCAGCAATGAAGGCGGCATTGGGTTGAGGATTTACCACTACAGGCCTGGTGATGGTATCGGAGCAACCTACAGAGTTGGTGACAATAAGTGTTACGTTATAACTACCGGCATTAGCATAAACATGGTTCGGGTTCTGAATATTGCCGGTTCCGTTATCGCCAAAATTCCACAGCCATCCAGAAATAGTTCCCGACTGAGTTGTTGAGCTGTCGAGGAATTGAACGCCGTCGTTCTGACAGGCGGTAAGATTTCCAAAATTAGCAACGGGAGGAAAATGAACATTTACGGTTTGAACCAGCGTGTCCACACAACCATTGGAGGAGGTAACCACCAAGGTTACCTGATAAGATCCGGGGTTTATGTAAACATGCGAGGGGTTTTGCTGTGTACCGTTAGGTGTGGCATCACCAAAATTCCAGTTCCAGGAAGTAATGCTGCCCACAGAGGTTGTAGACCCGTCGGTAAAGCTGGTAGTGGCATAGGGACAAACGGTGGTATTAGTAAATGCTGCTACCGGAGAAGGAATCAGGGTAATGCGAACGGTATCGCGCTGTACCCGGCAACCACCGTTGTTGGATGAATTGAAAATCACCAATACAAATCCGGCTGCATCGTCAGCCGCACTGGGTAAATAACTCGGATTTAAAATAGAATCTGATGGAAGGAATGAACCGGATCCCATGGTAGTCCAGTAGCCTGATCCGGTAGTGGAAGATCCGGAAAGGGAAATATAACTTCCGGCGCAGGCCGAATCGGGTGCGGTAATAGCAACCGTAGGCGGGTTGGTGAAAAATACAACCACGGTATCGTAACTCGGATTACAATTCCCATTCCCTGTTGTCTGAAGCACGAAAGTAACAGACCCCAGAGCGGTATCGCCCGGACTGGGGAAATAATTTGTGTTCAATTGATTCGGTCCGGGATTAAAAGTTCCTGTGCCGTTTGTTGTGCTCCATGTTCCTCCGGTTGCCAGAGTAACACTTCCATTCAGGGTAAAGAAAGCCGTGTCTTTGCAAACAAAAAGATCAGGACCTGCGGTTACGGTGGGTCCGGGGGTGAAGGTGATTACAATGGTATCCGTATCAGCCACACAAACCCCATTGCCTGTAGTTATCAGCAAAAGAGTAGCCGATCCGGCTCCAATTTCTCCAGCCGTTGGCGTATAGGTAGCATTGAGGGAAGTATTGCTGGGTGAAAAAGTTCCGGCTCCAACCCATTGACCTCCGGAAGCATTCAGCACCGTGCCACCCAAATTAACTATGGGGTTGTTTGTACATGCCGTAGTGTCGACTCCGGCGTTCGCAATAGGTTTGCTTTGAATTGTTACCGTCATCGTGGTGGTGGATGAGCAACCCAGTGTTGAGTTTACGGTAAGTGTAACCGTATAGGTGCCACCATTGGCGTAAACATGCACCGGATTTTGTTGATTCGAAACCGGGGAGCCGTCGCCAAAATTCCAGGACCAGCTATTAATATTGTTACCCGGCGAGGCCGTTGAGCCGTCGGTAAATTGAATCGGCGACCCGGCACAGACCGGAGAGGTGCTGGTAAAGGCCGCGTTTGCATAGGCGATGTAAATGGTTTGAGTAGCGGTATCTGCGCAGGCCGTTCCATAGTTGGAAATCAGAGTTACGGTATAGGGGCCATTTCCGGGATAGGTATAGCAGGGAGGATTGGCTGCATAGGAAGTATCGGTTGTGGATAGGGGATTACCAAAATCCCAGAAATAAGTATTTGATGGAGGAGAAGTCTGGTTGGTAAAACAAACCGTGCTGCCGGTACAATTTCCCTGGGTTGTAAAAGCGGCTACAGAAACGGGAGGACAATAAACGACATTAAACTGGAAATCGCGGAGTATCTCTCCTATTCTAACTCCGTTTCTCCATTCTGTACAACGCACACCAACCACAAACTGACCAACGAAGGGCGGACTGCCGTTCAGTAAACCGGTTACCGGATTTATAGTAAGGGATCCGGGAGGACCTCCCAAAGCCATAGTTGCCCCATACATGTTGGTGGGAGGATTCAGGGTATTGGTATTACTCCAATTAACGGGAGTAAAGGTGGCCACGTTTCCTGGAAAGGTGGGTGCTGTATTGTTGTAAGGTGTATAGAGCGAATACGAAAGTGAATCACCATCAGCATCGGTGGCTTTGTGATCAAAATTCAAAGGCTGGTTCTGACAAACGAACACGGGCGGACGTTGAGCCCACTGGGGGGAAGAATTGGAAAGCCAGATGTTATTGTCAGGAATAAAGGTGTACCAGGAGGCCCCTGTTGATAGCGGGTTGGTAATGTTAGCAAGCGAGGCATTCCGGCAACAGAGCTGGTAGTACATGTGATAACCTCCATTATTGGGGGGAAGGTTATTTACAACAGCCGAATAGATAGCTTCCTGAAGGCATATTCCGGGATTGGTAACGCAGGTGTCGATATTTTGCGGAACAGCTGTCGCACCCGGAAAGGGAATAGATATGGTTGAATAAGCTGTTCCGTTCGGCTGACGAACAAGGATGTTTGCGGTATTAGGAAAACCTGCATTGCCGGGAGCACAATCCCTGTATAGTTTAAGAATTACCCGATAGGTACTTCCACCCAAATGCTCATAGGTAAGAGCACCCCCAACGATGTGGGTAGAGAAGGCAGAAATTGAAAAAAGAAAACAGAACAGGAGAAAAAGTAAATTTTTCCTCATTTGGGTTAATTTTTGGAGGTTATAAAAATATGAAAAATCCTGAAAACAAAAGAATTAACCTTCATTTTACGGGAATTCCCCATTTTAGAAAAAAGACGCAAAAAAACCCAATTGGTTGTATGTCTCTTCAAAAAAAACCGGAATCGGGAGGCAGCTGTTTGTGTATCAACCGCTAAGGGATTTTATACCTTTACCTCATGGGAAAGGGAAGGGAAAAAGCCGGAGGTAAAAAAAAAGCCAAAAGAACCGGCAATCAGAGACAGAGCCAGGCAATTCTGACCTGGATATTTTCTCTTTCAATACTGCTTTATGCCAATACCATTTCTCATGAATATGCCCTTGATGATTCAGTGATAATTACTGATAATCAATACACTAAGCAAGGAATTAAAGGTATTGGAAAACTGGTTTCCCAGGACCTTTTTTCAGGAATTTATGGTCAGGGTCTGGACATTGGCGGTGGCCGTTGGCGTCCCCTGCCCCTCATAACCCATGCCCTGGAATGGCAACTTTTCGGAGAATCGCCGGCAATTTCCCATTTCTTAAATGTTATACTTTTTGCATTTTCCATGGTGTTTTTGTGGCGCTTCCTGAATGAAGTGTTCAAAAACCATGTCTGGCTGCCTTTTCTTACCGTTTTGATTTTTATTTTTCATCCGGTTCATACCGAAGTGGTAGCCAACATTAAATCGAGAGACGAAATTCTGTCTTTGTTGTTCTTGTCGCTGTCGGGCTATTATTTTTTCCGCCATCTTTCTTCGAACAGTACAGGATTTCCGCTAAACGCCTTGCTGTTTTTCGGCCTTGCACTGTTGTCTAAAGAAAACGGTATTACTTTCCTCCTGATTTTCCCCCTAATGCTGGTTATGCTTCGGGAAATTCCCTGGAAGAAATCACTTAGAAAAACCCTGCCGTTTTTTATTGTAGCCCTGATTTATCTTGTGATCAGAACCTCGCTGGTGGGTATTCCGGGCGACAAAACAACCGCCGACCTTCTGGAAAATCATTTTTTCGACATGAGTTTCAATGAAAAAGCAGGAACGCTGGCCTATATTTTTCTTCAGTATATAAAGTTGCTTTTTTTTCCTCATCCCCTGTCAAGCGATTATAGTTATGCCCAAACACCCGTGGTAGGTGTGACGGACCCTTTTGCACTTATGGGTTTCGGCATGCTGCTCCTTTTACTTTTCCCGGGTTTTAAATGGTTCAAATCACCACATCCCCTTAGAAGGAATATCTCGTTCGGAATTTTGTTTTTCCTGATCAATCTGGGTCTTGTTTCGAACCTGTTTTTTAACATTGGTGCCCCCCTGGGTGAAAGGTTTGCATACATTCCATCGCTGGGCTTTTCACTTGTCCTTGCATCAGCCGGTGGTATATTATTCCGGTTTCGGGAGGGGGATGAGATTTCGGTTCTAAAAAAAACCGGACCGCTTGTGCTTTTCGGATTGCTCTTCCTGGCCGGAGGATTTAAAATCATTCAACGAAATGCGGATTGGAAAAACAACGAAACCCTGTTCTCCGCCGACGTAAATCATGCTTCGAAAAGTGCCAAGGTTCACTATTATTTGGCCAATACATTGCTTGGTAAAACTTTAAACGAGCCTTCGATTCCCGACCGGTCTGACATTTTGAACAGGTCAAAAAAACATTTTTACCGGGCCCTGAGCATTTATCCGAAGTTTCATACGGCCTGGTACAATCTGGGCCTCATTTACAAAGATCAGCAGATGGCAGACTCTGCCATATATGTATTGGAAAAAGCCATTGAGCTTGCCCCGCCCAACCTTAATAAAAAAGATGCCGGGCAAATGACAATGGATAAAATTGCCGTTAATGCAATGGCTGTGTTGGGAACCGTTTACGGTCAGCTGAAAAACGATCTTCCTCAAGCTGTAAAATACCTGGAGATGGCGGTAAAATATAATCCCGGTGATATTGGATCTACCGAAAATCTGGCTATTGCCTATGCCATGATGGGAAAAATTCCCGAAGCCATTTCACAGTTTGAGCGGGCCATTAACCTGAATCCGAAAAAAGGCAACTCCTACCTGAATCTGGGTAAACTATACGCCAATAGCGGGAATCCCGAAAAAGCTCAATATTATTTTGATCAGGCCAAAGCCCTGGGTGTGCAGCCTTGAGCATCTGCGGTTTTTTTTTAAATTTGATCAAAGAAAAAACCCATGATTTCCCGATTCATTCCCTTTCTGATTATTATTCCGGTATTTCTAACGCCTTTTTTTGTTCCGGAGGCACAGGAAAAAAACAAAAAAATAATTCCTGCCCTTCCTTCGGATTGGTTTTTTGAACAAAGGGCCTACCCTTTCGGGTATGTAAAAGGTGAGTCCTACGATCTTGCCCTGCGGGAAGCTCTTTATGCGAGAGAAGACGCAAGGATGGCAAGTCCCGGAAACTGGATCTTTGCAGGACCACTCAATATTGGAGGAAGGATTACCGATGTAGAAGCCATGCCTTCAAACCCGAATACCATTCTGGTGGGAGCGGCCAGCGGAGGAATCTTTAAATCAACCGATGGAGGAAATAACTGGAACCCGGTTTTTGATCAAAGTCCGGCCCTCTCCATTGGCGACCTTGCCATTGCTCCCTCAAACAACAACATAGTTTACGCCGGAACCGGAGAACCCAATAACGGCAGGGGCAGCGTAACCTACGATGGACAAGGCATTTTTAAATCCATTGATGGTGGGAACACCTGGATTTCGGTGGGTCTTCAAAACACGAAAACCACCACACGAATTGCCATTCATCCCACCAATCCCGATATTGTTTATGCAGGAACCATGGGCGAGTTATTTGCCAATGGAAATAATCGCGGCCTTTACAAAACCACCGACGGTGGATTAAACTGGAATCAGATTTTGTACATCAACGACTCCACCGGAATATCAGATGTGGTTATAGACCCATCTAATCCGAACACCGTTTATGCAAGCTCATGGACCCGGGTAAGGAGGTATTACTATTACAATTACGGAGGACCCGGTTCCAACATTTATAAATCTACCGACGGCGGGACAACCTGGACCATGCTTACCAATGGATTGCCTGCTAATCAATCCAATATTGGCCGGATTGGCATTGACATCAGCGCATCAAACCCCAACGTATTATATGCAGTTTACGCCCAGCAATACGGGGCTTTTTACGGAATGTACAAATCAACCAACGGAGGAACTTCCTGGGCTCCGGTTAGCGGAAACACCACGCTTCAAAATACCTTTACCTCCGGGTATTTTTATTGGTTTGGAAAAGTTAAAGTAGATCCGAATAATTCGAATACTGTTTTTGTAACAGACCTAAGCCTGTGGAAAACCACCGACGGCGGAGGAAGCTGGACCGATGTGGGAAGCTGGATGCATGTTGATCAACACAGCGTATACGTTCAACCCGGGAATTCAAATTTTGTATTAGCCGGCAACGATGGCGGATTTTACAAATCAACCAATGGAGGTTCTACCTGGACCCTCACTCAAAACATTCCCATTACCCAGTTTTACACCTGCGAAGTTGATTACCAAAACCCCAGTAATATTTACGGAGGGACACAGGATAACGGGACCAATTACACCCCAACCGGTGGTTTGAACGACTGGCAAAATCTGTTCGGCGGAGATGGATTTTATGTGCTTGTGGATCCCAACAATCCAACCTACCAGATTTATGAATACCAATATGGGAACCTGAGTACCGGAATGAGTGGTATCAGCGGTTCTGAAAGGAAAAACTGGAACACTCCGCTGGTTTATAACTACCAGAATACCCGCTCGGTATTTTACGGTGGACAAAGAGTTTACAAATCATTTGACCGGGGATATACCTGGACTCCTATCTCTTTGGATCTGACGGGTTCGAGTCAATCCGGAAATCTGGTTTTTCATACCCTGACCTCATTAAGTTGTTCCCGTGCTGACTCGAATATTATCTGGGCAGGTTGTGATAATGGCCGGGTGCAGGTTACTCAAAACTCTGGCAATACCTGGTCATTGGTTTCCACCGGATTGCCACAGCGATGGGTTACCCGTGTGGCAGCCGATCCTGTGGTTAATGCCAGAGCCTTTGTAACCCTGTCCGGATTCCGTTGGAATGATTATGTCCCGCATGTACTCATGACCAACAATTTCGGCACAACATGGACCGACATCAGCAGTAATTTGCCCCAGGGCCCTTGTAACGACATCATCATTGATCCCGCCAACAACAATACCTTATATGTTGCTACCGATTTTGGCGTTTATTTTTCAACCAATCTGGGTGGAAGCTGGCAGCCTCTGGGAACCGGTTTACCCATTGTGGCCGTAAACGACCTGGTTCTTCATCATCCGAGCCGCACCCTTATTGCGGCCACTTATGGCAGAGGACAGTATAAAATAGATTTGAATGTTGCCCTTGGATTCCAAACTCCGGAAAAAACACTTACAGAAATCAAAATATTTCCTGTGCCTGCCCATAGTTTTCTCGACCTGAATTATGAAAAAAAATCAGATGCACTTTCCTGGTCATTTTACAACCTTTCAGGTCAGGTAGTATTGAAAACAACCGGGGAAAGAGCCAGGATTGAAAATATGACTGAAGGGGTTTATCTGGTTGAAATCCGCGACCGGGAAGAAATAATTTACTCCGGGAAGTTCGTCAAGGTTTCCAGGTAAAATGAATTTTTTCTTTCGCATCTCTCTTCTTTTGTGGATGGGCTTATGGCCCATTTTCCTGGTTGCTCATTCGCCCGAAAAAACAAACAAGACACTTAGGGATGAGGTAAAAGAATATTTATCCGACAAGAATTTTGAGGGCGCCAGAAAAACGCTGGATAAATATCCTTCTCCTTTAAGTCCGGGCCATACCTTCAATTCCACGCCTGAATATTATGAGGCCTGGTCGGACTATTATTTTGAAGTCGACTCTGCCCTAAAAGCCTTTTCTGTGCTTGGAAAATACCTTCAGGGCGCTATGGGAACCGGAGATGAGAAAATTGCCGGCAAAGCTTATTTTGCTTTGGGTTACGGACAGTACCGCATGGGCCAAATCGTGGAGGCTGTAAAAAATCTTGAGAAGGCTGCTTTAAAATTTAATGCTAGCGGTGAACAAGAACATCTAGCCCGAACGGAGAATATTCTGGGAAACATTCATTCCGGATTTCGTCAGCCTGAACAGGCAAAAAAAAGGTATTTATCATCCATGAAATACTGGGAAGAGTCCGGTTCTTTGAAAAACCTGGCTGTAAGTTATAACAACCTCGGCCTCGTTCACATTTTTACAAAGGATACTGCTGAGGCGGCCAGGTGTTTTAAGGAAAGTCTGAGGATTCGCAGCGACCTGGGCGATTCGCTGGGTTTGGGCCAGTGTTATAATAATTTGGGAAGCTTACGGCTCGACCAGGGTTTGTATGCACGGGCTTTGGAGTATTTTAATCTGGGTCTGGCATACCGGACATTGGCCGGAGCACCTGAAAGTGCCCTTGTTGAATCAAAAATTAATATCGGAAAAGCCCTTTTGAAGATGGGTAGATATCCGGAAGCAGAAGTAACCCTTCAAAATTGTCTTTCCCGGGCAAAGGAAATGAAAGCCGTTGAACTGGAACGCCGGATTACCCAGGAGCTGAAAGAACTACTTTTTAAAACCGGCAGATATGCCGAAGCTTTTCGAATGCAGGAAACTTTTTACCGCCTAACCGATAGCCTTTTCAGCAGAGAAAAAAGAGAAGAGGCATTGAAAATAGGATTGAAGTACGAGTTTGACCAAAAAATGCTTGAGGACAGCCTGAGAAACGCTGAACAGGAAAAACTAAGAGAAATTAAAAGGCTTCAGGAAGAGTCTATTCAAAAGGAAAAAGACATCCGGAATCTTGTGTTGTTTTCAGCGCTTGGGGTAATAATTCTTCTTTCCGGATTTTTTATTTTCCGCTTAAGTCGCAGCAATCAGCAAAAAATACGCGACAACCGCATAATTGCCGGGCAGAAAAATCTGTTAGAGGAAAAGCAAAAAGAAATTTCCGACTCCATTAATTACGCCCGGAGAATTCAGGAGGCATTATTACCCTCCCCGGAGGAGCTCCACACCTTACTTCCCTCCCACTTACTGATTTATGCTCCGAAAGATATTATTTCCGGTGATTTCCTATGGCTCGCAGGACGGGGAGATTTAACCTGGTTTGCGGTGGGCGATTGTACCGGACATGGAGTTCCCGGAGCCATGATGAGTATGCTGGGCATTTCCTATCTCAATGAAATCCTTGCCGCAAACCCGGGATCGGGTCCCGGAAAAATTTTAGCCTTGGTCAGACAGCATTTAAAAAACTCCCTCAACCGCAATAATCCGTCCGGCTCCATTCAGGATGGAATTGATCTTGCCCTGGGGTGTATCAATAAAACAGGCACCCTGCTTACATTTTCACTTGAGGGTCGCCCGCTGTATCATATCTCCGGGGAGAAAGAAAAGTTCTTTAAGCCACCTTCCCAGGCTCGTACGGTACAGGAAATCAATCAGCTTAAAAAAAAACAGAAAAAGGGCGACCGTGTATATATGTTCAGCGATGGCTTTCCCGACCAGTTCGGGGGACCGGAAGGAAAGAAATTCAAGACAAAGAACCTCCTGAAACTCCTTTATGATACCCGGAATCTGAGCCTAAAAGAACAGGAAGCAAGTCTGCAGCAGGCCCTTACAGACTGGAAAGGGAGTCTGGAGCAGGTTGATGACATTTGTCTTTTCGGGATACAAGCCTAATTTTTAGCGGTTTTTACTTGACATACCCCCATTCCTTGTATTACCTTCGCCGCCTTAAAAATAAATCCCGTAAGATTTATGTGGCCTGAAGAACTTCCTTTTCAGCCCTGAATTAAGGGGAAATAAAACCACCTTATGAAACTCTCACAATTTAAGTTTAACCTGCCAAAGGATCTTTTGGCTGAGTATCCTGCCAAAAACAGGGATGAATCGCGATTAATGGTTGTTAACCGCAGCACCGGTAAATTCGAACACAAGAAATTCCGCGACATCCTCAACTATTTTGGCGATGGCGATGTAATGATTTTAAACAACACCAAGGTTTTTCCGGCCAGACTTTATGGAAACAAAGAGAAGACCGGAGCCAAAATAGAGGTGTTTCTGCTGCGTGAACTGAACCGGGAAAGCCGCCTTTGGGATGTACTGGTTGATCCGGCCCGGAAAATCAGAATCGGAAACAAACTTTATTTCGGCGATGATGATATGTTGGTGGCCGAGGTAATTGACAATACTACCAGCCGGGGACGGACCTTGCGGTTTTTGTTCGATGGGCCTTATGAAGAATTCAAAAAAACCATTGAAACTCTGGGACAAACCCCTTTGCCTAAATACATCAAGCGGAAGCCTGAGCCCATGGATCAGGAGCGCTACCAAACGGTATATGCAAAAGTTGAAGGCGCTGTTGCTGCGCCCACGGCCGGACTTCATTTCAGCAAACAACTGTTGAAGAAGCTTGAAATCAAAGGCGTAAAGTTCCCCGAAGTAACCCTCCATGTGGGTCTCGGCACTTTCCGTCCGGTAGAAGTTGAGGACCTTACCAAGCACAAAATGGATTCCGAGGAAGTAGAAATCCCGCAAAAAACCGTGGATATGGTAAATGCCGGAATTGACGGGAAAAAGAAGATTTGTGCGGTAGGAACCACGGTTATGCGTGCCGTTGAAACCTCTGTGTCCACCGAAGGACATTTAAAGCCCTTTAAAGGATGGACCAATAAGTTCATTTTCCCTCCCTACGATTTCAGCATTGCCAACTGTATGGTTACCAATTTTCACATTCCTGAAAGCACGCTGCTTATGCAGGTATGTGCCTTTGGAGGCTTTGACCTGATCATGAAAGCCTACAAAGAAGCCATAAAGGAAAAATACCGGTTTTATACCTACGGTGATGCCATGCTGATTATTTAAGCATTTGCCTGAGCTTCAAACCCCTTTTCGGAATACCCTGAAAAGGGGTTTTTTATTTAACAGCGCTTAAAACTTGTCCTGTGTAAAATTTTTTGAATTAATTTCACCCGGACATGACCGCCATTCCCCCAAACCGTTATGTAATTATTGTTGCCGGTGGTGCCGGAAACAGGATGCAGACTGCCACGCCCAAACAGTTTTTAAAACTGAACGGGAAACCCATTGTAATGCATTCCATCGACAAATTTGCCAGCTCTGGTCTTAATCCGGAAATTATTCTCGTGCTTCAAAAAGAGCAACACGAATACTGGAAGCAATTATGTTCTGAACATAATTTTACCACGCCCCATAAACTTGCCGAGGGAGGAGAGACCCGGTTTCATTCGGTAAAAAACGGATTGTTCCACATTAAAGGAGAAGGAATTGTTGGCATTCATGATGCGGTAAGACCCCTGGTTAATCCCAAAACCATTGTTACGGCCTTCAAAGCTGCCGAAATGTACGGGAATGCAGTTCCTGCCATTCCGCTGAACGACTCAATTCGTCAAATCGATTCCACCAAGAGTCTTGCCGTTGATCGCTCCCGCTTTTGCAGCGTGCAAACGCCTCAGTGTTTTACAACACAAATCCTGAAAAAAGCCTATACCAAAGAATTTAAAAATCAATTTACCGACGATGCCACCCTGGTGGAAAGCACCGGGGAAAAAATTCATCTGATTGACGGCACCCCTGATAATATAAAAATTACCACGCCCTTAGACCTTGCGATTGCGGAAGCCCTGCTTGTTTACAAGCCACCGGTAAGGGAAAAATAAATTAAATAAGGGAAAGCGGTTTAACAGAACCTGAAAAGGAAGCGGTAGTGCCATCCCATTCCGGAATCAGAAAAACACCGGGAGATTTTCCTCTTTCAAAAGAGCCCAATTCGTCATCAAAACCCAGGGCACGCGCCCCGTTCAGGGTAGCCCAGTTTAAAACCAGGCCGGGATTAAGGTCAGGAAAATGCTTAAAAATAACCCCCACCTCGCGCAATACCGATAAGGCATGATTCGAAGCCAGACTATCGGTTCCAATACATACTTCAGGCCCGGAATTAATCCACTCCCGGTAGTCGGGTAAGGTATTTTCAATGTAAAGATTCGCGGAAGGACAAGTACACAAAATCATTTCGCTTAATCTGATTCTTTCCAGCCAAACCTTGTCGAGATAGGTTCCGTGAACAAGAATAGATTTCCTTTTGCCAAAAGCACGGTTCAGATTTTTAAACCATGCATCCTGATTTTCTCCCATCCACTCCGGGGTGAGATCCATTTTCAAAAAAGATTCTTTTAAATCACCCGTATTGGACAAAAACCAATCGCGTTCGCCTAAGCTTTCCATAAAATGAATCGAGAGAACATCATTCTCCCGCCAGGTTTTTACCAACAATTGTAACAACGCAGGCGACACGGTATAGGGAGCGTGAGGAACCAGACTTGTTTCAAGAGGAGAAAAAGCATTACTGATTTTCAGTCCTGCTTCAAAACTCTCAGCAGCCCGATCGGGCTTTAGATCGAAGACTTCCACAAAATTCCGGTACCTGATTTTGCCCCGGAGCTTTACGGCTCTCGTGTCGGAAGTGTTGCAAATATCACCTACGGCAACAATGCCGTTTTCCTCCATTTCCCGGTCGCCCTGCTCCAGTGCCTCCATCCGGACTTTTTCGGTGGCATTTCTTTCCTTAACCAGACTTTTAATGAATCCTGACATTCCGGTTCCAACAGGAATTTTTCCTTTAAGAAAGGAAAGCTCCAGATGACAATGCGCATTTACCAATCCGGGAATGATAACACCCTTGTGGTGTTGGACATTTTGCGGATCGGGTAAGCTTTCAGAATCGGGTTGCAAAAAATCAACCACATATGCCCTCGGATTTAAAACCACCATTGCGTTTGGAACAAGCTTGCCTTCGGGCGATAAAATAAAATCCGCGGATAGAAACTTCATCCGGATTAATATAAGAGGTTGTTGTAGGGGTAGCGCACCACATGCATAGCCTTTACTTTATCATACACCAGCGATCTGAAATTTTCCAGGTTTTCCCGGGAAAGCGCTGAAATAAAAACACAGGGCTGTTGGTGCAATTCCCTGAGATATTTTTCAAGTTGGGCCAGGGGCATATTCTTAGCTTCCGGCGGACCCGCATCCTGAGGATCCTGTGTAATGTGGCGATAGGCATCCACTTTATTAAATACAAGAATAGTGGGCTTGTCGCTCACACCTATTTCTGCCAGGGTTTGATTAACCACTGAAATCTGATCTTCATATTGGGGATGAGAAATATCAACCACATGCAATAACAAATCAGCTTCCCTTACTTCATCGAGGGTAGACTTAAATGATTCCACTAACTGGTGGGGAAGTTTGCGGATAAAACCCACGGTATCGGAAAGCAGAAAAGGAAGGTTGCCCAGAATAACTTTCCGTGTAGTAGTATCCAGGGTTGCAAACAATTTGTTTTCCGCAAACACTTCTGACTTGCTTAGAACATTCATAAGGGTTGACTTTCCCACATTCGTATATCCTACCAAAGCCACCCGGATAAACTCGCCCCGGGATTTACGCTGGGTTGCCATCTGCTTATCAATACTCTTGAGTTTATCCTTCAATAAGGAAATTTTATTCCGGATGATTCGCCGGTCGGTTTCAATTTCCTTCTCACCCGCCCCACCCCGGGTTCCGGTGCCACCTCTTTGCCTTTCCAGGTGGGTCCACATCCCTACAAGTCTGGGAAGGAGGTATTCGTAAAGTGCCAGTTCAACCTGAGTTCGGGCATGGGCGGTTTGAGCCCGTTGTTCAAAAATTTCAAGAATAAGCCAGGTTCGGTCGATCACTTTCTTTTTGGTGATTTTTTCAATATTCCTTACCTGTGAGGGAGAAAGTTCGTCGTCGAAAATCAGCAATTTCACTTCATGATCATCAGCCCAGGTGTTTATTTCATTCAGCTTACCACTCCCGATAAAAGTCCGCACATCGGGTTTAACCAGCTTCTGGGTAAATCTTTTTACAGGAATAATATTCGCCGTTTCGGAAAGAAAGGCCAATTCATCCATAAACTCTTTAAGTCGTTCGGAAGTCTGGTTTTCAGAAATCAAGCCAATCAATACGGCACGTTCCGGTTCTTTCCTGCTTTCTTTTCGTTCCAGCATTATAAACCCATTTATTCGGGGGTTTGAAAGGTTCCTACATGCCGTGCAATTTCCAGAATCTGCTGCTCGGTAAGCTGATCACGGTACGGGGTCATAAGACCTTTCCCCTCTGAAATTATGACCATCATTTCATTAATATCCATTTTCGATTTGGAAAGGTCTTTGGAACCCATTAATCCTGCTTTGCCATCAGCGCCATGGCAACGGGCACAATTGGCTTCAAAGAGCTCTTTACCGCTGATACCGGAAGCATCAACCTTATTGGCCCTCTTTTTACTCATTTCGGCCAAGCCATAAGCCCCAATGAGCATCAAAAATGAAAACAGAGCCAGCACTTTATTTTTTCTTTTAAAGCCGATTATGGCAATGGGAATGGAAGCCAGTACTACAGCAATTTTTATGATCATCATATTATTGATGCCAGGAAGCTCAAGGAGCATATAAACCCCGGTTCCCAGAAACACCAGCGATAAAATCATTTCAGGCACTTTAGTGGGACGGGAATATTGTTCAAGCTTTTCCTTAGAAGTGAAAATTAAAATAGTTTTCACGGCATAATGCAAGAGGAAAATTATTACCGATGCGAGGTGGGTATAGTATATGATTTTCATGCGGAAATTTTAGTGGATCAAAGTTAAAAATCTAAATTGGAAAGAAAGGGGTGTTTTTCAGGGAAAATAATACATTTGTTAACCGAAAAACAGCACTATGAAGCGGATATATTCTCACCTCTTACTTATGATCCTTCCCCTGGCCTTTATTGGCCAGAGCACTTTCCCGGTGAACGGGGTCATGAATGTGAACAAAAATTATTACGCATTTACCAATGCACGGATTTATACCGATTACCAGACTGTGGTTGAAAATGGCACTTTGCTCATTCAGGAAGGAAAGGTGATTCAGGCCGGCGACAAGGTTCAGATTCCCAAAGGAAGTGTAATAATAGACCTGAAGGGTAAGACCATTTATCCCGGTTTTATTGATGCATTTACAAATTATGGAATGCCGGAAGTAAAGCGCGAGCCCTGGTCACCCACCCCGCAACTTGAATCTAAAACCAAAGGTGCCTATAACTGGAATCAGGCCATAAAACCAGAATTTGATGCCTATAAAAATTTCGGGGCAGAAAATAAGTATGCCGAAGAAATGCGCAAACTCGGCTTCACTGCGGTTCATACCTTCCATAAAGATGGCATTTCGCGGGGTACAGGCGCCGTAGTGTCGCTGGGAGCATCCCGCGAAAACGACCTTATCATTCTCGATCGCTCCACTTTTAACTTTTCTTTCGAAAAAGGCTCCAGCCAGCAAAATTATCCCAGCTCTCAAATGGGGTCTATTGCACTTATTCGCCAGACATTTCTGGATGCCCAATGGTATCAGGAAAACAAAGGCAAAGCCGAATACAATATTTCCCTCGAGGCCTGGAATCAGAACCTGGGCCTTACTCCCATTTTTGAAGTGCGGGATAAATTTTCTGCTCTCAGAGCTGATAAGCTTGGCGATGAGTTTAAAATTCAGTTTGTAATTAAGGGAAGCGGGGATGAATATCAGCGCATGGATGAAATTAAAAACAGCAATGCCCGCTTTATCCTGCCGGTAAATTTTCCTGCCCCTTATGATGTAGAAGATCCGTACGATGCGCTCATGGTTTCTTACGAAGACCTCAAGCACTGGGAACTGGCACCATTAAACCCGTCGGCCTTTGAGAAAAAGTTTATTCCCTTTGCCTTTACCACCTCCGATTTAAAAGACAAAAAAGATTTTTGGAAAAACATTCGCAAAGCCCTGGAGTACGGGCTCTCTGAAAAAGCTGCCCTGAAAGCCCTCACCTGGACTCCAGCTGAAATTTTAGGAGTTCAGAATCAGGTCGGAAGTTTACGTCCCGGAATGTGGGCAAACTTCATTATTACTTCCGGAAATATTTTCGATGACAAAACCACCCTCTATGAAAACTGGATCAGGGGTGAGGTTTTCAAAATAAACGAAAAAGATCTGGTGGATATCCGCGGCCAATACAATCTTAAAGTAGGGAATGTTTCTTATCCCATGAAAATTACCGGAGAACTGGAAAAGCCTAAGGGAAGCATAACCGTAAAAGACACACAAAAAATAAATCTGGGCATCAGCCTTCAGGGGCAAATCATCACCATAACATTCAAGGATGAAGACGGAGAAGGAACCATTCGCCTGGGAGGATCGGTTAGCGCCGATGGCAAAATCTGGAGTGGCCGGGGTCAGGATGCCAACGGGAACTGGCTCGACTGGGCAACAGCAAGAATATCAGACTCCGATTCCAAGCCGGAAAAAAAGCAGGAAAGCGAAAAGAAAGTTATTCCTACCCTGGATGATGTAATTTTTCCCTTTAATGCCTACGGTACCCGAAAATCCGACAGCACGCGGTTTCAGAAATTTATGAATCGCTGGAATGCCGTTATCATCAAAAATGTAACGGTATGGACCAACGAACCCGAGGGAATATTGAAAAATAAAGATGTAATGATCACCGACGGGAAAATTGTGAGGATTGGAGATAATTTATCGGTTCCCAAAACAGTAAAAGCCCTGATCATTGACGGAACTGGCAAGCACCTTACCCCGGGCATTATAGACGAACACTCTCACATTGCTATTTCCGGAGGTGTAAATGAAGGATCGCAAAATTCAAGTGCTGAGGTGCGTATCGGTGATGTGATAAATGCCGACGACATCAACATTTATCGTCAGTTATCCGGTGGGGTAACTGCCGTTCAGTTGCTCCACGGATCGGCCAATCCGGTGGGAGGACAAAGCGCATTAATTAAATTAAAATGGGGGAATGCGCCTGAGGAAATGAAAATAAAGGGGGCCGACGGATTCATCAAATTTGCGCTGGGCGAAAATGTAAAACAAAGCAACTGGGGCGACCGCAACACCATTCGCTTTCCCCAGTCACGCATGGGTGTGGAACAGGTATATTACGACATTTTTATCCGGGCCAGAGAATACGAGCAAAAATGGAAGACCTGGAATCAGCTTGATGCAAAAACCAAAAAACTGCAATCTGCTCCGCGCCGTGATCTGGAGCTTGAAACCATTGCTGAAATTCTGAATAAAAAACGATTCATTACCTGTCACAGCTATGTGCAGAGCGAAATCAATATGCTGATGCATGTGGCAGACAGCATGGGTTTTGTTGTAAATACCTTCACCCACATTCTGGAAGGATATAAAGTGGCCGACAAAATGAAAAAGCATGGCGTAGGTGCTTCCTCTTTCAGCGACTGGTGGGCCTATAAAATGGAGGTTAAGGATGCCATCCCATACAACGGAGCCATTTTGTGGAGCATGGGAGTTATAACCGCCTTTAATTCCGACGACGCAGAAATGGGCCGCCGCCTGAACCAGGAAGCCGGCAAGGCCGTAAAGTATGGAAATGTACCAAAGGAGGAAGCCCTGAAGTTTGTAACCCTAAATCCAGCCTTGCTGCTCCACCTCGATAAAAAAACGGGAAGTATCAAACCCGGAAAAGACGGTGATTTGGTATTATGGTCCGATGACCCGCTTTCTGTTTATGCCAAAGTTGAAAAAACCCTGATTGAAGGAAAAGTATATTTCGATGCCGAATTTGACAAATTGCTTCGTGAAGAAATGAAGAAGGAAAGAGCCCGTTTGATTCAGAAAATGATCGACGAAAAGAATGGCGGCGAAAAAACCCAAAAGCCAACGAAAAAGGAGCAAAAACTATATCACTGTGAAGACATTGACGATTACGGAACCATTTACATTGAACACAAGCACCACAGCCATGAAGACTAAGATTTCCGGATTATTTTTTCTGTTGCTGGCCGGAGTGGTCAGCGCACAGATGCCCATTCCCAATTCCATTCCCCAAAAGAAAAGTGTGCTTTTGATGAACGGTTATGCCCATCTGGGAACCGGGGAGGTTATCGAAAACAGTTTGATCGGTTTCAAGGACGGAAAAATAACCCTTGTGGCGGATGCCACGCGTTCAAAAATTGATCCCTCCACCTATGATACGGTAATTAACATTCAGGGGAAACATGTTTATCCCGGTTTTATTTCTCCCAACAGTACTTTGGGACTGATTGAAATTGGTGCGGTAAGAGCTACAAACGATCTGGAAGAAGTGGGTGGTATTATTCCCAATGTAAGGTCGCTCATTGCTTACAATACCGATTCCAAAATAATTCCCACGGTAAGAACCAACGGAATTTTGATCGCCCAGATTACCCCGAGGGGAAATACCATTAGCGGAACCTCATCCGTAATGCACCTCGATGGGTGGAACTGGGAAGATGCCGTATTAAAAAAAGACGATGGTGTGCATCTCAACTGGCCAACCTTGTTCCGCAAAACAGGATGGTGGGCAGAACCGGGAGGCACCGAGCGAAACAAAAACTACGACAAACAAAGGGATGAAATTGTTCGCTTCTTTGCCGATGCCAGAGCTTATCGTGAAGGTTCAAAAAGCGAGAAAAATCTGTTGTTTGAAGGACTTGAGGGTGTTTTTTCCGGCAAACAAACCTTGTTTATTCATGCCAATCATATCAAACAAATTACCGAAGCAGTTCACTTTGCCAAAAACAACGGCATCAAAAAAATGGTGATTGTAGGGGGACGCGATGCCTGGATGGTAACTTCCCTGCTTAAGGAAAATAATATTCCTGTTATGTTTATGCGGGTTCATGAACTTCCTGATTTACCGGAGGATGATGTTGACCAGCCTTTTAAAACCCCTTACCAGTTAAAACAGGCAGGAATTCTGTATTGTCTGGAAAACGAGGGCGACATGGAGCAGATTCATGTCAGAAATCTGCCCTTTTATGCCGGCACAACGATAGCTTATGGTTTGAGCAAGGAAGAAGCCTTAATGAGTATTACGCTCAATGCGGCCAAAATTCTGGGCATTGACAATTGGGTGGGTTCTCTTGAAGAAGGAAAGCAGGCAACCTTGTTTATCAGCACCGGTGATGCTCTTGATGTTATGACCAACGATGTTATTTTCGCCTGGATACAGGGAAGAAAAGTTGACCTTAACAACGAACAAAAGCTTTTGTACGAAATTTATAAAAAGAAATACGGGAAGTAGGCGGCAAGAACCCTAAAAACAAAAAAACCCCCAATGGGGGTTTTTTTTATGGGATCATGAATTATTGTTATCCGCTGCAAACATCGCAACCGGCATCATCGCCGCCACCCAAGGCGTTTTTCTTGGCGGCTTCAATAAACTTCTGGTATTCCTCCGGAGTCATTTCTCCGTCGGTGCTTACGCTGATGAAAGTCTCGGCTTCGGCACCGGCTTCGGCCTGGGCTTTTTGTTCCAGGAGGGCCTTTTGCTCTGCCTTTTCAGCATTATCCACGTTTATTGCAGTTTGATCAACAGTAAACTTAATGGCCCCTACTGCGGCTTTGGTACGCAGGTAGTACATGCCTGTTTTCAGTCCCTTGTCCCAGGCATAAAAGTGCATACTGCTCAGTTTGCTGAAGGAAGGGTCTGAAATAAACACATTGAGAGACTGGCTTTGGTCAATAAATGCTCCTCGGTCTGCAGCCATATCCAAAATTGCTTTTTGGGGAATTTCCCAAACTGTTCGGTAGAGGTGCTTGATGTTATCCGGTATTTCAGGAATGTGCTGAATGGAACCGTTGGCAGCAATAATTTTATTCTTGAGCTTTTCGTTCCAGATTCCAAGCTTAACCAAATCACGTAACAGGTGTTTATTTACCACGATAAACTCTCCGCTCAGAACTTTGCGGGCATAAATATTTGAAGTATAAGGTTCAAAACACTCGTTGTTTCCAAGAATCTGTGAGGTAGAAGCTGTTGGCATGGGAGCCAGCAATAAAGAGTTACGCACGCCGTACTTCAGAATCTCTTCCTTAAGAACTTCCCATTCCCAGCGTTTTCCGGGGCTTACGCCCCACATATCGAACTGGAAAATGCCCTGTGAAATGGGCGAGCCTTTGTACGACTCGTAGGGTCCTTCTTCTTTGGAAAGATCTTTAGAAGCGGTAAGTGCTGCGTAATAAATGGTTTCAAAAATATCGATGTTCAGCTGTCTTGCCTCCGGAGAATCGAAAGGCATTCGTAGCAGGATAAAAGTATCGGCAAGGCCCTGGACTCCTAAACCAATAGGACGGTGACGGAGATTACTTTTTCGGGCTTCAGGAATAGGGTAATAATTCCTGTCGATAATACGGTTCAGGTTTTTGGTGGCTACATAAGTAACTTCGAACAGTTTATTGTGATCGAATTCACCTTCGGGTGTTACAAACCTGGGTAAGGCAAGCGAGGCAAGGTTACAAACGGCTACTTCATCCGGAGCGGTATACTCGATGATTTCGGTACAGAGGTTGGATGATTTAATGGTACCCAGGTTTTTCTGATTGCTCTTGGAGTTACAGGCGTCCTTATAAAGCATGTAAGGGTTTCCTGTTTCAACCTGCGATTCTAATATTTTGAACCACAAATCCTGAGCCTTGATGGATTTTCTGGCTTTTCCCTCCTCTTCATACTTTTCATACAACTTCTCAAATTCTTCTCCGTAGCACTCGTGCAGGCCTGGGGCTTCGTTGGGGCAAAACAGCGACCAGTTGCCGTTTTCTTTTACCCGTTTCATGAAAAGATCAGGAATCCATAGAGCCAGGAAAAGATCCCTTGCCCTTATTTCTTCCTTTCCGTTATTTTTTCTGAGATCCAGGAATTCGAACACATCGGCATGCCAGGGTTCCAGATAAATCGCAAAGGAGCCTTTTCTTTTTCCTCCGCCCTGATCCACATAGCGTGCGGTATCGTTAAAGACGCGGAGCATGGGGATAATTCCGTTGGAGGTTCCGTTGGTTCCTTTGATGTAGGAACCCGTAGCCCTGATATTATGAATGGACAGGCCTATTCCACCTGCACTCTGAGATATCTTGGCGCAGCTTTTAAGGGTATCATAGATTCCCTCAATACTGTCGTCTTTCATCTGGAGGAGGAAGCAGGAAGACATCTGAGGTTTCGGTGTACCGGCATTAAACAAAGTTGGGGTGGCGTGTGTAAACCACCGTTCACTCATCAGGTTATAAGTTTCAATGGCCGAGGCCACATCGTCTTTGTGAATGCCCACGGCCACACGCATAAGCATGTGCTGGGGTCTTTCAGCTACTTTTCCGTTTAGCTTCAACAGATAGCTTTTCTCGAGGGTTTTGAAGCCGAAATAATCATACCCGAAGTCCCGGTCATAGATAATTGCCGAATCGAGCTCCTGGGTATTTTTCTTTATGATTTCGAATACATCATCGGCCAGCAGGGAAGCTTTTTGTCCGGTAACGGGATCCATATACCGATAGAGCATTTCCATGGTTTTGGAAAAGCTTTTCTCAGTGTTCTTATGGAGGTTAGAAACAGCAATACGGGATGCCAGCAGGGCGTAATCGGGATGGGTAGCAGCCATAGATGCAGCAATTTCAGCCGCCAGGTTATCCAGATCACTGGTGGTAACTCCGGAATAGAGGCCCTGAATAACCTTCATTGCCACCTGAACAGGGTCAACGTGGTTAGGATCCAGGCCGTAGCACAATTTCTGAATCCTGGCTGTGATCTTGTCGAATTTAACGGATTCTTTGCTTCCGTCACGCTTGATTACGAACATGTTGCTGGTCATTCCGGGGATAAGTTTTTTAAGCGTTAATAGATTTGTTGTGCAATATTCAATTCACCGGTTAAAATTCCTCGTCCAGTTTGAAAACATTGTCGGCCCGTTTCTCTCCCACGCCGGCTTTTTTGTATTCGGCAACCCGATTTTCAAAGAAGTTGGTTTTCCGCTCCATGGAAATCAGTTCCATAAAGTCGAAGGGGTTTGTTGCGTTATACACTTTTGAGTAGCCCAGAGAAACCAAAAGGCGGTCGGCTACGAACTCGATATAGGTGCGCATGAGTTCCGCGTTCATACCGATTAGCTTTACAGGCAGGGAATCGGTAACGAAATCTTTCTCGATTTCAACGGCATTGGTAATGATTTCACGGATTTTCTCTTCCGACAGTTTATTTTCCAGCTGAGAGTAAAGCAGACAGGCGAAATCGCAGTGCAGACCTTCATCGCGGCTGATCAGTTCATTGGAGAAGCTGAGGCCGGGCATTAATCCACGCTTCTTGAGCCAGAAAATAGAGCAAAAAGACCCTGAGAAAAAGATCCCCTCAACCGCAGCAAAGGCCACCAGGCGTTCGGCGAAGGACCCGTTAGATATCCAGCGCAGTGCCCACTCGGCCTTCTTCTTTACAGCAGGTACATTTTCCATGGCATGGAAGAGGTGGTCTTTTTCCGCCGGATCTTTAATGTAAGTATCTATTAAGAGACTGTAGGTTTCGGAGTGAATGTTCTCGATCATGATCTGGAAGCCGTAAAAGCAACGGGCTTCAGGATATTGAACCTCATTCATGAAGTTAATGGCCAGGTTTTCATTTACTATACCATCGGAGGCGGCAAAAAAGGCCAGCACATGTTTAATAAAGTGTCTTTCATCGTCGTTGAGCTTTCCTGACCAATCGGCAAGGTCCGGGGACAAGTCAATTTCTTCGGCAGTCCAGAAGCTGGCTTCAGCTTTCTTGTACATATCCCATATATCGTGATGCTTGATGGGAAATAAGACAAAACGATCTTTGTTTTCTTCGAGGATGGGTTCTTTTTTCATAAAGGCCGGTTAGTATTAGTGAGTTTGACAATAATCTAATTAATTAAACCTGATTTTACAACCCGGCTCTCTATCCTCCGTTTCAAAATCCAACCCACCGGAGGCGACGAATTCCCTGTGGAACTTTTGTTCCACGACGGGCTACTTCGTAAGAGCAATGATTTAAATAATCAGGCAGACAAAAATTTGCAAAAATCTTTTGGGTACAAAGGTTTTTCGATTAACATTTCACCATAATTTTTAACAAGGCCGATGGCAAGGTCTTTGTTAAGAAGTGGGTCAAGCCCTTGGTGTTGCTGGCCTGAGATGATGTGCAAAAATATTTTCGCCAAAAACTGAAAAAAAACTTGCTTGGTCTGAAAATTTTACTCAAATTTTTTCGCTCCCGGTTTTGCTTTTTCTCCCGAAGAAATTCTCTTTTTGGATTTGCTTGATTTCTCATAGGCAGAAGCGGTTTTTTCAAGTTCCGCGTACCATTCTTTTCCGAATCGGCGGATGAGGGGTTCTTTTAAAAACTCAAATACGGTTACGCTTAATTTTTCACCCAGGCTGCAGGCGGCGGAACAGATTTTCCAGCTGTGGTATTTCAGTTTAAGGAATGGACTATTGTTTACCGCTTCAATCCTGATGGGGTATAGATGGCATGAAACGGGTTTCCTGAATGTTGTTTTTCCTTCTTTCCAGGCTTTTTCTATACCGCAGAGGGCTTCCCCCTTTGTTCCAAAAACCGTAAAGGCACAGTGTTTTCCCCGAACCAGGGGTGTAACATAGTCGCCATCTGAGTCAATGATCCAGGGGCCTTTTTTCTCCAGGATTTTCCGTCCGGATTCGGGCAACAGGGGTAAAATCTTATCAAGGTCTTTTTCCAGGATTTCCAGTTCATCCTGATCCAGGGGGGCACCGCTCTCCCCTTCCACGCAACAAGCGCCTTTGCAGGCATTCAGATCGCATACAAACTTTCGCGAGAGGATTTCCCGGCTAACCAGGGTATTTTGCACTACCAGCATGGTGGCAAAGGTAGGTATTTGGGTCTTAGCCTAAAAGGTGCGGCCGCCACGCTTCAGCGTGGCGGCCGCAAAACCTTCCAATCTCTTTTTATTTACTGTAAACCACCCGGAAGGTCTTTACATCGTTCCCAGACATCAGGGTAAGGATATAAATGCCGTTCTCCAGACCGGTAACATCTAATGATTCGGTATGGTCGCGGAAGACACCTCCCAGGCTACGGTCGAATACCCGACGACCGGAAAGGTCGGTTATGATAATCTGAACCTTGTCACCTGAAATGCCTTCCCACTTGATAAAGAACATACCGTTGTTGGGATTCGGGTAAAGGCTTACCAATCCGCCGGCAAAGCTCTCTTCAACACCCGAGCAGGCGTTAACCGTGATGTTTTGGGTAGCGAAGCTGGAGCAGTTGTTAGCGTCGGTGTAGGTATAAGTAATTGTATGGTTACCTACCCCTGCGGTTGCAGGATTGAATTGTCCGCCCGAAACGCCGGGGCCGCTGTAAACACCACCGGAAGGACTACCACCGGTTAGGGTAAAGGCCGGCCAGTTAATACAAACCACGCTTGGTGAAAGCAGGAAAGTAACTGATGGCGGGGTATTCAGGGTAATGTTAATGGTATCGGAGTTCTGACAACCATTAATATTGGTAACGGTAACAATATACTGTCCTGCCGCAAATACGGTTATTTGCTGCGTGGTAGCGCTGGTATTCCAGAGATAGGCAGCCATACCGGATCCGGCATCAAGCACCAGGGTTGTATTACATACCGTGGTATCAGGTCCGAGGTTTACAACAGGGTTATTAAACTGAACAATGTTGATGGTGTCGGATTGTGAACAGCCGTTTCCGTCAGTCACAGTTACATTGTACTGTCCTGCGGTTGTTACCACAATTTGCTGTGTGGTAGCTCCGGTGTTCCAGAGGTAAGCATCACCGGGGTTTCCGGCATCGAGCGTATAAAAGCCTCCGGGACAGAAACCGGTATCTGCACCCAGTGCAACAATAATGGGAGCCGACATGGTAATGTTAATTGTGTCATATCCCATACAGCCTGCGGCGTTGGTAACTGCCACATTATAGGTTCCGGAGGAAATTATCGAAATCTGCTGCGTGGTTGCTCCTGTATTCCAGAGGTAGCTGTTTCCGGGATTTCCGGCATCAAGAATGTAAGTTGAAGTGGAACACAAAAGCGTATCGTTGCCTAAAGCCACAGGCGGAATGGGTGCAACGGTAACGTTAATGGTATCGGAATTCTGACAACCATTAACATCATCCACCACAACAATATAAGTTCCTGAGGAATTTGCATAAATCTGCTGGGTTGAGGCACCTGTACTCCAGGTATAGGTTCCACCCGGATTTCCGGCATCCAGCAAAAGGCTGTCGTTACCACAAAGTGTGCTGTCGTTACCGAGAGCAACTACAGGCAAAGGGTTAATGGTTACCAGGATGGTATCAGCCTTTGAGCAATTAAAGGAGTTCGTTACGGTTACATAATAGTTCCCGGTAACGGTTGCCGTAATAGTCTGCGTGGTGGCTCCGGTACTCCATAAATAGAGATCGCCCGGGTTTTGAGCATCTAAAAGCACCGAGCCCATACAGCGTGTAGTATCTGAGCCCAGGTTTACAATGGGCGCAGGATTAACGAACACGGTTACTGTATCGCTCTTGGTACATCCGTTGGCATCGGTAATGGTTAGTGTATACTGGGTTGTTACCGTTGGGAAAGCCTGTGGATTAGCCACTGTAGTTGAGCTAAGTCCAGTAGCCGGTGCCCAATTGTATGATGTTACTGAGTTGGCATTTGGCAATTTAAGTGTCCATTTATTAATGGTTCCCTGGTCACCTCCAAATTGATCGTAAACTCTCAAAGCCCAGGTTCCGTTAGCACTTCCTGTAAACCCGCTGAATGGGGCCTGTGGGATGAAGCTACCGGTAAATGGTGGGAACCCCGTTGTAATAGATGCGGGAGCTGTCATGATAAACTCTGTCATGAAATAGTTGTCCCCGCTTCCTCCATTTCCGTTGGACAACATAACCGCACTGTTGTTTGGGGCTACCAAATCGATTACAAGGTCAGCATCCCAGGTATGGAAAATGGTGTCAATTGTAACGGAAATAATCTGGTTGGCGTTAATAGAACCGGCTGTAACGCTTTGCGGAGCCGTTACGGTCTGAAGATCCAGAATTGGAACGTTTCCGGTCCAGACAAAGGTCTGGTTTCCGGGGCCCATTCCGAAGGTGGTAGCCGTAGGGTTCAGCGTAACTGTATCTCCGCTGCAAATGGTTCCGGGGGAAGCAATGGTAAGGGTTGGGTTGTTTGACACCCTGATAACAGGCATCATGGTGTCGTTGGTGGGAACCATATCTCCGGCAACCCCAGTGGTTGCGTGGAAGGTATAATTTCCGGGAGCGGTCATGTCGTAAGTTGTGGAAACTACCACATCCATAGTTGCACCACCCAAAAGGGTTCCGGAGTTTAAAACCACATTAGGGAAAACGACTGGATTAGTTCCGGTGGTCCATGAGGAAACCGTACAATTGTTTGTGGCGAAATTGATAGTGCGAACACTGTGGTTCTTTATCCGGATACGAACCGTTTCTGTAGTGCTTCTGCAACCCGTAGTACCGGGATCAACCAGAGCAACAGCTCCCATATCAGGTTCGATAGGAATTCCGTCAAATTCATCAGCTCCAATATCTGAATTTATACCTCCGCCATTTACTGAAGGAATTGGCCCCGGACGAACGTCCAAATCAATATCCACAGGAACTGAAGCCAGAGTAAGCCCCTTTGATTCAAGGAATGACATTGAGGCATTGTTGATGTGGAGGTTTGTGGCAGAAACATAGTTTGGGTTTGCCGATACGGAGTTCAGGTCTAAGCCGGTTCCGGAAATCCAGGAAGAAAGGGTGGTATGTGGGGTGGCTCCAAAAATTCCAAGTCTTCCATCGGTTCCGTTGGCAAACAGGTCATTATTATCGCATACAAGGTTGGTGGCATTATTAAGGTTAATACCATAGTGGAAACCACCGGTTGTTGCATTAGACCTTGAGTTAAAGAAAATGTTATTCAAAATAGTATCTCCAAGAGCCTGGGAAGCTTTTCGGTGTGCCATAGTGTTTACGGCACCGGAGGCAACGCCGGTTCCTGCTATATGAACTGAGTTATGAATAATCCTTACGCTGGCAGTCGAAAGCCGGTGGATACCAATGTATTCATGTGCGGGAGTGTACCCTACGTTATTAGAGTCGATTCCAAGGGCAATAAAATTATTAACCACCCGAGACATTCCTCCATAGATCAAATGCCCTTGAAGGGATGAGGTAGTAGACCCCGGGCCACTCAGGTCGTAAATTCTGTTGTTGGCATACACGCTTGGTATTAAAGTGTTTCCTGTGTTGTTGATCCCAACTACAACAGGGATTGCCGTTGTGGTGGTGGAGTTATTTTTTAAGGAATAAATAATGTTGTTTGTAACCACCTGAGAGCCGGATGAAATTGAGGCCACCCAGATTCCCATTATGGAGGGTGTTGTAGTAGTGGTTCCGCAGTTTGCAGAGTTGGTTAAGTTGCGGATAATGTTTCCGTTAATGGTATTTACACCCGAGGAAACATAAATTCCCCTTACAGGTGCAACGGTACTGGTACCGGCATACTGATTGGTAAGGTTCATGATCCGGTTATTGGTAATTTGGTTCCCACCAAGATTGGTAGAACTTGACCAGATTCCGGTAACCACACCAGCAGTTGCAGAATTGCTGATGGCGTTAATAATGCTGTTGGCTACGGTAGGGCTTCCAATGGTATTTCCACTAATGGTTACGCCGATGGCGGTTCCAACATTTATTCCCATCACTGAAGAAGAAATTGCAGTAGAGGAAGAATTGGCAGTAATACCACCGATAAGATTGTTCGAAATATTCACTACACCACTTGCCGCAGAAAAATAAATTCCAACAGTTGAACCACCCGATCCGCTTGTGGAAGTAACTATATCTCCGGCAGCGGTAGTGCTTCCAATAATGTTAGGTGTTGTATTTCCAACATTCATATTATTTCCGGTTCCCAATCCATAAATAGCACACCAAATCCCATTAAGTGTGCTGGCAGTGCTGGTGGTTCCGAAACTAAAGTTGCGGAATGTATTTCCCTGAACTTCATTGGAGCCTACTCCACCGGTGTTTATCTGAAGGCAAACAAGCCTGTGGGCACCGGTTGCAGTATTTGTATGGGGTGTACCACCACAGTTAGGGGCGGATCCTCCGAAAAAGTTATTTAGCACCCGGAATCCGCCGGTTTGTGTTCCGGAACCCGAATTAATATTCACCATAAAATGGCTCGGGGCACCGGTATAATTACGGGTAGCCGTTTGGAAAAAGCTATTTCCGGAAATGGTCCACTGATGGTTTCCTGTATTTAACTGAATAGCGGCATGAGCCAAAGTTGCACTGAAGTGATCTCTGAAAAGGTTGTTTTGGATCACATTATTGACATTGAAAATATTCGCTGTGGTGTTATTCCCATATAATAAGTAAATGGGAAGAGTGGCGCCCGGGCCAATTTCACAATTTGCAATGGTATCATTGCTGTTACCGGTTCCGTTGGCAACAGAATTCCCAAAGTGAATAACACCTGCGGTTGTAGTTGCAGTTGATGTGTTTACTCCAAACACGCGAACAAATTTCAGATTACATCCCACCGCATCACTGATATATCGGACAGCGTTTCCCGTCGTGGAATTATTTTGAATGGTTAACTCAATGTTAGGACCTGTACTTCCCGGGCGGCCATCAAAGGAGAAATACTGGGCTCCGTTAAAGTTAATGGTCTGAGTTGCGGTAGATGTTATCGAGAGGTTTACTGCTCCCACCATAGGGCGCACCGTAATTGTATTAGAGGCAGAAGCTCCAACAAAGGGTATGTTAATCGGGAATGTTTCAACAGTACTTAGATAGGTAGGTTGTAATTCAAAAATAACCGGACAAAGAACTCCGTTAGTAACCAATGCAGTAACGGCAGCGGTAATTGAAGTATATGCTCCGGTTGGGCCGATGGTGTATGTTCCGCACATGGTTCCAGCCAGAGTAGCCTGACTACCAGAAAGTGGGGCTGATGGCACTGCGGCAACGGCGTAAACTCTCCAGTAGTAAAGTGTATTAGAAAAAAGCCCTGTTTGAACCGAGTTATAGGGGGTTCCAATGGTTGCTTGTGTTGCAGAAGCCACGGTTGCCACCTGCGTAAAGTTTATGTTATCAAGTGAACGGAAAACCAAGAAGTTGTTTTCTGTGGTAGAGTTATCAATCCAGTTAAGGGTCATTCCGGTGGTGGTTACCCCGGTAAACGTTAATGTAATAGGTGCAGCAGGTGGAACTGCAGACCAGGAATAGGTTAAGCCACTGGCAGGTACCAACATGGGCGGACCGGCAGCCAGGTCACATTTGTCATTATTGAAAACTCCGGCAGTAGAAGTAGCCCAGGTTGTGCTACCATTTAAAACACGGCGATTATTAAAATCAGCATTTGAATTTCCGCGCAAACCAACCTCTGAGGTCCAAAGAAAATTTGTTTGGTTAAAGGTTCCATAAACAACATCAATTGAATTGTTTGATTCGTTAAGGCGAATCTGGAAATTATAGGTATCTCCAAAAAATGCAAATGCCTCGTAATTTGTCCACTGGACAACAAATGTTCTGTTAGGAGCAGAACCTATGGTTTGGTAGCGAAGTTCGCTGGTAACTCCATTTCCAATAAGGTCAAAATTCAAAGCTGCAATAATATTATTGGTACCGCCCGTGCTAATGGCAGAATAGGAATTGGTTACCGTAGCACCCATGGCAATAAATCCATTAGATTGGATGCTTGCATTAGTATAAGCAACCCCATTATAGAAAAAGGTAAATCCTAATGGGTTGTTATTAAAACTTTGGTCATCGTTTGAGGGTGTTCCGAGCACCGTTCCTCCGGTAATTGGGGTATAAGTCCCGTTTGAAGAAGAAAAGGTGTAAGAGCTAACCTGGGCTGATAATTGCAGTCCGCTTAAAGCAAGAAGTGCGAAAAGCGTTTTTAGGTAATTTTTCATCATTGTTTTTATTTTAAGAACATTGGTTAAGAGCCAAAAAAGTTCGTGAAAATAATTCATTATTCACCCACTTTTGGAAAAAAAAACGCATTCATTTCAAAAAATGCAAGATTAAATAATTAACCTATTGATTATCAGCAATGCGAATGTTAATAATCTTCCCATTAGAAAAAAGTCAGGAGGGCAGCAATACCAACAAAATCAACCGCTTACAGCCTAAATGCATTTAATTTTCGACAAAACGGAGATGGAAAATTCCCCCCTCTTTTAGTTATTCTTTTCTTTACCAGACATAAAAAAATCATAAATCATACCTTTGCCCTCCACATGGAACAGGAAAACCTCTTTAAAAACATTATTTCCCATGCCAAGGAGTATGGGTTTATTTTTCCCGGGTCTGAAATTTACGATGGCCTGAGCGCTGTTTACGATTATGGCCAAAACGGGGCTGCCCTTAAAAACAACATCCGTGAATTCTGGTGGAAGGCCATGGTTCAGCTGCATTCCAACATAGTAGGCATTGATTCTGCCATTTTTATGCACCCCACCACCTGGAAGGCCAGCGGGCATGTAGACGCTTTTAATGACCCGCTTATTGATAACAAAGACTCCAAAAAAAGATACAGAGCCGATGTCCTGATCGAAGACCACATTGCTAAAATTGAAGGGAAAATTGAAAAAGAAGTAGAGAAGGCTAAAAAGAAATTCGGTGATTCCTTCGATGAAAAACTATTCCGGGAAACTAATCCTAGAATTGTAGAGAACCGGAAAAAAATTGAGGCCATTGAAACCCGCTTCAAAGGTGCACTGGAGGCGGGTAATCTGGAGGAGGTGAGACAAATCATTATAGACTGCGAAATTGTTTGTCCGGTTTCCGGCTCCCGCAACTGGACCGAGGTAAGGCAGTTTAACCTGATGTTTTCGACCCAACTTGGGTCGGTTTCGGAAGAGGCATCAACCATATACCTCAGGCCGGAAACTGCCCAGGGTATTTTCGTTAACTTTTTGAACGTTCAGAAAACAGGCCGGATGAAAATTCCGTTTGGCATTGCACAAGTGGGTAAGGCCTTTCGCAATGAAATTGTGGCCCGGCAGTTTATTTTCAGGATGCGTGAGTTTGAACAAATGGAAATGCAATTTTTTGTAAAACCGGGAACTGAAATGCAATGGTACGGCTTCTGGAAAAATCAACGCATGAAATGGCATCTTGCGTTGGGAATTTCACCGGAAAAATACCGCTTCCACGACCACCTGAAACTGGCGCATTATGCGAATGCCGCCTGCGACATAGAATTTAATTTTCCTTTCGGATTTAAAGAACTGGAAGGCATTCACAGCCGCACCGATTTCGATTTGGGAAATCACGAAAAATTCTCCGGAAAAAAACTCCAATACTTCGACCCGGAAGAAAACAAAAGCTATGTTCCCTTTGTGGTTGAAACATCGGTAGGCCTTGACCGGCTTTTCCTCTCTGTTTTATCCTCCTCGTATAAAGAAGAAGTTTTACCCGACGGAAGCGAAAGAGTGGTATTGAATATCCCCCCTTTCCTTGCTCCTTTTAAGGTTGCCATTCTTCCTTTAGTCAACAAAGACGGACTTCCGGAAAAGGCCAAAGAAATTTTCGATGCGCTTAAATACCTGACCGATTGTTTCTATGAAGAAAAGGATACTATTGGAAAACGATACCGCAGGCAGGATGCTATTGGAACCCCGTTTTGCATTACGGTTGACCACCAAACCCTTTCCGACCATTCGGTAACCCTCAGGAATCGCGACGACGCTTCCCAGCACAGAATAAAAATCTCTGAAATTCCGGCTGAAATATCCAGTCGGGTTTCCCTTACGAATGCTTTGAAAAAACTGGAAAAAGATATTCAGCCGGCTTAATACACATACGATTTTCCTTTCCAGAATACATGCTGGGTATTATTCCCGGTTTTGTACAACACCACTCCTCTCTGACTTTGAAGATCAAAGATGGGCTCAAGGCTAAGATTTTTTTTGTGCTCTCCCGCTGAAAAACCGGCAAGCCTGCCATATGCATCAATATAAAAGAGGGTGTTACGCTCAATAGAAAAAGCTTTCGGAGGAATTTCTTCTAACATCTTTACTTCTCCTTTGTAAAAAACGAAAAACAGCCGGTTTAGTTCAAAAGCCAGGATTTCGTCCTTCAGGGTCCATTTTTCAGGCTCAAAGGTGGCCAGTTCACGCACCTTTCCCCCGTAAAATATTTTATAATAACCTCCATTATCCACCCAGGCAACCATCCCGTCGGCAGTTCTGAAGTTTTTTGGCACCTGGTTGTCAAGCACCACTACTTCATTTTTAAAAAAAGCTTTTAAGGAATTTTCGAACGGATCGATCCAGGCAACAATATCGGCTCCTACCTGGTATTTACCCGGCTGAATTACTCCCGGATCAAACAATTCTCCCCGATAAAATATCCTTAGATTTTGTCCGGCATCCACATACGAGAATATGTTTTTATCAAATTTATAGCTCAATATTCCTGTGGTCTCAACCCCTTCCGTAAGCGGATAAAATTTTCCGGAGTAATAAATCTCCATTTTACTTCCCGGGTTCTTTATCAATCGCATCAGACTATCTGAACCGTCGGCATTGCACCAATCGCAAATCAATTGGGTCTGCCCTTTACTGAACATATAAACCTGACGTCGGAATTCCCAAACCACAAAGTCCTCACCTACTTTATAATACTCGAAAAACTCTGTGAGTTGCTCCTTTTTTCCGTTTTGATACACTTTAAGCCGGTTGTCATTGGTGAGGTACACAACCATGTTAGCCCTGACCTTAAAATCAAGAACGGGAAGTTGCTCCAGTTCTACAAACTTCCCCTGATCAAAAACAACAAAGCGGTTGAGGTAATTATGAAAGGCCGCCACATCCTGCCCCCTTACTCCTATTGCCGGTGAAAGGAGGAAAATCAGAATTGCGGTTCTTACCCTAAAAAAAAATGAAGCTCTATTTAACATGAATCTCCTCGGCCTGAATAATTTCACGGTATCGGGGAGAAAGCGGGTCGTCGTTATAGATAAAGGCGATCAGATAACATTTGGCATCATTGCAGGGAATGTTACCATAGGTGTTGAGAATAGTATAGTTGAAAGTTTTTGTTATGCTGTCGCCCTGGGCAACGGAGGTAGAAAACAAAGTATCGCCCCAGGTACTGTTTACGGCTCCCCTTAAAACATGGCGATGGACATAATTCAAAACATCGGGAGGGTTCTGGGTATTGTCGGTCTGGGCTCCCACAATGCTGTCTTCCATCAGCACAATAACCAAACGATGAAGGCCGGAAAGGTTTTTATAAAATTTGGTTTTAATGGATCCTGAAACCTGCCGTGTGGAAGCATTGTACGATTTGGTAAAAGTCAGATAGGCCTCGGGAGCCCTTGAAACCATGGTATCGGCAACCGAAGACCAAACGCCCCAGGATAGATTATGTTGACTTGAGGGATACATAATCCTGTTTATCATGCCGCTGGGGGTGGCCACAAACCCGAAAGTGCTGAACCATGTTGATCCGGTCTGGGTTCTGAAATCTTTAGAATAAGTTCCTCCCAAAGGATCGGCAAGAAAACCGGCATGCACACTCAAAACTATTACCTGTCCGGGATATTGGTTCGCAATGGAATTCGCTGCATTGGCTGCGGGCGGACAGGTTCCGCATCGGTGTCCGGTATAATCCTCTAAAAGTATTTTCCTTTTTTCCTGATTTCCGCCAGGTCCCCCGGGGCCTCCCTCTTGAATAGGGAACTTAACCTTGTCACAACCTGAAAGGAGGAAGGAGCTAAAAAGGATATAAAAAATAATTCTCATAAAAAAGGCTCTATAAAGTTATTAAAAACTGGTTGAAACCGCAAGGGTAAAACCATTGGATGCCGGCACAAAGCGGCAGATTCCACCCACACAAAAAATACCCGCCCTTTGCTTCCCATAGCCCACTGTAATCCGGGTAGTGTTTTTCACATAACCCATGGAGGTAGTAACATAATGCAATCTTTTGGCCGGATTATAATGCCCGTAATTGTATTGATCCAGGGCGGCGATATAGAATTTTTCATTGAAGTTAAGTTCTATAAGACCCATGGCCCAGCTTCGTTCGTCTTGCTCCAGATACAAATGCTGGGCCTCAGTACGAATATTAAAATGTTCTGAAAAACGATAGGTAAGATCAAGCACCGCGATGTAAGAATGCAGGTCGGGTTGGCCGGCTTTACCCTGAATCTGGGCAATATCGTATTGCTGATAGGAAAGCATTAATGTGCCTTTGAATTTAGGGCTGAGCTTTTTAGAAATCTCAATGTTAAGGTCCTGGAAAAAAATATTGTCGCCCGGGCTCAGAAATTCCACATCATAAGCAATCAAATTTTCATTGGCCTGCCTTCCTGTTGTATCGAGCGACTGGGAGCGGGAGTAATTAATGTTAAGATCGGTTCCATACTTTCCGCCCAGGAGCGTTTCCTTTTTGAATTTATAGAGAAATTCAGCTTGACCGGCAATCTCACCAGGGTTCTGAGAGGCATAAGGCCAGAAAGTCATTAAACCGTAGGTATGTGGTTTAACGAGAGCCGGGTTGAAATTAATGGTAAGAAAATTACCGGCCATGTCGCGGTCCGATTTGTAACTGAAATTGTCGATATATTTTCCGCCCAGCAGGAATGCCATCCCTTTTTTGGAGTAGGAAAGTTGCAGAAGAATGGCCTCACCGTGATTATAAATATAATTATTGTCGTAGGAGGGGTCGTTTATCTTATAGGCATATTCGCCCATGGCCTGAAAATCGCCATAACCTAGTTGGAAGCGACCGGCTGAAAGGCCAACGTTCTGGGGCAGAATCAGGTTTGGATTTGCGTCGGGTTGAAATTTACTTACGAAACTACCTCCCAAAATGATCTGAAGTTTCTTTTCGGTCCAGGAAGGAATCAATTCGTTGAAATTAATTTCTCCATCAAACCCTCTGATAATTCCGGGCCCGGTATTAAAGAACAAACGCTGTTTTCCTATAAGTCCTTTTAAGTAAATGCCACGGAAAGGTTCGAACCTGGCTCTTACCCCATCCATGCAATTATCAATACCCAAACCTCTCTCTTCAAACAATCGCAAAGCAAGACCTGAGCCAAACTGCTCATAAAAATTCCCTACGGTTACTTCCAGATTATCCACAGTGTAGGTGGCAAACCGAAAGGGAATTCCATTGCCTTTATAACGGGGGTCAATTCCCTGTAATACGTTATGATAGGATTCGAAGCGAAGGCCGGCTTTAAAATTTCCCCGGATATAATTCAGGTTACTGTATCCGTTAAACAGAAATTTCTCCGGCACGGGTGGTGCGCCAATGGTGGAATCGGGATTATAATACTGACCATAGGATTCAAAAGTGCCATGAATCTGGCCCGGATCAGCATTTTGGGAAAATGATGGCAAACCCGTTAGGGTAAGCAATCCAAGAAATATTAAAAAGGGGTTACGGACTAAAATCACAATATCGGGGTTTAGCCCTGCAAAATTAATTTTTTGATTATTCCGGCTTTTCTCCGGCAGCCACTTTTTTTACAACCTCGAGCAATTTTGCCTCGCCGCCATCGGTATAGGTAGTGGTTTCCCAAACAATTTCTCCGGCTCCGTTAACCACAAAAATGTGAGGAACATTGTTTACGTTCATGGCTCGCTTGAAATCAGAGTTTTCATCCACCAATACATCAAACTCCCAGCCTTTCCCGTCTACATAGGGTTTTACTTTGGCGGAGGTTTTTGAATCATCGATAGAAACGGCGATTAATTTTACCCCCGTTTCCTTTTGCCAGTCGGAATAAACTTCTGAAATGGCATTAAGCTCCTTTTTGCAAGGTGTACACCAGGTTGCCCAAAAATCAATAATCATGGGCTTTCCATTGTTGGAAATCTTGCCGGTATTGAATTTCTGTCCGGTCATGGTTTTAATTTCAACCGAAGGAATTTTCTTGCCGGAAGTTTGAAAGGTTGTAAAAGAAGCAAGTCCTGTAATAACAAGAGCTCCTAAAAAACTAAATGCAATTTTTTTCATAGAAGGTTTATAAAAATCAGTCCCAATATTTGAACTATTGGGACTGATGCAAATTCTTTGCCAAAATTAGCGGTTGATGGTCAGTTTTTTTGTAATGTTCTGATCTCCGGCATACAATGTCAGGAAATAAATTCCTGCAGGCAGCTGGGAGCCATCAAATTCGAGGGTACTTCCACCCTGTTTTACCAAACCGGCATCCATGGAATATACGGTATTACCCACCACATCAAACACCCGGACAGTTACTCTTTCAGCCTTGTTGAGGTTTAGTGAAATAGTTGTTGTGGTTAAAAAAGGGTTAGGATATACATCCAGAGAAGCAAAGCTTGTGTTTTCCTTAATGCCTACCGTATTGGAAATATTAATGTCGTCTACATAAACATTGTTTCCGGAATTAGAGATGCCCACAAATTTGATGTAAACATTATTCTGTCCGGCAAACTGACTGAGGTCAATAGCCTCATTTCTCCACATGGATCCCGAAGGAGTAAAGGGAGAGGTTTGGGGGCCTGAATTAGTCTTCAATTGAGCACCTGATTTGTCGTAAACAGTTGTCCAGTTAGCCCCGCAATCGGTAGAAACACGAACCTGAAGTCTGTCTACAGAAGCTGTGCTGTATTGAGAGTGTGCAACATTAAAACTCATGGAGGCTGCCGTAGCGGAAGCACTCAAATCAACCGAAGGAAGGTAGAGTTCATCAATCTGCCCATTGGGGCTATCGAAGAAATTAAGCCAGGCGGAATAAAGAGATTGTCCAAATCCTCCTGCGCCGGTTTTCCTTGCCCAGGTAAAGCTTCCGTCAGGATTATATACCGACCACCGGGTAGGCGGGAAACTAGCATTTTGGAAACCTTCTATAATGGGAGAAGCAATGCTTTGCATGGTAATCATGAAGCTGGTAGTGGTGGTATTATTTCCGGGTAAACCATCGGGTTGTCCATTCGGATCGGAGGTCCAAACGGTTAAAGTATGGTTACCATCACCTGCATTTAGCTGGGGAAGTGTTACGGTAGTTGTAGCACCCGGGGCAAGGTTGCCGGTCCAGGGCTGAACGGCAGGAGTATTGGCATCAATCTGATAATTTACATTGCAGGAAGTAAGATTTGCAACCCCATAATTTTTAATGGTTACTGATGGGGTAAAGTTTCCGGTGCAATTCAATCCGGGGATTCCGGTGACCAGGGTAGTTCCTGCATCATTTTGAATAGGTTGGGGGGGGCTGAATCCTGCCTGTTCAACAACTTTGTTTCCATCCGACTGGATAAAAGCCACGAATGCAACTTCATTAATGTCGTAAATGTAGGTTGGGATTTTGATGGCAAAATTCAGGGTTTGAGTTTGTCCGTTGGTCCAGGTAGAGGCAAGCGCAGTTCCTGTGCCATTCGGATACATTTTACGCATTACATTATAAAAATCCTTTTCACCGTTGGAACCGGGAGGAGTGGTAAAATGAATTTCTTCCTCAATCAATGCAAGTCGAAAACGGAGGGTTCCATTGGCGGTAAAATTCTGGGCGGCAGTAATAACGGCCGTAACATAGGCAGAATCGTGAGCCACTGACATGGTATGGGTTAACTGAAGCGAAAAGGGAGAAGGTGTATTATACCTTGCATCGATTTCTGAAGCACTAAGGCAGGAAGGAGCTCCGGTATACGCGTTACAATCATTTACAATCGCAGGTCCGTCAAGACGGCCGTGCGGAACCCCGGTAATGTTATAATAAGAAACCCGGTTAGCCGCATCGGTGGGGTTTTGGGCATTCATGGGATCCACTCCGGGCCAGGAGGTCTGGTATTTCAGGGAGGTTAATTTACTGCTGTTAGCAGCCAGCAGGGCGTTGAAGGCCGGATTCTGTGAAGCACAGGGGCCACAGGAGGCCTGTGTGAACTCTTCAACAAGCACCAATCTTTGCGACTGGGCAAGAACGGCTCCGGCAAAAAGAACAGAGCTCAGAATCATGTAAATTTTCTTCATGTGATTAGATTTTAAAAACCATTAAAAATAGTTCATTCCGGCTGTTAAGGCAAATTTATTTAGACCAATACCATGAATGTAACGGCAAATTGCTTCCGAATATAGAATTTTGCAACCTCAAAATCTATGTAAATCGTAAAAATTCAAATACTAATTATCCGTAATATTGCTTATAAATTGTTTAAAATCAAAATGCTATGGCTTCAGAGCAATTGTTTCTTCTGATAAAATCATTGCAGCCGGAAGAAAAAAGGCAATTTCACCTGTTCACCTCAAAATATCTAAGGAATAAGGGGAACAATTACCTGAAATTGTTTGAAACCATCGACCGGATGGACCGGTATGATGAGGATCTCATTCGTGAAAAATACAAGAATGCGGTTTTTCTTAAGCAGCTTCATGTTACCAAAAACTATCTGTACAATTTAATTCTCCAGAGTCTGACGCTGCCTCATCTGGGAAGCGCTTCAGAAGGCCCCCTGGGTGAAATACTTATTCATGCCGAAATTTTGTACAAGAAATCACTGTACGCTTCGTGCTTAAAACTTGTTGAAAAGGGAAAGGATCTTGCCCGGAAAAAGGAAAAGCCCCTGATGCTGCTCGAATTTTATACGCTCGAACAACGCATAGCCATCAAACGCCACAGTCCGGAAATGTTCCGGGAGCTTTCGGTGAAGGGTTATTATGAAATGTTACAGGCCCAGGAAGAAATCCGCAATTTCATTGAATTGCGGCGTTTGCTCAATTCCCTGATTGTTATCATGGAAAAGCCTTTTGAAATGTTGTCGGATGAAACCCGGGTTAAATTGTATGAAGAAAGTAATCATCCCCTGCTTCGCACGGAAGCATCGGCCTTAATGACCGATGCAAAAATCATGTATTTCAATTACTGGCGGCAATTTTATGATTATACCCACGACTATAAAAAAGCACTTGAAATTGCCCAGAAATATGTGGAGTTTTTCAGAACGGAAAGTCTGGCCGGGAAAACTGATATTTTCCAGGGTGCCCTGTTTTCCCACACCAATTTGTTTCAGGCACAGTTAAAATGCCGGAAATTTGACATGGCGGAAGATACGCTTCAGATGATCAGTGAAATTCCCTCGCATACCGCCGACCAGAAACTGAACAAGGCGGAAAGGGTTAATTTACTTCGGTTGAACTTGCTGATGGAAAAGGGGGCATTCGACCAGGCTTTGGAATATGCCTCTGAAACGGAAGATTTTTTAAAACGGTATGAAGAAAAAATTTCCCGAAAATACCGGTTCGAAATCCTCTCCTCCCTTTCCACCCTGCATTTTTATTGCGGCAATTACCACAAATCCCTGCAGCATCGCAATGCCCTGTTAAATCATAACGAGAAAGAAATTCCCGATGAAATTCTTGAACTTTCCATGTTGCATGAAGCTGTTTTGCATTACCACCTGGGCAACCTGGATCTCATTCCCTACAAAATAAAAGCGCTGCGGAGATTCTTCAAAAAGAGAAAAGATTATACCGCACTGGAAACGGAATTAATAAAACTAATCTCCGCGCTTTCTTCCCGAAGAAAAAAAGAAGCTTCTCCGCTTTTCTCGAATGCGCTTCCCACCTTTAAAAAACTGAAACAACAGAAAATAAACCTTCCCTATTTCGACAACTTCGATTTTATTTCCTGGCTGGAAGCATCAGGAAAAGGAATAACGGTTTCAGAACTGACAAAAAACAAGTAATTTAGAGTCTTGAAAAATCTAATATCGTTTTTCTCTGCTCTTCTGATGGGTTCCCACCTTCTGGTAGCTCAACCGGTTTTTTTTGAAATTACGTTTGGAACGCCGGCCGGCGATTACAGCCGCTGCCTGAAACAAAATGCTTCCGGGAGTATTTTTGTGGCCGGATTTTCTGAAAACGGACCCTGGGGAGGCATAGACATTGCCCTGTCGAAAATCTCCAGAACCGGAACGGTTTTATGGACGAAATTCTATGGCGATAGTCTGGACCAGTTTGCAAACTGGTTTGTTTTTTCCTCCGACGGCTATATAATGATGGTGGGAGAAACTCAAACCGCAACAAACGGCCTCGACTACTTTTTTACCAAACTTGACACCAACGGAAATGTAATCTGGACACGCACCTATGGCGATGCTTCCAACCAATCGATCAGGCATATTGAGCAAATGCCCGACGGTGGGTATATATTAACGGGTTTTACCAATGATGCCTTCGGTTCCAATGATACTTACCTTGTTAAAACGGATGGTGCCGGCAATATCCAATGGACCAAAACCATTGGTGGCACCGACAATGATTATGGATTTTCAACCCGCGTAATGCCCAACGGAACACTTACAACCTCCGGAGATACAAAAAGCTTTGGTTCGGGAGGATATGACATCAATCTGACACATATGGATAGCGGCGGAAACATTATCTGGGACTACTACTACGGGGATGCTTTTCAGAACGGGTGTCAGGGTTTGAATATTACTGCTGACGGCAGGCTGCTGTCGTTTGGAGAAACCGAAATTTTTATGTTTTCCCCCTTTGAGTTTTTTTTGGAAATGATCGACACGAACGGCAACAGCCAATGGAGAAGAACTTTTGGAGGCGTCAATGCTGATGCCATGTTCGGGGTAGTTCAAAATCCTGACTTAACTTTCACTTTTACGGGTTATTCCAACAGCTATAACACAGGGCCCCTTGATCTTGTGGTAGGGAAAGTAGATTCCACCGGAAATATTTTCTGGGTGCGATCCTACGGCGGTTCAGGAATTGATATTGGATACGACATGGTTCCCTCGCTGGATGGAGGTTTTTTAATTTGCGGTCATTATACCGACACCCTTCCCTCCGATTTTTACCTATTGCATGTGGATCAGGCCGGACTGCTCACCGGTTTAAACCCGGGCAATATTCAGGGCAAAGCCCACCTTTGGCCCAACCCTAACCCGGGTTCCTTCAGTGTTTCCCTTCCAAATACCTCAACTCCCGTAAAAATTCAAGCCGAAATCTACAATGGATCCGGGCACTTGATTAAGCGCGTTCTAAAGACTACAAACGCAAATTATGTGCTGGATTTCAATGAGTTAGATTTGGCACCCGGTTTGTATAATCTGGTCTTAAGTGAAGGACTGAATACCTGGACAACCCGGTTTTCAGTTATTAAATAATACCGTTGGATTTGAAAAAATCATTCCCTATTTTTGTTAAGTAAACCCATTTAGCATGAAAAAAACTATACTCCTTTTCTTACCTCTTTTTCTGGCGATCGCAGTATCGGCACAGGGGAGTTTTACCATCAAGGATAATTACGGCAACACGCTGAACAATCAAACCATTGATAAAACGGTTGACACAGCCACGGTAACTGCAACGGTTCACTTGGATGTAATCAACAATTCCGGAAGTGCGAAAAACACTTACATGAAGCGGAGAGAGATCCAGCTTGTTTCCAACACACAAAACTATTTTTGCTGGGATATGTGTTACCCTCCTTTTGTAGGCACTTCTACAAACGGGGTAAACATAAATAGCTCGTCCAACTACACCCTTGGCTCTGTTGATTACATGCCCCAGGGACAACTTGGAATGACTATCATTCAGTACATCGTATATGATTATTCCAATCCGAATGATTCCGCCTATTTTACCGTTCGCTGGAATGCAACACCTGCCGGCATTAAGGATATTTCCGGAGGTCTTGTTTCTCCTGCTTTTCCAAATCCTGCACAAAACCAAACTACGGTAAACTACACACTAACCGGTTCTGTTGCCGGGCATATTCGTGTATTCAATATGCTGGGAGCCACCGTTAACCTGATTCCAGTAACGCCAGGAAAGGGAAGCGTTGTTATTCCTGTATCGGATCTTGAAAACGGAATTTACTTTTATTCACTGATAGCGGGCAACAAAATTATTGCAACCCGCAAAATCACCGTTTCACACTAAAGAAAATTCAACCTGTATAAAACCCCGCGCATACGGGGTTTTTTGTTTTATTCAAAGGCCGGGATTCCGGTTACATCATAACCGGTTATCAGGAGGTGAATGTCGTGTGTTCCCTCATAGGTGATCACGCTCTCCAGGTTCATCATGTGGCGCATAATGGGGTATTCGCCCGTGATTCCCATGGCACCATGAATTTGCCGGGCTTCCCGTGCAATCTGAAGCGCCATGTTTACATTATTGCGTTTGGCCATTGAAATTTGCTGGGGCGTGGCCCGTCCTTCGTTTTTAAGTACTCCAAGTCGCCAGGTGAGGGTTTGGGCTTTTGTAATTTCAGTAATCATTTCAGCCAGTTTCTTCTGGGTAAGTTGAAATGCCCCGATAGGCTTATCAAACTGAATGCGCTGCAGAGAATATCTCAAAGCGCTGTCGTAACAATCGAGTGCAGCTCCAATGGCACCCCAGGCAATTCCGTAGCGGGCCGAGTTCAGGCAACCCAGCGGGCCTTTCAGTCCTTTGGTATTTGGGAAAATATTTGCTTTGGGAACCTTAACATTATCGAAGACAAGTTCACCGGTTGCACTGGCACGCAAGCTCCATTTATTATGGGTTTCGGGGGTGGAAAACCCTTCCATTCCCCTTTCAACCACGAGTCCCCGGATTTCTCCGTTTTCATCCTTTGCCCAAACCACCGCAATATCGGCGAAGGGAGCATTTGAAATCCACATCTTGGCACCGTTCAACAAAAAATGGTCGCCTTTGTCTTTGATATTTGTAATCATTCCATTGGGGTTGGAACCGAAGTCAGGCTCCGTAAGGCCGAAGCATCCCATCCATTCCCCGGAGGCAAGTTTTGGAAGATATTTTTTTCTTTGTTCTTCCGAACCGTAGGTAAAAATGGGATACATAACCAGCGAGCTTTGCACGGATGCCGTGGAGCGAAGGCCGCTATCGCCGCGTTCAAGCTCCTGCATAATCAGCCCATAGGAAATCTGATCCATTCCTGCCCCGCCGTATTCTGCCGGAATGTACGGGCCGAAAGCTCCAATCCCGGCAAGTCCCTTGATCCACTGCATAGGGAATTCAGCTTTCTGACAATATTCCTCAACAATGGGAGAAACTTCTTTTTTAACCCAGGCACGGGCGGCATCACGAACCATTTTGTGTTCATCGCTTAACAACTCATCCATCTGGAAATAGTCGTGATGCTTATATTGATCTTTGCTCATGGTAAAAAATTTAGCGCCTAAAAGTACGGATATTCGATTAATTTAAGACTGGGGTTTTTCGGGTTCTGATTTTTATCTATCTTTAAAAAAAGGAAAAACGGAATGGTTTTTGCCTGCTTTTCAAAAAAAAACACATTATGAAAACAAATCCCTTTAAATTTTTGATTTTTCTTCCGGCTATTTTGCTGGCAACTTCCGGCATGGGTCAAATCTACAACGGAAAATCCATGTCCGTTACCTTTTTCTCAAAAGCTCCCCTGGAAGATATTACGGCCATTAACAAAGTGTCGAAGCCTATTCTGAATACGGCCACAGGTGATGTTATAGTTAAAGTACCCATTCAGGGATTCATTTTTGAAAAGGCCCTTATGCAGGAGCATTTTAATGAAAACTATATGGAGAGTGAAAAATATCCCGATGCCAGTTTTAAAGGAAAAATCACAGAGCCCATAGACTGGAAAAAAGACGGAACTTATAAACTCAATATTGCCGGTAAATTACTCGTTCATGGTGTTGAAAAGGATCGCACCCTGCCCGTTGTAATCACCATAAAGGGCGGCGAGATAACTGTTGAATCTAAATTTACCATAACCCTGAAGGACCACAACATAACCATTCCAGAACTGGTTTTTCAGAAAATTGCCGAAACCGTTGATGTAACTCTTAATGCAACTCTTGTTCCATACTCGCCAAAGAAAAAATAATATATGCGTATTTTATTTCCCCTGCTGATTCTGGGTGCTTTTGTATCGGGAAACCCGGCCCGTGCTCAGGATAACGATCTTGAGAAATTACTGGAAGAAGAATCAGGCCCTCAGTTCAACAAAGTCTTCGCCACCTTTAAAACTTCCCGAATTATCAGTTCCCAATCCGTGGAACAGGTAAAAGCCGGAACACTTGACTTCAGGGTAACCCACAGGTTTGGCAATGTGGGAGCCGGAAGTGCAGGAGGGGGCCACACCCTTTTCGGGCTTGATGAAGCTTCAGACATCAGGATTTCATTTGATTATGGACTAACGGAAAATTTTGCCCTGGGCATAGGCCGGAGCAAACGAAAAGAAAACCTCGATGGGAATTTTAAATGGAAAATTCTTCATCAGACAACCGACAATAAAATTCCCTTTACATTAAGTCTGTTCAGTGTGGCCACATTTACACCCATGCGGGAGTCGCAACTATACCTTGGGGTAGATTCGACTTTTGAACGAAAAACGGCTCACCGGATGGCCTATACAACGCAAATTCTTCTTGCCAGAAAATTCAGCTCCTGGTTGTCACTGCAGCTAACTCCGGGGTATACCCACCGTAATTTTGTAAAAGAGGATTACAACCCAAATAACCAGGCAGCGGACGAAAACGGCTTTGCCAGTTTGGGCATAGGTGGCCGGATTAAAATAACCAAACGCTCCAGCATCCTTTTCGATTATTTCCACCTGTTCAGTAAATACCGCCAAAACAACGACAACTTTTTTGCTCCCCTTTCCTTAGGAATCGAAATTGAAACCGGAGGCCATGTCTTTCATCTTAACTTTTCAAATTCTTCGGGTATTATTGAAAATGATTTTTTGCCTTATACCCAGAGCGACTGGCTGGCGGGTGGATTCAAATTTGGATTTAACATTTCAAGGGTATTTACCGTGGTGAAGCCAAAAATGTAAAGGAAATATCTTGGCTGCCATTTTAATGGATGGCTTTTTTACTTTTGTAAAAAAGCAGGATTGGAATTCAGAGGACCCGTAGCCGGCGATACCGCACTTTGCATTAAGATAGCACGGCAAAACTTTGTAAAAGACAGTATCGAAGCCCGAAACAAGGCCCGTGAAAAGTTTCCGGTTTCCGATACCAAAACCCTTGCCTATCCGGGTAAGAAGGTCTTTATGGTAAATGGAGAATACCACCCTTCCTTTCTCTCAAATCATCAGCTCAAAGCCCAAGACTATCCCCAGCTTAAAAAGGTAGCCCCACCCGATTTTTATGTTCAGGCTTATATCTTTTTGTCTATTACCCTGGCCATCCTGGTTTTTTATAATTACCGCTCCAGGATAAAAACCCTATTCAATGCCTTGTTTTTTAACCGGTTTATAGGAATCATCATCCGGGAGGAAAATCTGTTCACAAACCGTACTCACATTGCCTTATCCCTGATTGCATTATTGAATATCGGGCTATTCCTCAGTTATCTCCTGCCCGCTTATGGCTTGGAAATACCGTTTTATGGTGCTTCATATCTGGATTCCTGGGTACTTTCACTCTTGGTGGCCTGCATTTTTGCCGGCAAGGTGGTTTTGCTACGAATCCTGGGATTTATATTCCAGTTTCAACGCCTCGCCTCCGAAGTTATCTTTGGCATGTTCCTTTTTAACCAAGCCCTGGGCATGTTTTTATTACCCCTTTTAATCCTCCTGGAGTTTTCAGACCTGCGGGATTCCGGGGTGTTATTACTGGGCGGCGCTCTAATGGCGGTTTTGGTTTTTCTGATGCGGGTTTTCCGCTTAACCACCCAGGCTTTTGCCAATCCCAAGATATCGCTGTACTATTTATTTTTATATCTTTGCACGCTTGAATTCCTGCCCCTGGTGTTGGCCTGGAAAGTGGTAAGTGGTTAGGAATAAAAGGATTACATACCTTTCTGCCCGATGGCAAAAAAACCTGAGCTGTCCAAAATCAAGAGCATACTGGTTACCCAACCCAGACCGGAGGGGGATAAATCGCCGTATTTTGATTTAGCCCAGAAATTTGGAATAAAAGTAGACTTCCGCTCCTTCATCCATGTAGAAGGTATAAGCAGCAAAGATTTTCGCACCCAAAAAATTAATATTTCTGATTTTTCAGCGGTTATCCTTACCAGCCGGATGGCCGTTGACCACTACTTTCGACTATGTAATGAGTTACGGATTACAGTTCCAGAAACAATGAAATATTTCTGTATTTCTGAATCTACAGCTTATTACCTACAGAAATATGTAGTTTACCGGAAACGAAAAATATTCCACGGCAAACAAACCTTTTTCGACCTGATCGACATCATTAAAAAACATAAAGAAGATAACTTTTTATTGCCCTGCGCCGATATTTTCAAAGATGAAATTCCCGAAATTCTGGAGCAAAACGGAATAAAACACACCAAGGCCGTTATGTACAAAACGGTTTGTTCCGACTTGTCGGACCTGGCTAATGTTAACTATGACTGTCTGGTTTTCTTTTCTCCTTCGGGAATTACCAGCCTTTTGAAAAATTTCCCGAAGTTCAAACAAAACAAAACCCTGATTGCCGCCTTCGGACAAACCACCTGCAAAGCGGTTATTGATGCGGGCCTTCGTCTCGATATTTTTGCGCCCCAGGCGCAAACGCCCTCCATGACAATGGCTATTGAGCAGTACATAAAGAAATCCGGGAAAAAATAAGTCCCTCTGTTTTTTTTCCTGCCCCTTTGTTTTCCGTAACTTTAAGCATGATTTCAGAAAAGTTTCCTGCACGGGAAAGGTTAAAAAGTATTAAAACCATTTCCCACATATTCCGAAAAGGAAACCTTTTGAAATCGGGGTCGTTACATATAAAATGGGAGTATTCAAAGCACCGGGAACCGGGTGGGCTGAAGGTGATGTTTTCGGTTCCCAAAAGAAAAATAAAGAAGGCCACAGACCGGAACCTCATGAAACGGAGGTTACGCGAGGCCTACAGAAAGCACCGGCATGTGTTGGGTGAAAATCCACGAAACCTGCCGATAAAAATGGCTTTTGTATTTAATGGTTCCCAACCCGTTTCCTATTTGGAAATTGCCGTGGAAATGAAAAAAGGACTGGAAATGCTGGAAAAAAAAATCAAATAGTATGTTGAGCCTGGTTTTTAGCAAGATTTTTGTTGGATTGATTCGTGTGTATCAATATACCTTATCCCCCCTGCTCGGCCCTGCATGCCGGTATACCCCTACCTGTTCGCAATACGGTGTGGATGCCATTAAAAAACACGGGGCTTTTCGCGGAGGATATTTAACTTTAAGGAGAATACTTTCCTGTCACCCCTGGGGCGGCAGCGGGCATGATCCGGTACCTTAAATTACGGAACTATGAAAAAGAAGATTTTAGCCATGAAAAAGAAACTGATGCTTTGGGGCATCGGCATTTTTGCTGTTTTTTCTCTTGCGTTTGCAGACGGATATTTCGAAATCAGCAAGAACCTCGACATTTTTGCCACCGTTGTCCGTGAGCTGAATAATTATTACGTGGATGAGATAAAGCCCGGAGAATTGATGACCCGTGGCATTGACGGGATGCTTGAGTCGCTGGACCCTTACACCGAATATTATCCTGAATCAGAGGTAGAAGATTACAAGGTAATGCTCACCGGGCAATACGGAGGCATAGGTGCACTCGTGCAACAACGGGGCGATTATGTGATGATTTCTGAACCTTATGAGGGATTTCCTGCGATGAAGGCAGGTCTTATTGCGGGTGATATTATTCTGGAAGTAAACGGAACCTCCGTAAAAGGAAAAACCACCAACGATGTTAGCAAATTATTAAAAGGACAGGCAAATACCTCGGTGAGGGTTCTGATCAAACGGGAGGGAGAGCCAAGTCCATTTGAAAAAACCCTGGTCCGCGAAGAAATAAAAATTAAAAATGTACCCTATTCCGGAATGGTTACAGATAGTATTGGCTATATCAAGCTCAGCGGATTTACCGAAAATGCGGCCAAAGAAGTAAAAGATGCCTTTTTAAACCTTCGCGACAAACAAGGAATGAAATTTTTGATTTTCGATTTACGAGGTAATGGAGGCGGTTTATTGCGTGAATCGGTTGAAATTGTAAATCTCTTTGTTGACAAGGGCTCTCTTATCGTCAGTCAAAAGGGAAAAATAAAGGAAATGAACCGCGAGCATGTTGCCGACAAAGCCCCTGTGGATGCAAAAATGCCCATTGTGGTATTGATAGACAAAGGATCCGCCTCTGCATCTGAAATTGTTTCAGGTGCAATACAGGATCTCGACCGTGGTATTGTCATAGGCCAGCGTTCCTTTGGAAAGGGATTGGTGCAGCAAACCATCCAATTGGTGTACAATACCCAGATGAAGGTAACCACTGCCAAATACTACACCCCCAGTGGTCGTTGCATTCAGGCCCTGGATTATTTTCACAAAAATCCGGATGGAAAGGTTGAAAAAGTACCTGACTCCCTAATGCAGGAGTATAAAACAAAGGGAGGACGCTTTGTGTATGACGGCAGTGGCATTTACCCCGACATTTTTATGGAACCCCGGAAGATTGGTCCCATTACCTCGACGCTGGTCAGCAAAAATCACATTTTCGATTATGCCACCGGTTTCCGGATTAAGAATCCCGGCATTCCAGATGCATCAAAATTCCGTTTCAGTGACGAAATGTATAATGAGTTTCTCACCTTTATGAAAACCAGAGATTTTGATTATTCAACCAAAAGCGAAAAGCTGCTGGTAGAATTAAAACAAACCACCGAAGAGGAAAAGTATTTTGATGGAATACAATCTGAATACGACGCCCTTTTGAAAAAAATATCCCACGACAAGGATGCCGATCTTCAGAAATTCAAGCCGGAAATATCCCAATTTCTGGAGGCTGAAATTGCTGCGCGTTATTATTTTCAACAAGGCCGTCTGAAAGCCACTCAAAAAACCGACCCTGAATTGAAAGAAGCCATTCGGATTTTGCAAAACAAATCTCTTTACGCTTCTATTTTGAAAGGAGATGGCAATTATAAAACCATAGGAAAACCCGGAACGGGCCTTGACAACAAAAACAAGCCCGGTTCTTCCTCCAATGATCCCGGCAAAAAAGATGAAAATCCGGGTTCCAAAAACGAAAAAGAAAAGGAAAAAGACCGGAAAAAGAAAAAAGGATAAAAAGAAATCCCGTCCGCTTGGCAGACGGGATTTTTTATGCAATTTTATCCCCGTATTCCCGTTTGTATCCTGATCTATGGCTTTGTTCCGCCCCGGAATTCATGCTTCCATTTTCACCACCTGCCTGGCCCTGATTCTGGTGGGTATGCCTTTGTCAAAATTTCTTATCTCGGTGGGTATGATTGCCCTCTTTGTGAATTGGCTTTTAGAGGGAAGTCTGCTCAACAAAATAAAAAACTTCCTCCGCAACACGCCTGCCCTTCTTTTTTCTTCTGTTTTTCTGGTTCATCTTGTTTCCGGATTCTATACCGAATCTGCCATTGATTGGTACAATGCCATCCGGGTTAAAATCCCATTGATGTTGCTCCCACTTGTATTTTCAACAACTTCCCATTTCAGGCAATCCTGGGTAAAACCTCTTTGGCTACTTTTTAGCCTGGCGGTTTTGTTCAAATGTTCCCTGGCCTTGGGAACTTATTACGGTTGGTGGGGAAAAGGATTTTCGGATGTGAGAGATATCACCCGCAACATTTCGCCCATCCGGTTGGCTCTTATGGGATGCCTTGCCGCGAGCGGCGGCTTATTCATTTTCCGAAAAAACAAAAGCATCCTGGCCGCCTTTCTGTTGCTTTTTGTGTTTCTCCTTTGGTTTTTTATTATCCTTAAATCAATTACCGGTTTGTTTTGTCTTTTTACCTGTCCCCTCCTAATCTTCTTTGTTATTTCGATCCGCAACAAAAAGTTTTTGAGGCTGGGTCTGATTTCAGGATTTTTAATTCTGGGAACCGGAATTACCGCATGGAAAATTACCGGGGTTCACAATACTTATTTCACACCACAGAATGACGCAAGCTACCCGGACATAAGTCACACCCCATCGGGAAACCCTTACCTGCATGATACCCTCAACCCCATGGTAGAAAACGGGGTAAGGGTTGGTTTGTACAACTGCTGGAAGGAACTTGAAGAGGAATGGCCGGAAAGAAGTAACATGGAAATTCATGGAAAAGACCAAAAGGGAAATTTCCTCATGTATACATTACTTCGTTTTCTGGCTTCAAAAAACCTACCCCGCGACAGTGCCGGCCTGAGTAAACTAAGTGCTGAAGAAATTAGTGCCATCGAAAGAGGGATAGCCAACGTTGTTTATCTTAAAGAAGACCGGATAACCCAGCGTATTCATCAGGTACTGTATGAACTGGAGGATTACAGGAACCGTCGGGGAAACCCGAGCGGGCACAGCATTATTCAGCGCCTGGAATTCTGGCGGGCAGGATGGCATGTTTGGAGCAATAACTTTTGGCTTGGTGTGGGAGCCGGCGACACCGACAGGGAACTTAAAGCTGCTTATGTGGAGATAAATTCACCGCTTGATGAAAAATTCAGGCTCCGGCCCCATAATCAATTTTTATCTGTTGCTGTAGCTACGGGGATATTTGGATTGTTGATTTTTCTGACTTCCCTGATTTACCCCTTTCTCCTGAAGGGCAAAGGCCTTTCCGTTTTGTATTTGATTTTTTTCTACCTGGCCTTTTTCTCTTTTTTCAGTGAGGATACTTTGGAAACCCAGGCAGGGGTTACTTTTTATGCTTTCTTTAGCGCCTGGCTGTTTTTTATGCTACCTTCTTACTTCGATAATATTTCGGAATAAAAGGCTTTTGTTTCTTCAGCACATTTTTTCCAGGTAAATTTTCCGGCATAATTGGCCCTATCCGGATTGCGCCTACCTTTAATTAGCTCGGAAAGCCCTTGTTGTAAAGAATCCTGATTCCGGGGGTCAACCAGCAAAGCATGTCCGCCCGCTATTTCAGGTGCGCTTCCGGTGTTTGAAATAAGAACGGGAAGGCCAAATGAAAAAGCCTCCAGAATCGGCAATCCGAATCCCTCGTAAAAAGTAGGAAAAGCAAACCCTGTAGCCGTATTATAAAGGGCAGATAACTCCGGCTCTGATACGAAACCGGTAAAAATTACCTTGTTCTTAATTCTCAATTTCCCCGGCAGGTCGATTATCTCCTCAAACCCGGGTCCCGGACCGCCGGAAAGAACCAGAGAAAATTCTCTGTTAGCATTAAGTGCTGCAAATGCCTTTATAAGAGCCGGAATATTTTTCCTCCATGAGATAAGACCCGAAAAGAAAATAAATTTCTCCCGGTCCAGTTTAAATTTTTCAAGAATTTCATCTTCAATACCGGGATGGGACGGCGGCAAATGATCACATCCCAGATATATTACTTTATGTGGAGGAAGATTTCCCGGGTAAAATTCTCGCAGATCGTTCAATGTATTCCGGCTGATGCATATCACACCTGCGGCATTGGATAATGCCTTCTTGAGACGCTTCTCTATTTTAGACTTGAATCCAGGGCTCGAATACCCGTGAATTTTCATAAGGTCATTTTTAAATAGAGCCAAATCATGGATGGTAATTACGAATGGCTTTTTACCTGCAGCGGGGTAACGGGCATCGGGAAAATGAATCAGGTCGAAGGAGGGATTCAGGATAATATCAAAAATCCAGGGATGGAATTTTGATTTACTCATTTTGAGCTCTGAATAAATTCTTTTTTGGGTAAATATTTTTCCCGACAAGGAATACCGGAATTCCTCTCTGTTTAAGCAAAGGTTTTGAATAAGCTGACGGGTATATAAGGAAATACCCCCCTGTGCTTGTCCGGCTAATGCACTTGCTTCTATGGCTACTTTTTTCATCCGCCTCAGGAAAGTAATGAATGAACTTCGGCAGGGGAAACCGATTGAATACACAAACAAACTCCCGACTTGCGGCAATCGGAGCACTTCTTTTCCAAAACCAGAGCATGGGCATCGGGTCCGAGAGGTGCCCATCTGCCGGGATGAATAGGACGCATGGGGGCAAAAATACCAATGGCTTTAATCCCAAGTGCCGCCGCAATATGGAGCGGTCCCGTACTTGCGGCTATAAGTGCATGGGTTTTCGAAATAAAGGTCATCAACTCACTTAAATTCAAACGGCCAGACAGGTTTGTAACATGGGCAAAAGCATCGAAACGACCCTTCATCAGCTCCCCTTCCCCGGCAGTTCCGGTAATAAAAATGTGGAAATTGTCGGGAGGCAACATGGATATCAGAGAAGAAAAATTTTCAAGTCCCCACTCCCTCGCACTTCCCCTGGATTTAGGATGCAGAATGATTATCCGTTTCCCTTCCGGTATTTCATTTTTCAGAAAATCAGGCAAGGGAGCCTGAGGCACAAGGGGTGTGAGTGATTTCAGAAAATCCAGGGAGGGAATCTGAAAAACGCCCAGAGGTTTTAATAATTTGAAATTCAATTGCGCTTCATGCAGATCGGAATTCTTACGGGTAAAATTCACCGGTTTATTGCAGGTTAGCCAATGAAAAATGCGGTGGCTGGTTCCAATACGAACCGGAATACCGGCTTGTTTTGCCAGGGCGGCCACTTTTTTATTGGGAAAAACATGAACAATGGCGTCTGCCTTCAGATCTTTCAAAATTCTCACACCCTCTTTACGGGATTTTTCCAGCAGCTCTTCCACCTCCAAAAAAGTATTAACCCAGGGACAGGCAGCAACAACCGGGCGCGTATATTTCCTTCCCAGAAATATTATTTCGCATCCTGGATATTTTCCTTTCAGGGCAAATGCAACAGGAAGGGTAAGAATTACATCACCTATGGCATCGGTTCGCGAAATAATAATTCTGTTCATGCCTGATGAGCCTTCATTTTCCAATGGTGACGGAGTTTTTTATATTTCAAATAGGTGGCCATGGCAGAAATTCGACTAATGGTGAAGCCTGCGGACCCATCCAGGAAGCCTAATTTAATAATGTAATCGCGCAAAAATTTTACCACCGGACCCAGATACATTTTCAAGGCACTTGCTTTCTTTCCTTTTTCAAAAAAAGCCTTTGCGCTGATGGTTGTGAAATATTCCACCTGCCGGTAATGATCGTCGAGGGTATAATAACTGTAATGAAGAATGTTCCCGGGAAGGTGTTCTATTCGCGAACCCGGTTTCATCTCGTAGCGGTCGTGAGGATTAATGCCAGTCCAGCTTCCTTTCCTTGAATCCCAAAGCCGCAACTTTTTGTCGGGATACCAGCCGCAATGGTAAATCCATTTCCCGCAATAATTGGTAAGCCGGTTCATGGAATACCCATCGGCCTTGAAATCATTTTTTACCTTCAGAATTGCGGATTTCAGGGTTTCGTCAAGTGCCTCATCCGCATCCAGCGATAGAACATGGGGATAACCGGCATAAGTTATGGCTTTGTTTTTCTGTTCGATATGTCCCTCAAAAGCATGGGTTAAAAATTTCACTCCAAATTCCTTACAGATTTCTTCGGTTTTATCGGTAGAAAAGGAATCCAGGACTACAATTTCGTCGGCTACTCCCTGCAGCGATTCAAGGCATCGCCGGATATTCTTTTCCTCGTTATAGGTAATGATAACGGCTGAAATGGGGGTGTTCCCTTTTTGACTCACCCGGTAAAGTTAGAAATTTAGGCCCGCATTATTTCTATCTTTGTTTATGGAGTTTTCGCTTGAAGCTTTTAACCGGGGCGACTACCGGCAATTATCGAAGGCCATTACCCTTGTAGAAAACGGAGGGGAAGAGAGCGAGCATTTATTGAAACAATTAAAGCCCGATTATAATATTCCCCTTATTGGAATTACCGGCCCTCCCGGGGCAGGGAAAAGCACCCTCATCAACAGTCTGCTAAAAAATTTCAACGAAAAGGGATTTCGTACTGCCGTAGTTGCCGTAGATCCTACCTCTCCCTTTCATCACGGTAGTCTTTTAGGCGATCGTCTGCGCATGTCGGAACATTTCCTGAGTTCCAAGGTATTTATCCGTTCCCTGGCCACACGGGGATCTCTGGGGGGCTTGTCGGCAAAAACACTTGAGATTACCGATCTTCTCAGGAGTTTCCCTTTCGACCGAATCGTAGTAGAAACGGTAGGGGTGGGACAAAGTGAGGTTGAGATTGCAGGCCTGGCCGACACCACGGTGTTGGTTCTGGTACCCGAATCGGGCGACGAGGTTCAGGGATTAAAAGCCGGGATCATGGAGATCGGAGATGTGTTTGTGGTGAATAAATCGGACCGTGATGGTGCGGATACTTTTGCCAAAAACCTGAGTATGGTTATTCACGAACGCGATGTGTCGGGTTGGACACCACCGGTTATTCAATGTGTGGCCAGTGAAGGCAAAGGCACCGCTGAACTCGCCGGGGCCTGTGATTCGCATTTTGCGGCCCGAAGTCCGGCCCGAAAGCAATATCTGTTTGCCGAAAGAGCCTGGCAGTTGATTGCCCGGCGTAAAATGGCATCCGTCAACCGTCAATTGCTGAAAGAAAAAATTGCAGCCGGAATGAATGCTTCAGGCTTTAATCTTTACCGGATAATTGAGGGCTTCTAAAAACCGGATGGCTTCCATTTCTCTTCGTGATCCCAATCGGCCCTGATCTGAATTTTTCCGGGAAAGTAAATTGTGTTTTCAGGTTGTTTACGCAAAACGACATCACCGGGATCCCACACGCCGTTGTCATTAGTATCTTCAATTAATCTTGCCCGGTAAGAACCGGGTTTCAGGTAGCCCGATTTCCATGCCGACCCAGCCTTTCCTGAATGAACAACATTCCCGGAAGGTCCCAAAATTTGAAAAATAAAATTCTTTCCCGTGGGCAGCTCCAGAGTCCATTTCATGGTGCCGTATTTTTCAGGTGCATCGGTACTGAATTTCAGATGAAGGGTATCGTTAGTCCTTCCGAAAAAATCGGTAAAAATTCCGGGCAGGAGGGTAAGGTTGTAGTCTATTTCCGGTTCCCAGGGAAAGCCACCTTTTGCATTCTCAAGACCGAGTTTTATTTCCCTGACCCCAATTTCAAAAGAAAGGGCATCTTCATGCAGAGCCCTTTTATCCGACCAGATTACTTCCGGAATTTCACCGTCGAAGTGCCAGCCTGCAATGGGAGCCGGAGATTTCAGGACAATGGGTGAAAAAAAAGACTGTTTTAAATCCGGTGAGGAAAAAACGGGTTGAAGAGAAAAAGAAATCTCTTTTTTGGAGGCTGCTGTCTTTTCGAAAAAAATACGGAATGTGTCGAGGTAGTCGGCGGTGGGTTCTTTAATAATTACATTAAAAAAATCGGAAGCGGGTGTTTTAAAAAAATAATCCAGGGTATCCCTCCCGGCATTGAGGAGAAAGGTGTCTTTGGAGGGTTTTATTCCGGGAAAAACAAAATCTGGCTTTCCCAGTGGGCGGGAAAAAGTCCATCGGTAATGACCCGAAGAAACCAGGCCAGAGGAAGAAGCAAAAGTTTTCCGGGGTAATTCCGTAAAATACCTGAGGTTCAAAATCCGGTTCACACCGGTATCCGGAAGCTGATCAGAAAAAGCAACCCGCTCAGATCCGGGCAGGTAATTAAAATCATCGTTTTTATCTTCCAGGGCGAGCACGAAATATTTCCCGGGTCGGGTATGTTTAAGAGAATAGGAACCGTCGGGTCCCGACTTAGTCATGTAGTCGGGTTTTAGATTTTGAAAATCGGCATCGGGTGGATTTGAAAAGAGCATCACCTTAAATCCTTTGCCGGCCTCTTGGGTAAGGGCATCGGAAACCCGTCCGGAGATGGTATTTGAATCGAGGTAATTGCCGGTGGAGAAAACAAATCTGAAATTTTCCTGCACATTTCCTTCACGAATATCGGCAATGGCATTCCCGAAATAAAAGGAATAGGTAGTATTGGGTTTGAGCGGGGAATTAAAATCTACGGCAAGGGTTTTCCCTTTCAGGATTTTCACATCCGGATTCTTTTCCAGCGGAGGCGAAACAATGAGGTTTCCGCTTACATCACGAAGGGAAATAAATTCATCGAACTGAATGCGAAAGCCGGTTCCTGAAAAATTTCGGGCCCCACTGTCAGGCAGGTATTTTATAACTTTGGGAGGACTGTTATCGCGGGGGCCTCCACCCGGAATTTGCATTTGAGCACAGCCTGCCAGGATGAGTACAAAAGCAATAACCGGAATCAGGGCTCCAAAAAAACTTCTATTCATCATACACTATTCCGGATATGACTGAGCATTTCGGTAAGGTATTTCACATCGATTTCCGAAAAGTCGTTGAGGCGTGAGGAGTCGATATCTAAAACGGCCCAAACCTTTTCATCAGGTCCTTTGAGCGGAATAACTATTTCAGACCGGGAAAGGGGTGAGCAGGCAATATGCCCTGAAAAGAGGTTCACATCAGGAACAACCACCGGATTCCCTGTTTCCAGTGATTTACCGCAAACCCCCTTTCCGAAGGGTATTCGGGTACATGCCAGGGGGCCCTGAAAAGGACCCAGCACCAGGTCATTTCCCACCACCCGGTAAAAACCAACCCAAAGGAATCCGAAAACCTCATGAATAACCGATGAAAAATTGGCCATGTTCGCAATGGGGTCTGTTTCCCCTTCCATCAGCGATTGCATTTGGGGCAGCAGGGAGGCGTATTTTTCGGCCCGGGTAGTCCCGGTTGCAAAAATGCTATCGGCCATAGAACAAATATGATAAAAATTGGCCTATCTTTTGTGCCGGAAATTCAATATGCGCCTACTTTTATCCCTGTTGCTTGTTTTAACCCTGAGTCTTTCCATTCAGGGACAAAGCGACACTACCTCAAAAGACAAAAACAGCATCCGTCTTGGGCTGTTTGGTGAAAAAACTTTTGCCGATCCCGGCTCCGTTTATTACGGACTTTCACTCCAGATTCCCCTTGGGAAAGAACCCCGGTGGTATCTTAACTATCGCTTTGGCATGGGCAAGGAACATCCCGGAAATTTTGGATTCCGAACCCCTTGGGGCATGGCACATGGCATAAGGGGCTTTGGGGAAATTGAGCCGGGGACTGATAATTTTCTGGATAATACTGCCCGTTTTCTTCTTTTCCTTACCATTTTGCTTCCCGAGGGAGTTGGTTTTAAAATTCCGGTGGGGAAAAAAGTTGAATTGTTGCCCTTTATCAATCCCATTTGTTCCGAAACCGTTAATCTTCCCATGAGGGAGCGGCTATATATAAGGGATTTCGGCGAATCGGGTGTACAGGCTTTTTTCAAAATCAGGAATGAGTTTTTCTTTTCCGTTTTTGGTGGTGCAAAAGCCTATTACGATGATGGTCGCTTTGGTTTTTTTTCCGGAGCTTCCATGGGCGTACGATCCTTTAAATAGCTTACCGGTCTTTGGTATAGGCCAGGGTGGCAATGCTGATTTTAGTTTTTTCAACCTTTAAAATTTCCGAGGCGCATGCTTCCAGGGTAGCTCCGGTGGTAATAACATCATCCACCAGAAGAATGTGTTTTCCGTATAAGCTGCCGGGTTCCGCCACTTCAAAAGAGCCTTTTACATTTTCCCAGCGCTTAATCCGGTTTCTTTTAGTTTGGGAACCGCGGTAATTGTTTCTTATCAAAGCATTAAACGCAGTATTGTATCCTGCCGCTTTGGCAATTCCGGAGGCAATATATTCGCACTGGTTATAGCCCCTTATTTTTAGTTTTTTGGGAGCCAGAGGAACCGGAACCACCATTTCCACTTCCCGGAAAAAAGGGAGGCTTGAAATTTCATTTCCCAGCATCATACCCAGGGTTTCGCCCAAACAAAGGCCGTTATTGTATTTTATTTCGTGAATCAGTTTGCGTGTTGCTCCATTTTTATTATAATTTAAAAAGGCCGTTGCAGCCACAAGGGGCAAACGACCGTAAAAAACTCTCGAAACAGGATTTTCGGGCCAGTAGTGGTATAAGGTTTTGGGAAGTCCCGCCAGGCAATAGTTGCAAACGCTGATCTTCATCCCGCCCTCAGGTCCGCCGCAGATCCGGCAAACGGGAGGCCATAGCAAATCCAGCATTTGGGTCCAGATATTCGAACGGGACATGTTGAAAACTTAAGGGGCATTATCCAATGCCGGGTCTAATTTCCGTAACTTTGCGATAACCAAAAGGTTTTAAATTATTCATGAGTCAAAATCAGCAAGAAGAAAACAAAACCCCCCGCATTTACCTGATCATTATCGGTGTAGAAACCCTTTTGATCATTTTACTCTCCATTTTGTTCTTTACCCAGAAAACCCGGATTGAGACCGTGGAAAAAGAAAAGCTGATTTTTGTGGAAAGAGCAGAATCGCTGCAAACCGACCTGGATAAGCTCAAGGGCGAATACGAAATGCTAAAAACATCCGATGCCCGTTTGCAAGCCGAACTCGACCAGAAAATAAAAATGATCGACAGCCTCATGGTGCTCGCCAAAAAGCACGAGGGCGATGCTTATATGATTCACAAACTGACCAAAGAAACCGAAACCCTGAGGAGGATCATGAAACATTTCGTTCAGCAAATAGATTCGCTGGGAAGGCTGAACAAAGAAATTATTGCTGAAAAAAATCAGGTTCAAAACAAACTCGACGAGGAAAAAGGAAAAACCAAGCAGCTGACGGCTGAAAAGGAAGACCTTCAAAATACCGTTAGCCTGGGTATGGTTCTGAAAGCAAACAACCTGAGGGCAACCGGAGTCAGATATCGGAGCGGGGGCAAAAAAGAATTGGAAACAAAAAGTGCCAAGCGGGTTGAAAAAATAAAGATTACCCTTTCTCTCGGTGAGAACCGGATTGCCAAATCGGGTGAACGCATTGTTTATGCCCGAATAGTAACCCCCGACGGAAAAGAACTTGCCAAAAGCACCGATGAAAGCAATATGTTTACTTTCAATAACAGCAAGGGCTTTTTTGCAGCCAAGACTACCGTTTCCTACAATAACTCCGACACCTTTGTGGCCCTTTATACGGCCAAAACAGATGTTCCCTTTTTACCCGGAAAATATCTGATAGAGGTTGTAACCGACAAAGCGGTAATAGGACAAACCGAACTGATTCTCGAATAGAATTTTATCTTGGAACAGAAACCAGGCGTACGGAATATGATTTCCCGTCATTGCCCTGAACCCGTATAAAATAAAGTCCCGGCGACCAGGTTTCGGTCTCAATAAGCAGTGGAGATTCTGTTATACCGGACTTGCTGTAAATGGTTTTTCCCTGAACATCCATAATCTGAACCGAGCCTCCGGTTAAAATATTGTTTCCCTTCCAATTGAGATAGAAATATCCGGCAGCAGGGTTAGGCTGGGTAATAATACCGGAAACAGGTTGTTGGGTCGTGGGAACCGAGAGGTTCCAGCAATATCCGGGTACATTCTGATCCATCCATTCGCTGCGGGCTTTAAACCACCATTTCAGGTAGTCGAGTTCTTCCTGCCAGGTATTGCCCACAAAGTGATTCCAGTTAACATAGACACCCAAAATTGGCCATTGCTGAAAATTTCTTACCCGCGACTCATTTAATTTGGCGGCGAGAGAATCGATGCGGGCATTCATGGAATCGGTATGGAGTACCGTTAGCCTCAGCCACTCCCAGCGGCAACGAAGCAGGTGGGTGTAAGAGGTGTCCTGCAAAAATTTATTCCACCAGAAAGGAATGGCGGAAGAAAAATTCGGACAAACCGTATTGAAATTCCATCGCCATCCTGTGGTGTCGAATGCATCGCAGTAGTTGGCGTTCCCATAGGAAAGATTAAAATCCCACATAGGACCCGCATGCAGGAGACCGCCCTTGGAATCTTTCTTTTTGTACAAAAAGGAGCTGGAGCGATAACCATCCACGGTTCTTCCCAGTTCCTGCATCAACATGAAATCAATAAAAGAATTGGGCTCAATAAGTGAAGGGTATCCGGTGGTGGGGTTGGCAAAGTTGGAACCCCACATTACATTTTCAAAGTTGAGAATGTAGTTTTTTATATAGTTCTGCTGCACCGTCAGCAACTCGGTATCCTCAGGATCGTGGTAAAGGTATTTTACCTTAACATTATAGGGCGACTGGATTATGGTATTCGAGGAGCCGGTAAGTTTATCCACCTTCATGATGTAGCCGCCGGTAAGCTGATCTCCGCTTGTATCAGCGGGGGTGACTTTTGAAACATCAATCCGGTTTTTGTCCCGCTTAAGCTTTTCCATAAAGGAATAAACGCCCCGGTACTGCCCATTGATTACCAGTTCCACAAAATGGTATCGGGCACAATACCTTCCCATGTCCCGGAACAGGTCGTAGCAAATTTCATTACGCATAAGCGTTTTATCGGGGTAGGCTCCGTAAAGAATCCAGTCGTTTTCCCGGGGCATTCCCAGCAGCGCAGTATCGAGGTTGTTTCCAAAATTATCCTGGGTTTCCAGACCGTATGATTTTTTGGGATATTGCTGTGAAGTACTTCCCCTGATTTCAATGGAAATTTTTCCGTTGTAATGATTAAAGGGGTCGGTCATATAATTCCGGTTGCCGGGGCCGTTATAGATAATGCCCATGTTGGCAATGATGCGAACCGTGTCCTGGATTGTCTGGCTGTTGGTATTAATAACCACAATGGGCAGGTTAGAAGAAGTAAAATTTACCTGACCTTGCATTAATCCCGAAACAAGGAGTAAAATAAAAAGGGGTTTCATGGCGAAAAATGAGTATTAAAGGTAAGGTTCGGGCATCAAATTCCCTAAAATTTGGACGAAAAAAAAGGGGTAAAACCCTATCTTTAAGGCCCAAAACTGACAGATAATGCCGGGAATTTCGAAAAAAGCACAGGCCATGCCCCCCTCTCCCATCCGGAAACTGGTTCCGTATGCCGAGGCCGCCAAAAAAAAGGGAGTTCATATTTTCCATTTAAACATCGGGCAACCCGACATTGAAACTCCGCCCGTTTATCTCGATGCCATAAAGAATTCAGATTTAAAAGTGCTGGAGTATTCCCATTCGGCAGGCAATGAATCTTACCGTATTGCACTTGCGAAGTATTACGGTTCCCACGGTATTCATGTAGGTCCTGAAGAAATCATCATTACCAACGGCGGATCGGAAGCCATTTCCTTTGCATTGATGACCTGCTTCAACCCCGGCGATGAAATAATTATTCCCGAACCCTTTTATGCCAACTACAACGGGTTTTCAACCGCAGCCGATATTATTGTAAAACCCATCCGATCCTATATCGAAACCGGTTTTGCGCTTCCTCCGATTGAAGAATTTGAACATCTGATTACGCCCAAAACCCGGGGCATAATGATTTGCAATCCGGGGAATCCAACCGGCTATCTGTACACCCGTGAAGAATTGGAAAAACTGAAAAATCTAATTCTCAAACACGACCTCTTTTTAATCAGTGATGAAGTGTATCGTGAGTTTACCTACGATGGAAGCAAATACATTTCCGTTTTGCATCTGGAAGGCGTTCAGCAAAATGTGGTGCTGGTTGATTCTATTTCCAAGCGCTATTCAGCCTGTGGAGCAAGGATTGGAGCTATGGTTTCGCACAACAAAGAAGTGATGAAGGGGGCCATGAAATTTGCCCAGGCAAGGTTGAGTCCGCCTACCTTCGGACAAATTGGTGCCGAAGCCGCCCTTTCCACCCCTCCCTCCTATTTTGAAGAAGTAAATAAAGAATATACCCTGCGCAGAAATTTTGTAATTGAAGCCCTGTCTAAAATGCCCGGGGTTTTCTGTCCGAACCCAAGGGGCGCTTTTTATTGTATTGCCCGGCTTCCCATCGACGATGCGGATGTGTTTTGCCAATGGCTTCTTGAATCGTTTTCTCACGATGGGAACACGGTGATGTTTGCTCCCGCCACCGGATTTTATTCCACTCCGGGTGCCGGAAAAGATGAAGTACGCATTGCTTATGTTCTTAATCTCGATGATTTGAAAAAAGCCATGGAATGCCTGGATGAAGCTTTAAAAGTGTATCCGGGACGGAAGACAGGAAAAAAAGCAGCGGAAAAAGTATAATCCTCAGCTGCTCAGGCAGTGCTCCAGAATTTTTCCGAAACGGAAAACATCTTCGAAAGAATTATAAAGCGGAACCGGAGCCATCCGGATTACATTGGGTTCGCGCCAATCTGAAATTACCCCCTGCGAAATCAGGCTTGCGAATAACTCCTTTCCCATTCCATGAGCAACCACACTAATCTGGCAACCTCTTTCATCTTCGGCGGCAGGCGTAATAATTTCAAGATTTTTGTTTTTTCGTTTAGCTACTTCCCGCAAAACGAATTCAAGATAAGCCGTCAGGGCTTTTTGCTTTTTGAGCAGGCGGCTCATTCCGGCTTCCTCAAAAATATCGAGCGAGGCTTTATGAGCGGCCATGGATAAAACCGGAGCATTGCTCAGCTGCCAGGCCTCTGCGGTGGGAATGGGCTTAAACCCTTTTTCCATTTTGAACCGGCTGTCTTTATCGTGACCCCACCAGCCGGCAAACATGGGAAGATTTTTTCCATGATGGTTTTTATGCACGAATGCACCGGCTACACTACCGGGTCCTGAGTTCAAATATTTGTAAGAGCACCAGCAGGCAAAATCCACATTCCAGTCGTGAAGTCTGAGCTCCACATTTCCGGCGGCATGAGCCAGGTCGAAACCGGCGATGGCACCCACCTTGTGAGCCGCTGCCGTGATTTTTTCCATGTTGAACTTCTGACCCGTAAAATAATTAACACCACCGAACATCACGAGCGCAAGCTCTTCGCCAAGCTCTTCTATTTTGGAAAGAATATCTTCGGTTCGCAAACAATACTCTCCCTTGCGGGGACTCATTTCAATAACCGTTTCACCGGGATTCAGGTTATGAAAGCGGGCCTGACTTTCGAGTGCATATTGGTCGGAAGAGAAGGGCCGGTTTTCGCAGAGAATTTTATTCCTTCTGCCGGAAGGCCGGTAAAAAGAAACCATGAGCAGGTGAAGGTTCACGGTTAGCTGGTTCATGGCCACCACTTCTTCAGGCAAAGCCCCCGTAATTTTCGCCAGGAGGGGACTGAATTGTTCGTGATAGGGAAGCCAGGGTTTACGGGCATGAAGGTGACCTTCAACACCGAATCCGGCCCAGTCTTCCAATTCATTCAACACATAATCCTGAACCGTTTTGGGCTGAAGTCCCAATGAGTTCCCGGTGAAATAAACCACATCTTTCCCTTCCAGCTGGGGAAAGTAAAATTTTTCCCTGAAGCTTTTCAGTTCATCAGCAGCATCCTGTTTTTTCGCAAAATCTTCCGAATACTCAAAATTCATAGGAGTCAAAGATAAGGCTTTGATTTATTTCTTTCTTTTTACTTCCTCGCGTGAAAACTGTGCAGGAAAAAGAGCGCAAAATTCCTCCACTTCATAGGCGTCCTTCAGTGAAAAGGATCCGCTCCGGGTTCTCACCAGCGAATTCAAAAAAGCCGCTGAGTTACATGCCAGGCCAAAATCGCGCGCCAGGGAACGGATGTAGGTTCCCTTACTGCACACTACCCTAAAATGAACGAGCGGGGGTTCGAAGGCAGTTATTTCAAACTCATGAATAGTTACCCGGGCCGGAGGCACATCGGCTTCTTTGCCGGCACGGGCAATTTTATAGGCTCTTTTTCCGTCAATCCATTTGGCGGAATGCAGAGGGGGGATTTGATCCTGTTCGCCCAGAAATTTACCGGCTGCTTCCTGAAGCAATGTAAGATTCAGGTGGGCTGCAGGAAATTCCTTTTCAATTGGGGTTTCGTGGTCAAGCGATGGCGTTGTGGCACCCATGTAAAAAGTTCCGGTATATTCCTTTTCGCCGGCCTGGAACTGATCAATCTGCCGTGTCATTTTACCGGTGCAAATTACCAATAGTCCGCTGGCCAGCGGGTCGAGGGTTCCGGCATGACCTACTTTAATATCCTTGCCGTAAAAAAATTTAAGGGTCCACTTTATTTTCTGAACCACATCAAAAGAAGTCCATGTAAGAGGCTTATTAACCAGAATTAATGCCCCCTGATCGGGCTGTATAAAGGGAATATCAGTCAATGATACGAAGGTTCACACCCATATAGAAAAGGGCAATAATTAAACCGCCCACCACCAGGCGGTAATAGCCAAAGGCTTTAAATCCGTGGTTATTCAGAAAGGCAATAAACGATTTAATGGCAATGGCAGCCACAATAAAGGCAACGGCATTTCCAACCAGAAATAGATTCAGGTGTTCGGAGGTAAAACTGCCGCCGTCTTTGATATAATCGTACAAGGATTTACAGGTAGCTGCAAACATGGTGGGAACCGCTAGAAAGAATGAAAATTCAGCGGCTCTTTTCCGGCTCAGTCCTCTCGTTAATCCTCCAATGATGGTAGCGGCCGATCGCGACACCCCGGGAATCATGGCAATCACCTGAAAACAACCAATGATAAATGCCGAACTGTAGGGCACTTCCGTTTCGGGCTCTTCCTTGTCATCCTTACCGGGAAACCATTTGTCGATAAACAGAAAAATTATCCCCCCTGCAAAAAGAGCAATCCCCACCACCAAAACATTTTCAAGCAGGGCATCGATGTGTTTTTTCAGGAGCAGGCCGGCAATGGCTGCGGGGATAAAACCAACACCCAGGCGAAAATAAAAATCAAAGGAGCGGAAAAAGCGTTTGTAATAGAGTGCAATAACCGAGAGGATGGCTCCAAACTGAATGGCAACGGTAAATAATTTCACAAAATCATCAGAGGCAATGCCCATCAGGGTCGACCCGATAATCATGTGTCCGGTGGAAGATATGGGCAGGAATTCGGAAAGACCTTCAATGATGGCAAGCACCACCGCTTCCGCAAAGCTCATAGAACTGGATTAATTAGGCCTTGGGTTTCTTAACGATGGAATAAAGCACAACGCCAAATCCGGCCAGGATTACCAGGGGGGCAATGGTAATGCGTCGGGTGCTGAAAATTTCCTCGCTGAACACATTGGGGTCATCGCTGCCGCCTCCCATCATGAGCAACATGCCTATGGCCACTAAAACCACACCTGCAATCATAATCAGGTAATTTTCTTTTCCGAAGGCAAAACCGGGTTTTCTGAAATCGTTCATGGTTCAAAATTTAATTATACAAATCATCGCGTCGCAGGCGCAGGTATTTCCTGACGGCAAAAAAAGTGGATGCCAAAGATATGAGTATTCCCGAAACGAGTATGAGGCCAAACAGCCCGAGGAAGAGGCGCTCGTCGAGCACCTGAAGTAAATCGGGTATTCCCCGTTTCAGAAAATAAACCGATCCGGCCAGAAAAATCATCGCCAGGAGGGCGCCGTAAATTCCCTGGAGAACTCCCTGAAGCAGGAAGGGTCGGGAAATAAATCCTGCTGTGGCTCCCACCAATTGCATGGTTTTTATGATAAACCGCTTGGAATAGATGGCCAGGCGAATGGTATTATTTATCAAGGCAATGGCAATGATGGAAAGAACTCCTATGATCAGCAAAAAAACCAGTGATACCTTGCCCAGATTGTCGTTTATTTTGGTGACCAGACTTTCCACATAGCGGAACTCACTTACCAGGCCGCTTTCCATAATGTCTTTTTTTATCCAGGCAATGCTGTCGGCATGGGCGTAGGCCGCAACCAGATGAAGGTCGAGGCTGGCGGGAAGAATATTTTTTCCCAATAGCGGGAGGAAATCTTCACCCACATCCTTTTTATAAATTTCCAGGGCGTCTTCCCGGGAAATATATGCGGCGGACTTCACATAGCGGCTGGCTTCGAGGGTTTTCTGAAATTTCCGGATATCCGCCTCGGAGGCATCCTCTCGGATGTAACACTGAAAGGGGATATTTTCCTTAAAGTAATCGCTCACTTTTTTGGCCGAAAGCACCAGAAAGCCCAGCATTCCCAGCATAAAAAGCACCAGGGAAAGACTGATCACGGTAGTTACCGATGCAGAGCGGGTACGTCGACGGTTGTATTTATCGGCCATGTGAAAGCGAAATTACAAAATAACCCCCCACCCTGCCCTTCAAAAAGGAGGAATGGAGGGTAATTTGTTTGAACGGCAAAATGTTGAAAAGAGAAATACAGGGATCAAATTACCCTCATTATTACCCATGAAAAATGTTAAATTCGCCGGGAGAACGAAGCATGGATTACGACTTCAGACGTATAGAAAAAGATTGGCAGGAATACTGGCGGAAAAACAATACCTACCGGATTGAAAACGGAGGCAGCAAACCCCGGTATTATGTGCTCGAGATGTTTCCTTACCCCTCGGGTGCAGGCTTACATGTGGGCCATCCCCTGGGTTATATTGCGGGCGACATTGTGGCTCGATTCAAACGGCATCAGGGCTGCAAAGTATTACATCCCATGGGTTACGATTCCTTTGGATTGCCCGCCGAGCAATATGCCATTCAAACCGGACAACATCCCGCAAAAACCACTGAAGAAAATATTAAAAGGTACCGGGAACAGCTCGACCTTATGGGATTTTCCTACGACTGGAGCCGGGAGGTAAAAACTTCCGATCCGAAATACTACCGCTGGACCCAATGGATCTTTTTAAAACTGTTCAACAGCTGGTACAATACCGAAAGCAAGCGGGCTGAGCCCCTGGAAAGTTTAATTGCACGTTTTGAGAAAGATGGCAGTGCAGAGGTAAAGGCCGGTGGTTCCGAAAATCCTGTTTTCAGCGCGCTGCAATGGAAAAACTTTTCCGAAAAAGAAAAATCTGATGTGCTGATGCAGTACCGCCTGGCCTACCTGAGCGAGACTTTTGTGAACTGGTGTCCGCAACTGGGAACCGTGCTGGCCAATGAAGAAGTAAAAGACGGGGTTTCTGAACGCGGTGGATATCCCGTGGAACGAAAACTGATGCCCCAATGGAGTTTACGGATTACCGCCTATGCCGATCGCCTGTTGCAGGGACTGGAAGAAATTCAATGGAGCGAAAGCATAAAAGATTCCCAGCGCAACTGGATAGGAAAAAGCGAGGGAGCTTCAGTAAAATTTCAGGTAGAAGGCAGCGAAAAATTTATTGAGGTATTTACCACACGGCCCGATACCATTTTCGGGGCCACATTTATGGTATTGGCACCTGAACATGAATTGCTTCAGGAAATTTGTACCGCCGACCGCAAAGCAGCCCTTGGAGCCTATTGTAAAAAAGCCGCCGCCCGGAGTGAAAGAGAAAGGATGATGGAGGTGAAAAAAATTACCGGGGAGTTTACGGGGGCTTATGCAAAACATCCCTTCACCGGAAAAACCATCCCCATCTGGACCGGAGATTATGTATTGGCAGGATACGGCACCGGAGCTGTGATGGCCGTTCCGGGGCACGACAGCCGCGACCATGCTTTTGCCAGGCATTTCGGTTTGGATATTGTGGAAGTGGTAAAAGCACCTGAGGGGCTTGACATACAGCAGGAAAGTTACGACAGCAAGGAAGGTGAAATCATAAATTCAGCTTTTCTGAACGGTTTGAAAGTACCCGATGCCATAAAGAAAATAATAGGAGAAATAGAATCGCGGGAACTGGGGAAGGGAAAAGTAAATTACCGTTTGCGCGATGCCATCTTTGGCAGGCAGCGTTATTGGGGCGAGCCCATTCCGGTGTTTTATGAAAATGGAATACCGAAAGCACTTTCAGAAAATGAATTGCCACTTGAATTACCTGAAATAGATAAGTACCTGCCTACCGAAACCGGAGAGCCTCCCCTGGCACGTGCCAAAGGCTGGAAGTACAAAGGAAAATACGAATACGAAAAAACCACCATGCCGGGTTGGGCCGGATCGAGCTGGTATTACCTGAGGTATATGGATGCCGGTAATGAAGAAGCCTTTGCAGGCGCAGAGGCCTTACAATTCTGGGGCAATATTGATTTATACATTGGTGGCAGCGAGCATGCCACGGGGCATTTGCTGTATGTGCGGTTCTGGACCAAGTTTTTGAAAGACCTGGGTTATCTTGAGATAGACGAACCTGCAAAAAAGCTGGTAAACCAGGGGATGATTCAGGGAGAGAGTGCGCAAATTGCCTGGATTCTTCCTCCGGAAAAAGGGGCGAGTACTCCAATTGCATATCCCCAAATTTTTGCCTCAAAATCAATTATCGAAAAAATTGAGCGTACTGGGGATTTTTCTGAGGTAATTGATGTTTACAAAAAGCATAACAAAGGAATCTCCTTTGATGCCTTAGAAATTAAATTTAAAAAAGCACCTGACACTTTCTATGCCAAAAAATATGTTCCGGTTTGGATGGTAAATCCTGCCGATCAACTTGATCTTTTAAAATTTAAAGGATCTATTTACGAGGGCGGAGAGTCATATTATTTGGGCGAAGAGGACAATAAAATAACCTGTTTTCGACTAATTGAAAAAATTTCCAAATCCAAATTGAATGTTGTTTCTCCTGATGACTTGGTAACAAAGGGAAGCAAGGAAGTTGATGGCGCTCTAATCGAGTTTTCTAAAGTTGAACAGCCAGGAATTTTAACCCAATACGGTGCCGACACCTTCCGCATGTACGAAATGTTTTTGGGTCCTTTGGAACTGAGTAAACCCTGGAACACCAATGGCATAACGGGGGTGCATAATTTTCTGAAGAAATTCTGGAAGCTGTATGCCGCCGGCGTTTCTGAAGAAAAGGCGGCAGAGAAGGAATTAAAGGTACTGCACAAAACCCTGCATAAAATTACCGGCGATATGGAGAAGCTAAGCTTCAACACCTGTGTAAGTGCTTTTATGATTGCGGTAAATGAGCTGACCGATTTAAAATGTAACAAACGGGCCATCCTTGAACCCCTGGCCGTAATGATTAGTCCCTTTGCACCTCACATTGCCGAGGAGGTCTGGAAAATGATGGGGCATTTGCAATCCATTACCATGGTAGACTGGCCGGTGGTGGATGAAACCTGGTTGAAAGACGATACCGTTACCTACCCCATTCAGTTTAACGGAAAAATGCGCTTTAATATGGAACTGCCTTCGGGATTGAGCAAAGAGGAAATTGAAAAAGCCGTTTTGGAAGCCGAGGCTTCGGGCAAATACCTGGATGGCAAATCTCCCAAAAAGGTAATTGTAGTCCCCGGAAAGATCGTGAATGTAGTTGTTTAACCCTCGGTTTCAGGGTTTTAAAAAAATTTGTCCCGAATATTTGGTTTATATTATAAACTACTCTATCTTTACAATAAATTTAAAGCAAACAGTCATGGAAATCAACGACGACATTCGCGATGAGAAGCAGAGCCTTGAGATCATAGGCCGCATGATAGAGAACGCCCGTCAGGGCATACAGGATAACGGTTTTTTCTATTTGCTGTGGGGATATCTGGTACTGGCGGCGGCGGCCACCCATTATGTTCTTCAGTATATGTTGAACTACCCCTACCCCTGGTTATCCTGGGCCGTTTTGATGCCTGCGGGAGGAATTGTTAGCATGATATACGGTATGAAGATGGACAAAAAGCAGGGCGCTAAAACTTACATTGAAAAAAACATGATGTATGTGTTGGTTGCTTTTCTCGTTTCCCTGCTCATTGTGTTATTTATGATGCCCTTATTGCGGCAAAATACCTACCCTTTGGTTTTAGTGATGTATGGCATCTGGCTTTTTTGCAGCGGTGGCATGTTGCGGTTTCGTCCGCTGATTGCCGGCGGGGTAATAAACTGGTTTTTCGGGATTTTGGCCTTTTATCAGACTTTTGAATACCAGCTGATCCTGTTAGCGGCTGCGGTTTTGATTGGATATATAATACCCGGTCATTTGTTGAACATGCAATACAAAAAAAATGTTCGCACCGCTTGATCCCGTTTTGCATTCTCAGTTGCGATTATCGGTAGTTTCGTTATTGGTATCGGTGCGGGCGGCGGAATTTACCTGGCTTCGGGAGAAAACGGGATCCACGGCGGGGAATTTATCGGTGCAATTGAATAAATTAGCCGAGGCGGGATACATAGAGATAAAAAAATCCTTTCGGGATAATTATCCGCTTACCGAATGCAAAATAACCAAAAAGGGAATAAAAGCCTTTGAGGCATATGTAAACAACATCAAACAATACATTCACCAAAAAAAATAGAAACCATGGAAAAAGAAGATAAAAAATTGTGGCGATTAGCTAAGAAGCGGGCCGATTTTAAGCGTCATGCCATAACCTATGTCATTGTAAACATTTTCTTGTGGCTGGTTTGGTTATTTACCAAAGGCGGGCATATGAACTGGGAGGGGGGATGGCATTTGCCCTGGCCGGCCTGGGTAAGTTTAGGATGGGGCATTGGTCTGGCGATGAATTATTTTTCCGCCTATCACGACAAGGGAAATCTTGAAGAGCGTGAGTTTGAGAAGTTGAAGCGGCAGCGGGAAGGGAATAAGGAGTGAAAGAGAAATTTAATTTTTTTCTTGTCGCTTAATCAAATATGACGGAGAAGGAACAAATGGGTCGCTGAGCTTGTCGAAGTGTGGTCCCTGAGCTTGTCGAAGGGACAGCTCTTGCTCCCACCCACTGGTCGTTTCGACAGGCTCAACGACCCACCCAAGCAGTTCGAAATTTGGTAGCCGAGCGGTTCGAGTTCGGTAGCCGAGCGGAGTCGAGGCTACCCGCCGAAGGAGGGATCAGTGACCATTCCCAACCCAAAAACCGAGTCAGCGACCAAACCGGCGCAAACCATTTTTAAATGCAAAAAAAAGAGCCCCCTTGCAGGGACTCTTCGCCTAAACCAAAATCAACCTACTCGAAAACCAATTTGGCTGTTGATTTTTTCTTTCCTTCGGTAATGGTTAAAATGTAAACTCCTTTTGCGTTCTCACCTAACTGTACCGTACGCTTGAAATGCCCTTTATCTTTTATCTCCTCCCTGAAAATTTCTTTTCCGTTTACATCCGTAACCGTAACCAGGGCCTTTTCCTTTCCCTCTAAATCAAACTCAAAATTCATCTCCCCTTTTGATGGGTTAGGATAAACCTTCAGGTTTTCTTTACTTCCACCCTCAGGTGTTTTCCCCTTTTTTGATCCCTTGTTTTCACCTTCTTCGGTAATCATCACTTTTACCATAGTCTTTTTATGCTTGTCGCCATCACCTTTGTCAACATGCACCTCCTTGTTGATTATCATCACCCCATCATCTCCCTGCTTAATCTCCTTTCCGTCTTTTAAAATTTTTATTTCTCCCTTATCGTTCTTGTGTATTTCAATGTTCTTGAACTCCGTATCACCGTCTCCATCTTCATGAATCATGATCATGGTTTTCCGGGTTTCTTTTCCACCCTTCTCCTTAATAATTATTTCTTCCTTTTCTACTTTCTTATGATGATAATGCCCCTCTCCCTTCATTTTCATTTCATGCTCTTTGTGCATTTCTTTCTTCATTTCCATTTCCTTCTTATCTATAACCTTTTCGGTAATCGTGGTATCTCCGTTAATAATGGTAATGGTTTTGATTTTTACTTTGTCGCTTTCCTGGGCAAATGCCATTGGGAAAAAAGCGAAGGCAAAGAAGGCGTTAAGAATGAATTTCATAGCGGTTGTTTTGAGGTTTAGGTCAAAGTTACTTAGGTCTTATTTTTCATGCTACCCTCAATTTATTAATGATTGTTAAATAATGTTAAGCCCGGAAGAAAGCCCTATTATTACCTAATTTTGCAGTATGATAAAAAAGAATCTGATTTGGTATTCGGTGTTTGCCGGAATTTCCATTGCCGGATTGTTATTTATTCAGGTTTACTGGATGCGTGCCGCCATTTCCATCCGTGAACAGCGCTTCGACCAGCTGGTTTCGGAGGCTCTTAACCGCGTGGCCTTTAAACTGGAAAAACATACCATGGCCCGAAAAATGAGAGGGAATTCTTCGCTTTACAGAGGCTTCACCTCCATGCCCGGTCCCCGCCATAATTTTCACCACGAAAAAAAATGCTCAAATCACCGGGAAATAAAATTTGAAGTAATCACCGACAGCTCTCACAATTTGCTTATTTCTTCTTCCGGAAAGTCCTGCTGCGAACCCGGCTGCGAGGTTGTTTGCCCCGCCCCCAACACCTTCTCCCGGATGATGTCGGGAAATATGCAGGCCAATAACCAGAACGACTGGGTAAGACAAAAATCGGAGTTGTTCGAAAAAATTCTGGTGGAAATGAATTCCCCTTTTAATCACCCGGGTGAAAAAAACCAGGAAGTGTTACTCGACAGTCTCCTTAAAAAGGAGTTCCGGCAAAGGGGCATTAATCAGGAGTATCAATACTCTGTTCTTGAACCCGGCCGCAACGACCTTCCCGAAGAATTTACCCGCTCCCGCTATAAAGTAGCTCTGTTTCCCGATAATATTTTTGCTCCCCCCCGTTTTCTTGCCGTTAATTTTCCCGGCAAAGAATCGGGACTTTTCCGGGGCGCCTGGCTGATGATCCTGGCCTCCTTCATGCTGGTTACGGTTTTGGTTTCTGCCTTCTACTATTTTGTACGAACCATACTGCAGCAAAAGAAATTGTCGGTCATGAAAAATGATTTCATCAATAACATGACCCACGAGTTTAAAACTCCCATCTCAACAATTAATCTTGCCTGCGAGGTATTGGGTGATCAAACCAAAAAAAAAAAAAAAAAAAAAATGGATAAGTATGTGCGGGTTATTCAGGATGAAAACAAACGCCTGGGAAATCTCGTTGAAAACATCCTCCAAACCTCCATCATGGAGAAAGGTGAACTTCGCCTCAACACGGAACCGGCCGATCTGCATCAATTAATTCAAAAAGCGGCCGGAAATATTTCCCTGCAGGTAGAAAAAGCTGGGGGCAAAATGGAGTTGCAACTTTCAGCCACCGATCCGGAATTTGCGGTTGACAAAACTCATTTTTCGAATGTGATTTACAATCTGTTGGATAATGCCATAAAATATAATGAGGCGAATCCTGAAATCATCCTGTCTACCCGCAATGATTCCGGCGGAATTTTAATTTCAGTTAAAGACAACGGGATCGGTATTACCCGTGAGAACCAAAAGCGCGTTTTCGATAAACTATTTCGGGTTCCCACCGGAAACATACACAATGTAAAAGGGTTCGGACTTGGATTAAGCTACGTAAAAACAGTTATGGAGATGCACGGAGGAAAGGTGAGTGTTGAAAGTGAACCCGGCAAAGGAAGTATCTTTAGCCTATATTTACCCAAAGCATGAGTTCAGGCACCAAAGCCCATATTCTCCTGGCGGAAGACGATCCCAACCTGGGCAGCCTGCTGAAAGATTATCTGGAAGCGAAAGATTATCGTGTTCACCTGGCCGAAAACGGAAAAGATGCCTTTCGGGCATTTAATAGCGAAGCTTTCAACATTTGTATTCTGGATGTAATGATGCCGGTAATGGACGGGTTTACCCTGGCCAAAGAAATCAGAAAAACAAATGCCGAAATTCCCCTTGTTTTTCTCACCGCAAGGGCCCTGAGAGAAGATGCCATTGAAGGATTTCGCGCCGGGGCCGATGATTATGTAACCAAACCCTTCAGCATGGAGGAATTACTCCTGCGGATAGAGGCCATTTTGCGGCGTTCGGGTGGGAACCCCAATAAGGAAGAACAGGAAACACAATTTGAAATCGGTAATTTTACTTTCGATTCCGACACCCATCAGCTGAGCCTGAAAGGGCAATCAAAAAAACTTACTACCCGGGAAAGCGATCTTCTGAAATTGCTTTGCCTGCACCGCACCGAAGGATTGGATCGCAATTATGCCCTGAAAAAACTCTGGAACGATGACTCCTACTTCAATGCCCGAAGCATGGATGTTTATATTACCAAACTCCGGAAATACCTGAAAGACGATCCCCGTGTTGAAATATTAAACATTCACGGAAAAGGTTTTCGTCTTCTGGTAAATAAAAACCTGTAGTTACTCCCGGACCAGAATCAGCTTTTTACGGAGCCACACCGCATCGGTTCCCACCGCCTCCAAAAAATAAATTCCCGAACCTATATCTTCAGGAATTCTAAAATTCTCTGAGAGATTTATCACTCCTTCATACCGCTTTTGTCCTGTGCCTGAATAAATGCGGATTACCACCGGCTCTGCGCTTCCTGAGTTAAATTGTATTGTTCCCGTGGAAGGATTAGGAAAAAAGAAGATTTTTTCTTCGGACAAATCATCCATCCCCAGTGATCCCGGAAAAAATTTAAAAATACTACCGGATGACGGAGTACCATTAAGGGTGAGCCCAAAAAAATTAATGTTTCCGGTCCGGTTGGTGTCCAGAGGATTGGAGGCCGGTCCATAAAGCGAAAGACTATAGGAACAATTAGATGCCGAAGTATATTTAAACAAGCCAATGAGTGGTCCCGGGCTTCCGTTTCCTGAATAGGCTGCGGAGGGATTTACAATGGTTGAGGGCCCCATATGTACTTCCACATGATTGCTGCCTTCAAACAGCCAGAGTTGAAAATTCACATTTGAAGCCGTATCACCTGCAAAAGAACAGTTGGCCCATTGAATTTTTCCAATGCGGTTAGGAGCGCTTCCTTCCATTTTATATGAAAGGGGACTTAGTGAAGTTGGCGTAGAAGTTCCCCGGTCACGCAACTGAACCGTAAAGGGATTTAACAAATGGTAATAGTTTGCATCGAAATAAGTAAAACCACTTCCTTCCACCCGAATGGAGGTATAATTTGTTCCCATATACTGAAAGGTAAAACCCAGGGGAACAATGAAAGTTTGAAAGGGCGACCAGGGAGTGGTTGAAGAAAAAACCGTTTCCCCGGAAAGGGCTTGATAGGTGCCCAGGGCAGGCATATAAAAATAAGGCTGAGAGAAAGCCGTAAATGAGCCAAACTGGACTAAAAACAAAATAGTTTTCATGCTTTTTTCTCTAATGTAGGCAATTCTTATCTTTCGGAAAAATAAATATTCCCGGATGGGAAAAAAAACGCCCCTTAAAAAAACTGAAAAGAAAAGCCTGCCCGGAAAGCAAGCCTGGCTGGGGATTTTATTAGTCCTTGCCGCTACCTGGCTGATCTATCAACCCTCTCTGAAAAACAAACTCACCAATTGGGACGATCAGGAATACATTACTTACAATAAGGATCTGGCGGACGCTTCCTTTAAAAAACATTTTGTGGAAAAACCTCATGTTATGGGAAACTTTCATCCCTTAACCATGCTTACCCTGGCCTGGAATTATCAATCGGCGTTTGATCCCGTTACGGGCGAAACAGATCCTCTTCCTTTTCACCGGACCAATATGTGGTTGCATATTTTCAACGCCCTGCTTGTTTATCTGTTCCTTTATTTTTTGTCGGGCAATAATCTGGTCGCTACCCTCACGGCAGCCGCCTTTGCCCTGCATCCCATGCATGTAGAGAGCGTTGCCTGGGCGGCAGAAAGAAAAGATGTGCTTTACTCTTTATTTTATCTGGGCGCATTGGTAAGCTGGGTGTATTTCAGAAAACAAGGCAAAGATCTTGTGGCCTGGGTGCTTACCGCAACGCTTTTTCTCGGGGGCCTGTTCTCGAAAGCCGTTACCGTTACCCTTCCATTAGCATTATTACTTTGCGACTGGTATATGGGAAGACGGGATTATAAAAAGATGTTTTTGGAAAAAATTCCTCTTTTTGCCCTTTCGGTATATTTCGGACTACGGGCCATTGAAGCTCAAAAAGAATTTGAAGCCATTCAGGGCAACGACATGTATCATCTAGGAGAACGCATTTTGTTTGCCTGTTACGGCGTGATGATGTATGTGGCAAAATTTTTTGCGCCCGTAAACCTGTCCTGCTTTTATTCCTTTCCTGTGAAAGGTGAAATGGGACCCCTTTACTATTTAGCCCCTGTGGTTGTTGCGGGCCTAACATTTCTCGTTTTTAAGTACCGTGGGAACCGGGATTTGGTTTTTGGTGGGGGGTTTTTCCTGATTACGGCCATTCTTGTTTTGCAACTATTACCCGTGGGTGGCGCCGTAATGGCCGACCGTTACAGTTACCTTCCGCATATTGGACTTGGGTTTGCCATTTTCTCGTTATTGGTTACCTGGCGTGATAAAAAAATGCCCGGCAATAAAGTTCCGGTGGTGCTGGCCTGTTTTTTTCTTGCACTTCTAACATGGCTTACCGGCGAACGCATAAAAATCTGGAAAGACAGCATTACTTTATGGACCGATGCCGAGAAAAAAGACCAGCGTTCGCCTAAGATTTACAATAATTTCGGCGATGCGTACAATCTTGAAAAAAATTACGATCAGGGAATTTTTTACCTCAACAAAGCCATTGCCCTGAAACCGGATTACCCCGATGCGTATTATAACCGGGGACTGGCTCATTATTATCAGGGAAAACTGAATGAAGCCATTGAAGACTATTCCACGGCAATTAAACTGAATCCGAATTTAAAACAAGCCTGGCATAACAGGGCAGGCACCTGGTTTACGGCAGGAAATTATGAAGCTGCGTTGTCCGATGCATTGAAGGCACAGGAACTGGGATATCCGGTAGATCCTGAATTTATCAGGGTGCTGAAAGAAGAAGTTGCAAAAAAGAAGGCCGGATTATAAGCAACCGGTTCGTCCCCCGTCAACCGGAAGATTTATTCCGTTGATATAGGCCGCAGCGGGTGAAGCAAGAAAAGCTACAGCAGCCGCAATCTCTTCCGGATTTCCAAACCTTCCCATAGGAATTTCCTCTAAAAAGTGACGGGATATTTCATCTTTGGAAAGACCTTCCTTTCCGGCACGGGTTTCAATGATGGAAGAAAGGCGACCGGTGAGGGTGGCTCCGGGAAGCACATTATTCACGGTAATACCATACCTGCCAAGTTCTCCTGCAAGGGTTTTACTCCAGTTGGCAACTGCGCCTCTAACGGTGTTTGAAACACCCAATCCTTTAAGGGGCTGTTTTACGGAAGTAGAAATAATATTAATAATACGGCCGTATTGTTTGCTCTTCATTCCGGGAACAACCGCCTGCATCAGGTGATGGTTGCAAAGCAGATGGGCGGAAAAGGCTTTGGTAAATTCCTCGGCGGGTGCGGATTCAGCAGGGCCGCCCGGAGGACCTCCGGTATTATTTACCAGAATATGAACCGGGTTTCCCTTGACAAAAGACTGAATGGCATCTTTAACCTGGCCGGGGTTTGAAAAATCAGCAACAAGAAACCCGTGAATTTGCCGTGAAATGGTATCCAGTTCTTTCAGAACTTCCTCCAGGGCTTCCGTGTTGCGGGCCATCAGAATAACCCTTGCGCCCAGGCCGGCCAGTTCCAGGGCACAGGCCTTACCGATTCCCTGGGTGCTTCCGCAGACAAGGGCCGTTTTACCTTTTAAATTCAAATCCATCCCACTAAGTTAGGAAATATTACTCCCTTGTATAAACCAATCGCCATTTAAAAAATGATTCCAATATTTTTAAATACGCCTCAAAGTAAGTATCTTGGTATTTAAAGTAAACATAAAATGCCCATACAAAGACCATTTAATTTCAAAAAGTGGATCGACGAAAACCGTCATTTGCTTAAGCCCCCCGTTGGCAACAAAGTTGTTTATGAAGACACCGAGTTTATTGTAATGGTGGTGGGAGGACCAAACTCCAGAAAGGACTACCATTACAACGAAAGTGAGGAGTTTTTTTATCAGCTGGAGGGTGATATAAATGTGGGATTACAGGAAAACGGGAAAGCCGTTGAGGTAACCATTAAAGAGGGGGATATTTTCTTATTGCCTCCCAAAGTACCCCACAATCCCAAACGCGGTGCCAATACCATTGGCCTGGTAATGGAGCGCAAACGCCGGGAGGGAGAAAAAGACGGACTGATGTGGTTTTGTGAAAAATGCAATGAAAAACTTTACGAGAAAAAGTTCCAGCTTACCAATATCATGACCCAGTTTCAGGAAACCTTTGCCGAGTTTTATGGTTCTGAGGAACTTAGAACCTGTAAAAAGTGCGGGCATGTTATGGAGCCCCCATCCAAACCGGTTTAATTCAGTTCGAACATCATTCCTTCGCGGGCACAATTAAAGCCCGCTTTTTTTATTTCTTCCGTTTCGGGGCTGTCGGGAAAAATCAGTGGGTTGGTATGATTAAAATGGATGAAATGGATTTTTTGCTTTTCTTCAGGGGGAAGTTTTGCCATTAGCTGCATGGTTTCAGAAACAAAAGGATGCGGAATTTCAGACATGTTTCGGCCCGGAATTTCACCTTCCCGGAAAAAGGTGCCGTCTAAAAAAAGAAGGTCGTTCTCTTTAACCCATTGAACAATATCCGAATCCCATTTTTCCCATTTATCGATATCAGGAATAAAAATAATTTTTTTTCCTGCGGAAGAAATCCGGTAACCGAAAGTGGGGGAAAATTCATCCCGGTGAGGTACGGTAAATGGGGTTATGGAAATCCTTTCGTTCAGGGTAAGGGTTTGATCCGGCATAATGGGATGCAGAACGATGTTTTCCAGTTTTACCAACTGCGAAAAAGGCCCATTCGTTTCAAGGAAGCGGGCAAAAACAGAATCGCAAAATACGGGCATCTTCTGCGCGTTCATGGCTTCACGACCCAGGTGCAGGAGGCCGGCATAATGTCCCATGTGGGCATGGGTTAAAAAAATACCGCTCCAGGTCTTTTCGGGGAGAAGCATCTCCATGCGATACCATTGTTCCGGAAACGAAGGCGTGCAATCAATCAGCCATTTTTGTCCGCTGACAGGATCAACAATACCCAGCGATGCCACCATAGCTTTGGGCCTGATGCCTGACCAGTAGGCGGCACAACAGGTTTTATTACAGCCTGCCTGTGGATATCCGGCATCCTGTGCAATACCCAGCACGGTAATAAAGGGTTGGGTGGGAACCGGAAGGCGGTTGGATTTGGGAGGTCCGCAGGCTGCGAAAAACAAAACACTATAAAAGCAAACAAATAGCTGCCGCATATTCAGGATATTTCAAAACAGAACACACAAACATCATCAACCTGGTCGTATTTTCCTTTCCATCCTGAAAATTCTTCATTTATTCTTTTTCCCATTACTGTAAAGGGATTGTTGAAGGAATTCTCCAGAAAGCGTTTCAGGTTTTTGGTTTTATACTTTTTTCCTTCAGGTCCACCGAACTGATCGGCGAAACCATCGGTGAACAAAAAAATACGGTCGCCCTGATCCGGAGAAAAAGTGTGAAGGGTGAAAGGATTACGCATTTCACCGGAAGAAACAGATTGTTTATCGGGGGCAAAGGATTTTATTTTCCCGTTTTCCTTTTTCAAGGAAACCCATAAAGGACGGTTGGCTCCGGCCCATTGAATCTCGCGGGTGGCAGAATTAAAAGCAAGCACGGAAATATCCATTCCATCATGAACCTGGGATTCGGAATTTTCGAAGGTTTCAATAACCAGATCCCGGCATTTTTCCAGCAATTCATCAGGCTTTATTTTTTTGAATTCATGCAGGGAGCGGTGCAGGGCATTGGAACACACCACGCTTACGAGGGCACCGGGAACACCGTGGCCCGTACAATCGGCTACGGCAAAATAATATACCGGGTTCCCACCATTATCGTTTTTTTCATCCACCCAGAAAAAATCGCCGGCCACCACATCTTTGGGGAGGTAAAACAACTGATGACCAGGGAAAAACCGGTTAATCTCGTTAGGTGTAGGCAAAATAGCATCCTGCAGTCGCTTGGCATAGGTCAGGGAATCCAGAATTTCGTTGTTTTTCTGATCAACAATTTCCTTTTGGCGACTGATAATTTTATGAGCTTCCGTTTTGGCTTTATAACCCCGGAAAATAAACCAGGCCATTACACCGGTAATAATAAACCCGAGGGCGAAGGTGAGCACTAAAATGTTTTGTTTGCGGAGTGAATCTTCTTTAAATCGCAATTCAGATTCCTTCAGCAAATTCTCTTTTTGGAGATTTTCAATTTCCAGTTCCCTGTTTTTTATTTTGTAACGAGCCTCTACCTCAGCAAAACGGCTTTCCCTGTCGGTTTTTTGGAGTGAGTCATTATACAAGGCGAATTCTTCCATATTTTCATAGGCTTCTTTATATGCTCCCAATCCGTATTGGGCTTTGGCCAGATACTCCAGGGCAAGAGAAATTTCCTTTCTGGCATAAAGTGCCCGCGCTAAATCCAAAGAATTTTGAGCGTACTTTTTTGCTTCGTGGTACTTCCTTTTGCCCAGATAAACCGAGGCCAGGTTTGCAGAAAGCAGAGCCACCTTGGTCTTTTCCCCGAGCCGTTCGGAAATACTCAGGGCCTTATGAAAATATTCAAGCGCCTTTTCATGATTCCTTTCCCCGTTATAAACCAGGCCCATGTTTGAATAATTAATGGCTTCACTCCTGGGATTGGGATTCTCCTCAAGAAAATCCTCAATTTTCCTATAGTGCTCCATAGCCTTTTTATATTCCTTTTTTTGAAGGAATAAATTACCCAGCCCGGTATTAATATTCATAAACTGGGCAGGCTCTTCCTTTGGATCAATAACCTTTAAAGCTTGCTTGTAATACTCATCTGCCTTTTCAAAGTTTTTCATTTCCTTATATACAATGGCAATATTGGAAAGGTTTGTGGCAATCCATTTCTTATTCCTGAGTTCTTCGTTTACTTTAAGGGCTTCAAAATAAAACGACAAGGCTTTGTCGTACTCGCCTATGTTTTTATATACCAATCCTATATTGTTGAGGCTACCCGGAATTTTATCCTTCAGTTTCAATTCCTTTTTAATTTCCAGCGACCAGGTATTATATTTCAGCGATTGCTGATAATCTCCCTTATCGAGATATATTACCGCCAGATTGTTATAACAAAATGCAAGGCCCCTTTTGTGGTTCAGCTTTTTTGCAAGCTCCATTACCCTTTCTCCAATCTCAATACCTTTGGACGGGTCAAAATCTTTTAAGTCCCAAATCAGAGTGTTGCCGGTTCTTATTTTGTTGGTATCGTCGGGTTGATTTTCAAAAGCAATTTTCAAGCTATCAATTTTCCGCGTTTGTGAGCGCAATGCCTGATTGGAAAAAAAGGGGAGAATAAAAAACAATACCAGGAATATCCGCATACCGGATACTAAGGTACAAATCAAAGGAGAATGTCGGATAATTTAAAAGGTGAATCCCGCAACACAAACATCATCTATCTGCTCAAGGCTTCCCTTCCATTCCAAAAATTTCTGCCGGAGTTCTTCCCTTTGCCGGTCCAGGGACTGCCCCTGTATACCTCCCAAAATCTTTGAAAAATTCCCGGATTTCAGTTTTTTCCCTGCCGGTCCTCCGAACTGATCGAAATAACCATCCGAGGAAACATAAATCCTTGTGCCTTGTCCGGTTTTAATCCGGAGCTCTGAAAAGGGTTTTGGGTTCTCAAAAAAAGCAACCGGTTGTTTTTGTCCGGAAATTTTCTCAGGAAGATTATTGGGCGAATTAAAAATCCAGAATGAAATATTGGCCGAAGAAATTACAAGTTCACGGGAAGGAGGATGATATCGAAACAACCCTATGTCCATACCGTCTCTGACATGCTGATTTCCTTTACCAAAAAAACCGGTAACCACCTCCCGGGTTTTATCCAAAATAGCACCCGGACTTTCCATTTTATATTCCAGCAGGGCCCGGTTCAGGGCGTTGTGACAAATGAGGCTTACCAAAGCACCCGGAACCCCGTGTCCGGTACAGTCGGCCAGTGCAAAATAAACAAAGTCGTTTTGCCGGTGAAACCAATAGAAATCGCCCGCAACGATATCTTTGGGCTGATACAAAACAAAAGCCTCTTTAAATGATTTTTCAATTTCCGTCTCGGCAGGAAGTATCACATCCTGGAGGCGGCGGGCATAGGTAATGCTATCGAGAATCTCCTTGTTTTTTTCCCGGATTTGATCGTGGGCTTGTTTTAGTTCAACGTTTTTCAGGCGTTCAATTTCCGCATCTTTCCGGGCCGAGGCAGAGGCATGAGCCGCTTGAATCTGTTTTATTCTGTTTGCGGACTGGTCACCATAAACCTGAGAGCGAATCTCATAAAATTTTTCCATATAGGTCAGGGCCTCGCCGGGTTGTCCCTTAGATTTATGAATCCGGTATAAAAGATGAAGGCATTGGGCTTGCTTGACACGGGTATTCGTTTCGCGGGCCATCTCAAGGCCTTCGGCAATTATTTTTTCAGCCTCATCGGTTTTTCCAAGTTCAAAAAGGCATTGGGCTACCTGAATGAGGGAGGTAGTTTTGCCTTGTTTGTGATTTATTCTCCGCCTGAGATCAAGAGCTTCCCGGAAAAGGGAATATGCGTCCTCAAACCGGCCTTCCCGAAATTCTATGTCGCCAAGGTCGCTGAGGGTTCGTCCTTCCGCAGCCGACATTTCAAGGTTACGGTAAAGAACCAGCAATTCCTCAAGTATAGCACGGGCTTCAGTGTATTTTCCCTCCCGGATCAAGAGAGAGGCAAGCCCGTTCTTACTCCTGCCCATTCCATAGGGGTATTTGGCTTTCTCAAAAAAGGCAAGAGCCTTTTCAAAATAGGTCCGGCTTTGTGAAAAATCATTTAGGTCGTGATGAAAGGTTCCCAGTGCATAATGTACCCATCCAACAGGCTGAGGATCTTCCACATCGGCGGTAATTTCAAGGGCTTTGTAAATAACAGAGAGGGCTTCATCAAACCGACCCATATACCATAAAAAATAACTCAGAAAATTAGAAGCAATAACCTTTGCGCGTATCGATTTCAAGGAATCAAAACCTGAAATCGCATCTCTGAGCTCCGATTCGGCTTTGGCATATTCATGGTATTCGTTAAGCAGAAAGGCGTTCAGAAATTTTGAAAGCACTATGCCATCCCTGTAGTTGCTTTTGAGGGAAATTTCCATAGCCGCTTTCGCCCTTTCCAGGCAATATTCTCTTTTCGATTCCAGGTAATTGAGCGAAAAAGCCAGTATAGCATCTACCTGTTCTTCCGGACTCTGTAACTTACTGAATTCGGTTTCGAATTTTTCGATTATGATGCTCATGGAAACAAGTACTTTGGCCGGATGTAATATTACTGAAGATCCCCTTAAACTGCCAGGGGCCGTTCCTGCAAATATAGGTTTATGCCGGTAGTGCAAAAACAGATTTATTGCTTTCTTTTCCGCTTTTAAATCCGGTCCGATTTCTTACTTTTGAGAGCCATGGCCAAAAAGAAAAAAAAGTTCTCGGTTTCCGAGGCAAGCAATTCCCCAAAGCCACCCCAGCCCAAAACAACTACTGCCGGGAGCCCTAAAATCTTAAAAACCGCCGGCCTCATCCTGGTTTTCATCGCATTCCTTGTTTATTCAAATACCCTTAACCACAAATATGTTCTCGACGACTTTTCGGTAATTAAGGAAAATACAATGACCCAAAAGGGTGTTTCTGCCATTCCCGAAATTCTGACATCAACCTACCGGGCAGGAACGGGAAATGACGAAAGCGGACTCTACCGACCTCTTTCCAAGATCATGTTTGCCATTGAGTGGGACATTTCCGAAGACAATCCCGCCCTGAGCCATTGGGTTAATGTTTTGCTCTATGCCTTTACCGCCTGGCTCCTGTTTCTCGTGCTTCATAAATTTCTGAAAGGAAACCTCATCATCCCTTTTTTAACCACCCTGATTTTCGCCGTACATCCCATCCATACCGAGGTAGTTGCGAATATCAAAAGTCGCGACGAAATTCTGAGCTTCCTCTTTTTGCTCGGAGCATTATGGTGTATCTACCGCTATATGAAGAGCGAGGACATGAAATTTGCCCTGCTTTCCGGCCTCTGCTTTTTCCTGAGTTTGCTTAGTAAGGAGTCGTCCATTACATATCTCGCTGTTTTTCCACTGGCCATCTGGTTCTTTTTCAAAGACCCTAAGAAAAAACTCATCCGGATTTCGATCATCATGGCAGGAGTAACCGCCCTTTACCTGATTATCCACTATTCTGTGGTAGGAGGATTTAGTCCATCCCTGGGCAGGGTTCCGGTGGTGGATAATTCCCTGATGGCCACCGATAATGTCGCCCACCAAAAAGCCACCGCCATTTATATTCTGGGCTTGTATTTAAAGCTCCTGATTTTCCCCCATCCCCTATCCTGCGATTATTCCTACAATACCATTCCTATAATAACTTCTTTTGGCAACCCCTGGTTCCTGCTTTCCCTCGGGGTTCACCTATTCCTCCTGATTTTTGCCCTTAAAAAATTCAAAGAAAAAAGCCTGCTCAGCTTTTGCATCTTGTTTTACTTCATCACCATGTCTATTGCCTCCAATTTGTTTACCATAATTGGAACCAATATGGCCGACCGTTTATTGTATGCCCCCTCTTTGGGCTTTGCTCTGGCCGTGGTTGTCTTGTTAAGTCGCCTCTTTAAAACGGAAGACAATTCCTATTACTCCGGCATCAGTGATTTTTTTCAGCAAAATTCAAAAATTGCCGGTGTTGTCGGACTCCTTTGTCTGCCCTTTTTTGCGAAAACATGGTCGAGGAATCAGGACTGGGAAACCGTAAAGACCCTCTTTAATAATGACATCAAAATCGTTCCTAACTCAGCCCATATGTTGTTTTATCATGCCAATATGATAACCAACAAAGACAGTCTGGCTGTAATGAACCCTCAAACAAAGGAAGCCACCTTAAAACTGGCCCTTGATGAATTAACCAAAGCACTTTCCATCTGGGAACAATTTCCGGATGCCCACAACCAGGTAGGAAAAATTTATTTCGAGATAAAAAATTACGAAATGGCGGCCGTGGCCTATAAAAGAGCCATGGAATTAAATGCCAACAATGCCACCTATTACAATAACTACGGAACCTGTTTGTTCTCCACAGGAAAAATTGTGGAATCGGAATTTTATTTCAAGAAAGCCATTGAACTCAATCCCGAATATAACGATGCCCTCTGCAATTTGGGATCGGTTTACGGTACTGTAGGTGAGAACCTGAAGGCTCAGGGGAAGGTTGAGGAGGCCAACAAAGAATTCGAAAAAGCAATTTACTATTTCAAGAAAACCATAGAAGTAGACAAAAATTACGCCCTGGCCTATAAATTTATTGCCGCCACCTATCAGAACATGGGCAGAAATGAAGAAGCCCAACCCTGGTTTACCAAATTCAATCAGGTGGAAGCCGCAAAAAAAGGAAAATGAGTTTACTCACCATCGACATACATACCCACATTTTGCCGAAAGAACTTCCGAAATGGAAGGAGAAATTCGGCTACGGCGGGTTTATTTATCTGGAACATCACAAGCCCTGTTGTGCAAAAATGATGCGCGACGACGGGAAATTTTTCCGGGAAATTGAAGAAAATTGTTGGGAACCCGAAGCCCGAATTAAGGATTGCAATCATCAAGGGGTACATGTTCAGGTTTTAAGTACTGTTCCGGTTATGTTCAATTATTGGATTAAGCCCGAACACGGATTGAGCGTTGCTCAATTCCTGAACGACCACATGGCTTCGGTTATCGACCGGTATCCGAAACGGTTCATAGGATTGGGAACGGTTCCCCTGCAAAATCCTAAATTCGCCATTCAGGAACTTGAACGGTGCAAACTGCTTGGACTCGCGGGCGTTCAGATCGGCTCTAATGTCAATCAAAAAAATCTGGGTGATCCTGAATTTTTTGAATTTTTTCAGGCCTGCGAAAAACTTTCTATGGCTGTGATGGTGCATCCCTGGGAAATGATGGGTGAAGAGTATATGCAGAAATACTGGCTCCCCTGGCTGGTAGGTATGCCCGCGGAAACATCAAGAGCCATCTGCAGTTTGATTTTTTCCGGCGTTTTGGAAAACCTTCCTCAATTGAGAATTGCCTTTGCTCACGGAGGTGGTTCGTTTCCCGCTACTATCGGAAGAATCCAGCATGGCTTCGATTGCCGTCCGGACCTTACGGCGGTTGACAATCCGGTTCCGCCCAAAAACTACCTCGGTAAATTCTGGCTCGACAGCCTGGTTCACGACCCGGTGATGCTAAAGGTGCTGATTGAAAAATTCGGAGCAGATAAAATTGCTCTCGGATCCGATTACCCTTTTCCCTTGGGAGAAAATAATCCGGGCCAGCTAATAAAAACCATGGGTTTAGATTCTGGCACCATGGAAATGTTGTTGGCAGGCTCAGCTTTAAACTGGCTCAAATTAAACAAGGAAGATTTCCTGTGACAACCATAATTTCTTTTTATTGATTTTACGAAGCAGGTACATTTTTGGGGTAATCGCATTCCTCGGAATCTTTGTTTTTTCTTCCCATAAGGAAAGAGAAGATTCAATCCGCCAGGAATTAAGGAAAAAAATTCCCGATACTACCAGAGCCATTTCCCTGTCAAACCTGGGTTTAGAATATAAAAGAAGCAACGGAGATTCTGCCCGAAAATATGGACAACAGGCCCTTCTCCTAAGTGAAAAAATAAATTTTTTAAGGGGAAAATCACTTGCCCTGAATCTCATTGGAATATCCTTTCATTTCCAGGGTGGATATGACAGCGCTTTATTTTATTATGAAAAGGCACTTGCCTGTCGCAAAGTTCTGAACGATACCGCTTCCATGGCCTCTGTTATTTCCAATATGGGAATCATTCATTTTATTATGGGCGACTATGACCAGGCCCTTCGAAAACATGAGCAGGCAAAAAAATTCCAACTGCAAAAAAAAGATACGGCCGGATTGGCCAACACCTATAACAATTTAGCCAGTGTTTACCGTTACCAGGGCCGACATGAAAAAGCGCTGGAATATTTTACCCAGGCCTACCGGTATTATAAAAAATCAGGGAATGGCAGTGGAGCTCTTTTTGCCCTCAATAACATGGCCCTCATGTATGGGATAAACGGAAACCGTGATCTGGCCATCGAAACTTATCTTGAAGGCATTGAACTGGCTTCAAAAGAAAATGACTTATATATTTTATCAGTGTTTTATACAAACCTGGGCGTTCAATATCTGGAACTGAAACAACCCGGCCAGGCACTTCATTTTTTCAAAGAAGGGTTCCAAGCTTCCAAAAAAATAAACAACCTTCAGGGGCTGGCTACCATTTCCAACAATTTGGCCCGGGCTTACCTTGAAACCGAAGAGTTTGGCGAGGCCCTTCGGTATTCTAAAAGTGCCGAACAATATTTCAGAGTAAAAAATGAAATGCACAGCCTGGCCGAAGTTCTTACGGTTCAATCGGAAATTTACCACCAATTAAAAAACTATGAAAAAGAACAAAACCTGCTGTTGGAAATTTTGTCCATTTCCGAAAAGGTTGGACTCAGAGAACAAAAATCAAATTGCCTGAAACAACTTTACGGCTTGTGCCTGAGCACCAATAAACAAGCCCTGGCTGCAGAATATTTTGGTGCATACACCCGGCTGAAAGACAGCTTGCTTCGTTCCGGAGGAAGCAAAGAAATGAATGAAATGCAAACCGCCTTTGAGGCGGAAAAAAAAGAAAATAAAATTGAATTGCTCGAAAAAGAAAATGCCTTGCATCTGCTGTCCATCGAAAATCAAAAATCAGCGATTAAAAAACAAAATCTGTTTCTTGCTTCCTCTGCCGCATTAATCATTCTGGTAACGGGCTTTGGCTTTTTGCTCTACTATTCCATTAACGAAAAAAAGAAGCAACAAGCCAAACTTGCCTCGTTAAACCATCAAATAGAATCAAAAAAAAATCAAGCCGAGAAAATTCATGGCAATCTCATCCGTCAGTTACAATTCGGCTATGAACTTCAAAAATCATTTTTGCCGGATCTGACAAAACTTAAAAATCCGGTTCGGAAATCCTTTCTTCTGTATAAACCGAAGGAAAAAATTGGTGGAGATTTTTATTATGTAAAGGAATTTACGGGCTATACACTCCTGGCCGTGGTTGATTGCACGGGCCATGGTGTTCCCGGGGCTTATATGTCTTTTTTAGCCTATGAAATGCTGGAGCAGTTAACCCGGCTTCAGGAAAATCACCGGCCCGAGGCATTGTTAACCCGATTAAACCAAATCCTTTTTGAGAAACATAGCCTGTATGGCAATGATGTGTTGGGGATGGACATTTCCATAATTAATTTACCCGAAGAAAATGGGACCGGGACCTATGCCGCTTGCAGACAACCCCTTTGGATAAGAAAACAGGATAATCCGGATAAACTATCTTCCCTTAAAACAGAAAAGAAAATTCTGGGACTTTCCGGGGAAACCACTTTCAGGGAAATTACTTTTTCTAAGGCCCCGGGCGATCAATATTATTTATTCTCCGATGGATTCGCCGATCAAAAAGGGGAGGCTACTAAAAAGAAAATTTCACAAGAAAAAATAATGAAAACTCTTTCAAAATCGGGACTTCGATTCCAACAACAGGAAAACGATCTCCGCGAATTATTGCTTTCCTGGATGGGAGAAACGGAACAGACAGATGATATTACATTTTTAGGCTTATCGGTATGAAGACCATAAGGAATTGGTTTTTTATTCTCCTTAGTTTCCTTCCTCAACCGGTTGTGTCGGCGAACACCCTACAGGGGCCATCGGATAGTAAGGACTCCGTCGACATTGCGGCATGGCTTACACAGGCACAAAATTTTGCCAATGGCAAAGAAACAGAAAAAGCTCTTGCGGTTGGAAACAAGGCTTTTAACCTGGCCGATTCATTAGGTAACAGGGAATTAAAAATCAAATCCTGCCTCCTCCTTTCCCAAATTTACCTGATGGATAAACAATTTGCCATGTATATTTATTTCGGTGAAAAAGCCAGGGAAGATCAGGATTCGTTAGAGCAACAAAAAAACAGAGTGCTAATTGAAAAACTCAGGAAAAATCTTGAATTGGAAAAGAAAAAACAGGACATACTGCTGTTGGAAAAAGAAAAAAATATTTTAGCCTTTAACTCCTCCATAAATGAAGATAATATCCGAAAAAAAAGGTGGGTGTCTGCCAGTCTGTTGCTGGCCCTTTGCCTAAGCATAGGAATTGTACTGGTTGGGATAAAGACTTTTCTACATCGAAAAAAAACAAACACGATCCTAAAAAATCAAAGTCACGAACTAACCCGACAGCAACATATTGTAGAAAATAAAAACAACCAGCTTCAGGAAAGTATTGTTTATGCAGGCTTGATTCAACAATCTTATTTTCCTTCGGCTGAAAAATTAAATCATCAAATTCCGGAGATAACATTAGATCTTTTTATCCCGGAGGGAATTATTCCGATGGCCCTTTCCCTGGAAAAAATTCAAGATTGGAATTACCTCATAATCCTGCAAAGCACCCAGGAGGGAATAGGCGGCTCCCTGCATGCCTTAAAAGGATTGCTGAACCTTAAAAAAACCAATCTGGAATCTCTTTTAAAAGCCTCCTACCAGGAATCGAAACATTCGATTTTTGATGACTTGACCGGATTGATTATCCGTAAAAAAACAGGTTTTTCAGAGGTGGAGATCTTTTCTATCCAGGCTAAAAACGAACTTGCCCAACGGCCTGAAACCGGTTTTCAGTGGTTTTCCTTTCAAGCCGATGATCAAAAAATGGACCTTCTTAAGGCGCCTGATATGCTCAACGATAAAAAAGCGCTCCTCAAAGATAAAAATAAGGCATTTGTCCATGTTTACCTCTCAAAGAGGGGTGAATAAAATTGGATAACTCCTTTTCCCCGGGCTCAAAAATCCGTAACTTTACCCCGCTTCGGAGCAATCAATGAGTGATGCTATTAAACATGAATGCGGTATAGCCCTTATCAGGCTTCTTAAACCCGTTTCTTATTACGCCGATAAATACGGCACTCCCTATTACGGCCTTAAAAAATTGTATCTCCTGATGGAGAAGCAACATAACCGTGGCCAGGATGGTGCAGGAGTTGCCACGATTAAACTCGATCTGAAACCCGGCACACGTTATATTCACCGGCATCGTGCCGTGGGTGCCAATGCCATCCACGAAATTTTTTCCAAAATAAACGGGAAGTTTGAAGAACTGAGAAAAAACAAACCCGAAAAATCCCGGCAGCCGGAATGGCTGAAAAAACATGCACCCTTTGTGGGTGAACTTTTGCTCGGACATCTCCGCTACGGCACCTATGGAAAAAACACCATGGAAGCCTGTCATCCTTTCCTTCGCCAGAACAACTGGAAAACCCGGAACCTGGCCGTGGCAGGGAATTTTAACCTTACCAATGTAGAAGAACTCTTCGACAAACTCGTAGAGCTCGGCCAATACCCAAGAGAAAAAACCGATACGGTAACCGTAATGGAAAAAATCGGGCATTTTCTGGATGAAGAAAACGAAAAATTATTCCGTCAGTTCAAGGATAAAAATTTTTCCAATCAGGAAATTTCCGGTCTTATCGGCGATAACCTCAACATTCCCGAAATTTTAAAAAATGCCTCCCGCAAGTTCGACGGGGGATATGCCATGGCCGGAATGATAGGACATGGAGATGCTTTTGTACTTCGCGATCCCAATGGCATCAGACCTGCTTTTTATTATGCCGACGATGAAGTGGTTGTGGTTACTTCTGAAAGACCTGCCATTCAAACCTGTTTCAACGTCCAGCTTAACGATATTAAAGAAATTACTCCGGGCCATGCGCTTATTATCAGGAAAAACGGAAAGGTAAGTGAGGAAATGATCAATACTCCCGGCGAAAAAAAATCATGCAGCTTCGAACGGATTTATTTCAGTCGTGGCAACGACAGCGATATTTACCGGGAAAGAAAAAATCTGGGTCGATACCTTACCCCGGCGGTACTAAAATCTATCGATTACGACCTTGAGAACACTGTGTTTTCTTTCATACCCAATACGGCTGAAGTAGCTTTCAACGGACTCATTGAAGGTTTATATTCTCACCTCAATGTTATTCAGAAGCACGAAATTCTGAAACTGGGATCTCAGAAAGTTGACGATAACATGATGCGCATCCTGGCTATGCGCCCACGCATCGAAAAGATTGCCATCAAGGATGCCAAGCTGAGAACTTTTATTACCGACGATTCGCACCGGGATGATCTGGTAGCCCACGTTTACGATACCACTTACGGAATTGTTAAGCCCGGGGTTGATAATCTGGTGGTGATTGACGACAGCATTGTACGTGGCACAACCTTAAAGCAAAGTATTCTCCGCATTCTCGACCGGCTCGGACCGAAAAAAATAGTAATTGTTTCCTCGGCTCCGCAAATACGATACCCCGATTGCTACGGCATAGATATGGCCAAGATGGGTGATTTTGTGGCATTCCAGGCTGCCATTGAGCTGATCCGGCAAAACAATATGGATGAGCTGCTCGATGAGGTTCTTGAAAAGGCCCGCGAACAAAACGAAAAACATCCCGACCGGGCCATCAACGTAGTAAAAGAAATATATAAGCCTTTCTCCGCCGATGCTGTTTCATCCATGGTGGCTCAGTTATTAAAATCGGAGTTTATTTCGGCCGAGGTACAGGTAATTTACCAAAGCATTGAAGGACTCCACCATTCCTGTCCGAACCATAAGGGCGACTGGTACTTTACCGGAAACTATCCCACCCCCGGAGGAAACCGGGTTGCCAACCGGGCCTTCATTAATTTCATGGAAGGAAAAAATGTTCGGGCTTACTGATTTTTCCTGCTGATTTTATCCATTACTCTTTTCAAATCTTCTTTCAGCTCGGGCAGGCATAAATTTCCCGTGCTGCCCTCGTGAGTCGCCTTTACGGGCGAGCCTTTGAATAAAAATTTTCCCTCTTCAATAGCATCACCGGTTTCCCGGTAAGCATCCCTGAAACTCATGCCTCCCTGTACTTTTCCGGAAATGGCTTCCACCGCAAAAACCTGATTATATATTTCCCGTTCGAGAATATTTTCAGAAAACTTCAGTCCTCCGGTTAAAAGAAAAGCCATGTCGAGGCAATGATTAATCCGGTTTAGCGCCGGAATCATTATTTCCTTCGACAATTGAAAATCCCGGTGATAGCCTGAAGGAAGATTATGATACAGTGAAATTATTTCCTGAGGAAGAGATTGCAACCGGCTGCTATGACCCCGTATCAGTTCCGCAACATCCGGATTTTTTTTGTTTGGCATCAGGCTGCTTCCTGTACAAAAGTCGGGTGGTATCTGAAGTATATTGTACTCAGGAGCAGAAAAAAGAATGCAGTCGCTTGAAAACCGCGACAGCGTTTGCCCCATCGATGCCAATGCAAAGGCAATAGCCGATTCCACCTTTTGCCGGGACATCTGAGCGTGCAGGGAATTTTTATTATAAGTAGAAAAACCCAGGTATTCCGTTGTCTCCTTTCTGCTTATGGGAAATGAACTTCCATAACCGGCACCGCTTCCTAATGGATTTTTATCGCATATCGCCATGGCTCCTGCTACCATCTCCAGGTCGTCACACAAAGCTTCAGCAAAGGAAGAAAGCCATAGTCCGGCCGAGGAAGGCATTCCGGGCCGGCAATGCGTAAAGCCCGGCATGAAAACATCTGCATGGGTTACTGATTTCTCCAACAGCAAGCAGCACCACTGCTCTGCCTTGTCGGAAATTTCAAGTAATTGAGCCCGGTAATATAGTTTGAGGGCAGTTAATACCTGATCGTTCCGGCTTCTTGCCGTATGAATTTTCTTTCCTGTATCACCCAGCTCAGAAATTAATTCCGCTTCGATCCAGGAATGCATGTCTTCAAACGCTTCCGGAATTTCAAAACCCTGCAAGGAGGATTTTTCCTTTAGCCTTTCAAGTAAGGAAATTATTTTTTCCCGTTCCGTGGTCGTCAAAAATCCACAGGAACACAACATGTTTGCATGTGCCCTGCCGGCTTCCAGATCATACAATACAAGATATTTGTCAAAGTACCTGTCCTTGCCTACGGTAAATTTTTCAACTTCAGGATGCAGAACAGTGTTGGTCTTTTGCCAGAGTTTCATGGTCGGTTTTTTTGTTTTGTTTCATTAATAAAAAGTAATTCTCCAGCCAGAGCTCATAGGTGGAAATTCCGTCCCGGAGCTCGGTCCTCAAAATATATTCATCGGGCCGGTGGCTTCTCAAAGAATCGCCGGGGCCCATTTTCAGGGTGGGAACCGGAATTCTGCATTTATCACTCAGGGTGGTTGAACCCGCTGTTTCCAGACCCGACATTAATCCTGCCTGAAGAAGGGGATTAGTATCTGAAACCGCCGGAGGCAGAGGTCTGATTTTCCGGGCTTGGAGGCGGGCTGTTAAACGCCGGCTTAAAACCTCCAGAATTTCCTCCGGTTCATACAATTCAGGGAAACGGATGTCGAGGGTGTATTCACATGAATCAGGAATAACATTATGCAGTTTGTTGGGTGAATAAATCCCGGTTACTGATATCTTTACCTTCCCGTTATAGGGACAAACCCTGTTGAACTCAATTTCAGGCAGCCGGGCAATGTCCTGGGCTGCCAACTCCACAGCATTGATTCCGTTTTCATGGGCTGCATGTCCGGTACTGCCTTTAACAAAGGCATCTATCACCAGCAATGATTTTTCCGAAACCACCATCTTCCCCAGGGTAGGCTCACCCACCACAGCGCCGCATAAATTTTCCAGCCGGGAAATAATTTTCGGAATTCCATTTTCTCCGCCGTTTTCCTCCTCCGCTACGGCAGCCAGAATAAGATTACAAGGCAAATCCCTGCGGTCGTAATATTTCAGGAATGTAAATAATAGGGCTGTCATGGATGCCCCGGCATCGTTACTTCCCAATCCGGAAATTTTTTCGGTATCCATTACCGGTTCAAAGGGATTGCTGCTCCAGTTTTCACCGGGCTGCACGGTATCGATATGAGAACATAAAAGCAGGGAAGGCAGTCCGGAATCAAAATTTGTACTCTGGGCAATCACATTATTTCCAATCCGCTCGCAAAAAATTTCCCTTTCCCGAAAAAATGTTTCGAGAAACAGGGCCCTGTTTTCTTCACTTCCGCTGAAGGAGGGAATGCTCAATAGTTTCATCAAAAAACTCTCAGGATTCATAACCCACCTCCTTTTTCAGAACCAGTCGGGTTCCGCCTGCGGATCTTAACATTTCCTGAAAATTTTCAGCACCTCCCAGACAAACCTCACCCACCCCACCCTCCAGGGCCTGAAATGCGTAATGAAGCTTGGGCAGCATGCCTCCGGAAATAATTCCTTTCTCTTTCAAAAAACTCAGTTCATCGGTCTCAAGTACCGGGAAAACAGTTTCGGTTTCTTTGCTCACATCCAAAACTCCCGGCTTATCAAAAAGATAAATCAATTTTACCCGATACAACCGCGAAAGCGCGAGAGCCAGCGCAGAAGCCACGCCATCGGCATTGCTATTGAGCAGGCCAAATTCAGGATCAAAGGTAATGGGAGCCACTACGGGCACCCATTCGCTCTCGAGAAATTTTTTCCAGGAGGAAACCGGAATCATTTCCGGCAAAATATCACCCGCAAAATTCTCAGGACCAGCCCCGGGACTTCTCCGCTGGGATGGTATCAAACCGCCGTCTGCCCCTGAAAAGCCAAAGGCATTACAGGAAAGAAACTGCAAATCTGCCACAATGTTTTTGTTAATCAGGCCGGCATATACCTGCACCACAAGATCTAAGTCTTTTTTGCCGGTAATTCTTCTTCCGCCTTCATAAACGGATTCAATGCCCATTATTTTCCCGATCTCTGTGGCCACCTTCCCTCCTCCGTGCACAAAAATCTTCAGCCCCGGAATTTTGGAAAAATCAGCAAGAATGGATTTTCTATTTTCCTGATGATCCAGCATTTCAGCTCCGGCTTTTATGATGTATAAAGTTTCCATGATTAAAAGTTCATTTTATTTAAAATGGTTTTTGCCGACCAAATTCTGTTTTCGGCCTGGGCAAGAACCAGACTTCTTTCTCCATCGAGAATTTCTCCTGACAATTCCAGATTCCTCCGAACCGGCAGGCAATGCATAACATATCCGAGGCCCGCTTTCCCTAGGTCGCTGTTCTTCAACATCCAGTCCTTTCCGCCTTCAAAGACATTTCCATAATCCTTAAAAGATGACCAGTTTTTCACATAGATAAAATCAGCCCCTTCCAGGGCCTTTTTGCGATCATATTCCAAGGGCGCATTTCCCGTAAATGAAGCGTCCAGCTCCATGCCTTCCGGGTGTGTAATAACAAAATCACAAGCCTCCCATTTTAACATCCACTGCGAAAAGCTATGGGCAACACAATGTGGAAGTGCTTTGCAATGCGGTGCCCAGGTAAGCACCACTTTGGGTTTCCCTTTGCCGCTTTTGGCTTTCCAGGTTTCTGAAATCGTTATCAGGTCGGCAAAGCTTTGCAAAGGATGCAGTGTTGCTGATTCAAGATTTACTATGGGAACCCCGGCATATTTCTCAAAGGCCCGGAAAATTTTCTCGGATTGATCCTCCGCTTTGTTTTTCAAACCGGGAAATGCCCGTATACCCAGGCAATCGAAGTACTTACCCAGCACTCCGGCCGCTTCACGGATATGCTCGGAAGTAATTCCATTCATGATTACTTCGTCTTCATATTCAAGAGACCATCCATCTTTACCGGGTTCAAAACAAAAAACCTCCATCCCCAGATCTCTGGCAGCCAATTGCGTACTGAGTCGGGTTCTAAGACTAGGATTCAAAAAAATCAATCCCATTCTTTTCCCTTTTTTGGGAAGAGTTTTCTTTTTGCCGGATTTAAGCGCAAGTGCTTCTGCCAATAAATCCGAAACCGGTTCGGCATCTTCCGCCGAGAAAAAACTATGCATGGGCTTTCTGTTTTACTGTTTTTTTAAAGAATTTATTTTCTGACAGCGCAGACCGAAGTCCGATTAAAAATTTCTCGGCATCCTTTTGTTCCAGGTTCAGTGGGGGCAGAATCCGGATTACATTATTCCCGGCTTCTCCGGTAAGAACCCTGTATTTCTCCCTGAGGTCCTTTTTTATTCCCGGCACTTCAGAAGGAAGATCAAATCCTATCATGAGCCCCTTCCCCCGCACATTCTCCAGCTCAGGCATTTGTCTGAGCGCATCCATCAGGTAATCTCCCTTTTGCCGGGCATTATCCATCAGATTTTCGGCTTCCATTACTTCCAAAACCGCCAATGAAGCCGCACAGGCCATGGGGTTTCCTCCGAATGTGGTTCCCAACTGATTCATTACCGGTTTTATCTGAGGTGAAATAAGCAAGCCACCCACGGGAAACCCATTGCCCATTCCTTTGGCCATGGAATAAATATCTGCGTCCACCCCGGCATGGTCAAGGGCAAAAAACTTCCCGCTTCTTCCAAATCCGCATTGCACTTCGTCGGAAATAAAAACAGATCCGTATTCATCACACAAATTCCGGATGGTGGAAAGAAATTCCGGTTCCGCAACCCGGATCCCACCAACGCCCTGAATGGGCTCAATGATTACAGCTGCAATGTCTTTTCCCGAATCAGAAAAACAGCGCGCCAATGCGTCGGTATCATTAAAAGGGAGGCGTATTATCCGATCCGATTTATTTACGGGGGCTGTATAGGCTTCGCAATCGCCGGCGGCAAGTGCCAGTGAAGTGCGCCCATGAAAGGATGAGGAAAAGGAAACCACTTTCGATTTTCCCGTATGAAAAGATGCCAGTTTGAGGGCATTTTCATTGGCCTCGGCTCCGCTGTTGCAAAGAAACAACTGAAAGGTATCCCGTCCTGCAACCCGTCCGAGTTTTTGGGCCAGCTCATCCTGAATTTTCAAGCGTACCGAATTGGAGTAGTACGAGATTTTTCCCATCTGGGACAGCAGACGGTTCACCCAATGCGGATGGTTATGACCTATGCTGATAACGGCATGACCTCCGTAAAGGTCCAGGTAAGGTTTGTTATGGGTATCATAAACATAAGAACCTCTTGCACTTTCAAGCTCCAGGTTTAATCTTGTGTAAACATCGAATAGTTTCATGCGTTTGATTTTTATTTAATAGGCCATTGCTTTCAGAACCAGGCCGCATTCTTCCGGAAGGCCGAACATCAGGTTCATGTTCTGAACCGCTTGTCCGGATGCACCTTTCAGCAGATTGTCGATAGCGGCATGCGCCACCAGCTTTCCCCCGGATACATCGAAAGAAAGAAAAGCATTGTTGGTGTTAACCGCTTGTTTCAGACAAACGATAGACTGGGAAATTTTCACGAAAGGTGCTTCTGCATAAAAAGAACGGAACAAAGCCTCCGCTTCCTGTTTTCCGCCCGGAAAGGAAAGGGTGCAGGAAACAAAAATGCCTCTTGAAAAATTACCCCGCCAGGGCACAAAATGAATCGAGGGACGGATACCGAAAATATTTTCCCCCGTTGCCTTTATTTCATCCAGATGCTGGTGGTCCAGTACTTTATAAGGAGAAATATTATTTGTCCGCCAGGAATAATGTCCCGTCTCCGACAGATCTTTTCCGGCTCCTGTACTTCCGGTTATTCCCGTACAATAAATTTCTTCGGTTCCAAATCCGGCTTTCCATAACGGGAGCAGACAAAGCTGAATGGCGGTGGCAAAACAACCCGGATTAGCAATGGCAGATGCGTCCGCAATTTTCTTTCCCTGAAGTTCGGGCAGGCCATACACAAAAGCTGTCTGTCTTTCAGCTTTCCACCTGAAATCGGAGCTGAGGTCAATAATTTTTGTTTCCGGCGAAAGGGCGTTTTGTTGCAGCCATTCTCCGGCTTTCCCATGCGGGAGACAAAGGAAAATTACATCGGCAGGCTGTTCCTGATATTCGCTGAAATTCAGAAAGCAGGAACCTTCCAGATCGGGGTGCAGAGAGGCTACCGGATTTCCGGCATGGGAGGGAGAGACCACAAAGGAAATTTCAAGGGAAGGGTGGCTAAGCAAGAGACGGATTAATTCCCCTCCTGTATATCCGCTGCCGCCGATGATGCCTGCTTTTATTTTATGCTTCATAGACTTCCTTTTTTTCATTGATTGAATTATTCAGGCTACATGCCATCCGGATTTGATTTCCGAGAATGGCGGTAAAACCTTTCACATCTTCGCCGGAAAATCCTTTGTTAGTTTCCCCGTAGGAACCAAACCGGGTTTGCATAAGGTCGAAGGGACTGGAGATGCCGGTAAGGAAAAACCGCCAGGGATGAAGTTCAAGAAAAACTTTTCCACTTACTTTTTCCTGGGTTGAGATAAGGAAGGCTTCTATATCTCTCATTACCGGATCCAGCAATTGGGCCTCGTGCAGGAGTCCTGCATAAAATTTTCCGACCTGATCTTTCAAACACAGTTGCTGTTTGCTGAGCACATGCTTTTCAAGCAGGTGGTGTGCTTTGATGATAATGAGGGGAGCCGGGGCTTCAAAGGCTACCCGGCCCTTGATACCTATGATTGTGTCTCCCACATGCACATCCCGGCCGATACCAAAGGGGGCGGCTGTTTTTTCCACAAAGCGGATAGCGGCAACCGGATCAGCAAAAGAAATTCCGTTTACCGAAACCAGCTCTCCCTTTTCAAATTCCAGCACCATTTCTTCGGGCTCTGATTTCTCCATCCGGGATGGCCAGGCGCTTTCGGGTAATTTTCCCTTAGAGATTAACGTTTCCCGGCCTCCGATACTGGTTCCCCATAACCCTTTGTTTATGCTATAATCGCCTGCCGTTTCAGACCAGGGTTTTCCGTATAAATCGGTTTCAATACCCCGGGAAACGAGGAAGGCCACCTCCTCCTTTCTTGAAAGTTTCCGGTCTCTGACCGGGGTAATTATTTTCATGTCGGGACAAAGGGCATTGAACACCAGATCAAATCTGACCTGATCGTTTCCGGCGCCGGTGCTTCCGTGAGCAATACCAGTTGCATTTGTTTCCAGGGCAAAGTTGGCAAGGGCCAGGGCCTGATGGGTTCTTTCGGCCGATACCGAGAGCGGATAGGTGTCGTTCTTAAGGCAATTGCCGAAAATAAGGAAGCGGATTACCTCTTTGTAAAACCCGGCAGCAGCATCAATAACTACAAATTTACCGGCTCCGCATTTCAGTGCCTGCTGTTCAATTTTCAGGATATCCTCCGGGGAAAATCCGCCCGTATCCACCAAAACCGCCAGCACAAATTTGTTTTCACCGGAAAGGCGTGCACAGCAATACGATGTGTCGAGGCCACCGCTGAATCCTAATACAATTTTTTCTTCCTGTTTCATATTAAACTTTTGTTAGTGTTTGACTTTTATCTTTTTTGGTTCCCAGCCATTTCGCCGCTTTTATTTTTAGCAGACGCCGCAGGGCAAGTGCTTTTTTACCGAACCACTTTTGGGTTTCTTCCGGTGTTGTTTTATCGGCAGGGTCGAACAGCATGGCGGTGCAAAGGCAATTTTTCCTTTCTTTCTGTTGCAGGATGTGAACATTAACACAGCTCCGGCATCCCTCCCAAAATTTATCTTCCGAAGTAAGTTCGCTGTAGGTTACCGGTCTGTAGCCCAGCTCGCTGTTAATCTTCATTACCGCCAGTCCGGTGGTAAGGCCGAATATCTTTGCCCGGGGGTATTTTTTCCGGCTCAGCTCAAAAACTTCCTTTTTCAAAGCTTTGGCTATTCCCCGGCCGCGAAACTCAGGGTTAACGATAAGGCCGCTGTTGGCGACAAAAGCGTTATGGCTCCAGGATTCAATGTAGCAGAATCCGGCCCAGGTTCCGTCGGTGGCAATGGCAATAACGGCATTCCCCGAACACATTTTTTCGGCAATATATTCAGGAGTTCTCCGGGCTATTCCGGTTCCCCGTTCAGCGGCACTCCTTGCCATTTCTTCGGTAATGGCGAACGCGTGGTGTGTGTCGCCCGCATGAGCAACACGAACTACCCTGACAGGCAGCATAACACATTCTGGTTTAAAGAAAAGGGCTCACCGGGCCTGAAAAGAATTTTTTCGGAGGTGATTCACTGACAGGGGCCTTGGTGTGGGGCTAGTCCTGTCAGAACAGTCGTCGCGGTCGTGGTAATACAACAGCCGATCTGCATGCCGGGTGGCAGGTGATGAATTCGGATTTCAATGCAGAATTAAAGTTTTTCATTTCGGTTGTTGCGGGACAAATGTAAAATAATATTTCTTACATCACCAAAAAAAAATTCAGGGCAAGTCCTAAAAGGTTTTAACCAGCTTCCGGCTGATTACATTTTCCCCATTGCGGACCATTGCAAAATAAATTCCGGCAGACAGGTTTTCAGCAGGAATGCGGATTTTATTTCCTTCCGTCCCGGGATTAAACCGGGTGGAAAAAACAATCTTACCCAGGGCATCGATAATTTGGATATCGGTTTGTCCGAAAATTGATTGACCCTGTTCCATAAAAATTTCGCCGGAGAACGGATTCGGGTAAAAATTAACCTGAAGATTTTCTTCCGGATTTCCCGGAGTATTAAGGTTCCAACAATTACCGGGCATCTTAGCATCGAGCCAGGCAATGCGACCCCGGATAAACATTTTTAAAGTATCTATATCGCCTTGAAAAGTTCCACCCAGCTGCCAGCGCGAAAAGTGACGGCCGGCGGCGGGACCAATATAATTTTTTATGCTGTCTATTTTCTGGAACAGCACTGAAGTATCCAGAATTCCGGCGCGCAGTGTGATCCAGCGGCATTTCAGGTCGCGGGTAAAAACAGAGTCCTGGAGCATTTTATTCCACCAGAAAGGAACGGGATAGGAGGAGTTTACCCAGCAGGTCATCTGGTGGGCCCATCCGCCGACAGTATCGAAGCCGCAGAGTTTCGGATTCCCCCAGGCCGAATTAAAATCCCAGAATGGTCCGGCCCGGAGTCTGCCTCCTTTACTGTATTTATCTTTATACATATAGCCGCTTCGTTTAAAAGCGTCGATGTTTTTGCTCAGTTCCTGAATGATGAAAAAATCGATGAAGGAGTTCGGCTCAATGTACTTGCGATAGCCTTGGGTATAGTGTGCCCAGTTGGGAGCCAGGAGGGCGTTTTCAAAACTATCCACATAGGTACGGATGTAATTTTTTTGTTGGGGAGTAATTTCTTCGGCCTTAGGATAAACATATTTGATAAAAACTCCCGGCGGGTTGGGGGTAGTCCACCCGCTGTCCTGTGCCCAGATATTTTTATCGATTGAAATAATATAGCCTCCGGTAAGGTCATCGCCGGAGTTTTCATTGGGTTTCAGCTTTGAAATTCTTACCCGGTTCGAATCCCTTTTTATTTTTTCCATTACTATGTAAATACCGCGGTAATCGGGCCAGGCGGTATTGAGGATAAATTCGCAATATTTAGTTCGTGGGGCCCAATAGCCCATGGCTCTTCCTATTTCATAGCTGATAACATTTCGCATGAGGCTGTGATCATCGTAGGGGGCGTAGAGCACCCAATCGTTTTCGGGAGGCATACCGAGCAGCGGCACATCACGGGCGGTAGAATCCGGGTTTCGGGTTTCGAGGGCATAACTTTTCTGGGCCCAGAGTTGGGAAATGGAGCCTCTTCGTTCAATGCCGGCCTTTCCATTGTACACAAAGTTGGTATCGGTAATGTGGTTGTACTGGTTGTAGCCATTATCGAGTGCCCGCATATCGGCCATCACTTTGGGTTCGTTGGGTATGGACTGGAAGTTCGTATTAATGTAAACCAGGGGCAGGTGCGAGGAATCGGGAATCTGAGCCATTATTACGGTGGGAACCGAGAGCAAGAGCGTAAAAATGAGGCGCTTAAGCATGAATTTAGATTTTCTGTTTGACTAATATAAGGTAATTAGGTTTAAACCCGTAATGGTTTTAAATTAAAACCAAAGCTTGCAAATTTGAATTTCCTTTTCTAATTTGGTTATTCCAAAAATAAACCCATGGATAATTTCAGGCTATCAGGCTATCAGGCTATCAGGCTATCAGAGCGTAATATCAATTGTTTTGTAAAACAATACAAAATATTTATCCTTTTGTTTTCGTTATTATTTTCAGGACTTTCATTTTCCCAGAATGCATCCTCAAATTGGAAAAAAGACGGAAACATTGTTAGTCCGGGCGACTTTTTAGGTTCTGCCAATAACGAAGCCTTGCATTTTAAAACCAACAATCAAAGCCGGATGATAGTTTCCGGAATGGGTTCCATATCATTTCCCGCCTTTTCTCAGGCAGGAACCGGGATCATAAGCTTTAACAATTTCGGTGAAATTTCTCCTTTAATTTTTCCAAACGATCCGAACCAGGTGTTAACCGGAGCCGGAACTTTTTCCAGCATTTCCCAATTGGGCGGCTGGACAATAAGCTATGGAGGAATTTATAATACATCTCTTGGAAATGTGGGCATTGGAACCCAAAACCCAACTGAGAAATTACATGTGGATGGAAACTTATTGGTTACGGGCACAACCATTACATCCCGCATTGTAGTTTCTGATTTAGTGCGAAGCGACACGGTGGTGGTAGGAAAAGGTAAATTTTCAGAAAATCTTGACATTGGGACCTCGCCGGGAACAGGCCCTGAAAAATTAAAACTGGATGGGGATGGAAAGATATCCGGGACACTTACCGCCAATGAATTTGTTTCAACCCAAAAGATATTTACTCCCAGGATAGTTCCTGCCCCCGGGGATAGTTTAATACGCTTTGGTGACAGCACATTTTATTTCAATACCTAATTTAACCGAATTTGGGCTGAGCAAAACGCAACATTCAAGGGTATAGGAATAAGCGGGGGAACTGCAAAAGGTGCATTTTCAACGGCCCTTGGGCGTGCAAGTTCACTTGGGGACAACTCTTTTGCGGCCGGGAATTGGGTTTCTGCATTTACCAATAATACCGTTTGCATAGGCATAGGAATAAGTTCGAGCCAAAGGTTGATAAACACCAAAACCAATACGATGATGGTAGGATTTAACAGTGATATTCCCACTTTGTTTGTTGGACCTTCATCAGGACCGGGTACGACCGGAATTGTCTGCATTGGAACTACCGACATTCCGAACGGGTCTCAGTATAAGCTGGCCGTAAAAGGAACCATTATTGCCGAGGAAATTGAAGTAAAATTACGGGGCGACTGGCCGGATTATGTCTTTGATGCCACCTATCCCCTGCTAAGTTTTGAGGATTTGCGGGCTTTTATCAAAGCCAATAAACATTTGCCGGGCGTTCCTTCCGCGAACGAAATGAAAGAAAAGGTATTTCTGTAAGCGAAACTATTACCCTGCTCCAAAAACAAAACGAAGAACTGACTTTATATGTTTTACAACTGGAAGAACGATTGAAAAAACTGGAGGGGAAGTGAGGAGATTAATTCTTGTTTCAATATTTTCTTTGACCAGTATGATTCCCGCTCAATCAAGCCCATATTTTAGTCATTATTCCACTGCGACATTGCCGCTCAGGAATCCAACTAAGGCCCACCTTTGTTCAACATCCTTTCAGGAAGAAAAGGAAACCAAACAAAAATTATTCCCCACGTCCTTTGTTTCAGCCGATTCAAATCAATTCAAACTTAATTTCCTTATAGGATTCGGAGCAGCAAGAAGAATTCCAAAAAAACCCAATCTTATCGGGGACCAAACCTTAAAAGATTATGAAAGTTCATTGGGCAGCCATTTTGAATTAGGAGCTCAATTACTTTGGAAATTAAAAGGTCTTAACCTGGGCTTACTTTTAACTACATACAGAACAAAAACTTCAGAAAACTGGGAAATAGAAGGAACAACCTCATTCCCGCCCAGGACTTATACAATTGATACGGAATTTTCGAATTATTATCTATTTGGTTTTAAAACTGGGGTTGAATTCGGAAAGGATTTCGGAAAGCTATATGTCTCCCTCATTCCCTCCATAGATTTAATTTTCCTTAGCAATTATCACATTAAACAATATAACGGTTTAATAAATCAACCAAAAAATTCCTTTGGCCGGAGCGAATTCCCGGGCCCCATTGGATATGGAATTAGACTTAGTGCTGAGTATATATTTGAATCGAGGATTTATCCTTCCTTTTTTTTATCATTTATGACGACTGAAAATTCCCGTTTCCAAACATTAAAAATTGGCGCTTTTTTGAAATTAAAACGAAAAGTATGAAGATCATTATTGCAATGATATTTTCTTGGCCAATTTTTATTTCTTCTGGCCAGGTTCCCTTAAAAAATCATTATGATAACTTGTATCCTAATTATTTTTCCTCTATTCAAATATCAAATGACCCTCAAAATTGCTATAACATAGGAAACATAAATTCCTGGAACTTAATCGGTCTTTTAAATATGTTTGAAACCAATAAAGACAAGGCATACCTTGTTAAATTTATTAACCTCGTTTTAATAATCCAAAAAAACCGGCATGATACAAGGGGGACTGGTAGTGAGCCTTTATGGGTAAACAAAAATGATGACTTATGTGACTTGGTGGATCACGATCCAGATTCAGAACCATTGTACTTTAACAGCATGCTACTTTTTTCAATGGCAAAGTATGTATATATTGTTCATAAGGAACCAAGCTTAAGTTTGTATTCATCTCCGTTACCAAGCGGCCAAAACAATTCTGTAACATTAATATCACAAAATTTATTGGATCAATTTCAAGTAAATCCATCAATTATTACTTTTGGTGACTTTGCAAAATGGCTAGGAAAAAGGGTCGAGCAATCCATTTTATTTATCCTCAACAATTACTGGGATGACAATTTCGGGATTAAGGGGCATATCAGGGAGGAGTGTAATGAAGGCGGAAAAAGGACTTGCGGGACAGCAATGAACTTTAACTCTCCATTTGCCGCTGCATTACTTTTAATGGGAGAAACAAATTCAGACTTTGGCCATGGTAATTTAAGAAGTATTCACCTTGCGAAGTCTCAAATTATTGCTGGCTTACATAAAAGTTCGATTAACTTGATTGATGGGTGCAATTGCAATTTATCTGGATGTGCAACCTACAATCATCCTGTATTAAGACTTATGAACAATAATAATAACTCCTATTTTTGGTTTCATTCCGGGTGGGGAATAGTAAAAGAAAATTGCGTTTTACACCCTTTCAACCCCCAACCAAAAATTTCAAATTATACTGAATTTGTTGAAGATGTATCTCATGGCGCTATGGATTTATGGTTTGTAAGAGCCTGCTATGAGGCGCAACTGGCACCATGCAACAATTGCACTCCTTATTTCACACTCACAGAAATGGAAAGGTTCCGAAATACCTTAACCAAAAATATATATTACACCGATAATACCGGTGGCCATTTTCACAATGCCGTTAATGGGGCAAATAATCAAATCGCAAATTCCAATTGTACGCAAAATTGTCCTCCTGATTTATTTTGGGGTGAAGTGCTGGATTGGATGCCACTTTATAAATTTGACAACTCTTCCTCTCCAAAGGTTTACGATATCCTGATGAATCATACAATCGGCCTTATTCAAAATCCCACAACTCGATTCCTAAGCGGAGCCCAAAGTTATCTTGGGTTTTCAGAGGTTGTTAAAGCCCAATGGGACAAAGAATGTGTAGACTTAAGCATGAGAAACCGAAAATTGGTATATGACCAGGATTTTACAATTAAAGGACGCCTGGTGATTGACCCCTCGGTTCCCAATACACTCCTAAATTCCACCGCCTCTTTTGCCGATCCCATCATAAACACTCCTGATTTTACCATTGAGCCCGGAGTAACCTGCAATATGAAAGCCGGAGGAGGAATAATTCTTAAACCCGGATTTAAAGCCAAACAGGGTTCCCAATTTAAAGCCAGGCATGTTCCTTCAAACTGCAGTTCTGAAAATGAGTTGCGCATTTATCCTGATGTACCCGGAAATCCGGTATTGGAAAATTCTCCAACCAAAGACCTCTTTTCCATTTCCGTTAACCCGAACCCGGGCTCCGGAATTTTCCTTGTTTCAACAAATCAAACTTCGGCAGAAAATAAAACTATTTCCTTCGAACTGTTTAACTCCGGCGGTCTCAGGGTATTCCTATTTACGGCTCAGGAAGGCCAAACCATGGAAATAAACTTATCAGAATTCAGTACAGGGCTGTATTTCCTTTCCGGAGTAAGCAGTTCCGGTGAAAGAGCAAGTTGTAAAATTTTAATTCAAAAATAAAGACAATATTTCCGATGCAACTGGAAGAACGATTGAAAAAACTGGAGGGGAAGTGAAAAAGTGCCTTTTAATTTTCTTGTTATTTGGATGTAGTTTGGGTTATGCTACCCATGACACAACCGGTGGAATACATTATTCCCTAGGTGTGGGGGGACTCTTATCTTCGCATTCCAATGGGTATGGCGGAGGGATTACAGGCTTATTTTATAAAAATCCGGATCATACCTTTATGATTTCTGCTTTTGGGGCTTCTGCCATAAAATTTTCAAGGTATCATTCCGATGATATCATTGGAAATTCTTTCGTTCCAAAGGGGATTGCCACTTTTTATCAATATCATTTTTACCGGAAAAAATTCTTGTCATTTTTTGCCGAAGGGGGCATTTGGTATGTTAGGAATAAGTATTCCGGAAAGCAGGAATCTTATTCTCCATTTGCTCCTTCCGTGGAATTCACTTCTAAAAGACATATTTTTTCCCTTTCCACAGGTTTGGGCTTTGAAATAGAATTCCTAAAGAAAATGAAATTTGCATACGCAATGGGGATTGGGCCAAGTCATTTTACGACGACATTTATTAATAATGGAGAAAAAACCACTTTCAGTTATTTTAACCGCATGGCTTTTGGTTTTCTCCGATTAAATTATGCATTGCATTGAAAACAACCTTACAAATATTACTGCTTGCATTGATTACTCTGGTAATGCCTAATTGTAAAAAAATTGAGCAAAGAGTTCCTTTTGCAATGGTTCGTGTTTTGGCATTGAATTTTTACACCCATGAACCAATCCCCGGGGCAAAAATTGTATTGAGTCGTGATACAAACATGACCAGCTGGTTTTCAGGAAATGAGCCACTGGATACCTTTACAACCGATTCAAAAGGATCCGTAACCTTTAAAGTTAAAGGTGATACTGATCCTAACCACCGATATGGGGTACATAGTTATGGAGCCCGAGTGGCAAATGGAAAATTCTGTGGACGCCCGGATGGAAGGAGACTCATAAAAATGGGAAAAGAAAATAACTTAATCATATATTTTATCTTTCCAACCTGGATATCCTATCATGTGAAAAATATTAACCCTTTTAATAACAATGATCAGATTTGCATATCAGATTACTACTCTATTCTTTATCAGCCTACCTATTGCGTTCCTGGAATGTCAGTTGATACAACCATTATTGGCCCCCAGCCCTATCCTTCAAGAGATTTTGGCGGGGTAAAGGTTCCAATGGTATATTCGGTTACAAAAAATAACCAGACTACCAATTATCGTGATTCTGCACTTTTGCCATGCTGTGACACCCTGTTCACCCAAATAACTTATTGATGAATATTAAATTAAATAAGGTTATTCCTTTTCTTGTTTTGTTATTGTCCATTAGGTACCAAGTCCATTGTCAGGACTTTTATTCCCACTATAATAATTTAGCCAATTATCGGGCTAGTGAAATTACTTATGATTCCCTTTCCCAATTAACATTCTCAGACCGATCAAGCTGGTTGTTGCTTTCATATATTAATCTTTATGAATCCACAAAAGACAAGGGCTACCTGATAAAGTTTATCAACCATTCTATTCTTTGTCAGCGCTATCGTCAGGATCAAGCATATTCCCCCAATTCTCATCCCCCAAAATGGACTCTTGAAATCCAATCTGGTGGTGAAAGCACCTATCTGAATGGCCTCCTTTTATATCCCATGGCTAAATTTATTTTTCTTGTGATGTCAGATCCACATTTAAGGAATTCACCTTTGCCCATTGGTCAAAATCAAACTAACAATCTTATATTAACTCCTGTATTGAATGGTATGCCTGATTATGGCATTCCCAATACCCAAAGTTATTTTCATTTTGCATGGTGGTTAGGGTATAGAGTGGAACAATCACTTGCCTATTTAAATGCTTACCGATGGAAAAATAATCTTGGATTTTTAAAAGATTATAACTCAACCCGCGCAAGCCACTTAAACTGGAATTCTGTTTATGCCTCCGCCCTCCTGTATATGGGATTAAATTTTTTATATAATCCCTTGTATTCAAATTTTGGTTTTGACCCGGATCGCCACTTATATATCCAAAAGGCAGATATTATTGGTCAATATTATCATGGATTACAACAAATTCAAGGAGGTCCGAGCAGACCTGTGCTTATAGATTGGTTTAATGCTTCTTATTCCTGGATGCATGCAGGCTGGAGAAACAAAACAATTAATGATCCTGATTTACAGGAAGATTTGGCTCATGGCGCAATGGATTTATTTTTCCCCATTGAATCATTTGAAAATGGTACTCCTTTTTTCACCCATTATGATATGGGTAAATTTAAAAGAGCATTAACCAAAAACATTTATTACACTGACCCTTTGGGAATCCATTTTAGAAACACCGTTTCGGGTTCAAATTGTGGTTATGATGGCAATCATCCTTGCCCAAGCACTCCAACCCCATCTGACATATTTTGGGCTGAAGTTTTAAACTGGATGCCCCTTTACAAATTTGACGATAACTCGCAACCAAAAGTGTATGATATATTAACTGCCCATGCCGGGAATTTATTAAATCATCCCGTAAAGAAATTTCTCAGCGGCTATCAGGGACTTTTGGGCCTATCGTATGTTGTTAAAGCCCAATGGGACAAAGAATGTGTGGACTTAAGCATGAGAAACCGAAAATTGGTATATGACCAGGATTTTACAATTAAAG